>NZ_JACIXG010000063.1 GCF_014360585.1 Nocardioides sp.
TCTGATTTTGAGGTTGACTCTCTGAGCAAAAACCCATCGGGGCTTGTATTGATGTTTTCCACACTAAAAATCTGATCGATTGGTAACCAAACCGATTCGGTGTACGATGAATTTTTGGCAAATCCCAGAATGCGTGCGTCAAAATTGCGTGCCTTAAATTCCCCGTAAGTACCGCTTTTTAGGGTAGGTTCCCAATTCCCTATTTTTAATTTTCTTTCGTAGTTGACTCCTAAACTGGCAATATGCTCAACAAGTTTCATGTAAACCCTACCCGCATCGCTTACTGAGGGGGTAATTCCAACTGCTGCGTAATACTCATTGTAGTGGGGAATAAGGGGTTCATCCTGGAGGGTAGTGCGTAGCTGCTTCAGGTCTGGCTCGTTCCTGTATGAAAGAGCATAGCCTGTAACCCAATCTAATTTATTCTTTTGATTGTCGCCCCAGCGGTGTTCTCCACCAAGCTGTGATGAGTAGGTTGTTCGGTTTTGAAAGTTATCCTGGTAGGAACGAATGGTAAAACCTTCATGCCCATTTAGCCCATTCCGGATTATTGCATTGCTTTTACCAATTAGATTAAAAAGGTTACGAAATTCAATTTTACTCCCTTTACCAGTGAAAAACGACCAGTTGTGAAGCAAGCCAATTTTTACTTTTCGGGTAAATATGCTATCGGTGTAGTTATGGTTAAAGGGAGGTTCCTGGCCAGGCACTAATTGCACCTGGTATTCACTATGATTGACTTCTTCAGTCTCAAAGGTGTTGCTATAGGAAAGTGATGTAATGTTACCCAAGCGCTTATTCCCTTTCTGCCATTTTCTTCCAAAGGAAAGGTTGAACTTTTGGTCAGGTACTGCTTGTACACTTTGGGGCGCCCAACTGGTGTTTAATTTCTGCCCTAATCCTGCTAGTTGTGAGTTTGTTAAGCCTTTAAGTGTTGATGGAAAGTCGGCGGGTAAATTCCTTGTACCGTCATCAAAGCCCAGCCAATCGGTTTTACTTTTGGTTATCTGCTTAAAATTACCATAGTTTGTGCTAGTGTTGAACCCAGTAGCATAACCAATGCTAAGACCGACGCTGCCGCTCGGAGGCCATCGCAAGCCGATGAACCCCGACGCGGACCTCAGCCAGCAGGGTGTGGCGAGCATCCTCGGCGACTTCCTCGACGAGCTCGACCTCCACGACGTCACCCTGGTCCTCAACGACTGGGGCGGTGGGCAGTTCCTCATCAACGCCGACCGCACCGACCGCATCGCGCGGCTGGCGCTGGTGGCGTGCGAGGCCTTCGACAACTACCCGCCGAAGGCGGCCAGGCCGCTGGCTGTGCTGTC
Organism: Nocardioides sp.; assembly: GCF_014360585.1. Taxonomy (GTDB): domain Bacteria; phylum Actinomycetota; class Actinomycetes; order Propionibacteriales; family Nocardioidaceae; genus Nocardioides. Next base: position 1,329 of record NZ_JACIXG010000063.1, read on the forward strand.
GAAGATGCCGCCGCTGTTCACCGCCGCTCTGCAGCTGTTCCGCATGCGAGGCTTCCGGCAGGCGAGCTCGGGCTATGGCGGGATGTCGGTCGACAAGGAATACCACCTCTACGACGACCTCGTTCACGGCTGGTTCGCGCCGGCGCTGACCGACAAGGCGATCCGCCGCGACTTCATGAAGTTCGCCGGCGGCGCGCCCTCGCGTGACAAGCTGCTCGAGCTGGCCGAGGGTCAGCAGAAGTTCACCAAGCCCGTGCTCGTGGTCTGGGCCGACCAGGACACGATGATGCCCGCCGAGCACGGTCCCCGGCTCGCCGGTCACTACCCCGACGCCCGGCTGGTGGTCGTCGAGGACTCCTCGACGCTGGTGCCGATCGACCAGCCGGAGGTCCTCGCGGGGCTACTTCGCGCCTTCGTGGTCTGACGCAGCGTCGGCGGGAGCGGCCCGATTGATCCGGTAGGCGAGGAAGCTCGGGGCCAGTAGCGCGCACAGCGCGATCCCGAGCAGGTTCAACAGGCCACCTCCGGTGGTCGCGATCGCGGTTCCGACCACGGCTGCGGCACCGCCGTGCAGGACGTCGGCGACCCGAGGGCCGCCTGCGACGACGACCGTGAAGACGCCCTGGAGCCGGCCGCGTACGTTGTCGTCCGCTGCTGCTTGGAGCATCGACATCCGGATGGCCGCAGAGGCCACGTCGGCGGCGCCGGCGACCATCATGAAGAGCACGCCGAGCCCCAGCATCAGGGCCGGGAGGTGGTCGGCGAACGCGACGGTGAGCCCGAACAGGGTGATCCCCAGCGCCCAGACAGCGATGCACCACATGACCACGCGCCCCTGGGCCTCGATCCGGGAGACCCAGCCGGAGAAGATCCCGCCGATCACCGCGCCGGCCGGAATGGCGGCGAAGAGCAGGGCGAAGGCGATCCCGCCCTCCGACGGGCCGCCGAAGGACTCGTGTGCGATCTGCGGGAACAGCGCGCGCGGCATCGCGAAGACCATCGCGATCAGGTCGACCACGAAGCTCATCAGCAGGACGGGCTGGTGACGTAGGTAGGCGAACCCGTCCCACACCGAACGCAGCCCGGGGACCTTGGCGCCGGCGCCCTCCACCGGCAGCCTCGGCAGCAGGACGACCGCGTAGAGGGTCGCGAAGAGGGTGACGGTGTCGATGGCGTACAACCAGGTGAACCCGGTGAACGGCAGCATCACGCCGGCGACCAGCGGTCCAGCGATGGCGCCCGCCTGGAAGACGGTCATCTGCAGCGAGTTGGCCGCCGGGAGCAGGTGGAGCGGCAGGATCTTGGGCAGCAGCGCCGACCGGGTCGGCTGGTTGACCGCGAAGAACGCCTGCTGCACGGAGAACAGGCACAGCAGCAGCCACACGTTGGTGTTGCCGAGCGCGGACTGGAGCCAGAAGAGCCCGCTGGTGACGATCAGCCCGACGGTCGAGATCATCAGGATCGTACGGCGGTCGAAGTGGTCCGCGAGCGCGCCGCCGTAGAGGCCGAAGACGATCAGCGGGACCAGCCCGAAGACACCGGTGAGGCCGACGTACGCCGAGGAGCCCGTGTCGGCGTAGATCTGGGCCGGCACCGCCACGACCGTCAGCTGTGCGCCGATCATGGTGACGATCCCGGCGAACCACAGGCGCCGGAAGTTCGGATCCTGCAACGGACGGGTATCGGCGAAGACACCCTTGAGCCGTGCGGCGATGGTCATTCTGCTCCGGTGGTCGTGCCTGTCGAGACCGCCAAATAGTAAAGAACTGAATTTCCCTGGAGAAATTCTGGCGGGAGGTGTCGGATCGGGGTGTAGACGTTCGTAGCAAGGGTGAGAAGCGGTCACCGAGGCCGCCCACACACAGAGGAGTGAGCACCATGGCCAAGTACCTGATGTCCGTCTGGGGCGCCGATTCGATCTACGAGGAGGAGAACTACGGCTACGCCTCGGAGGAAGAGATGATGCGCTCGTTCGAGGCGACCGGGAAGTTCAACGACAAGCTCCAGCAGGAGGGCTACTTCGTCTTCGCCGACGGCCTCGACGCCGCGAAGACCGCGACCGTCGTCGACGGTCAGGGCGAGAAGCCGGTCATCACCGACGGCCCCTACGCAGAGGCCAAGGAGTACATGGCTGGCTTCTGGATCATCGACGTCCCCGATCTCGACGTCGCGCTCAAGCTTGCCGCCGAGGCCTCTGCCGCCTGCCTCGGCAAGGTCGAGGTGCGGCCGATGCAGACCGGCCCCGAGGCGTGAGTCGCGGTTGACCAACCGATGACCAGCATTGCCGAGGCGATCACCCGGGCCCACCAAGAGGAGTGGGCACGGGTGGTCGCCAGCCTCGCCAGACGCTTCGGCGACCTCGACATCGCCGAGGAGGCCGCGGCCGAGGCGTTCACGGTCGCTGTCGAGCGCTGGCCGCTCGATGGCGTCCCACCCAACCCCGGCGCCTGGCTCACCACCACCGCCAACCGCCGCGCGATCGACCGGATCCGCCGCGAGTCCAAACGTGACGACAAGCAGAAGGAGGCCGTCGCGATGCACGATGACACCCCGCACGAGCCTCTCGGCGCCATCGAGGACGATCGGCTCCGACTGCTGTTCACCTGCTGCCATCCCGCGCTCGCGCCCGAGGCGCGGATCGCGCTGACGCTGCGTATGGTCGGCGGCCTGACCGTGCCCGAGATCGCGAACGCCTTCTTGGTCCAGGAGACCACGATGGGTCAGCGGATCACCCGAGCGAAGAACAAGATCAAGGCCGCCCACATCCCCTACCGGGTCCCGGAAGCGGCCGACCTCCCCGAGCGGGTCTCGGGCGTCCTGGCCGTTCTCTTCCTGGTCTTCAACGAGGGCTATCTCTCCTCCGGCGACCACGAGAACCCCGTACGCGGCGACCTGACTCTCGAGGCCATCCGGCTGACCCGGCTGGTCCGTGTGCTGCTCCCCGAGGACGGTGAGGTCGCCGGGCTGCTGGCCCTGATGCTGCTGATCGAGGCGCGGCGTACGGCTCGGGTCTCGGCGAACGGTGAGCTGGTCCGGCTCGACGAGCAGGACCGCGGCGCCTGGGATCTCGCGCTGATCGGCGAGGGTCACGCGCTGGTGCGCGAGCGGCTCGCCGTCGTCGCGAACGGTGGCCCGCGGCCCGGGCGCTACCAGATCCTGGCCGCCATCAACGCCGTCCACACCTCGGTGCGCGACGCCCGCGACACCGACTGGTCCCAGATCGTCGCGCTCTACGACCAGCTGATTCGCGTCGACAGCTCACCCATCGTCCGCCTCAACCGCGCGATCGCCGTCGCGGAGCTGGACGGCCCCGAGGTCGCCCTCGCCGAGATCGACCGGCACCTGGGGTCCAGCCTGGACGAATACCACGCCCTGCACGCCACCAGGGCCGACCTGCTGCGCCGGCTGGGCCGCAGCGCAGAGTCCCGCGCGGCGTACGACCGGGCCCTCGAGCTCGCCGAGAACTCCGCCGAGGTGGCGCTGCTGACCAGGCGCCGGGACCAGCTCGGACGTGCTTGACGGAATTTGCCCGGGCTGTCGGATCGGGCCGGAGGCGTTCGTAGAAGAGGTGAACGGCGGCCGCCGGGCCGCAGACGACGACACAGGAGAGAAGAGCGAAATGCCGGAATACATCATCGCGTTCAACGACGAGTGGGTGGCCGAGCACACCATGGAGCAGCTGATCCACAAGCGAGACACCTCGATGGCTGTGACGAAGGAGATGCAGGACGCAGGGGTCTTCGTCTACGGCAACGGCGGGATCGACGCCTCGACTGCTCTGTGCAGCGTCGAGCTCGGCGACGACGGGGAGCCCGTGTTCACCGACGGTCCGTACGTCGAGACCAAGGAGCACCTCGGGGGATTCTTCGTCGTCGACGTTCCCGACGACGAGACCGCGCGCTACTGGGCGGGCCGGATGGCGGTCGCGCTCGACTGGCCGCAGGAGATCCACCGGTTCCCCGGACCGCCGCGCCTCGAGGCGTGAGTCGCAGACCTGGCCCGACGCTTCGCTGAATCTCGGCGGCGAAGCGTTTCAGGTCGTGGCAGGCTTGCCCGCATGACCACGCCGCCACCGCTTGCCCTGCCCGAGACCGAGGCCGCGGAGGCCTGGATCAAGGACCGGACGTCGCAGACACTGACCCACGTGCGCGAGCTGGCGGAGCGGCTGCGGACGGCGCCGCCGGCGACAGCACGCGAGGTGCTGGAGGCGTGGGACGAGCTCTCCCTCGAGCTCGGCTCGCTCGGTGGGCTGGCCGGTCTCCTCGCCAACGTGCACCCGGTCGAGGCGGTCCGCACCGCGTGCGAGGACACCGAGGTCGAGGTCGACCGGCTGCGGACCGAGCTGACCCAGGACCGGGCGCTCTACAACGTCTTCGCTGAGCTCCCCGTGGAGCAGGCGGACGCTCTCGACCCGCTGGCCAAGCGGCTCCTGGAGAAGACCCTGCAGGACTTCACCCGCGCGGGCGTCGACCGCGACGACGCCACCCGCGCCCGGCTCACCGAGATCAACGAGCGGCTCACCGAGCTCAACCTCGAGTTCTCCCGCGTGACCAGGGACGACGTACGCATCACCACGGCCACGCCCGAACAGCTGGACGGGATGCCCGCCGACTGGCTGGAGGCGCACCCGGTCAACGACAAGGGGCTCGTCGAGATCACCACCGACTACCCGGACGCCCTTCCGGCGCGGATGTTCGTGAAGGACCGGTCGGTCCGTCACGCCGTCACCGTGGCCGGCCTCGAGCGCGGCTGGCCGCACAACGACGAGGTCCTGAAGGAGATGTTCACCCTTCGCCATGAGCTGGCCAACCTGGTCGGCTACGAGGACTGGCCCGCCTTCGACGCCGCGGTGAAGATGATCGGCGACGGACCGGCGATCCCGGAGTTCATCGACAAGATCGCGGGCGCCTCCGAGGGGCGGATGAAGCGCGACCTCGAGGTGCTCCTCGACCGCTACAACCGGGACGTCCCCGGAGCCAGTGCCGTCTCTTCGGCCGACGTCCTCTACTACGAGGAGCTGGTGCGCCAGGAGAAGTACGACGTCGACAGCCAGGTGGTGCGTACGTTCTTCGACTTCGCGAAAGTGCACCAAGGGCTGCTGGACGTCACCGGTCGCCTCTTCGGGCTGCGCTACGAGCCGGTCTCCGACGCCGTCACCTGGCACGAGGACGTCAGCGTCTTCGACGTCTATCGGGCCTCGGAGGTCGAGCCTGTCGAGACGGCCGAGCGCCTCGGCCGGATCTATCTCGACCTCCACCCCCGCGAGGGCAAGTACAAGCACGCGGCGCAGTTCGACCTCGCCCCCGGCGTGAACGGCCGGCAGCTGCCCGAGGGCGTGCTGGTCTGCAACTTCTCCCGCGGACTGATGGAGCACGACCACGTCGTGACCCTCTTCCACGAGTTCGGCCATCTGATCCACCACGTCCTCGGCGGGCAGGGCGAGTGGGCGCGGTTCTCCGGGGTCGCGACGGAGTGGGACTTCGTCGAGGCGCCCAGCCAGATGCTCGAGGAGTGGGCCTGGGACGCCGACGTGCTGCGGACCTTCGCCACCGACGAGGCCGGCGAGCCGATCCCGGCCGACCTGGTCGCGCGGATGCGGGCGGCCGACGACTTCGGCAAGGGCTACCACGCCCGGCAGCAGATGTTCTACGCCGCGATCTCCTACTGGTTCCACAAGGAGCAGCCCCATGATCTGACCAGGCGTCTGCAGGAGCTCCAGGCGGCGTACTCGCCCTATCCCTACATCGAGGGCACCCATTTCTTCGCCAACTTCGGACACCTGGGCGGCTACTCCTCGGCCTACTACACCTACATGTGGTCGCTGGTGATCGCGAAGGACCTGTTCAGCGCCTTCGACCGGGACAACCTGTTCGACCCCGAGGTGGCCGGCCGATACCGCGACCTGGTGCTCGCCCGCGGAGGCGAGAAGGACGCCGCCGACCTCGTCGCCGACTTCCTCGGGCGACCGTACTCCTTCGATGCGTACGCGGCCTGGTTGGTCTCTTAGGCAACGTTTCATTGCGTTCGTTGCAGGTGCCGCAGGATTGTAAATGATTTGCTTATTTGCGTCTGCTGGAGCGCCAAACTTGCGTCGGCGCCGCATCTGGACGAACGTCTCTGGGAGCAGAGGTGCCTGTTGCGTGCATCACTCGGGCTGCTCGTCGATCTCAGGCACCTTTTACGAACCCTATTGAGGGGAGAAACAAATGGATGCCCTTAAGGATATCGACTGGGTGGATCTCGGGAGCAAGGTGCTCGCCGCGATCGTCATCCTCCTGGTCACGTGGATCATCGCGAAGATCGTCTCTTGGACGTTCGCGAAGCTGACCTCCAAGATCCCGGTGCTCCAGAAGGCTGGAAGCGACGGGGACAGCATCGGCAAGAGCCTCGGTTCCGTGGCCGGCCTGCTGGTGTGGCTCTTCGGTCTGATCGCACTGCTGGACCTGTTCAAACTCACCGCTGTGTTGACACCGATCCAGCGCCTGCTCGATGGCGTGCTGGGCTTCCTGCCCAACCTCATCGGTGCTGTCTTCGTGTTCATCGTCGGAGCGCTTGTCGCCAAGATCGTCCGCCAGCTCGTCGAGACCGCACTCGGTGCGGTGCCGTTCGACAAGTGGATCGGCAGTGGCAGCAATCTCTCCGACCGGGTTGACGCGACGGTTGGCGTGGACACCACCGCGGACGCGCACGCCGCATCGACTCCGCAGTCGGGCACGGCCGCGAAGATCGTCAACGTCATCGGGCTCGTTCTCTACGCGACGATCATGATCGTGGTGGCCATCGCTGCTCTGCAGATTCTCGGGATCAGCTCGATCTCGGAGCCTGCTGAGGGCATGCTCAACATGATCCTCGCCGCGATCCCGAAGCTCATCGCTGCCGCGGTCCTGCTCGGCATCGGCGTGCTCATCGCCCGCTTCGCCGCTGACATCCTGGGCCAGATCATCGACGGCCTCGGCTTCGACAACGCGCTCCGCTCGATGGACGTGCTGCCTGCCGGGCAGAGCGCCACTCCGGCGATCACCAAGGTGATCCAGATCGGCATCGTGCTCTTCTTCGCCGTGATGGCGGCGCAGATGCTGGAGTTCCCGCAGATCACCGCGTTCATCAGCGAGGTTCTCGAGCTCGGTGGCAAGGTCATCTTCGGTGGCGCGATCATCGCGGCCGGTGTCGTGATCGCCGGTGTCATCGCGAAGCTCGTGCCCGGGACGGCCTCGCAGATCCTGAAGTACGCCACGATCGTGCTGTTCGTCGCGATCGGGCTGAAGTTCATGGGTCTGGCCGACTCGATCATCAACCTCGGCTTCGGTGCCGTGGTCGTCGGTGGTGCCGCTGCCGCGGCGCTCGCCTTCGGCCTGGGTGGTCGCGACGCTGCTGCCAAGCAGCTGGAGCGGCTCCAGTCCAGCGGTGGTGGCGCGAGCTCGTCGTCCAGCTCGACCACGCCCCCGACCCAGCCGACGACCCCGCCGCCGCCCCAGACGCCTGGCGTCTGATCGCAGCGACGACCCTCAGGGTCTGACTCAGGGAGCCCCCGGATCTTCGGGGGCTCCCTTTCATTTGCCTTGAACGAGGGCGAAGGGCCGCGTAAGATCACGATATATCGCGAAGGAACGCGACCTAGACTTCCGAGAGAGAGAACCCAATGACTTACAACAACAGCAACCCTTGGGGCGAGTGGATCGACCAGATGGGTCGAGAGTTCGGCAAGGGTGGCCCGCGCCGCTCCCACGGCTGGCAGGGTGGCCCTGGTTGGGGCGGAGCCGGTTGGGGCGGCCCCGGCCCCCAGGGCCGTGGTCGTGGACCCGCCGGCCCGCCGCCGTGGATCTCGGCGCTGCTCGGCTTCGACAACCAGCCCCCGCAGCGGCCCGGCCCCCGCGTCCGTCGAGGCGACGTACGCTCCGCGATCATCTACGTGATGGCCGAGGCGGCCGAGCAGGCCCAGGTGATCAACGGCTACCAGGTGATCCAGCAGATCGCCGAGCGCAGCTCGGGTGAGTGGCGACCGAGCCCCGGCTCGGTCTACCCGACCATCCAGCAGCTCGAGGACGAGGGCCTCGTGGAGTCCGACGACGAGCACGGTCGCCGCGCGATCCGGCTCACCGCCACCGGCAAGACCTACGCCGCTGAGCACCGCGACGAGCTGGCAGCCGTGTGGAAGCCGTTCGACAAGGCCGTCGACAACGCTCGCGAGCAGAGCCGTAGCGGCCGCGGTGGGCAGGGAATGGGCGACCTCGCCGGCTTCGGGATCCTCGGCGGCGAGCTCGCCCAGGTGCTCCCGGCCGTGTGGCAGCTCGCCACCTCCGGCACCGACCCCCAGCGCCAGGCCGCAGCGGACATCCTCGCCGACACCCGGCGCAAGCTCTACGGCCTTCTCGCCGCCGGTGACGACGAGGCCGTTCCGGGCGAGGGCAAGGTCACGGCCGAGCAGATCGACGAGGTCGAGGACGGCGAGCACGGCCCCGACCCGAAGCCCTGACCAGCCGAGTCGGCGCAAATGTCTCAGCAACTCGAGACATAGGCGCCGACTCGACGCGATTTCGCGGGACATTCGCGCCGACTCGGCGTGATGGTGGCCTCGAAGTCGGCCACCGTGGCCGGGCGCGGAGCGTACTGTGCCTGAGGTGAGCGAGCGAGATCCTGATCAAGGTGCGCGGATCGCAAAGCGTCGAAGTGCCGCCGGAGGTCGGGGTGGTGCACGCGGAGGTGCGGTCCGCCGGGGCCTCGCCGGAGATCGTGCTGGAGCGGCTACGCCACGAGGTGGCGAGGGTGCGCGAGAAGCTGGAGCGGCTCGAGAGCGACGGCGCCGTCGGCCGGTTCGTCATCCAGCAGGTGCGTACGTCTGTGGACCGGGATGGGCCGAAGGGGCGTGATTGGCTCGAGGTTGTGCATCGCGCCACGGTGTGGTTCTGGGCAGAGTTCGTCGACTTCGAGGAGCTGGGCGTGTGGGTCGGCCGGAGCGCCGAGGAAGGCGTCCAGGTGCGCGAGGTCTCCTGGCGGCTGACCAAGGAGAGCCAGCTGAACGCCGAGCGTGGCGTACGCCAGGAGGCGGTCCGTCAGGCCAAGGTGCGCGCGCAGGACTACGCGGACGCGCTCGACCTCGGTCCGGTCTCCGTGCGCAGCATCGACGATGTCGGCTTCCACCGGGACGTCGCGTACGCCTCGATGGCCGTCGCCCGGAGGTGGATCTGGCACCCGACCTGGCCTTCGACCCCGACGACATCACGGTCTACGCCGAGGTGGAGGCTGCGTTCGTCGTCGGGTCCTAGCCGACCCGCTCAGAGCGCGTCGAGGTGTTTGGCCATGCGGCGGTGGCCGACGGTCTCATGCCCCACGATGGTGACGACCGGCGCCAGAGCCACGACGACGAGACACCAGGCCACCGGCACGCCGGCGATCGCCATCACGACGCTGGCGACCAACACGGCCGCGGTGAGGCCGACCAGCAGCAGCTGGAACGGGTCGACCACGCGCATGAACAGGTTGTAGAGGAGATAGAGGACCAAGGCGTACGACCCGACGGGAAGCGCGACGGCGAGGACCGTGCCGACCTTGCCGAGCGTGGAGTGGTCCTCGAGCAGGTAGGCGGCCACGTGCATGCCCGCGCCGGTGGCGGCGATGGAGGCGAAGACCAGGATGTGCATGTAGCCCCACAGGAACGAGCGATCGCGGCGCCGCTCGAGCATGGCGGCCCAAGGGATCGTGAAGTAGGTCCACCACTGGCCGAAGGTCAGACCGATGCCGGCGGCGAGCAGGAGGACTGCGCCGAGGCTCCAGCCCAGGTCCGGCTCGTTGACGATCGCCGACATCACCGCGACGGTGCCGATCACGCCCTCGCCGAGGGTGATGATCGTCAGCAGGCCGTAGCGCTCGGCGATGTGGTCGGCGTGCCAGGGAGTTCCGCCGAAGCGGCGCTCGGCCAGGAGGGGGCCGGTCAGCTCGATCACCAGCGGCACCATCATCCCCGCGAACGCGACCGGCACACTCAGCGGGAGCACCGCGATCACGCACCACAGCACCTGCGCGACGAGGATGGTGGCGAGATAGACCTGGTGCGCGCTCCGCCGTGCCGGATCCTGACGCCACGCACGCAGCCACTGACCGCACAGCGCGATCCGCATCACGACGTACCCGGCGATCACGATCTCGTTGTGGAGACGGTCGCCGTCGTGGATGCTCTCGAACAGGGTCGGCAGGCCGAGGGCCATGATGATCACGCCAACCATCTGCACCATCGTCAGCAGCCGGAACGCCCAGTCGTCGGTGTCGTAGGCCGAGGCCATCCAGGAGTAGTTGATCCACGCCCAGCAGATCGCGAACGTCGCGAAGCAGAAGGCCGCGATCCCCGCCCCGATGTGCCCCTCCGCGAGCTGATGAGCGAGCTCGTTGCCGCTCACTCCGAAGGCCACGACGAAGGTGAGGTCGAAGAGCAGCTCCAGAGGCGTCGCGCTCCGATGCACCTCGCGCGGGTCACGTCCGGTCATCTGCCGCAGGCGGCTGGTTGAGTTCACCCTGGTGAGGATAGGACCTGGTATCGGTGGTCCGCCGGACGCCGGGTCACTTGGCCGTGGCGCCTAGGTGGACGTCGAGGCTCTCGGCCGAGAGCAGATGGTTGATGACCACGGCGGCACAGCCGACCATGCCGGTGGAGTCGGCGTGGGTGGAGGGGACGAAGGTCAGGTCGCGGGTGGCCAGGGCGGTCGAACGGGAGTAGACGGTCTCCCGTACGCCTGCGGTGAAGAGGTCGAACGCGGCGGCCATGTCTCCGCCGATGACGACGACCTCGGGGTTGAGCAGGTTGATCGCGATCGCCAGCACCTCGCCGAGCTGGCGCCCGGCCTCACGCAGCAGCCCCCGGGCGATGGCGTCGCCGGCGAGCGCCGCGGCGACGAGGTCACGGATGTGGCCGGCGGAGACGCCGGAGTCGACCAGGCCCTGGGTCAGCGCCCAGCCGGCCGCGACCGTCTCCAGACAGCCGGTCGCGCCGCAGCGGCAGGGGCGATCGCCGGCGGACTCGACCCGGGTGTGGCCGATCTCGCCGACGGCACCGGCATGACCGCGCAGGACCCGGCCGTCGGCGATGACCGCCAGGCCGAGGCCGGTCGACGCCTTCACGACGAGCGCGTCGCGCGGGTGCAACCCGCTGCCGAAGAGCTCTGCCGTGGCCAGCGCGTCGGTGTCGTTGACGAGCACCAGCGGGCCGTCGGTGAGCCGGTCGAAGTAGGGCGCGAGCGGGACGCCGTCCCAGCCCCGCATCACCGGTGAGTCGACCGAGACCAGGCGAACGGGGTCGACCACGCCCGGAAGGCTCATCCCGACACCGAGGACCGGCGGCTCGATGCCCTCCAGGAGCCGCTCGAGCCGGGCAGTGACGTCGGGCATGAGATCGTCCGCGGCGATGCCCACCTCGTGGTCACGCGTGTCGCCGGCGAGCTCGCGGCCGTCGAGGTCGAAGACGGCGAGCTGACTCCGGGAGCGCCCGATGGCCACCGCCAGGACCCCCCCGGCGTCGGCGTTGAAGCTCAGCGAGCCCGGCGGCCGGCCGCCGGTCGAGGCGAGCTCCTCCCCGGTGAGGATCAGCCCGGCCTCGACGAGGGCCGAGACCCGAGAGACCACAGCGGTACGCGACAGCCCGGTCGTCTTCTGCAGGTCGCTGCGGGTCAGGGCGCGGCCGGAGCGCACCAGAGCGAGTACGTCGGCGGTCGTGGTGGAGTCGGGCATGAGGTGAAGCGTACGCTACTTATGTCTTCGATGTACCAAAGGTTTACTTGTATCGATCCAAAGATCGTGTCATCGTGTGCCAAAGCACACTGCCTTTGGAGGACCTGTGACTGCCGTAGCCCCTACCGTCGCCGACGTCACCGCTCGACTCATCGAGCGTTCCGCCGCCACCCGGGCCGACTACCTGGCCCGTATCGCAGCCGCCAGGGCGACCGGACCGGCCCGCGGCCGGCTCGCGTGCAGCAACCTGGCCCACGGCTTCGCGGCCTCCACCGCACCGGAGAAGGCCGAGCTCAAGATGGTCAGCCCCGCGGCGAAGCCCAACGTCGCGATCGTGACGTCCTACAACGACATGCTCTCCGCGCACGCGCCGTACGAGACCTACCCGCCGCTTCTCAAGGCCGCGGTCATGCGGGCCGGCGGGCTCGCGCAGGTCGCCGGCGGCGTACCCGCGATGTGCGACGGGATCACCCAGGGCCGCGACGGCATGCAGGTCTCCCTCTTCTCCCGCGACGTGATCGCGATGTCGGCCGGGATCGCCCTCTCGCACGACATGTTCGACGCTGCCCTGATGCTCGGCGTGTGCGACAAGATCGTGCCGGGCCTGCTGATCGGCGCGCTCTCGTTCGGTCACCTGCCGACCGTCTTCGTGCCGGCCGGCCCGATGTCCTCGGGCCTCCCCAACAAGGAGAAGGCCCGAGTCCGACAGCGGTACGCAGCCGGCGAGGCGACCCGCGAGGAGCTGCTCGAGGCCGAGGCCGCCAGCTACCACTCCCGTGGCACCTGCACCTTCTACGGCACCGCCAACTCCAACCAGCTCCTGATGGAGGTGCTCGGCCTGCACCTGCCGGGCTCCTCGTTCGCCTCCCCGGACACCCTGCTGCGCGCCGCGCTCAACCGCGCCGCGGCCGAGCGCGCCACCGAGCTGGCGTTGACCGGTGGGCCGGGCGTCGGCGAGATGATCGACGAGAAGTCGATCATCAACGCCTGCGTCGCGCTGCTGGCCTCGGGCGGCTCGACCAACCACACGCTCCACCTGGTCGCCATCGCCCGCGCCGCGGGGATCCAGCTGACCTGGTCCGACATCTCCGACCTGTCGCCGGTGGTGCCGCTGCTCAGCCGGATGTACCCCAACGGCTCCGCCGATGTGAACCACTTCCACGCGGCCGGCGGGGTCAGCTTCCTGATCCGTACGCTGCTCGAGGCCGGGCTGCTCCACGAGGACGTCACCACGATCCTCGGTCGGGGACTGTCGACCTACACCCAGGAGATGCGACTCACTCGCGACGGCGGCGAGGTCGAGCTGGTCGAGGGCGCCCCGGTCTCCGGCGATCTGGACGTGCTGCGCCCGGCCGACGACCCGTTCTCGCCCGACGGCGGCCTGCGGATGCTGACCGGCGAGCTCGGCACCGCCGTCATCAAGACCTCGGCGGTCGCGCCCGAGCACCGGCTGGTCTCCGCGCCGGCGGTGGTCTTCGACGACCAGGCCGACTTCCTCACCGCCTTCTCCGAGGGTCGCCTCGACGGTCGCGACTTCGTCGCGGTGCTGCGCTACCAGGGTCCCGCGGCCAACGGGATGCCGGAGCTGCACAAGCTGACCCCGGCACTCGGAGTGATGCAGGACCGCGGCCAGAAGGTCGCCATCGTCACCGACGGCCGGATGTCCGGGGCGTCAGGGAAGGTGCCCGCCGCCATCCACCTCACTCCCGAGGCCGCGCTCGGCGGACCGCTCGCCCGCGTGCAGGACGGTGACCTGGTCACCGTGGACGCCGATGCCGGCTCTCTGAGCATCGCGGTCGACCCCGACGAGTTCGCGCACCGCCCGACGACCGGCCGGGCACCGCTCGACGCCCAATGGCGCGGCACCGGACGCGAGCTCTTCGCGGCCTTCCGGGCTACCGTCGGCCCGGCCGACACCGGCGCCTCCGTCTTCTCCTTTGCTCCAACCGAGCAGAGCGCCCCCGCCCAGGAAAGCCCAGTCCAGGAGAGCCCCATCCATGTCTGACCTCGCGTCCACCGACCTGCTTGCCCTCTCGCCGGTGATCCCGGTCGTCGTCGTCGAGACCGTCGACCAGGCGGTGCCCGTGGCCCGCGCTCTCGCCGAGGGCGGTGTGCCCCTGGTCGAGTTGACGCTGCGTACGCCGGTGGCGCTCGACGCCATCCGGGCCATCGCCGCCGAGGTGCCCGAGGTCGTGATCGGGGCCGGCACCGTGACCACTCCCGAGCTCGCGAAGGAGGCCGCCGCGGCCGGCGCCCAGTTCCTGGTCTCGCCGGGGGCCACGCCCACGCTGCTCGGGGCCATGCGCGACACCGGCCTGCCGTTCCTGCCCGGCACCGCCACCGTCTCCGAGGCCCTCGCGGTGCTCGAGACCGGTCACACCGCGATGAAGTTCTTCCCGGCCGAGGCCTCTGGTGGCGTGAAGTTCCTGGGGTCGCTGGCGTCGGTGCTGCCCGACGTACGCTTCTGCCCCACCGGTGGCATCTCGCTCGCCACCGCCCCCAGCTACCTCGGCCTCCACAACGTCGGCTGCGTCGGTGGCTCCTGGCTCACCCCCGCCGAGGCGCTCGCCTCCGGCGACTGGGACCGCGTGACCGCGCTGGCAGCAGCCACCGCCGCGCTCCGCTGACCCGAAATCCGCCGAGTCGGCGCGTTCTGACGCGCCGACTCGGCGGGGTTTTCGGTGAGGGCGTGGCGGATCAGCGGTAGAGGAGGTACTGGCGGCGGGTCGCGTCGAAGGCTGCCAGCTCCTCACGCCAGGCCGCCTCGACCTCGGCTCCGGTGGCGCCGGCGTCGATCTGCGTACGCAGCCTGGGCGATCCGGTGAGCTTGTCGATCCAGAACGGGCGGACGGTGTCCCACGAGTCCTGGCGCCAGGCGAACTCGGGATAGAGCGCCTTCGCGGTGACCAGCATCTCGACGCCGGCGCGGACCGGGTCGAAGCTGTCGTGATCCTGGATGGTGACCTGCACGCCACCGCAGACCTTGCCGGCGTGCTTGCTGATCGACGGGTTGAAGTAGGCCTCCCGGAAGGTGACGCCGGGAAGCCCGGCCTCCTCCAGAGCCGCGGCCCAGCGGTGGTCGACGAACGGCGCACCGATCAGCTCGAACGGCTTGGTGGTGCCGCGGCCCTCGGAGAGGTTGGTGCCCTCGAACATGCAGGTCCCGGGGTAGGCCAGAGCGGTGTCGGCCGTGGGCATGTTGGGGCTCGGTAGGACGAAGTCGAGCCCGGTGTCGGCGAACAGCGCCTTCCGCTTCCAGCCGGAGACCTGCACGATGTCGAGCTGGCTCAGGCGCCCGCCCGCGTGCGTCTCGAGGAACTCGCCGTCGAAGAACCGGGCGAGCTCACCGACCGACATCCCGTGCTGCTGGACGATCTCACGCGCGCCGACGCCCGAGGTGTACGCCGCGGTCATCATCGGGCCGCGAGCGGTCCCACCCACGGGGTTGGGCCGGTCGAGGACCACGAAGCGCTTGTCGGTCGCCACGGCGGCCTGCATCGCCGTCCACATCGTCCAGATGTAGGTGTAGAACCGGGAGCCGACGTCCTGGATGTCGAAGACGACGGTCTCGACGTCGGAGGCCCTGAACAGCTCGGTCATCTTCGCGACGTTGGCACCGTAGGAGTCATAGACGGTCAGCCCGGTGCGCTCGTCGACGAAGGTGCCCTCGGATCCCCCGGCCTGCGCCGTGCCACGGAAGCCGTGCTCGGGGCCGAAGACGCCGGCGATCTGCACCGAGCCGGACTCGTGCATCTCGTCGACGATGTTGCGCAGGTTGCGGAGCACGCCGGTGGGGTTGGTGATGATGCCCACCCGTTCGCCCGACAGCGTCGACCAGCCATCGGCGGCCGCACGGTCGGCGCCCGTGGTGACCACCCGGCCGGGGCCGACCGGTGAGGCGGGGTTGGCGGATGCACCCGTCGGGCCGGTGAGGAAGGGAGCTGCGGCGGCGCCGACGGCGGCAGCCCCGAGCAGGCGGCGTCGGTCGAACCGGGGAACTTCTGTGTTCATGGGGGACTCCTGTGCCGGGTGTGAGGATCACCTTGCAGGCTAGTCCTGGCCGCGTGCGTCGGCAGGCGATTCGCCCAGGTCGGCCGTGCCGGCGGGCCCGGGCGTAAAGGTCCGCAAAAGCCGCTGGAGGGACGTGGGTGGGAGAGTTTTTCGGATTTCTTCGAGGAACTGCAACATCGGTACGTGGAGGCACGTAACAAGTACGGAAGGGTCTGATCCGGACCGATCTCGGGAGCGTCCATGTTGGGCAATGAGGCTGTGACGGCCTCGACGAGCAGTCGAGGCCACGGTGTACGCCGGGCCGCGGCGGTGGCCGAACGTGTGCGCGACGAGCAATGGGATCCATGCGAGCGGCAGGACGCCGGGGGGCGTCGTTCGAATGGATCTACCACCGGGCGTGAGGCCGGCGAGTCGACAAAGACCGCCGATCCGTCCGGTCCGATGGGTGGGGCTATGAGTGTGACCAGGAACGCGCTCGCTCCGCTCGGCGGGACCCCGTCCGCGTCTCTCGCGATCCCCGGTGCGCTCGGGCGCCGGGGCTCGGGCGCTGACGGGGTCCCGCTTTCCTGCGACGTCCGACGACCTCCGTACGGAGGGGCTCGGGGCCCTGCGGCCCAAGCCGCGTAGCTCAACTCAGGAGAACGCAATGAGCTCGAAGATCCTCAAGGGACTTCGGCGGTCGGTGGGGGTGACCCTCCTGGCCGGCGGCTTCATCGTCGCCGCTGCGGGGATCGCCTGCGCCGACGCGCACTCTGTCGGACAAGCTGACGGCCAGGCCACATCGCTGGCCGCGGCGGAGCCGATCAAGGCTCCGGACCGCGGACCGGTGGGTCCGTTGACGATCTCGGGGGCAGCAGCCGGGAACGACGCGGCCCTGACGGTCGCGACAGACGGAACGACCGTGGTGGTCAGCGGCCGCGCGCACGTCGAGTCTCCGGTCGACCACGACCTGGACACCGGCTTGCCGTTCGGCGGCGGTCGGGGCGCCGGTTTCGATACGGAGCCGGTCGGCTTCGTCGGCGGAGTGACCGGCGACTCCTCGTCGGCGGACATCGTCGGCGTCGGTCGCATCGGGGTGGAGAAGCACTACTACGTCCAGGGCGCGCCCTGAGCAGGTCGCACTTGAAATGCGTCGGGGCCACCGGGAGATTCCCGGTGGCCCCGACGTAGGTCAGTCAGATCGACCTCAGGCTCAGACGGTCTCGTTCTTGATCGCGGAGATGTCGAACTCGAGCTTGATCTTCTCGGAGACGAGCACGCCGCCGGTCTCGAGGGCGGCGTTGAAGGAGAGGCCCCAGTCGGTGCGGTTGATCGCGACGGCACCCTCGAAACCGACGCGGGTGTTGCCGAACGGGTCCTTGGCGGAGCCGGTCTGCTCGAAGGGGACGGTGACCGACTTGGTGGTGCCCTTGATGGTCAGGTCTCCCGTGACGTTCCAGGTCTCGCCGTCGAACTCGACCGCGGTCGAGTCGAAGGTGATGTCGGGGTGCGTCTCGTTCTCGAAGAAGTCGCCCGAGAGGAGATGACCGTCGCGGTCGGCGTTGCCGGTGTCGATGGAGGCAGCCTTGATCTTGAGCGAGACCTTGGACTTGGCCGGCTCGGCGGTGTCGATCGTCGCGGTGCCCTCGAAGTCCTTGAACGATCCCCGGACGGTGGTCACCATCGCGTGGCGCGCCGAGAAGCCCAGGCGGGTGTGGGCGACGTCGAGGGTGTAGTCACCCGAGATGTCCTCGATGGCGGCGGTCGGGGTGTCGAACTCGGTCTCGGCGGGGGCCGCGTCCTTCTTGCTGAAAATGCCCATGGCGGGTGTGCTCCTGGAAGAATTGGTTGAATCTGCAATCATCATAACTGAACGATCTCGCCCAATGTTCCCGCTCTCGTGGGCTTTCTCGACGACCCGGGAAAATTGGTTGCAGTGACAACGCTATCCCTAAACGCGCGAGGCCCGCTCCCCTGTCGGGAGCGGGCCTCGTAGGCGTTGAGCGGTTGTCAGGCAGCGTGACGATTGGCCACGGGCGCACTGGCTTCGACCCAGCGGGCCTCCATGTGCTTCCGGCCGCGGCGGTCGACGACAGGGAGCCAACGGAGCTCGAGCTTGCCGGTCACGTTATTTCCTTTCATCAGACACCTCCTGTTCACCTTGTGTTCACCAAAGGTACCGCACCCCCACCCGTATGTCCAAGTAGTCGCTCAAATGGAGTGGCGCGCCCCACCGGGGCCCTTGGAAAGGAGTGATGCCTATGTATCGCGCCCCACAATGGCCGGAAGTGGTGGTTCCTGCCCGAAATCGGGCAGAAATTTGGAGCTGAGCCGTAGGTGGCCCACAGTGAGTGGCGTGAAGGCCGAGCAAGCGCTGATCGACCACCTGGTCGCCACGACTGGGCTTCCACCCACGGAGGCGGCCCGGGTCATCGAGGACGTGGTGGCGTACTTCGACGAACCGGTCGAGGGCTACGTACGCCGTCGGCATGCGCAGCTGAAGACCTACGGCGCCAAGAACGACGCGATCTTCGCGCTGCTCGCCGAGGAGCTTCGGTCGCGGGTCGTTGCCGCGCCGCAGCTGACCGAACGGCAGCTGCGACGGCTCATCTACGGATAGAACGACGGATAGATTGGACGGGACACATGTGCGGAATCGTCGGCTACATCGGGCCTCAGCAGGCCGCCGGCCTGCTCACCGAGGGGCTCGCCCGGTTGGAGCACCGCGGCTATGACTCGGCGGGCGTCGCCGTGCTGGGCAGCAGGCTTCAGGTGGTGAAGAAGGCCGGTCGCGTACGCGATCTGGTGGATGCGCTGCCGAAGCGGTTCGCCGGCAAGGTCGGCATCGGCCACACCCGCTGGGCGACCCACGGCCCCGCCAACGACGTCAACGCCCACCCGCACGTCTCCGCCGATGGCCGCGTGGCCGTCGTCCACAACGGGATCGTCGACAACGCCGCCTCGTTGCGCGAGCGGCTCACCGAGGCGGGCGTCGAGCTGGCCAGCGACACCGACACCGAGGTCTTCGCCCACCTCATCGCCTCGTCGACCGCGGACAATCTGGAGGCCAAGGTCGTCGACGCACTCTCCCAGGTCGAGGGCACCTGGGGTCTCGCCGTCGTGCACGCCGACTTCCCCGACCGCATGGTGGTGGCCCGCAACGGCTCTCCGCTGATCGTCGGCGTCGGCGACGGGGAGATGTACGTCGCCTCAGACCTGGCCGCGGTCGTACGTCACACCACCACCGTCGCCCACCTCGACGACGGCGAGCTAGCGACCGTCACCGCGACCGGGTTCACGACCTTCCGCCAGGACCTGACGACGACCACCACGACGGCGCGCGAGGTCGACGTGGACCCGTCGGCCTACGAGTACGGCGAGCTCGCCGACGAGCCGCGGATGTTCACCGAGATCCACGAGCAGCCCTCGAGCGTCGAGCGGGCGCTGCGCGGCCGCCTCGACGAGCGGTTCGGCACCGCCCATCTCGGTGGCCTCAACCTCGACCCGCGTGAGCTCCGTGCCATCCGTCGGGTGAAGATCCTCGGCTGCGGGTCCGCCTACTACGTCGGCCAGATGGGCGCCGGCCTGATCGAGGAGCTGGCCCGGGTCCCCGCCGACGCCGAGGCGGCGTCGGAGTTTCGCTATCGGAACCCGATCATCGAGCCCGACACCCTCTACGTCGCTGTCTCGCAGTCCGGCGAGACCATCGACACCCTGCTCGCCGTCCAGGAGATCAAGCGCAAGGGCGGCCGGGTCCTGGGCGTAGTCAACGTCGTCGGATCCGCGATCGCGCGCGCGGTCGACGGCGGCATCTACCTCCACGCGGGTCCCGAGATCGCGGTCGCGTCGACCAAGGCGCTCACCAACATGTACGTCGCGTTCTCGCTGCTGGCGCTCCAGCTGGGCCGCGTACGCGACCTCTCGATCGCCGACGGGAAGCGGCTCATCGCCGGCCTGCAGGCGCTGCCGACCCAGATCGAGGACATCCTCAAGAGCGAGTCGCACCTCGAGGAGATCGCCGCGCGTCTGGCCGAGGCCGAGTCGATGTTCTTCGTCGGTCGCGTCCGCGGCTACCCGGTCGCTCGCGAGGGCGCCCAGAAGCTGAAGGAGATCTCCTACCGGCACGCGGAGGCCTACCAGACCTCCGAGCTCAAGCACGGCCCGCTCGCGCTGATCTCCGAGTCCGTGCCGACCGTCGCGATCGTCCCTCAGGACGAGCTGACCGACCGCAACGTCGCTGCCCTCCACGAGATCAGCGCACGGCGCGGGCCGCTGGTCGTGGTCACCCACCCCGACGTCGACCTCGGCGAGCTCGACGCGCTGCGCGTCGACGTACCGAAGAACGAGGTCGAGCTCGACCCGATCCTGATGACCATCCCGCTGCAGCTGATCGCCTTCCATGCCGCGAAGGCCCTCGGCCACGACGTCGACAAGCCCCGGAACCTCGCTAAATCGGTCACGGTGGAGTGACTAGGTCCCTAGGGTTCGGCCATGCGGCTCCGTGGCATCAACATCCATCCGGTGAAGTCGACGGCGATCCGTCCGGTGCGGGAGGCGTACGTCGGGAGGGCCGGTCTGGTCGGCGACCGTGAGTGGATGATCGTCGACGGTGACGGGGAGCTCGTCTCGGCGCGGGA
Organism: Nocardioides sp.; assembly: GCF_014360585.1. Taxonomy (GTDB): domain Bacteria; phylum Actinomycetota; class Actinomycetes; order Propionibacteriales; family Nocardioidaceae; genus Nocardioides. Next base: position 21,671 of record NZ_JACIXG010000063.1, read on the forward strand.
GATCCGCGAGCTCTTCCGCATCGTGGCCGACACCCCCGCGACGGGCGGCAGCGCCGATCTACGGCTGAGCGCGCCCGGGCACGCGGCGATCGAGGTGGCGTGCCCGACCGAGGGCGTGCGCGACATCGTCATGTTCAAAAAGGTGAAGATGCGCGCCCGCCCGGCCGGCCAGGAGGCCGACGCGTGGTTGCGCCGCGTGCTCGACCGCGACGACGTGTCGCTGGTGTGGTGCCACGACCCGTTGCAGCGGACGCTCGACGCCAAGGACGGCTTCGGCATCTCGGACCACGCCACCTTCCAGGACGATTCGCCGGTCTCGCTGATCACCGACGCCTCGGTCGCCGCGATCGACAGCTGGAGCCCGGAGACCATCACCGTCGAGCGGTTCCGGCCGAGCCTCGTCGTCGAGGGGGCGGAGGAGGCTTTCGCGGAGGACGGCTGGAGCGAGGTCGCCATCGGGTCGGTCCGCCTCCGGATGGTCACGCCGGTCTCTCGCTGCGTCATGATCACGATCGATCCCGAGACGTTGGCGAAGGGAAAGGACCCGCTGCGTACGCTCGCAGCCCATCGCAAGCGGGACGGCAAGGTCTGGGCGGCGGTGCATCTCGTCGTCGTCGACACCGGTGAGATCGCAGTCGGTGACGAGGTCATCGTCTCCTGACCGAGACCGAACCGGGTCGGCAGGTGACGGGGCCCACCGCGCCGAGAAATGCATATAACGTGCTATATGGGCCTACCGTTGGAGAGTGAGCACCGACCCTGAATCTGCCGTATCCACCACTCCCGCGCCCGAAGAGCCGAGCGCGCCGAGCCTGGAGGCCGACCAGGGACCGACGTTCGACTCACTCGGTCTCTCCGCCAGCGTTCTCGGCGCGGTGAAGGCTCTCGGCTACGAGACGCCCAGCGCCATCCAGGCCGCGACCATCCCCTCGCTGCTCGAGGGGCGTGACGTCGTCGGTCTCGCGCAGACCGGCACCGGTAAGACAGCCGCGTTCGCGCTGCCGGTGCTCTCCAACCTCGACATCCACCAGAACGCGCCCCAGGCCCTGGTGCTCGCGCCGACGCGTGAGCTGGCCCTGCAGGTGTGCGAGGCGTTCGAGCGTTACGCGTCCAACCTCGACGGCGTACGCATCCTGCCGGTCTACGGCGGCCAGGGCTACGGCCCGCAGCTGACCGCGCTCCGTCGCGGCGTCCACGTCGTCGTCGGCACGCCCGGCCGGATCATGGACCACCTCGAGAAGGGCACGCTGGACCTTTCCCAGCTGCGTTTCCTGGTGCTCGACGAGGCCGACGAGATGCTCAACATGGGCTTCGCCGAGGACGTCGAGACGATCCTTGCCGAGACGCCTGAGGACAAGCAGGTCGCGCTCTTCTCCGCGACCATGCCCGCGCAGATCCGCCGGCTGTCGAAGAAGTACCTTCGCGACGCGAAGGAGATCTCGGTCAAGGCGAAGACCCAGACCGCCACGAACATCACCCAGCGCTACCTGATGGTGTCCTACCCCCAGAAGGTCGATGCACTGACCCGCATCCTCGAGGTCGAGAACTTCGAGGGCATGATCGTCTTCACGCGCACCAAGTCCGAGACCGAGTCGCTGGCCGAGAAGCTCCGCGCGCGAGGGTTCCTGGCCACCGCGATCAACGGTGACATCGCTCAGAACCAGCGCGAGAAGACCGTCAACCAGCTCAAGGACGGCTCGCTGGACATCCTGGTCGCGACCGATGTCGCGGCCCGTGGCCTCGACGTCGAGCGGATCTCGCACGTGGTCAACTACGACCTACCGACGGATGTCGAGGCGTACGTCCACCGCATCGGCCGCACCGGTCGCGCGGGCCGCACCGGCGACGCGATCTCGTTCGTCACCCCGCGTGAGCGGTGGTTGCTGCGTGCGATCGAGAAGCACACCAAGGCTCAGCCGACGCAGATGCAGCTGCCCTCGGTCGACGAGGTCAACGCGACCCGCCTCTCGCGCTTCGACGACGGCATCACGGCCGCGCTCCAGGAAGCCGAGCGCATCGAGTTCTTCCGCGACGTGGTGCGCCACTACGTCGAGGAGCACGACGTTCCCGAGGTCGACGTCGCCGCCGCGCTGGCCGCCGTCCTCCACGGCGAGGAGCCGCTGCTCCTCGACCCGGAGCCGGCGAAGCCCGCCTACGACGACCGCCGCGGGCGTCGCGACCGCGATGACCGTGGTGACCGCGGTGGCGACCGTGGGCCCCGGCGCGAGACGGGGACGTCGCGTCAGACCGGACAGCCGCTGGCGACGTACAAGATCCAGGTGGGCAAGCGTCACCGCGTCGAGCCGCGCCAGATCGTCGGCGCGATCGCCAACGAGGGCGGCCTGCGCCGTGCCGACTTCGGCAACATCTCCATCCGCAACGACTTCTCGCTCGTCGAGCTCCCTGCGGACCTGGCGCCGGAGACCTGGAAGGCGCTCGAGTCGACCCGCATCTCCGGCAAGCTCATCGAGCTCACCGAGGACTCCGGCGGCGGCCCTGTGCGCCGTTCGGGCGGCCGCTTCGAGAAGAGTGCGCCCCGCTCCGGCAAGCCCGACTCCGCCTCCGGCGAGCGTCCCCGTAAGCCGCGCCAGAAGCGCAAGTTCGACTGATCTGATAAGTCACCGACTCGGCCGACGCGTCACTCGCGTCGGCCGAGCGGTCATTGTCGTGCCCTCTCGGGCGACCTGAGTGACGTCTCGGGCGGCGGGGGTGACGTCTCGCCTTGCGCGTCTAGCAGGCGGCGAGGGTGCGCTGGGCCGAGAAGGCGACCAAGGCGAACGGCGCTGCCATCAGGGCGATCGCACTGAGGGCCAGCGTCACGGTGAGACCGCCTGTCAGAGCCAGCATGGTGAAGCCGGTCAAGGGCACCACCGTGGCCGTGGCCAGAGACCAGGCTGCGGTCATCCGGGCCGTGCCGCGCCCTATCCGCAGCCAGCGCTGACCGATCGCGGTCGCCACCAGGGCGATGATCGCGCCGAGGGCGCCCGCTGTGCCGATGTAGCCGATGACGACGTCGAGGGCGTGGAAGAGACCGGTGTCCGGGGCGGTCGAGTGGGCGGTCCCGCCGAGGTTGATCCCGCCGTCCCACAGGAAGGCCTGGGGGATCATCACGAGGACGAGCAGAGCGGCCGTACGCCGGGCGCCGCTGATCGCGACGGTGTCGCGGAAGCCCGGAGCGATGACGTCGACGGCGCCGAAGTCGCGTAGCGCGAGCGCCTCGGCCTCGGCGGTCGGGTAGCCCGCCCGGGTGTAAGCGTCGGTCGCGTCCTCGAGGTGGTCGCCGGCCTCGCGCAGCAGGTCGCGGCGGGCCCAGCTCGGGCCGGGGACGGCGGCGCGCAGGTCAGCAAGGTAGACGTCGACAGCGCTCATGGCTCCATCCTCTCCGGCCGACGACGTCGGCCGCATCAGGGAACCCCCTGAGTGGCTCGCCACAACGACCGTCTCGTCCCCCAGAAGTGCAGTCTCGTCGCCCAGAAGTGCACTCTCGGCTGAGTCAGGCCTCGCCGAGAACGCCGGAGACGACCTGGGAGAACGTACGCCACTCCTGGCGGTGGGCGGCGAGGGCGCTGCGGCCGGCGGGGGAGAGCTCGTAGGTGCGGCGTTTGCGGCCGCCGACCTCGGACCAGGAGCTGTCGAGGTATCCCGCCTTCTCCAGGCGGCGTAGGGCCGGATAGATCGTGCCCGTGGGGAGATCCAGCTCGCCACCGCTGCGGACACTGAGTGCCTCGATGATCGCGTAGCCGTGGAGGGGCTGTTTCTCGACGACGGCCAGGATCAGCGAGTCGAGGTGGCCACGGAGTGCGTCGGCTTTCATGTAGACAGCCTACACAGCCCGAGTTACATTGTCTTCATACGTGTTGTCTGGCTACAGGTAGCCAGGCGAGATCAAGAAGGAGACATGATGACCACAGAGACGACGACGAGACCCAGTCCGCTGCGGCGGCTGGCGATCTTCTCGCAACGCCATCACTGGACCGCGCTGCTGTTGTGGGTGGTCGTGCTCGTAGGCGTCACGGGGGCGGCCCAGGCCATCGGCGACGACTACCGCAACTCGTTCGACATCCCGGGCAGCCAGTCCCAGGAGATGGCCGACCTCCAGGCGAAGCACGGCGGGGCGACCGGCGACTCGGTGCGCGCGGTCATCCATGACGAGCGCGGCTGGAACACCGACCAGCAGGCGGTGGACGAGCTGATCGCCGACCTCGCCGAGGTTCCTCACGTCGAGACCGTGGAGCCGCCCGATCCGCAGCGCGGCTCGGTGAGCGAGGACGGTACGACCGCACTCGTCACCGTTGTGATGGACGCCGAGGCCGGAGAGCTCCCGACCAGCGCCTACGAGCCGTTCCTCGAGGTCGCGGACGACGCGACGACCGACGATCTCCAGGTCGAGATGGCCGGCGACGCGATGCGTGAGGTGAGCGGGGGCGAGGGCGGCAGCTCGGAGGGACTCGGGATGCTCGCCGCTCTGGTGATCATGTTCTTCATGTTCGGCTCGTTCCTGGCGGCGAGCCTGCCGCTGATCACCGCGATCTTCGCGGTCGGCACGACCTTCGGCGTGGTCACGCTGCTGTCTCACCTGACCACGATCCCGGACTACACCGCGCCGATGCTGATGCTCGTGGGGCTCGGCGTCGGCATCGATTACGCGCTGCTCGTCTTCTCGCGCTATCGCAGCGAGCTGCTCCACGGCGCCACCCGTGAGGACGCCACCTCGACCGCGATCGACACCGCCGGCCGCTCGGTCCTGTTCGCCGGAGTCAGCGTGATCCTGGCCCTCTGCGGCCTCTACGTGCTGCAGCTGACCTCGATCCAGGGTGTCGTGCTCGGGGTCGCTCTCACCGTCCTGACGACGATGATCGCCGCGGTCACCCTGCTCCCATCCCTGCTCACGCTGTTCGGCAAGCGCCTGGAGAAGTCGATTCGCAAGCATGCGGCCCGCTCCGGACGCGAGCCCGGCCGCCGCTGGCGCGCCTGGGCCGGTGGAGTCCAGCGGCACCCGTGGGCCGCGTTGATCGTCTCGATGGTCGCTCTCGGCGCCCTCGCGACCCCGGTCCTCGGCCTCCAGCTCGGCTTCGCCGACGCCGGCAACGACGACAGCTCCTCGACCACCCGCAAGGCCTACGACCTGGTGAGCGACAAGTTCGGTCCCGGCGCCAACGGCCCGCTCATCGTCATGACCGAGGGCTCGCAGGGGCAGGCGGAAGCGGCGTACGAGAAGCTCCAGAGGCACGAAGGCGTGGCTGCGGCGACGCCGCCGCAGCCTTCGGCCGACGGCGCGGTCTACACCTCCATCGCCTTCCCGGAGACCGGCCCGCAGGACGCCGAGACCACCGAGCTGGTCAAGGAGCTGCGCGCCGACCTGGGCGACGACGTCCTCGTCGGGGGCTCGACCGCGGCGCTGATCGACTACTCCGAGGCGGTCTCGAAGAAGCTGCCGCTCTTCATCGGGCTGGTGGTCGGCCTCTCCGCGCTGCTGCTGATGTGCGTCTTCCGCTCCGTCGCGGTGGCGATCAAGGCAGCGATCCTCAACCTCATCTCGATCGGCGCCTCGATGGGCGCGATGACGTACGTCTTCCAGGAGGGTCTGCTGGGGGTGGAGCCGGGGCCGATCGAGGCGTTCCTGCCGGTGATGACCTTCGCGATCGTCTTCGGTCTCTCGATGGACTACGAGGTCTTCCTGATCTCGCGGATGCGGGAGGAGTGGCTGCGCAGCGGAGACGCGCAGGAGGCGGTCCGCGAGGGGCTTTCGCACACCGGTGGCGTCATCACCGCGGCCGGTGCGATCATGGTCGTGGTCTTCGGTGCCTTCTGGTTCAGCCCGGATCGGATGCTGCAGGAGATGGGTTTCGTGATGGCGGTGGCGGTGCTGTTGGACGCGGTCGTGATCCGGTGCCTCGTCGTGCCTGCGGTGATGCGGCTGCTCGGTGCTCGGGCGTGGTGGCTGCCGCGGTGGCTGGACCGGATCCTCCCGCGGCTGCAGAACGTCTGATGAACGCTGAGAGATGAACGCGGAGAGATCGCGCGGGTGACCGCGCGATCTCGCCGCGCGGGTTCCGGACAGTTACTAAGACGTGAAACTAATTTTCCTGCGGGCGAGAGCAAGGACGCGTACAACCGAAGCGAAGGGTCGCCACCGGCGGCCCCTGGCTTTCGGGAGTTGCCATGAACGGTTTGACCTTCCGCCTGTCCAAAGTCCGCCTCGCGGTCTCCCTCACATCCATCGCCCTCCTCGGCGCCGGCCTGGCCGTCGCCCCCGGCTCCCCAGCCTCAGCGGCTGGGGAGCCTTACGTCGCACTGGGTGACTCCTACTCCTCAGGAGTCGGCACCCGCAGCTACCTCAGTGACGGCTCCGCCTGTAAACGGTCGACCCTGGCGTACCCGAGCCTGGTCGCCGCGGCGAAGAGCTACAGCCTCAACTTCCGCGCCTGCTCGGGCGCGGTCGTCGCCGACGTCACCAACAGTCAGCTCAGCGCCCTGTCCAGCTCCACTCGCTATGTGACCATCTCGGTCGGCGGCAACGATGCCGGCTTCGCCGACGTGATCACCGAGTGTGCCCTTCCCGCCTGGGCGAGCGACTGCGCGGGAGCGGTCGCGGGCGCGCAGAACTACATCCGCAACACGCTCCCAAGCAGCCTCGGGACGCTCTACTCCCGGATCCGGTCGGCCGCGCCCAACGCGAAGGTGGTGGTCGTGGGCTACCCGAAGCTGTTCATGGGCGAGGACTGCAACGCCTTCACCTGGTTCAGCCCGCAGGACGAGGCGATCCTCAACGACACCGCCGTGCTCCTCAACAACACCACGGCCTCGCGCGCGAGCGCCGCCGGGTTCGGCTTCGTGAACCCGATCAGCCGATTCACCGGACACGCCGTCTGTGACGACGTCGAGTGGGTCAACGGGCTCTCCAACCCGATCGAGGAGTCCTATCACGCCAACGCAGCCGGCCATCGCGACGGCTACACGCCTCTGGTGAGCTCTCCGCTCACCGGCGCCGCGGTCGCCGCGACCCCGGCACTGGTCGACGCCGCCGAGGCGACCGGCTCGGCACAGGCCGCCAAGCAGCGGAAGTACGCCGCGCTCGACCGCCACATCGAGCCGAAGGTGTTCCAACCGCCGACCCGTGAACGTCTGCAGAAGATCGCGGACCGGCGCGGGGTGGATCTGGACGCCTGGCTGGCGACGCACTGAGCGAATTCGGTTGTGAAGCCGAGCGTGGCCCACTGGCCACTCTCGGCTTCACAACCTCCGCGTAGGAGGCGTGTAACCCAATCTTGGGGGCAAGGCTGATAGAACCGTCCCATGCGAGTATCCCGGGGCATAGCGGCCCTTGCTGTTGCTTTACCGCTGCTTGCTGCCTGTGGCGAGGCCGAGGACCCGGGTCCGAGCATGTCGACCCTGACCACGGCGCTGAAGAGCGGCACGTTCACGAAGGTCGACTTCGTCGCGAAGACCGACCCCGCCGAGGTCGCCGCCGAGTACAGCGATCTGACCGGCAACCTGTTGGGGAAGCTCGGAGCGCCCGACGTGTCCGCGACCAAGCCGGTCTTCTCCGGCCACGGCACCGACAGCGCGAAGTCGATGCTCACCTGGGCATGGGGGGTGCCGGGCGGCCGGTGGACCTACGAGTCGGAGGTAGAGCTCCACAAGACCGGTGACAAGTGGGAGTTCGTCTGGGAGCCGACGGTTGTCGCCCCGGAGCTCGCCGAAGGACGCAGCCTGCATGTCGAGACCGTCCACCAGCAGCGGGGCGAGATCCGGAGCACGTCGGGAGCGACCCTGGTCGCCGATCGGCCGGTCGTCACGGTGGGCATCGACAAGACCCTGATCGACCCGGTGGCCGCGCCTGCAGCCGCGCGGGACGTCGCCGCGGTCATGGGCATCAATCCGAAGCGCTACGCCAAGCGTGTCAAGGCGGCCGGGAACAAGGCGTTCGTCGAGGCGCTCTCGGTCCGGAAGCCGATGATGACGAAGGCCAAGGCTGCCAAGATCGCCAAGATCAAGGGCGCCGCCATGCTCAATCGGACCCTCCCGCTCGGACCGACCAAGGAGTTCGCCTCGCCGGTCATCGGCATCGTCGGTGAGGTGACGGCCGAGATGATGAAGAAGAAGCCCGGGACCTACCTTCCGGGTGATCTCGCCGGCCTCTCCGGACTGCAGGCGCGCTACGACGAGCAGCTGCGGGGCAAGCCCGGACTGCAGGTCGCGGTTCTCGGAGACGAGGGCGAGGTGCTCAAGAAGCTCTACAGCACGGACCCGATCGACGGGAAGCCGCTGACCGTCACGCTCGACGCGCAGCTGCAGAAGAGCGCCGAGAAGGTCCTCAAGCGGGTCGAGCCCGAGAGCGCGCTGGTCGCGATCCGGCCCAGCGACGGCGCTGTGCTGGTCGCCGCCAACGGCGCGGACAACAAGATGAACCTGGCGACCTTCGGTCAGGCCGCTCCGGGATCGACCTTCAAGGCGGCGACCACGCTGGCCATGCTGCGCAAGGGGCTCAACCCCAAGAGCCGGGTCAGTTGCCCCGCGAAGGCAACTGTCGACGGCAAGACGTTCAAGAACGACTCGTGGTACCCGAAGGCCGGCTTGGGGGAGATCACGCTCGCCCACGCCGTCGCCGAGTCCTGCAACACCGCGATGGTCGGCGCGGCGGACGAGATCGGTCACGCCGAGATCGCCTCGGCCGCCGCCTCGCTGGGCTTCGGGATCGACCGCGACGCCGGCTTCGCCTCCTACTTCGGCCAGATCCCCGAGCCTGCGGGCGAGACCGAGCACGCCGCCGACCTGATCGGCCAGGGCAAGGTGCTCGCCTCACCGCTGGTGATGGCCTCGGTCATCGGCTCCATCCAGGCCGGTCACACCGTGGTCCCGAACCTCGTCCAGGGTCAGGTCGCCAAGCCGTCGGGCGTGGAGCCGCTCGCCGCGGCGGAGGCCGACCAGCTGCGTACGATCTTCCGCGGCGTGGTCACCGACGGCACCGGCAGGGGCTTGGCCGACGTGCCGGGCAAGCCGGTGATCGCCAAGACCGGCACCGCGGAGTTCGACCGCGACGGCAAGCGTCTGACCCACACCTGGATGATCGCCGCGCAGGGTGACCTGGCGGTGGCCGTCTACGTCGACGAGGGCGAGAACGGCGCGGCCACGTCGGGCCCGCTCGTGGAGGCGTTCCTGCGGATGGCCAACGAGCGCTAGTGGCGCGTCCTTCTGGGATGCGCCACTAGGCCGGATCCGCCGCTCTGCGCCTGCGGCCCAAATGAGATGTGGCCCGGCCGTGAGGCCGGGCCACATTCAGTTTCCTCGGTGTCCCTCTACCGACGGGGGGAACAGTAGAGAGACTCGAGGGGCGAGCCTGGCGGCC
>NZ_JACIXG010000064.1 GCF_014360585.1 Nocardioides sp.
CCACGAGTGACCTGCTCCTGCCACTCCTGGCGGTAGGCGACGACCTCGTCGTGGGTGCGGCCGACGAAGTTCCACCACATGATGATCGACTCGCCGAACGGCGGACCGCCGAGGAGGAGCAGCCTGGTCCAGGCCTCGCCGGCCTGCAGGATCAGCGTCGTGGCGCCCGGAGGGGCGTAGGCGAGCGAGTCCTTCTCCACCTCGGCCGACGCCGGACCGGACGGGCCGACACCGGTCATCGAGACCTCGCCGGTGTCCACCAGCACTCCGTGCTCGAACCGGTCGTCGACCGGGATCTCGAGCCGGGTGCCGGGCTCGAGCAGGATCTCGGCGCCGAGGATCTCGGAGTAGGTCCGCACCGGCGACGTCGCGCCCAGCAGGGACCCCATGAAGACCCGGACCGTCGCACCCTCACGCTCGACCGGCGTCGGGCGGTGGTTCTCGAACGCCGGCTCGACGTCGCGGAACTCGTCGGGGAGGGCGACCCACAGCTGCGCCCCGTGCAGGACGGTGGTCTCGACCGTCGAGTTCTCCGAGTGGGAGATCCCGCGTCCGGAGGTCATCAGGTTGACCTCGCCCGGGCGCACCATCCCCACCGTTCCGACCGAGTCGCGATGCTCGATCTCGCCGGTGAACAGCCAGGAGACCGTTGCCAGGCCGGTGTGCGGGTGTGGCGGCACCTCCATTCCCCCGGAGACGACGACATCGTCCGGACCGAAGTGGTCCAGGAAGCACCAGGCGCCGATCAGCGAGCGCGCGCGAGCGGGGAGGGTACGGCGTACGTTCATCGCGCGCGGACCGCCCAGGGGCACGTCTCGCGGCGTGATGATCTGGAGCTCGACGCCTTCGTCGCCGGTCCCGCCGACACACTCGACGGGGGCGGGGTGCGCGTCCAGGTTCGTCATGGTTCAACGCTACTCCCGAGGAGATCGCCCTGAGCCAATACGTCGCATCGCCATGCCTGCGTCACATCGAGGTCGCCGACGGGCTACCTCGATGCCACACGATGGGGCCGTGCTCATCGCTCAGCTCGCCAACTTCGTCGGCCCCACCTCCGGCGGGATGAAGACGGCTCTGGAGGCCCTCGCCCGCGGCTATGTCGAGGCGGGCCACGACCGGCTCCTGGTCGCCCCCGGCCCGTACGACGCGGTCACCTCGACCGAGCTCGGGGACGTGGTGCAGCTCAGAGCGCCGCGCGTGGGCGGCGGCTACCGGCTGATCCTCGAGCCGTGGCGGGTGACCGACGTGCTGACCCGCTACCGCCCGACGAGCCTGGAGGTCAGCGACAAGCTCACGATGCTCCCCGTCTCCCGCTGGGCCCGGCGCCAGGGGATCGGGACGGTGCTCTTCTCCCACGAACGCCTCGACGAGTACATGCCCACCTACACCGGCATGGACACCACCTCGAAGGTCTCCACCGCGCTCCTGAACCGGATGCTGGTGCGCTCCTTCGACCACGTGCTGGTGACCTCCGACTACGCCCGGCGCGAGTTCGAGCCGCTGGCCGCGGCCGTCGACTGCCCGATCGAGCAGGTGCCCCTGGGCGTCGACCTGGACTTCTTCCCTCCCTCGCTGGGACACCGCGACGACACGCTGAGACTCGTTCACGTCGGGCGGCTCTCCCGCGAGAAGTCGCCGGATCTCGCCGTCGCCACCGCCGTCGAGCTGCACCGCCGTGGTTTCGACGTCCGGATGGACGTCTACGGCGACGGTCCGCACCGTGCCGAGATCGAGGCGCTCGCCGCCGGTGCGCCGGTCTTCTTCCACGGACATGTCGCCGACCGACAGCGCATCGGCAGAGCGCTCCGCGAGGCCGACGTGGCCCTCTCCGTGTGTCCCCGCGAGACCTTCGGGCTGGCGGTCCTGGAGGCTCTGGCCAGCGGTACGCCGGTGGTGACCGCCGACCGCGGCGGCGCCCGTGAGCTCGTCGACCCGAGGTGCGGGGCCTGGGCGCCCGCCCACCCGGCCGCGCTGGCCGACGCGGTCATCGATGTCGCCGAGCGGCCGGTCGTGGCGACCCGCCGCGCCGCTCGTGAGCGGGCCGAGCAGTTCCCGTGGGCACGCACGATCGAGGAGATGCTGGAGCTCCACGAGAGCCTCGCGCGGGAGACCACGCCGACCTATCTCGTCGCGCGCTCGCGCCAGCGGCAGGCCGCCAGACGGACCCGACGCTACGCCTGAACTCACCCAAGTCGTCAGGGTGTCGGTCCACAGTGTCTGTTGAGAAGTCGTTACCCTGCTGTGACCCTTCCAAGTCAACGACCACGTGAGGCGCACATGAGCGAGCTGAAGACGCAGCAGCGCACGCACTTCGCCGACTCCTTCGGGCCGGTGTGTCGGGCGTACGGAGAAGATCCGCTGACCTCCTACGACTATCGAGACGTCACCTGCGGCGAGTGTCGGCATGCCGCGCCCTACATCAGCGCCCTGCCCGAGCACCTCAAGCCGCGGTCGACGAGACGGCGCTCCTGGCCGCGCTCGATGCAGGACCGGGTCTAGGCCTAGGGAACCCCGATCTCGGTTCGATCGTGCTGCGCCGGCGTCCACCTGACCGCCGACCGCGACCGGGCGAGCCCGACGATCCCGGCGACCAGCAGCGCCCCGGCGCACACCGCGATCCACGGCGTCGGGGCGGAGGCGCCGAAGGCGACCACGGCCGCGACGTACGAGACGGTGGGGTTGGTGATCGTCATCGCCGCCATCGCCCAGGGCAGCGGCCCGGCGGCCAGCGCGGCCTGGGTGAGCACGATCCCGAGGCCGCAGGTGCACAACAGGCCGTAGAACGCCGGCAGGGTGAGCATGCCTGAGAGGCCGTCCGCGGCGGCCCGGTCGGCGGTGATCTTCAGCAGCACCGAGGTGGTCGCGAACGAGCATCCGGCCGCGACCGCCGTGGTCGCCGCCGCGATCGGCGGCGGGAACCGATGAGCCGCCAGCAGGAGTACGCAGATCACGACCACCACGCATCCCGCGAAGAGCGCGACGCGGCCGACATCGGCGTACGTCCCGCCGCGATGTTCGTCGGTGACCAGCAGGATCACGCCACCGCAGATCGCGGCTCCGCTGAGCCAGTCGGCCGGTGTCGGCCACAGGCGAGCGGCGAGCGAGGCGAAGACGAGGACGAAGAGGAGCTGAGCGGGCATCACCGACTGCACCACCGACACCGATCCCAGGTGGAGCGCGACCGCCTGCATCCCGAAGCCGCCGGCGTTGATCATCGCCCCGGCGACCCACAGCGGGTTGCGCACCAGCGCCAACATCAACTGCTCGACCCCGGAGATCCCACCGCTGCGGCCGGGCGCGAGCGCGCTGGCGCGCTGCTGGACCGCAGCGGAGAGGGAGAAGAGGGCGCATGCAGCGATGGCCAGACTCACCGCCGCAGCATGATCCACGTTTCGACGCTAGACCTCGAGAGGAACGTCCACCCGCCGCTCACACAAGCGGCACGCGATCAGCCGATGAACCCTGGGGATCCATCTCCGCATCTTCACCCCCGTGCCCACTGGATTGACTCGGCCCCGCACAGCATTTCCAGGCAGTACGGAATGTTTACGTCGACTTGGTAACCGTGGTGCCGTGTCGCTCGGGCAACCCGGCATTCAGTGTCTTTAGCGTCGTGAGGCGCACAGGGACGCGTCGGCACCAGCGTGGTCGGCACAGGGGCCGTGTGCGCTCGATTCGAATTGACGACGAAAGGTATGAAATGAGCAAGAAGACAGGGCTGCTCCGCCGCGCCGCGGCCGTCGCCGCCTTCTCGGGTGTCGCCTTCGCGCTGACCAACGGAGCGGCCGTGGCCGCTCCGGCCGACATCGATGCGCCGGCCGCCGCCGACGTGTCGCCCTCGGACCTCTCCCCCTCATCGCAGAAGGCCTGGGAGGACTTCATCCTCGGCGGCTCCTTCGTGACCGAAGGCGCTTCTCAGATGGTCAGCGGCGCCTGGGTCGGCGCCCCGGGCCTGCTCCTCGCCGGTGCCACCGGCGCCCCGCTGACCCCGGAGCAGATGGAGGCCTGGGAGAACTGGGACGAGGGTGGCTACAAGATCGGCAAGGGCGCCGCCATGATGGTCGCCGGCGCCTATGTCGGCGCCCCGGGCATCGTCCTCGACCAGATCGCAGGCGGGGCGACACCAGGCGACCTGTCCCCGAGCGAGCTCGAGCAGGTCACGTTCCTCATCCCGCAGGACAGCCCCGCGCTCGACGGCGTTCCCACCGAGCAGATCCCGAACCCGATGTCTCCTCTCGGCTCCTTCTGAGAGACGGCACGAACACTGCCGGCCGCGCGATGTGATCGGTGCTGTCAACAGATGGCCCCGGTGCGTGCACTTGCGCACGACGGGGTTATCTGCGCGTTTACGCACGAACAGACAAGAACGTTGCAGGTTGACGCTCATTACGTCATTACATTTCATTCGTCATTTAGTTGACACGAAAACAGCCGTGTCGGCGGTTGCCAACGCCATTGATGCTCCTAGCATCGTTTCCTGGATGCGAACGTATCGATGCATCTGTTATCGATCCGGGGGTCGCGTCCGTGCGTGATGTTTCAATTCGAATTGATCGATGAAAGGTACGAAATGAACAAGAAGACAGGGCTGCTCCGCCGCGCCGCGGCCGTCGCAGCCTTCTCGGGTGTCGCCGTCGCACTGACCACCGGAACCGCCACGGCGGCTCCGGTCACCCACACCGACGACCACAACCGCACCGCCACCGAGTGCGTCAAGGAGAACACCGGCGGCGCCTCTGACATGTCGCCCTCCAGCCAGAAGGCGTGGGCCGACTTCATCTGTGGCGCCGGCCAGGCCACCGGCGGTGCCGCTCGCATGGTCAGCGGCGCCTGGGTCGGCGCCCCGGGCCTCATCCTGATGGGCGCCACGGGCGGCGAGCTGAGCCCGGCCCAGAAGAAGGCCTGGGTCAACTGGGACGGTGGCGCTCACCAGGTCGGCACCGGTGCCGCGATGGTCGTCGCCGGCGTCTACGTCGGCGCCCCGGGCCTCGTGATCGACAAGATCATGGGCGGCGCGATGCCGACCGAGCTGTCCGACCGCGAGATGGACCAGGTCTCGTTCCTGATTCCGATGGAGAACCCGGCTCTCGACGGCCTCCCGGTCGACCAGGTCCCGAGCCCGCTGCGTCCGTTCGGCACCTTCTGAGGCAGCCGACCATCGCCGAGTGATCACCCCCTACCGACTGCTCGGCGCCGTCACGCAGGTGGCCCTGGAAGTGCACACGTGCACGCCCAGGGCCACCTGCACCTTTTCACCCTGGCTTCACTCCGTGTCTCCGCTGCTCGCAATCTCACCGGGCGCCGTGCCATCGCCTTCGCACACCGGGCGTGGAGCGTCCTCTGAACGCACTTTTCTCCTCTATCGTCGCTCCGTGGCTGATGCGGGGGAACTCACAGCAAGAAGTAACGGCGTCCTCCGGTGGATGACCTTGGGCGGGGTGTGTGTATGGGCGCTGGCCTGCTCTGCGTTCTCGGTCGACGGCGGCAGTTAGATGCATACCGACACGCAAGCGGATCGTGCAGAGGAGCGTCTCCCGAAGCGGCTGCTGGCCGCGATGATACTGATCGCGATCTTCGCGCTGAGCCTGAGCAGCTACGTCGCGCTGACTCGCTCGTTCCAGTACCAGACCCGTGATGAGGGACCGAACGCCGGCTATGCCGTCGAGCTGGCAGCGGGACGCCTGCCCACGATCGACACCCCCGTGACGACTGACGGACACCGATATCCGTTGGTCGTCGAGGGGCTGGGCACCATGGCGGACGAGCCGCATCGCCATATCTGGACCGCCAACCACCCTCCGCTCTACTACCTGATGTCGCTGCCGCTCGTGGCCACGGCCGAGGCGCTTGAGGCACCTCAGGTGATGGTCGTCGGGATGCGCCTCATCAATGCCGTCGGGTCCGCGCTGTGCGTCCTCCTGGTGGGCCTGATCGCCTTCGAGCTGACCCGGCGACCGGCGACCGCATTCCTGGCCACCGGCATCAGTGCCTCCTGCACCGTTCTGGTCACCGCCGGTGGGCACATCGCCAACGACGGGGTCGCGGTCGCGGCTTCGTCGCTCATGTTGCTGGGCACGATCAAGATCATCGACCGCGGCCTGTCCCGAAAGCGGCTCGCCCTAGTGGCGCTCGCGGGGGTTGCCGCAGCGAGCGCGAAGGCACCCGGCGTCCTGACGGTCGTCCTGTGCGGCGCGGCGATCGCGCTGGCTCTTCACCTGGAGGACCGCTCCCGGCGCGGGGCACTCCGCGCGCTGGTCGCCTCGGGCGTGGCCACCGGGGTGCCCGGGCTGGCCACCGGATGGTTCTACGTCCGCAACATCATCCTCTACGGCGACCCGACGGCGACCGAGGCACTGCTGAGCAAGTTCGAGCGTCAGCCGAACGGGACCTGGTGGCAGGTCGCAACGGACGCCTCACTCTGGGTGGACTGGTTTGAGCGCCTGTGGGCGCCGTTGCTGGCGGAGGGGTTCGTCGTGGTCGTCGACGCGCTCGCCGTGGTCGCTATCACAGGGCTTCTCGTGCTGTTCCTTCGCGGCAGGACCGCAGGGTCGCCAGGTGACGCCTGGCGGAGCTCGGGATGGTTGCTGCTCGGGGCACACGCGTTGGTCGTGCTGGGGAACCTGATCGGGTTCGTATCCAGCGGAGGCAACGCCAACGATCGCTATCTGATGCCCCTCATGCCGCTTCTGGCTTCTAGCCTCGCAATCGGTCTCATAGCCATCGTCGATGTGATTCCGATCGGCTCGCCTCTGACCCGGGTCCACCTGGCTGCGGCCGGGATCACCCTGGCGCTCGGCGTGTACGGGTTCATGATCTTCGACTGGTTCGTGAACTCGAAGATCTACGGTGGCCGCCTTCCGAACTCCGACTCACGGGGCGCCGAGGTCGTGGTCGCGGCCGGGCTGATGTGTGGTCTGGCCGCCGTCTGCCTCATGGCCTGGTCTGCTAGGTCGAAGACCGCACGGCAACCGCTCCCAGCGCGGCCAAACCACGTCGGACACTCCAGGACGAGGACCCACACTCGAGCGCGCCGGCGAAGGCAACGATCGAGCCACGCGTAGGCGACGCGGACGACCTCGCGGCATGCTGGCTGCCCGACACCGTGGCGTACAACTCAGTCGTACATCAGTGGCTCCTCGATCACGTCCATCACCGCTCTGGCGAGCCAGTAGTGGCGCCCGCCGCGGCCCGACCGGCCGGCCGGCTCGACCCACCCGCGCCGCTCGGCGTCCTGGATCAGGTTGCGCGCTCCCTGGTTGGTCAGACCAGTCGCGTCCTGCACCCGCCCGACGGTCAGGTAGGGGTTGGCGAACAGCAGCGTGACCAGCCCGGAGAGGTTGGCCCGTGAGGTGGCAGCCTCCTCGAGATAGCTCTCCCGCAGCGCGACCAGCCGCTCGGACCTGGTCGTGGCATCCTCGGCCGAGCGTCGCACCGCGGTGAGGAAGAACTGCAGCCACTCTTGCATCTCACCGCGTTCCCGGACGCTCTGCAGCCGTTGATAGTAGGTCTGGCGGTGGGCCTCGATGTAGCCCGAGAGGTAGAGCAGCGGCGTGGTCATCCGCCCCTCCTCCATCAGCATCAGGTTGATCAGCAGCCGGCCGATCCGGCCGTTGCCGTCGAGGAACGGGTGGATCGTCTCGAACTGGTAGTGCATCAGTGCGCACCGCACCAGCGTCGGGCTGAGGTCGGGGACGTTGACGTACGCCTCCCAGTCGGCGATCAGCTCCGGCAGGTCGGCCGGGAGGGGTGGGACGTACGCGGCGGTGGTGGGGTTGTCGGTCGGCGACCCGACCCATACCGGGGTCCGCCGGAACTCGCCGGGGTGACGCTCGTGGCCGCGGACGCCGGTGAGCAGCGTCTTGTGGAGCTCGAGGACGAGCCGCTGGCTGAGCGGCCAGGTCTTGATGAGCTCGAACCCCTGGCGGGTCGCGGCGAGGTAGGCCTTGACCTCGGCGATGTCCTCGTTTCGCACCGCTGTCGGGGCCGGCCGCCCGCCGGCCTCGGCCTGGAGGACCTCCTTGAGCGTGGTCTGGGTGCCCTCGATCCGCGACGAGGCGACGGCCTCCTGGGTCAGGTACGGCCCGATCAGCAGCTCGGGATCGTGGATCAGCGCGCTCACACCCTGCAGGCGCCCCAGGGCGGCGTCCGCGTCCGAGAGCGCCTTCACGGTGAGCGGCTGCAGCGGAAGGTCACGCGGGACGTGAGCCGGCCGGTAGTACCAGTAGGCCCGCTTGTTGCCCGGCTCCCTGGTCGCATCGCCGAACTGCGGCGCGGCGTACCTGTCTGGATCCATATCCGGCGAACTTACCAGCTGAAGGGATCTACAGTTGGAAGTTCCGGGAGACTTCCAACTGCCTCTTGGAAGCAGCCCGCCAACCTCCAACCGCCCCTACGGTCCGCGCGACTAGGGTGAACACGTGCAGTTCGGTCAGTATCCAGCCCCGCGCCACACCATCGCCCACCTCTCCGACCCTCACCTCTACGCCGGCGACCGGCGGATCTTCGGTGAGGTGGATCCGGCGCCAGGGCTGGAGCGAGCCCTGGCGCGGCTGCGTGGGATGACCACCCCGCCTCAGGCGATCGTCTTCACCGGTGACCTCGCCGACCTGGGCGAGGAGGGTGCCTACGTACGCCTCCGGGAGCAGGTCGAGCCCTACGCCGACTCCTTCGGCGCCGAGATCATCTGGGTGATGGGCAACCACGACGAGCGCGAGGTCTACTCGCGGGTGCTCTTCGGAGAGGCGTCGGACGCCCCGCAGGACCGGGTCCACGAGGTCGCCGGGCTGCGGATCATCGCTCTCGACAGCACCGTGCCGGGATGGCACCACGGCACCGTCACCGAGCCCCAGCTGGAGTGGCTGGCCGACGTGCTGGCCACGCCGGCGCCCCACGGAACGCTGCTGGCGATGCACCATCCGCCGATCCCGCTGCCGCTCAACGAGGCCAGCGTGATCATCGAGCTCGACGGCCAGGACCGGCTCGCCGAGGTGCTGGCCGGCACCGACGTACGTGCTGTTCTCGCAGGTCACCTGCACTACTCGACCAGCGCGACCTTCGCCGGCATCCCGGTCTCGGTCGCGTCCGCGAGCTGCTACACCGCTGCCCCGGCGACCACCGACCGCTACTCGGCCTCCGTCGACGGCCACCAGGCGATCTCGCTGGTCCACCTCTATGACGAGGGCGTGGCCGGCGTCCCCGGCGCCCCGGTCGTCAACACCACCGTGCCCATCGGCGAGGCACCCGAGGTCGCCGGCTTCCCCTCCACGGTCCTGGAGAAGCTCGGCCCGATGACCCAGGCCGAGCGCCGCGACCTCTTCTCCCGCAAGGGCAAGGCCGCCCGCGCCCTGCGGCGTCAGCTTCGAGACTGACCGAAAGTACCTCGATCTCCGACTCGAGGCTGATGTGGACGCACACCGGCTCAGGCCAGGCTGGTCGCCACAGTCAACGACGACAGGAGCAGCCATGTCTCGGACCATCGTCCGCACGGGCACCGCAGCGATCGCCGCGGTGCTCCTTCCTCTGACCGCCGTCCCGGCCGCGTACGCCGAGCCCGAGCCGGGCCCCGGGCCGGCGGCGATCTCACCGGACCCGACCGACCTGACCAAGCAGGCGACCGCGATCGCCGAACGAACCGCTGCCGAGCGCCAGGGACCCCGGACCCGGTCGGCCACGACGCCCACCGCCGCCGATCTCGACCGTGCCGTCGACGCGCTCATCGCCGATGGCGCCATCGGCGTCACCGCCCGGGTCGAGACACCCGATCTGGAGTGGTCGGGGGCCGGCGGCGTACGCGAGGTCGGAAAGAAGAAGCCGGTCAGGCCCGGCGACCGCTTCCACGTCGCCAGCAACACCAAGACACTGATCGCGACCCTGGTGATGCAGGAGGTCGAGCGCGGCAGCTGGACCCTGGACACCCCCGCCAACGACGTGCTCCCCGGCACCTTCCCCGAAGGCGTCACGATCCAGCACCTGCTCAGCCACACCTCCGGCGCCCCGCGGGGCCCCGAGGAGCTGATCTTCGACCGCATCGAGGACCCGAGCTCGTGGGAGCAGTCGATCGACGCCCTCGGTCAGTACTACTCCGAGGCCGAGCACCTCGCCGTCATGCGCCACACCGGCTGGCTCTTCGAGCCCGGCACCGACTTCTCCTACTCCAACTACGGCTACGTCGCGCTCGGGGTCATGCTCGAGAAGGAGACCGGGGAGAGGGTCGAGGACCTCGTACGAAACCGGGTGCTCAAGCCTGCGGACATGCGCCGGAGCGCGTATCCGACCGACGCCCGCAACCGCGGACCGTTCCTGGAGAACGCCGCTTACTTCGAGGGCGAGTGGCGGCCGATGACCGACCTGCACCCGAGCGTCTTCCACGCCGCGGGAGCGGCGACGAGCACGACCGAGGACCTCGCCGACCTCAACGAGACGCTCCTGACCGGAGGCCTGGTCAGCCCAGAGACCGTCGAGAAGATGCTGCCCCCGATCGCGGGCAGTGCCGACCCGTCGTACGGCTTCGGGATCTACGCGGTAGCCGACCCGTGCAAGCCGGGCGAGTACCTCTACGGCCACGACGGCGCCCACTTCGGCGCCCAGTCGATCAGCTGGGGCTCTCCCGACGGCACCCGTCAGATCACGCTCGGCTGGACCGGCCGCGATCTCTCCGGTGCCACCGAGCCGCCCTACGACCTCGCCCTGCTGCTCGAGCCGATGCTGCTCGCGACCTGCTGAGTCGCGCGCTGCGCCGTCGCCCGGTCAGGGTCGCAGGATGCGACGCTCGATGGCCGTGGCGACGGCGCCGGCACGGGTGTCCACGCCGAGCTTGGTGTAGATGTGGGAGAGGTGCGACTTGACCGTCGCCTCGCTGACCAGGAGCTCGCGGGCCATCTCCTTGTTGCCGAGCCCGCGGGCGAGGAGCCGAAGGATCTCGACCTCGCGCGGGCTCACCTTCGGCGTCGGCGAGGCGGCCCGTTGGAGCAGCCGGGTGGCGACCGACGGCGCCAGCACGGTCTCTCCGCGAGCGGTGCCGCGGATCGCCCGGAACAGCTCCTCGGGTGGCGCGTCCTTCAGCAGGTAGCCGGACGCGCCGGCGTCGACGGCCTCGAGGACGTCGGCCTCGGTGTCGTACGTCGTCAGCACCAGCACGTTCGGCGGCGACGGCAGCTCGCGGACCAGCCGGGTGGTCTCGGCACCGCCCGGCCCGTCGCCGAGGCTGAGGTCCATCAGCACGACGTCCGGTTGCGTCTCGCCGACGACGGCGACGGCCTGGGTCGAGTCGGCTGCCTCGCCGACGACGTCCAGGTCGTCCTGGGCATCCACCAGAGCGCGTACGCCGGCCCGGACGACCGGATGGTCGTCGACCAGCACCACCCGGATGCGTTGTTCAGGCACGAGGTTCCTCTCGTTGGTTGGATGTCTGTCCGGCCGCGAACGAGACCGCGACGACCGTTCCCTCACCCGGGGCGCTCTCGATGACCAGGTCTCCACCCAGCAAGCGGGCGCGAGCCCTCATCCCCGCGAGCCCACGACCGCGCAGGCCGTCTGCCTCGCCCTTCAGGCCGGCCGGGTCGAAGCCGGTCCCGTCGTCGCGTACGTCCAGGGCGACCGCGCCCTCGTAGAAGGTGAGGGACACGACCGCCGTGGTCGCGCCGGCGTGCTCGGCGACGTTGGCCAGGGCCCCGCGCAGGGTGCGTACGACGGCCGTCGCCACGCGACCGCCGACCTCGTGCGGGTCGCCGTGGACGTGGACCGGGACCGTGTGCCCGGTGGTGGCGGCGACGTCGTCGGCGACCTGGCGCACGGCGGTGACCAGGGCCGATCCGCCGGCCAGCTCCGCGGGCGCGAGGTCGCGGACCACGCGCCGCGCCTCGTCGAGCGAGGATCGCGCCATGGCGGCCGCCTGGTCGACGTGGCCGCGGGCGTCCGCCGGACGGGACTCCCACTCCTGGTCGGCCGCCAGGAGCAGCAGGTTGATGCTGGTCAGCCCCTGGGCGACGCTGTCGTGGATCTCCCGGCTCAACCGAGCGCGCTCGGCAACGACACCGGCTCGGCGCTCGGCGTCGGCGACCTCGTCCTGGGCCGCCTCGAGCTCGTTGAGGAGCGCCCGCCGCGTCGCCGCGTCGCGCTCCAGGGCGCGGTAGGCGGTCACCGCGAGCACCGCGACGCACACCGGGCCCAACAGCACGGTCGGATCGGCCAGGCCAGTCATCCGGCTCCAGGCGAACGCGACGACCGCGACGAGGAACACCGTGACGGCCACCGCCCAGCGGAACGACAGCACCCGCAGCGCCAGGAAGACCAGCGGCACCGCCGCCCACGAGAACGACGGCGCGATCAGCGCCAGCACCGTCCAGCAGGCGACCACCGTGGCCAGCCAGACGACCGCGGCGGTGCCGGTCAGGCGGCGGCCCGCGGCGTACGCGACCAGGAGGAGGGCCGCACCGGGGAGGACGACCTCGGCCTGGTCGCCGAAGCCGTGGCCCTGCAGGTAACGGACCACCGAGGCGATGACTAGCACCACCAGCGAGATGTGGAGCCAACGGTCCAGAAGCGTCTGGCCCGCGAGGATACCGCCGGCGGCGGGCATTGGAGTTGGCGCGGCGTCGGTGGACATGGTTGCTCCAGGCTAGGCGTCGATGAGGCCGGCGGGCATCATCCGATCGGCTATCCGGGGTGTCGCCGTACGGCTATCCAGACGTCGCCAGTCACCCGATGTCCCGCCCTCTCCCCGGCGGCGATGGTTGATGCATCAGCTCGAACCACCTGAGGAGAACCATCATGCGTACGTCCCGAATCGCCGCCCTCGCCGGACTGGCCGGCATCGCCGCCTCGGCCACCATGTCCTTCACCACCCTCGGCGCGGGCACCGCGGCCAGCGCCGCGGAGGGCGACGGCCGCCCGGCGAGCTACCTGCTCGAGGGTGACCCGTCCGCCCAGGGTGGCTCGAAGTTCGAGGGCATCGGCGTGGACAAGGAGACCGGCGCGTTCTACGTCAGCGAGGTCACCGGCGGCGAGATCCAGCGCGGCTCCGCCGACCGCGCCCAGGCCGACGAGTGGCTGGGCGGCGACGGCACCGACGGTCGCTACACCGCCCGCGGCATCACCGTCGACGACGAGGGCCGCATCTACATCGCCGGTGGTCCGAACGGCACCGGCAACGACCGCCCCGACCTGTGGGTCTACAGCCCCGAGGGCGAGCTGCTCACCGCGCTGCGCGTCCCGGACGACAACGCGTTCCTGAACGACGTCGCGATCGGTCCTGACGGGGCTGCATACTTCACCAACTCCAACGACCCCACGATCATCCGCGTCGCCGAGAGTGCGGACGGCTGGCAGGCCACCGAGTGGGCCGACGGCAGCTCGCTGATCACCCCGCGGGAGGGCTTCAACCTCGGTGGCATCGTGCTCAGCCAGGACCGCTCCGCGTTCGTGGTCGCCCAGGGCACCACCGGCCAGCTGTGGCACTTCTCGATCGCCACCGGTGAGGTCAGCGAGATCGACACCGACGGCGCCGACCTGCGCAACGCCGACGGCCTGGTCCGCCAGGGCCGCGACCTCGCCGTGATCCGCAACTTCGACAAGCAGCTCGTGCACCTCGAGCTGAACCCGTCCGCCACCTCCGCGGAGCACGTCTCGTCCCGCGCGACCGACCCCGATCGCGTCCTCACCACCGGCAAGCTGCTCGACGGCCGGATGCTGCTCGTCGACAGCCACTTCGACGAGCAGACCGCGCAGGGGCCGTACGAGATCGTCACCGCCCGGATGCCGCGATGACCGTGCCCACGTCGCTGCGGCCACACCGGTGGCCGATGGCTGCCGCGGCGCTGGCCGTGCTTCTAGCAGGCTGCGCCACGGCGCCGTCGGAGACCGGCCAGCCGTCTCCTTCGCCATCGAGCTCCCCGTCGAGCTCGGCATCCGCCGCGCCGAAGGCGGCGAGGACCACCCCCGACCCCGAGGAGCTGAAGCGGATGAACGAGCAGCTGATCAAGGCCGCCTGGGACAACGACGTGGCCCGTGCCCGCGACCTGATCCGGGCCGGCGCGGACGTCAACCACGCCGACGACACCCAGCAGAGCGCCTACCTCATCGCCGCGAGCGAGGGCTATGTCGACCTGCTCGACCTGACCCTTCGCAACGGTGCGGAGATCAACGCCAAGGACTCGTACGACGGGACCGCGCTGATCCGCGCCGCCGAGCGCGGCCACGCCGACGTCGTGGGCCGGCTGGTGCAGGCCGGCATCGACCTGGACCACGTCAACAACCTCGGCTGGACCGCGCTGCACGAGGCGATCGTCCTGGGCGATGACGGCCCGGACGCGGCCGACACCGTACGGGTGCTCGTCGCGGCCGGTGTCGACCTGTCGGTCAAGGCCGGCCGGGACGGGAAGACCGCCCTCGAGCACGCCGAGGAGCGCGGGTTCGACGCGATCGTGTCGACGCTGCGTACGGCCTCGGAGCGAGTCGCCGACGGCGACCAGCAGCTCCTGCGGGCGGCGGCATCCGGCGACGCGGACGCGGCTGCGGCTGCGCTCCGCGGCGGCGCCGACCTGGAGACCCGAGACAGCAACCGGCGTACGCCGCTCCTGCTCGCGGTCACCGACGACCACCTCGTGACCGCCCGTCTGCTCGTGCACCTGGGTGCCGATCCGGACGCCCTCGACGGCCAGCACGACACCCCCTGGCTGGTCACCGGCGTCACCGGGAGCGTCCCGATGGCCGAGCTCCTGCTCAGCGTCGACCCGGACCTGACCGTGCGCAACCGCTACGGCGGCGTCTCCATCATCCCGGCCAGCGAGCGCGGGCACGCGGCGTACGTGGAGCGGGTCGCGAAGACCGCCATCGACATCGACCACGTCAACGATCTCGGCTGGACCGCCCTGCTCGAGGCCGTGATCCTCGGCGAGGGGTCCGACCCCTGGCAGCGCATCGTCCGCAGCCTCCTCGAGCACGGCGCCGACCCGAGCATCGCCGACCGCGACGGCGTCACCCCGCTCGAGCATGCGCGCAGCCGCGACTTCACCGAGATCGCGCGGATCATCGAACAGCACGGCGGCTGATCAGCCGCCTCAGGTGACACGAAAGACCGGCCAGCCGATCTCGGTGCGCCACGCAGCGGGATCGCTCGTGTCACGAGGGCCGACGAGGTAGACCTCGCGCACCGGCCCCGCCACCGACATCGCATTCTCCACCACCCAGGTCCCGAGTTCGCCGTATGTCACTTCGATGTCGTCGTGCTCGCCGATGTGGGTGGTGACAGCCAGCTCCGAGGCCGGCAGGATCGCGGGGTGCACGCGCCCGGTGCGAGGTGGCGCAGCAGTCGGCAGGTAGACGAGCGCGTGACCCCGCTCCTGCTCGAAGAGGGCGTTTTCGTAGCTGCCGCCCGGCGGTCCGGTCACAGCGGTGCCGACGGCCGCCTCCAGCTCGGCCATCGCGCCTGCGTACCAGGTCTCGACGTCGAGATGCCCGACGACGGCCTCCACCGCGGCGACCGTCCGGGCCGGCTCCGCACGCAGCTCGACGTCGATCGGCGCGGGATCGGGCCGGAGCAGGCGGCGCAGCGACACGACTGCGGCCCGGGTGCGGTCGAGCTCGTCCTCGAGCCGTTGTAGGTGGTCCGCAACCAGGGTCGCCCGGTCGCCGGGGTCGGGGGTCCGCAGGATCCGTTGCACATCGCTCAGGGGGACGTCGAGCTCGCGGAGTCGGTGGATGACCTGCGCGGTCGGGATCTGGTCGACGCCGTAGTAGCGGTAACCGGTGGTCTCATCCACCACTGCGGGTTCCAGCAGGGCCGCCTCGTGATAGCGACGCAGGGTCCGCACGCTCAGGTGGGTCAACCGCGAGAACTCCCCGATGGTCAGCATTCCCTCATTGTGAACGCTCCCCCAGGGAGAGAGTCCACCGCTTGACCCTCCCACGCCGAGAGGCCAGACGGTGGGCTCATGACACAGCACACCGATCTTCCGTCCGACCTCCTCCCGGCCACCGTGCGCGAGTTCCTCGTTGCCCACGTCGCCCGCGACGCCGACGCCGCCTCGTCGTTCCTCGTCGAGGATGGGGTGGTCATCGACCAGGACGAGACCTTCCGCGGCCGAGAGGAAGTCCACACGTTCCTGCGGGACGCCGGGTCCGAGTTCGAGTACACGACCGAGCAGATCGACGCACGCCGCGTCGACGACGCCCACTGGGTGGTCACCGTGCGGCTCGAGGGCACCTTCCCTGGTGGCGTTGCCGAGCTCGACTACCGGTTCGCGCTGCGAGATGGCCTCATCGCCGAACTCGTCATCGCCAACCACCCGGCCTGACCTACCCCCGCACGACCTCGAGCTTCAAAGGAGAGAAATGTCCATTTCAGATCGCGATCGCCTCGATGGTCGTCGGGCGTTGGTAACGGGCGGCTCGAAGGGCTCGGGCAAGGCCGTCGCGGAGAGACTGCGAGAGATGGGTGCCGACGTGTACGTGACGGCGCGCACCATGCCCGACGGGTACGAGCACCCAGACCGGTTCATCGGAGCAGACATCTTGACGGCAGAAGGCACCGACGCCGTGGCCGCTCGCATCGCAGAGGGCGGCGCACTCGACATCCTGGTGCACGTCGTCGGAGGCGCGTCGACGCCGTCCGGTGGATTCGCGGTCATCACCGATGACCAGTGGCTCACCGAGCTGAACCTCAACTTCCTGGGAGCAGTACGGCTGGATCGAGCTCTTCTCCCGGCGATGATCGAGGCTGGGTCAGGCGCGGTGCTGCACTTCACCTCGATCCAGCGTGAGCTGCCTCTCTACGACGCGTCCTTGGCCTATGCGGCAGCGAAGGCCGCGCTGCGCACGTACAGCAAGGGACTTGCCAACGAGCTCGCGCCGCGCGGCGTACGGGTCAACGCAATCAGCCCCGGCGGAATCGAGACCGAAGCCTACGAACGATTCGTGGACCGGATCGCCGAGGGCAACGGACTCACCCGTGAAGCAGCAAAGCAGACGATCTACGACGCCCTCGGAGGAGTGCCCCTGGGAAGGTTCGCGAACACCGAGGAGATCGCGGATCTGGTCGGATTCCTCGTATCGGACCGAGCCTCGGCGATCGTGGGCGCCGAGTACGTGATCGACGGCGGCACCGTGCCGACCGTCTGAGCCAGACACCGGCTGATCAACGGGGCTCGGTCATCGGGCCTCGTCTCGGGTGAAGGTGACCTGCTGGACGTCGATGTAGTCGGCCGCGAACCCGGCCCGGGTGTACTCCAGGTAGAAGTGCCACATCCGCAGGAACGTCTCGTCGAACCCGAGCGCCCGGACCTCGTCGGCATGCTCACGCAACGCGATGTCCCATCGCCGCAGGGTCTCCGCGTAGTGGGCGCCGAACGAGAGCCGGCTGCGCACGCGGAGCCGGGTGTGCGTGTCGACGACATCGGTGATCGCCTCGGTCGAGGGGAGCAGGCCGCCTGGGAAGATGTACTTGGTGATCCAGGTCTCGGTGTTCCTGGTGGCCAGCATCCGGCCGTGCGGCATGGTGATCGCCTGGATCACCGCGGTGCCACCCGGGGCGAGGACCTCGTCGATCTTCGCGAAGTAGACCGGCCAGAACCGTTCGCCGACCGCCTCGATCATCTCGACCGAGACCACCGCGTCGTACGTTCCCTCCACGGCCCGGTAGTCGCACAGCTCGACGTCGACCCGATGGCCCAGACCGGCCGCGCCGACCCGACGGCGCGCCAGCTCGGCCTGCTCGACGGAGAGGGTCACCGAGGTGACCTGGGCGCCTCGGGCGGCAGCCCGCAGGGCGAGCTCGCCCCAGCCGGTGCCGATCTCGAGCACCCGGGAGCCCGCTCCGACGCCCGCCTCGTCGAGGATCCGATCGATCTTGCGGTGCTGGGCAAGCGCGAGGTCCTCGGTCGAGGGCAGGGAGGAGAACAGGCCCGCCGAGTAGCTCATCGTCGGGTCCAGGAAGAGCGCGAAGAAGTCGTTGGACAGGTCGTAGTGGTGGCCGATGTGCTCGCGGGCGTTCTCGGGGGTGTTCAGGTCCTTCTCGCCACGGCGCCGCTCGTAGACCCCACGCAACCGCCGCGCCCACCTGGGAAGGAGACCGTCGAGGTCCCGGCACAGCACGGTGAGGGTGTCCCCCAGCTCCGGGGCTTCCCAGGCGCCGGTCATGTACGCCTCGCCGAACCCGATCAGCCCATGGCGGCTGAGCCGGGCGTAGAGCTCATCGGGCCGGTGCAGCACGATGTCGGCCGGGCTGCCGTCCTCGCTCACGGTGATCCCGAGCCGCTTCGTGGCGGTCCGGAACACGGTCGCCGCGGCAGCCGCGGTCACCCGAGTGAGCGGTCCGGCGGGTGCCTCTTGCAGCATCGGCCAACGGTCCGCGACCCGGGCCTGGGTGGTGGGTGCTTCGATGGTGGTCATCGGACTCCTTCCTGGTGGTGCCGTGGTCGTCTCTGGACCGGCAGACGTCGTAGCCACAGCGCTGCGCCGTGGAGGTGGATCCAGACCGCGCCGAGGAGCGCGGCCGGGGCGGAACGGAGCGGGGCTCCGAACCGAGGTTCGACCCGGGAGCCGCGTACGGCGGCGTCGAAGACGGTCCCGTCCGCGGTGTTCAGCCGGACGGTGACCTGGAGCCGGCCGTCGGGTGGCGGAACGGTCAGGTCGTAGTGGCCGTCGACACCGTGGAACGGCGAGACGTACATCGCCTTCGCGACCCGTGCGCGATGCCGTTCGTCGGGATGGACGAGGTAGGCGTGCCGGTCGCCGTAGGTGTTGTGGACCTCGACGACGGTCGCCAGCGGCTCCCCGGAGGCGGCCGTGCACCAGTAGACGGTGATCGGGTTGAAGCAGAATCCGAAGGCCCTCGGCTGGGCCGCCATCAGCACGCGAGCGTCGCCCAGATCGAGGTCGTGGAGCTTCAGGAACGCGGCGAGGTTCTCCCGGATCGAGAGCTCGGCGTCGCCTAGATGGTCACGAGACTCGAACCGGCCGAGGAGGCCGTGGTCGGGCAGCCGGTCCAGATCCACCACCTGCCAGTACGACCGGTGCACGAACCGGTTCCGCAGCGGTCCGCGTCGGGTGTGGGTGATCGTGGTCCGATAGAGCCCGGTCGCAGACTCTTCGGGGCGCTCGACGGGCCACGCGTCGGGACGCGTCCAGGACAGGCCGAGTCGCTCGGCCGCCCGCGCCCCGGAGCGGGCGCCGTCCTCGTGGAAGCCCCAGCCGCGCCACGCGCCGGCGAAGACCAGCCGGTCGGAATCCAGCTCGTCGGCACGCTGCTGGGCGGCCACCGACTCCGGGGTGTAGAGCGGGTGCTCGTACTCCATGGTGGCGATGACCTTCTCCGGGTCGATCAGGTCGGCCCCGCCCAGAGTCACCAGGTGACGTACGCCGCCGGGAGTCGGCAGCCGCATCAGCCGGGTGAGGTCGTAGGTCAGCGTGACCTGCCCGCGGCCCGGTCGCTCCAGGTAGTTCCACGACGCCCAGGTGCGCTCGCTGGGCGGCAGCAGGCTGGTGTCGGTGTGCAGCTGGGCCTGGTTGGCGGAGTACGGGAACGCACCCAGGATCTCGCGCTGCGCAGCCGTGGGCTCGCCCAGCATCGCCAGCGACTGCCCCGGGTGGGTGGCCAGCACGACAGCGTCGAAGACCTCGGTCTGTCCGTTGCCGTCGGTGATCTCGACACCGGCATCGGTCTCGACCACGGTGACCACCTTCGTCGAGGTCAGCACCCGGCCGCCACGGTCGCGGATCGCGGCGGCGACCCGCTCGACGTACGTCGCCGACCCACCCGTGACCGTGCGCCAGCGCGGTGAGCCGAAGACCTGCAGCATCCCGTGGTGGCTGAGGAACTCGAAGAGGTAGCGAGCCGGGTAGCTCAGCGCCGTCTCCGGGTCGCAGGACCACACCGCGGCGACCAGCGGGGCCATGAAGTGGCGGCGGAAGTGCGGGGTGAACCCGTGCTCGTCCAGGAACGCCTCGAGGGTGCGGTCGTCGGGCTCGCCACTGGCGAGCAGCGCCCGGGCGGCCCGGTGGAACCGCGGGATCTCGGTGAGCATCCGCAGATGCGTCGGCCGCAGCGCCCGCCGGTCGGGGAGCACGCCGCGGAGACCGCGCGCCCCTGCGTACTCGACGTCATCGGCCTCCGAACGCACCGACATCGACATCTCCGAGACCTGGGTCGGAACGTCGAGCTCGGCGAAGAGCCGAAGCAGAGTCGGATACGTACGCCGGTTGTGCACGATGAAGCCGGTGTCGATCGCCAAGTCGCTGCCGTCCGGCGCGGTGACCCGGTGGGTGTCTGCGTGGCCGCCGAGCCGGTCGTCGGCCTCGAACAGCGTCACGGAGTCGTGCAGCGACGCGACGTACGCCGCGGTCAGCCCCGCGACGCCGCTGCCCACCACGGCGATCCGGCGACGTTCGTGGTCGGTCCTGCTCATCGGGCTCCTCAGGGGTCGAAAGGGGCGATCGGCGCAAAGGCGCCGTCACCCGGTCTTCGTCCACCGGAGCGAATCGGATTGCTGTCAGCTCATTGTTTTCATCACGCAGTCGGCGCCGGGCCAAGGCGGTTCAGCCGCGACCTGCGTACGGGGAAGCTGATGCGCATCAGCCGACTGTCAGCCCAGTCGTCCAGCCGGGTCGGCCGGATGGTGCCGGGATCGTGGGGCTGGTTGAGATCCGCGACGATCTCCGCCAGGACGGCCTGACGTTCAGCTGGGTCGGTGACAGGCGTGGCCCGTGCAGGCAGATCTGCACGAATCCCGTCCTTGAGGTGGAAGGTGAAGTTCGGATTGGCGAGAAGGTTCGCGTGCCAGTCCGTCGCGGCACCGCCAGCGCCGCTGCACAGGTAGGTGGTGCCCGCAGCTCGGTAGAAGAAGATCTCGATGCGGCGCGGTCGGCCGGTGCGGCGCCCCAGCGTCGTGATGTCGATGATCCGTTCTCTGGTGCCTGCGGCGGGGGTGATCTCGATGGCTCGTCGGATGTGATCGGGCAGGTGGGACATGGACGCGTCCCGTGCGGAGTCGTTCGACCCGGTCGTGTCTCGATTGCTCATGCGGCCTCGGGCTGAAGGGCGGGGCCGAGGAGGAGTCCACCGTCGATGACGTACTCCGACCCCGTGATGAACGACGCGTCGGATGATGTGAGGAACAGGAGAAGACGGGTGACGTCGCTCGGCTCTCCAAGTCGAGGAATGGCGAACGGTTCGGGTGAGTAGAAGTCGGCGATCGCTGCGGTGGCGCCGGCTGCCGGCTCGTGGATGAAGGGGGTCGCGATCACGCCGGGGTGGATGGTGTTCACCCGAATGTGGTCCCGGCCGAGCTCGAGCGCTGCCGTTCGGGTGAGGCCTCGCACGGCCCACTTGCTGGCGACGTACGGCGCGTAGTGCGCCGTGCCGCCCAGACCCATCGTCGAGGCGATGTTGACGATGGCTCCCCCTGCTGCGCGGCGCAGCGCGGGGGCGGCGACCTTCATGCCGAGGAAGGTCCCTGTGAGGTTGATGTCGAGGATGCGCGACCACGTGGCCTGGTCCGTGTTCTCGATCGGCGCTGGCGGGTTCTGGACGCCCGCGTTGTTGACGAGCACGTTCAGGGCGCCGAAGGCCCTCTCGGCGGCTGACACCGCGGCGGACCACGAACTCTCGTCGGTGACATCGAGGCGGGCGAAGCGAGCGCGGGTCCCGAGCTCGTCGACGAGAGCGGCGCCGCGTTCGGTGTCGATGTCGCCGATCACCACGTTCGCTCCCTCCGCGTGGAAGGCGCGCACGTGATTCGAGCCCTGGCCTCCGGCCCCACCGGTCACGAGCACTGTCTGGTTGTCGAAGCGGGGCATCAGATGTTCCTTCGGTACGTGGGTGACTGGCCGGGATCATCAGTGATGAATGGCAGCCAGTGGTGAGTCATGCGACTCACCACTTCCAACGCTAGGTCAGCGGCAATGGTGAGTCAAGCCACTCACCTCGTATGCTCGACCCATGAGCAGGGCCGTGACGACGTATCACCAGCGCATCGCCCAGGAGAAGCGCGAGCTGATCCTGGCGGCAGCGACCGCACTTTTTCTCGAGTTGGGCTACGACCGGACCTCGCTGGCGCGCATCGCTGAGCGCTCGGGCGTTTCGCGGGCCACCTTGTTCAAGCAGTTTCCGAGCAAGGCTGCCCTGTTCGACGCCATGGTCACCGAGTCCTGGTCAACCGCCGACGACGAGGACCCTCCGCCAGCAGGCGACATCGTTGACGGGCTCAGCACCATCGGTCACCGCTACGCCGAGCTGTTGAGCCGCGCCCAGATGACCGACCTGTTCCGCATCGTCATTGCCGAGCTTCCGCGATTCCCCGAGCTCGCCAATGCGCAGTTCTCGCACGGGAAGGTGCCCTACTTCGAGTCCGTACGCGGCTACCTGCTGGCCGAGCACGAAGCGGGAACGGTGCGGATCGAGGATGTGGACCTCGCAGCCACCCAGTTCCTGGGCATGATCTCCAACTACGTCTTCTGGCCGACACTCCTGGTGCCGGGCTGGGAGGTGAGCGCCGAACGCGTCGCCCAGGTAGTCGACGAGGCCGTCCGCACCCTCGCCGCCCGGTACGCCGTGACCGGACCAGGGCCGTCTACCGACGGCTGAATCCCGCCCGACCGCGAATGAGCCCCCGCCATCAAGGAGCTGCCGCATAGGCCGAGGCTGTCAGCCATCTGTGTAGAGCCAGTTTCGCAAGGCCTTCGGCAGCCTGACAGCACGGCATCAGCCGCGACCGGCGTACGGCATCCCGGTGGCGAGGATGGTCATCGACGGCACGCTGACGCCGAGCGGCAGCTGGGCCATTGCCACGACCGCGTCGGCGACGTGCTGCGGGTCGAAGGTCGGCTCGGGGCGTACGGTGCCGTCTGCCTGACGGGCGCCGACCGCGATGCCGGCGGTCATCTCGGTGGCGGCGTTGCCGATGTCGATCTGGCCGACCGCGATGTCGTGGGCGCGGCCGTCGAGGGCGAGTGCACGGGTGAGGCCGGTGATCGCGTGCTTGGAGGTGGTGTAGGCCGCGCTGCCCGGGCGGGGCACGTGGGCGGAGATCGAGCCGTTGTTGATGATCCTCCCCCCCGGGGGTCCTGCCGCTTCATCTGTGCGAAGGCCTCGCGGGCGCAGAGGAAAGACCCGGTGACGTTGACGGCCAGGGTCGCGGTGAACTCCTCGGGTGGGACCTCGTCGACCTCTCCGCTCGGTCCGAAGGTGCCGGCGTTGTTGACCAGCAGGTCCACGCGCCCCCACTTGCGGACGACGGCGGCGAACGCCGCATCCACCTCGGCGGCATCGGCGACGTCGGTGGGCAGCACGAGGGACCGCGCCATCGCCGACGCGGTCTCCTCCAGCGATGACCGGGTGCGACCGAGCAGAGCGACCTGGAAACCGGCACCGTCCAGCGCCCGCGCGATCACCCTCCCCAGGCCGGAGCCTGCCCCGGTGACGACCGCGACCGGCATCAGGTGAACTGCCGGCTCAGCTGGGCGTGCCGGTTGACGTCCTTGTAGAGCAGGTAGCGGAACCGGCCGGGCCCACCGGCGTAGCAGGCCTGCGGACAGAACGCCCGCAGCCACATGAAGTCGCCCTCCTGCACCTCGACCCAGTCCTTGTTGAGCAGGTAGACGGCCTTGCCCTCGAGGACGTAGAGGCCGTGCTCCATCACGTGCGTCTCCGGGAACGGGATCGCGCCGCCGGGCTCGAAGCTGACGATGTTGACGTGCATGTCATGACGTACGTCGTCGGGGTCGACGAAGCGCTGGGTCTTCCAGGCGCCGTCGGTGCCCGGCATCTCCCGGCCGGGCACGTCGACCTCGTTGGTGACGAATGCGTCCGGCACCGAGATCCCCTCGACCCGCTGGTAGGCCTTCCGGATCCAGTGGAAGCGGGCGGCCTGGTCGCTGATGTTGTGCAGCGTCCAGGCGGAGCCGGGCGGGAGGAAGGCGTACCCACCGGGGGCGAGGTCGTGCTTCTCCTCGCCGATCGAGAGCGTCAGCGCGCCCTCGACCACGAACAGGACACCCTCGGCGCCCGGGTCGAGCTCGGGCTTGTCGCTGCCGCCGCCGGGCGAGACCTCGACGATGTACTGCGAGAAGGTCTCGGCGAAGCCCGAGAGCGGACGGGCGATCACCCACAGCCGGGTGCCCTCCCAGAACGGCAGGTTGCTGGTGACGATGTCGCGCATCGTCCCACGCGGGAGCACGGCGTACGCCTCGGTGAAGACGGCCCGGTCGGTGGTCAGCTCGCGCTGCGACGGGTGGCCGCCGGTCGGGGCGTAGTAGCGGGGTTCGCTCATGGTCACTCTCCTCGGGTCAGCAGCCGGCCCCGGGGCGCGGCCTCGATGTCGATCTTCTCGCCACGCAGCCAAGTCGAGCGGACGACACCCGCGAGGGACCGGCCGTGGTAGGGCGTGACGGCGTTCTTGTGATGCAGCGTCGCGGCATCGACGACGAAGGAGTCGTCGGGGGCGAGGACGCAGAGGTCGGCGTCCTGGCCGACCGCGATCCTGCCCTTGCGCGCCAGTCCGGCGTGACGCGCCGGCGCCTCGGACATCCAGCGAGCGACGTCGCTGAGCGTGAATCCGCGGGACCGGGCCTCGGTCCAGACCGCTGATAGTCCGAGCTGGAGCGAGGAGATCCCGCCCCAGGCGACACCGAAGTCGCCGGTGTCGAGGACTTTCAGGTCAAGGGTCGAGGGCGAGTGGTCGGTGACGACCATGTCGATGACGCCTTCACGCAGCCCCTGCCAGAGAAGCTCGCGATTGGCCGCCTCTCGGATCGGCGGGCAGCACTTGTACTGGGTGGCGCCGTCGGGGATCTCCTCCGCGGCGAAGGTCAGGTAGTGCGGGCAGGTCTCCGCGGTGATCCGGATGCCGTCGCGGCGGGCCGCATCGATCGTCGTGAGCACGTCCGCGCTGGAGACGTGCAGGATGTGGACCCGGCACGCGGTGGCCCGGGCGAGCTCGACCACGGCGGCGACCGCGAGGTTCTCGGCGTCGCGCGGCCGGCTGCTCAAAAAGCTCTGGTACGCCCCGCCGACCGCCACCGGCGCGTGCTCGATCGCGTGGGCGTCCTCGGCGTGCACGATCAGCAGACCGTCGAAGGACGCGATCTCCCGCATCGCGAGCTCGAGCTCCTCGGCGTCGAGCGGAGGGAACTCGTCGACACCCGAGTGCAGCAGGAAGCACTTGAAGCCGGAGACCCCGGCCTCGTGCAGCGTACGCAGCGCCGGCACGTTGCCGGGGATCGCGCCGCCCCAGAAGCCGACGTCGACGAAGGCCTGGTCGGCGGCCGTCCCACGCTTGAGCTCCAGCGCCGGGAGGTCGCAGGTCGGCGGGATGCTGTTGAGGGGCATGTCGACGATGCTGGTGACCCCGCCGGCAGCCGCGGCGCGGGTCGCGGAGGCGAAGCCCTCCCAGTCGGTCCGGCCCGGGTCGTTGACGTGCACGTGTGCGTCGACGACCCCGGGCATCAGCACCTCGTCGTCGGCGAGCTCGACCACACGGTCGGCCGTCAGGCCCGAGGCGCCGGCTTCGACGGCGACGATCCGACCGTCGCGGACTCCGACGGCGCCGGCCACCTCGCCGTCCGGGGTCACCATGCGTGCCGCCCGGAAGACGACATCAAGATCTCCGTTCACACCGCCACCTCTGCCTCTTCGACTGCCATCACCCGCGTGCGCTGTCGGCCGAGACCAGTCACCTCGGCCTCCACCACCTGCCCGTCGCGGAGGAAGGGCCGCGGCTCGGGCCGCAGCGCCGCGACACCGCCAGGCGTCCCGGTCAGGACCAGGTCGCCGGGCTCGAGCGTCATCAGCGTACTGAGGAAGGCGAGCAGCTCTCCCACACTTCGTGCCATTTGTGAGGTCGTCCCGCGTTGCCGACTCTCGCCGTCGACCCAGAGCTCCAGACTCAGGTTCTGCGGGTCTTCGACGGCGTCCACGGTGACGAGCCACGGCCCGATCGGGGTGAAGGTGTCGGCACACTTGCCCTTCGCCCAGGTCGGCCCCGCCGCGATCCGCGCACGCTCGCTGACGTCGTCGGCGTTGAGGTAACCCCCGACCGCGGCCAGTGCCTGCTGCGGGTCCGTGCACCGGGACAGCCTGCGGCCGAGGACCACACCCAGCTCGACCTCGTAGTCGGTCGTCGTCGATCCGGGAGGCAGCTCGATCGCGTCGTAGGGACCCACGATCGAGGTCGAGGGCTTGAGGAAGACGACCGGCTCGTCCGGGATCGCGACCCCGGCCTCCTCCGCGTGGTCCTGGTAGTTGAGCCCGACCCCGACGACCTTGCCGGGCCTCGCCACGGGTGGTCCGATCCGAATACCGTCGGTGACGACGGGGAGGCGGCCCGAGGCGATCAGGTCCTGGATCAACCTGAGCCGCACCGGGTCACCGAGCAGGTCGCCGTCGATCCTCGGCACGGCGGCCGACAGATCACGCAGCACGTCCTGGTCGTCGAGGGCGGCGGGGCGCTCCTGGCCCGGCGGGCCCACACTCAGCAGCCTCATGCGGCCTCCTCGGATGCTGACCGAGCTACCTCGGTCTGGTTGCGGTTCCCTCGTGGAACTCCACGAAGGCAGTAGCCGCTCACCGAGTTACCTCGGTGAACATTCCGCCGCTCGCTCATACGTCCTCCTTGATGAGATGGTCGGCAGCGATCCGCTCGGCGATCTGCTCGAGCAGGGCGGCGCCCTCGGTCAGGCAGCGTTGCCGGTCGGGCTCGATGTCCGTCAAGGCGTACGCAGCACCGATCCCGGCGGCCCGCAAGCGGTCGGGTTCGAGGTCGTTGACCCCGCAGACCGCCACGACCGGGACACCGGCGCGCGCGGCCGCGGCGGCGACGCCGGCCGGCGCCTTGCCGTTGAGGGTCTGCTCGTCGAGCGCACCCTCGCCGGTGACGACGAGGTGCGCGCCGTCCAGCTGGGCGGAGAAGTCGACCAGCTCGAGCACGAGCTCGATGCCCGAGCGGAGCTCCGCACCGAGCAGGGCCAGTGCGGCGAAGCCGACACCGCCGGCCGCTCCGGCGCCGGGGTGCCCACGGAGATCGGTCCCGGTGAACGACGCCACCAGAGATGCCCAGCGGCCGAGCGCGGCGTCCAGCCGTCTGACCTGGTCCGCATCGGCGCCCTTCTGCGGGCCGTAGACCGCGGCCGCACCGGTCGGACCGGTGAGCGGGTTGTCGACGTCGCACGCGACGGTGACGGAGACCCCTTCCAGGCGCCGCCGCAGCTCATCGACCTCGATCCGGGCGACCTCCTCGAGCCCGGCTCCACCTGGACCCACCGGGTTCCCGGTGACGGTGAACAACCTGGCGCCCAGCCCGCAGAGCAGACCCGCTCCCCCGTCGGTGCTGGCGCTGCCTCCGATCCCGAGCACGATCCGGCGACAGCCCGCATCGATCGCGGCCGCCATCGCCTGCCCGACCCCGAGGCTGGAGGCCCGCATCGGATCCGGCCCACCCGGCAGCCGCGCCAACCCGGAAGCGTCGGCGAGCTCGACGACCGCGACACCGTCACGGCAGGCGTACGCCGTCCGTACCGGCTCCCCGGTCGGCCCGGTCACCGTGACCGGCACGAGCACGAACCCGGCGGACTCGGCCGCCGCGAGGGTGCCGTCACCGCCGTCGGCGACCGGGACCGCGTCGACGACCACACCGGGACTCCCCCGGCGGATCCCGGCGCTCACCGCCGCTGCGACCTCGGCAGCGGTGAGGGATCCCTTGAACTTGTCGGAGGCGACCAGCACGCGGACCGCACGCCGAGTCGGCTCATCCTGACCGAGATCTCCGTCGAGTCGGCTCGTCATGACGCGCCGGCTCGGCGAGCGGGCGTCAGGACGCGCCGACTCGGCGGGGGCGAAGTGGGAGACATGGCCCGCCTCA
The DNA here is from genome assembly GCF_014360585.1 of Nocardioides sp. Taxonomy (GTDB): domain Bacteria; phylum Actinomycetota; class Actinomycetes; order Propionibacteriales; family Nocardioidaceae; genus Nocardioides. Next base: position 27,846 of record NZ_JACIXG010000064.1, read on the forward strand.
GTCCAAGGGAACGAGCGCGGTCGGGGCGTGCTCGCCACGCTCGGCCAGCTCCTCGAACTCCACGACGCCGTCGATCTCGACACCCATCGACACGTTGGTGATGCGCTCGAGGATGACCTCGACGAGGACAGGCACCCGGTATTCGGCCATCAGTGCCTTGGCCTTCTCGAAGGCGGCGCCGAGATCGGCGGGGTCGGTGACGCGTACGGCCTTGCAGCCCAGCCCCTCGGCGACCTTGAGGTGGTCGACTCCGTAGCCCTCGAGCTCGGGGCTGTTGACGTTGTCGAAGGCGAGCTGCACGCAGTAGTCCATCTCGAACCCGCGCTGGGCCTGGCGGATCAGCCCGAGGTAGGAGTTGTTCACGACCACGTGGATGTAGGGGATGTTGAACTGGGCGCCGACCGCGAGCTCCTCGATCAGGAACTGGAAGTCGTAGTCGCCCGACAGCGCGACCACCTGGTCCTCGGGGACGGCGGTCGCGACCCCCAGAGCGGCCGGGAGGGTCCAGCCGAGCGGGCCGGCCTGGCCGGCGTTGATCCAGTGGCGCGGCTTGTAGACGTGCAGCAGCTGCGCGGCCTGGATCTGGGACAGGCCGATCGTGGTGACGTAGCGCGTGCCCGGCCCGAAGGCCCGGTTCATCTCCTCATAGACCCGCTGTGGCTTGATCGGGACATCGTCGAAGTGCGTCTTGCGCTGCAGGGTCCGCTTGCGCTCGGCGCACTCCTCGACCCAGCGCGTACGGTCGGCGACGCGGCCGTCCGCCGCCCACTCCTTCGCGACCTCGACCAGCACCTCCAGCGCGGCGCGGGCATCGGAGACGATCGAGTAGTCCGGCGCGAAGACCCGGCCGATCTGGGTCGGCTCGATGTCGATGTGCACGAACGTACGGCCCCGGGTGTAGGTCTCGACCGAGCCGGTGTGGCGGTTGGCCCACCGGTTGCCGATACCGAGCACGAAGTCGCTGGCCAGCATGGTCGCGTTGCCGTAGCGGTGAGAGGTCTGCAGGCCGACCATGCCCGCGTTGAGCCGGTGGTCGTCCGGGATCGTCCCCCAACCCATCAGCGTGGGTACGACGGGCACCCCGGTGACCTCGGCGAGCTCGACCAGCAGCTCGGCGGCGTCGGCGTTGACCACGCCACCACCGGCGACGATCAGCGGGCGCTCGGCCTCCAGCATCATCGCCAGCGCCTTCTCCGCCTGGGCGCGGCTCGCGGCCGGCCTGGCGATCGGCATGGGCTCGTACGTCTCGATGTCGAAGTCGATCTCGGCCTGCTGGACGTCGAGCGGCAGGTCGATGAGGACCGGACCGGGGCGCCCCTCGCGCATCAGCCGGAAGGCCTTCTGGAAGGTGCCCGGGACCTGGGCGGGCTCCATCACGGTGACCGCCATCTTGGTCAGCGAGCCGGCGACGGCGGCGATGTCGACCGCCTGGAAGTCCTCCTTGTGGAGCTTCGCGACCGGCGCCTGGCCGGTGATGCACAGGATCGGGATCGAGTCGGCAGAGGCCGAGTAGAGACCGGTGATCATGTCGGTGCCGGCCGGGCCCGAGGTGCCGATGCAGACGCCGATGTTGCCGGCCTTCGCCCGCGTGTAGCCCTCGGCCATGTGGGCGGCCGCCTCGACGTGACGGGCGAGCACGTGCTGGACGCCGCCGTGCTTGCGCATCGCGCTGTAGAACGGGTTGATCGCGGCACCCGGGAGGCCGAACAGCTGGGTCGCGCCCTCCTTCTCCAGGATCAGGACGGCGGCGTCGACCGCGCGCATGCGTGCCATGTCAGCTCTCCTTGGAATCGGTGGTCGAGCCTGTCGAGACCCCGCTCAGGCGCTCGACGCCTCGCAGCAGGGCGGAGTGGTCCAGGCCGCCTTCACCGTTGGCCCGCGCGCTCGCCATCAGCTGGGCGACCAGCGAGCCGAGCGGGACGACGACACCCGCCTCTCGGGCGGCGGCGGTGACGATCCCCATGTCCTTGTGGTGCAGGTCGATCCGGAACCCGGGACGGAAGGAGCGGGTCAGCATGTTCTCCTTCTTCTGGTCGAGCACGCTCGAACCCGCGAGCCCGCCACCGAGCACCTCGAGAGCTGCCTTGGTGTCCACGCCGTACGCCTCGAGGAAGACGACCGCCTCCGAGAGCGCCTGGATGTTGGCCGCCACGATGAGCTGGTTGGCTGCCTTGACCGTCTGGCCGGCACCGCTCGGGCCGACGTGGACGATGGTCTTGCCGACGGCGTCGAAGATCGGCTTCGCCGTGGCGAAGTCGTCGGCTGCGCCGCCGACCATGATCGAGAGGGCGGCGTTCTTCGCGCCGGCCTCGCCGCCGGAGACCGGGGCGTCGAGGATCCGGAAGCCGCGGGCCGTGGCCTGCGCGGCGAGCGCCGCGCTGACGTCGGGCCGGATGCTGGAGAAGTCGATGATCAGCGCGCCGGCGGGGGCGGTCTCGAAGACACCACCCTCGGCGGTGAGGACCTCCTCGACGTGGGGCGAGTCCGGGACCATGACGCAGACGACGTCGGCGTCGCTGCAGGCGTCGGCGGCCGAGGCGGCGGCGCGGCCGCCCGCCTCGACGAGGGGCTTCGCCTGCTCGAGGGAGTGGTCGTAGCCGGCGACGGTGTGGCCCGCGTTGGCCAGGTGGACGGCCATCGGGCTGCCCATGATGCCAAGGCCGATGAAAGCGATGTTGGTCATGATGTTCTCTCCTCCGTGGGGTGGTTAGCGGTTTGCGTACGCGGCGCTGCGGTGCTCCTGGCCCGCCGAGTCGGCGCAAACTGACCAAGATCCGTGTCGAGTCGGCTCGTTATGACGAGCCGACTCGACGCTGATTTCGGTCAGGACGAGCCGACTCGGCAGCTGGGGCGGCGCTCATGCGGCAGCCA
>NZ_JACIXG010000065.1 GCF_014360585.1 Nocardioides sp.
GCGACCCCCGGGAGATCCCGGAGCCGGGCGGTAGCTTCACGGACGCACCGAGGGCAGCGCATGCCCTCGACGTACAGCTGGATGGTCTGCATGGCGATCTCCTTGTGCCTTCGTGGCCCCGGTGGGGACCGGGGCCACGAAGTGGGTCGGGCTGCTACTTGCCGGCGGTGACCGACTCGGTGGGCGCTGCGGCGCGTGCCGACTTCCAGCCGACCCCGGTGATGACGGCACCGGCGAGGGCGATGCCGGCCGCGCCGAGGAAGCCTGCCGAGAAGCCGTCGGTCATGGCGGCCAGATCACCGATCTGGTCGGAGCCGTACGCAGCCGCGACGACCGTCATCGCCGCCAGGCCGAGCGCGGAGCCGACCTGGTAGCTGGTGTTGACGATCCCGGCAGCGAGGCCGCCCTCCTCGGGGGCGGCCGCGCCGAGCGCTGTGCTCAGCGACGGGATGAAGGCCAGCGCCATGCCTGCCGCGGTGACCAGCGTGGCCGGGAGCACGTCGATCGCGAAGCTGCCGTCGGCGTCGATCCGGGAGAGCCAGACCAGCCCGATGCCGAGGACGACAAGGCCGCCGACGGTCATCGCCTTCGGTCCGAACGCGGCGGTCAGCCGCGGGGCGATGGCCACCATGCCGAGCATGATCGTCACCGTCATGGGCAGCAGTGCGGCGCCGGACGCGAAGGCGCCGAGCCCGAGGACCTGCTGGAGGTAGAGGTTGATGAAGAAGAACATCGGGATCCAGGCGGCACCGAGCAGGAGCTGGGCGATGTTTGCGGCCGCCAGGTTCGGGGCCTTGAAGATGCCCAGCCGCATGAGCGGCGTCGACGAGCCGGCCTGCAGCGCGACGAAGGCGACGAGCAGGGCGATGCCGACGCCACCGGCGGCGAGCGTGCTGGGCGAGACCCAGCCGACCTCGGGGACGCGTACGACCGCGAACACCACCGCAGCGAGTCCCAGGGTGACGGTGAGCGCGCCGAGCAGGTCGATGCGACCGCGCTGGGCCGTTCCGGCCGGCATCACGCTGGGCGTCAGGGCGAGGACGACGGCGGCGATCGGGATGTTGATGAAGAAGACCCACGGCCAGGACAGGTACTCGGTGAGCACACCGCCGAGGAACACGCCGGCCGTTCCACCGGCCGGGGCGGCCGCGCCGTAGAGCGCGAGGGCCAAGGTCTGCTCCTTCGGATTCGACCCGAAGTTCATGAACAGGAGCGTCAACGCCGAGGGCGCGATGAGCGCGGACCCGGCGCCCTGGATGGCGCGGCCGGCGATCTCGACAGCGACGCCGTCAGCGAGCCCGGCGACGAGGGAGCCGACTCCGAGGACCAGCCAGCCGATGGCGAAGATCCGTCGGGCGCCGAGCAGGTCGGAGAGCCGCCCGCCCAGCAGGAGGAGGCCACCGAAGGCCACCACGTAGGCGTTGAACACCCAGCTGAGGTCCTGGGGAGCGAACCCGAGATCGCGCTGGATCTCGGGGAGCGCGACTCCGATGATGGAGGTGTCCATGATGACCATGAACTGGGCGGCGGCGATGAGGCCGAGGGCGAGCCAGCGGCGGCTGTTGGCACCCGCCGCCGGGGATGCTGTGGAAGACATGGTTCTCTCTTTTCGTCAGGACGGCCGTTCGACCGCGTGACGAGAACCTGTCCCGCGTCACTGTCCCTGGTCTGTCCGGCCACCGTCCAGCCGGGCCAGCCCCTCCTCCGCCTGTGCGGCCACGGCGAGCTCACCCGCGGTGAGGCCGAGCGCGCGGGCCTCCGCGTAGCGCTCCGCGGCCGCCTCCGGCTCGTACGCCTGCTCGTGACAGCGGGCCAGCGCGAGCGTGGCCTTCGCTGTCATCGCGGGCGTCTCCAGCGTCTCGAAGCCCTGGACGGACTCCGTCAACAGCGAGATGGCGCTCGACCAGTCCTGCTGACGCTCGGCGAGGCGGCCACGTCCGTACGCCGCGAGGATCGACCCCGCGCGGTCTCCGACATGGCGGGAGGCCAGCTCCGCGCGGCGGAAGGCATCCCGGGCCGACTCCTCGTCCCCCAGTTCGAGGTGGGTGATGCCGAGGTCCGCGAGGGCCCACTGCACGGTGTTGTGGATTCCGGCGGACGCCGCGACGTCGATCGCCTGCTCGAGCGTCCGGGCCGACTCTCGCAGGCGTCCGAAGTGCCGGAGGCCGTAGCCGAGGTGGTAGAGGACCGCGCTGTGACCCCACGGGTCGTCGAGCTGCCGGAACTCGGCCGCGGTGGCCCGCCCGAGGCGGATCGCCGCCGGCTCGTCCCTGGCCTTGAGCGCCGTCTCCAGCCTGACGAAACCGGCTACGGCGAGCCCCCATCGGTCGCCTCGCTCACGGAACGACTTCTCGGCGGCGTCCAGGAGCGCCGAGGACTCCGGCTCCTGTCCGTTGACGCCTTCGACGGCGAGCAGCACCTGCGAGACCGCGGTGCCGTCGGCGTCACCGCACTCGCGGAAGATCGTGAGGCTCTCGCGGGCCGCGTCGGCGCATCGTGGATGCGGGTGGACGACGCAGGCCCGGGGACGCTCGACCAACGACACCGCCTGAAGCGCGGCGGCCCGCGCCGCGGCCGACCCACGGTCCTGCTCGAGGAGGCGACGCAGGATCCGGCGGCCCTCGAGATGACGGCCCTGATGCCAGAAGAGGCCCAGCTGGCCGGCCAGCCGAAGCGCGGCGTCGATGTCGCCGGCCGGGCCCTCCAGCCAGGCGATCGCAGACCGCACGTTGGCCTGCTCGTCGACCAGGAGGTGCCTCGCCCGGGCGTCCCCGTGACCACGCATCGCCTGCGCGGACCGCTCCGCGACCTGGCCGAAGTAGTGCGCGTGCCGGGTCGCCAAGGTGTCGGTCCGGCCCGACTGGGACAGCCGGTCGGCTGCGTACTCACGCAGGGTCTCGAGCATGCGGTAACGCGTGACCGATCCCCGTTCGGTGACGATCAGGGACTGCTCGACCAGCCGGCCCACGGCGTGGATGACCTGGCTCGGATCGGTCTCCTCGTCGGCGAGGACCTGCTCGGCGGCGGTCAGGGTCCAGCCACCGTGGAAGACGGCGAGCCCGACGAAGACACGCTTCTCGAGGTCGTCGAGCAGGTCGTAGCTCCAGTCGACGGTCGCGCGGAGGGTGCGCTGCCGGTCCTCTGCCGTGCGTGACCCCGAGGTGAGGAGCGTGAACCGCTGGTCGAGCCGGTCGGCGAGATCGCTCGGGGACAGCGTGGCCGCGCGGGCCGCGGCCAGCTCCAGCGCCAACGGCATGCCGTCGAGGGCGCGGGCGATGCGGCCGAGAGCGGCGTACGTCTGCCGGTCGGCCTCGAAGCCGGGCAGGACGGTGGAGATCCGGTGGATCAGAAGCTGTACGGAGGGGGCCGCCGCGATCGTCTCGGCGTCATCGTCCTCGAGCGGTGTCGGGAGCGGCCCGACGAGGGTCTGCACCTCGCTCGGCAGGGCGAGGGGCTCGCGGCTGGTCGCGATGACGGTGAGGCGCGGACAGCGGGTCAGCAGTTCCTCCACGAGGGTCGCGACGGGGTCGACGAGGTGCTCGCAGTTGTCGATGACCAGGAGCAGGTGCTTGTCGGCGAGGAAGTCGACCAGGCGCTGCTGGAGGTCGATCGCCGAGCCGTCCTGGGGCATCCCGACGGCGGTGGCGACTGCAGGCACGATGTGCTCGCTGCTCCGGATCGCGGCGAGACGGACGAGGACGGTGCCGTCGGGGAACCGGTCGGCCAGACGCTGGGCCGCATGCAGGCCGAGGGCGGTCTTCCCGGAGCCGCCGGGGCCGACAAGGGTGGTCAACCTGGACGCGCCGACCCGGTCGCTCAACGAGACGAGCAGCTCTTCGCGTCCGACGAGCGGGGCCAGATCGTTCGGAAGACCGGAGAGCTGCGGTCCGGACCCGAGGTGGTTGGGTCTGACCGCCGGGGTGGAGAGGGTGACCTCGCCGGAGGCGCCGAGCGACGGGTCCTGTCGCAGCACGCGCTCGTGGAGCGATCGCAGGGAGGCCGACGGCTCGAGACCGAGGTCGACGTCCAACGTCGTCCTGGTGCGGGTGAAGACCTCGAGGGCGTCGGCCTGGCGGCCCGCGCGATAGAGCGCGACCATCAGCAGGCCGGCCATGGCCTCATGGGTCGGGTCGGCCCGCAGAAGCGGCTCGAGGTCGGTGACGACCTCGGCGTGCCGGCCGAGCGACAGTGCGATCTGGGCACGCTCGGCGTACGCCGTCCGCCGGAGGTCCTCCAGCCGCACGGACTCGGGCACCGCCCAGGACTCGGCGGCGAAGTCGGCGAGTGCGTCGCCGCGCCAGAGCCCGAGCGCCGTGTCGTAGGCGGCGAGGTCGGCCTCGCTCGGGGCCCCGGCGCCCGCGACCGATGCGCGGACCTGGCGGATCTGCCGCTCGAAGGCCTCGGCGTCGATCGTCGCCGGATCGACGGCTGCCCGGTAGCCGCCGCTGTCGCGTTGCACCAGATCGAGCCCGGCGTTCTTGAACACGCGCCGCAGCTTGGAGACGCGGAGCTGAAGGGCGTTCAAGGGGTCCGCAGGCAGCGGCGAGTCGGCCCACAGCCGGTCGATCAGCGCCGAGGCCGGCACGATCCGGCCGCGCGCCAGCAGCAGCACGGCCAGCAGGGCCCGCTCCGCCGATCCGGGGATCCGGAGGGCGTCGCCGTCGACCGTTGCCTCGAAGGGGCCGAGCAGCCCGAATCGGATGTCACTCGAGGTCGTGGTCGGCAGCACATCGAGATCGTAGTCAGAACCGCTCGGGTGCCGCTCGGACACCTGTCCTGGGCCCGACAACGCCGGGACAGTACGCGGACAGATCCGCCGAGCAGCCTCTGCCCTGTCATCGAAAGTCATCGATTCGAGCCAGGAGAGATCACATGAACGCCATTGCCAAGGTCGGTGTGTTCGCCGGAGCCGTCGTTGCCCTCGGCGGTCTGGGTTCCGCCGTGGGCGCCTCCGTCGGGCCCATCGGCGAGCCGGAGCGCTCGACCCACAGGGAGCATGCAGCCAAGGGCGCCGGTCACGGCGGTCACGCCGGGCACGGTGTGGCAGGGAAGACCCCCGCGGCCACCGGGCTCAACGTCAGCGAGGCCGGCTACACGCTCGACCTCGTCGAGGACCGCCCCCAGCGCTCGGCAGCCGCCACGCTGCGGTTTCGGATCCTCGGCGCCGACCACGAACCCGTCACCCGGTTCGAGACCGCCCACGGCAAGCTGCTCCACCTGATCGTCGTACGCCGCGACCTGGCGACCTACGAGCACCTGCACCCGGTGATGGCCGCCGACGGCACCTGGTCGGTCACCGCCGACCTGGCCACGGCCGGGACCTACCGCGTCTTCGCCGACTTCCGGCCGGCGACCGAGGCCGAGGGCCTGACGCTCGGTCAGGACCTCTTCGTCGCCGGCTCCTACGAGCCCGAGACGCTGCCGCGGGTGGCCGCCACCAGCGCGGTCGGCCCGTACGAGGTGAACCTGGACGGCCATCTGGTGGCCGGGCAGACCTCGCGCCTCACCCTGACGGTGACCCGCGACGGCGAACCTGTCACCGACCTCGAGCCCTACCTCGAGGCGTACGGACACCTGGTCGCTCTCCGCGACGGCGACCTCGCCTACCTGCACGTCCACCCCGAAGGGGCGCCCGGCGACGGGCGCACGGACGCCGGCCCGGAGATCACTTTCTCCGCCGAGGTGCCCTCGGCCGGGGCGTACCGCCTGTTCCTCGACTTCCAGCACGCCGGTCAGGTGCGCACCGCGGCCTTCACCGCGGTCGCCGATTCCCACTGACCAGCCCACCGACTCCCTGCCTGAGCAGGGTCCACCACAGAGAGAGGAAAGCACCATGTGCAGCACCACCTACACCGTTTCCGGGATGACCTGCGGCCACTGCGTTGGCTCCGTCAAGGAGGAGGTCACCCAGATCCCGGGCGTCTCCTCCGTCGACGTCGACCTGGCCACCGGCCAGGTGACCGTCACCTCCGAGAACGAGCTCGACCCCGTGCAGGTTCAGCGCGCGGTCGAGGAGGCCGGCTACCAGCTCGCCGGCTGAGACCCGCGCCGGCTCCCCCTTCCTGGGAACGGGGAGCCGGCGCGTACGCCGATCCACCCACCTGAAGGACACCAGTGATGACCGTCTCCGGAACCTCTACACCTTCCTCTGCACCCACGACCGACTTCGAGCTCGAGATCGACGGCATGACCTGCGCGTCGTGCGCGAACCGGATCGAGCGCAAGCTCAACAAGCTCGACGGTGTCTCCGCCACCGTCAACTACGCGACCGAGAAGGCCAAGATCTCCGTCGCCGCGGACCAGACCGACATCGACACGGGTGTGCTGATCGCGACCGTCGAGAGCGCTGGGTACGGCGCGAAGGAGCCGCGCCGCGAGACGGGTCCATCGAGCGGCGCCCCCGACGCCGAGGCCACGGACCCGGTCGCCCTCCTCAGACGGCGACTGCTGATCAGCGCCCTGCTCACCGTCCCGGTGGTGCTCATGGCGATGGTGCCGGCACTGCAGGTCGAGAGCTGGCAGTGGCTCTCGCTCACGCTCGCCGCGCCGGTGGTCGTCTGGGGCGCGGCGCCGTTCCACCGGGCGGCCTGGACCAACGCGCGTCACGGCGCGGCGACCATGGACACGCTGGTCTCCATCGGCACCCTGGCCGCCTTCGGCTGGTCCCTGTACGCCCTCTTCCTCGGCACCGCCGGCGAGCCCGGCATGACCCACCCGTTCAGCTTCGCCATCGAACGCACCGACGGGCTCGGCAACATCTACCTCGAGGCGGCAGCGGGCGTCACCACGTTCATCCTCGCCGGGCGCTACTTCGAGGCCCGCTCGAAGCGCCGCGCCGGCGCCGCCCTCACGGCGCTCCTCGAGCTCGGCGCGAAGGAGGTCGCCGTCCTCCGCGACGGGACCGAGACCCGGATCCCGATCGACGACCTCGCCGTCGGCGACCTGTTCGTCGTACGTCCCGGGGAGAAGGTCGCCACCGACGGCGTCGTCGAGGAGGGCTCCTCGGCGATCGACGCCGCGATGCTGACAGGCGAGTCGGTGCCGGTCGAGGTCGCACCCGGTGACGGCGTCACCGGAGCCACCGTGAATGCCGGCGGTCGGCTCGTCGTCCGGGCGACCCGGGTGGGCGCGGACACGCAGCTCGCCCAGATGGCGCGGTTGGTCGAGGAGGCCCAGACCGGAAAGGCGGCGGCGCAACGTCTCGCCGACCGCATCTCGGGGATCTTCGTACCCATCGTGATCGCCCTCTCGGCCATCACCCTCGGCTTCTGGCTCGGCGCGGGTGCCGGGGCCGCCACCGCCTTCACCGCGGCGGTCGCGGTGCTGATCATCGCGTGCCCGTGCGCGCTCGGCCTGGCGACGCCGACCGCCCTGATGGTCGGGACCGGCCGCGGCGCCCAGCTCGGCATCCTGATCAAGGGTCCGGAGGTGCTCGAGAGCACCCGCACGATCGACACCATCGTGCTCGACAAGACCGGCACGGTCACCACGGGCACCATGACACTGACCGACGTGATCGCCGCGCCCGGCGAGGACGCCGACGAGGTCGCGCGGCTGGCCGGCGCCCTCGAGTACGCCTCCGAGCACCCGATCGCCCGGGCGATCGCCTCCGGTGCCGAGGAGCGCGTCGGCACCTTGCCGGCAGCCGAGGACTTCGCCAACGTCCCTGGCCTGGGTGTGCAGGGCATCGTCGAGGGCCACGCCGTCCTCGTCGGGCGGGTCCGTCTGCTCGAGGAGTGGAGCCAGTACCTGCCCGGTGAGCTCGCCCTGGCGATGGCCGAGGCCGAGAGCGAGGGCCGTACGGCTGTCGCGGTCGGGTGGGACGGGGAGGCGCGCGGTGTCCTGGTCGTCAACGACGTCATCAAGCCGACCTCGGCTGCGGCGATCGCGGAGTTCCAGCGCCTCGGCCTGACGCCGATCCTGCTCACCGGGGACAACGAGACGGTGGCCCGCTCCGTCGCCACCGAGGTCGGCATCCCGCTCTCCGCGGACACCGTCATCGCCGAGGTGCTCCCCGAGGACAAGGTCGGGGTGGTCCGCCGACTCCAGCAGGAGGGCCGGGTCGTCGCGATGGTCGGTGACGGCGTGAACGACGCCCCGGCGCTGGCCCAGGCCGATCTCGGTCTCTCCATGGGTACCGGCACCGACGTCGCCATCCAGGCCAGCGACCTGACCCTGGTCCGCGGTGACCTGCGGGTCGCGGCCGACGCGATCCGGCTCTCCCGGCGGACGCTGGCGACCATCAAGGGCAACCTGTTCTGGGCGTTCGCCTACAACGTCGCGGCCATCCCGCTCGCGGTCGCCGGGCTGCTCAACCCGATGCTCGCCGGCGCCGCGATGGCCTTCTCGTCGGTGTTCGTGGTGAGCAACAGCCTCCGGCTGCGCCGCTTCCGCTGATCCCGGTTCCGCCCCGCGCGATCTCCTACACTCCTGAACGTGGAGTATCAGGTGTTGCTGATCGTCGGGGCGGCGCTGGCGATCATGATCGCCGCCTCGGTCTTCTCGCGGCGTACGGGGGCGGCGGCGCCGCTGCTGCTCGTCGGTCTCGGGATCGGGGCGAGCTATCTGCCCGGGGCGCCGGAGATCGAGATCGGGCCGGAGCTGATCCTGGCCGGCGTACTGCCGCCGTTGCTCTACTCCTCCGCGGTCAACCTGCCGGTGATCGACTTCCGGCGTAACTTCCGGCTGATCAGCTGGCTCTCGGTCGTGATGGTGATCGTCTCCGCCGTCGTGATCGGCGCGGTCGTCCACTGGCTGTTCCCGGCGATCTCGTTCCCGCTCGCGGTCGCGCTCGGCGCGGTCGTCAGTCCCACCGACGCGGTGGCCGCGACGGCGATCGGGCGCCGTGTCGGGCTACCGCCGCGGGTGATGACGGTGCTGGAGGGAGAGAGCCTGGTCAACGACGCCTCCGCGCTCGTCGTCCTCCGGACGGCCGTCGCCGGGATCGCCGCGACCAGCTCGTTCTCGCTGGGGCGTACGGCCCTGGAGTTCGGATGGGCGGTGCTCGGCGCGCTCGTGATCGGCGGTGTCGTCGGCTGGCTCACGGTGCTGCTCCGTCAGCGTCTGGACGATCCGGTGCTCAACACCACGATCTCCTTCGCGGTGCCGTTCGTCGCCTACTTCCCGGCCGAGGAGCTGAACGCGTCCGGGGTGCTCGCCGTCGTCGTCGCCGGTCTGGTGACGGGCGCGCTCGGCAGCCGCCGATTCAGCGCGCGCGACCGGCAGACCCAGGCCACCACCTGGACGACGTTCAACTTCATCCTCGAGAGCGGCGTCTTCCTGGCGATGGGCTACCAGCTGCCCGCGCTCGTCGACGCCGCCCGCGGCGAGACCACTCCCAGTGAGCTGGCCGGCCTCGTCCTCGTCGTCTTCGCCCTGCTGGTCCTGCTGCGGTTCATCGGGCTCGCCGGGCCGGCGTTCCGGGATCGGGATGAGGATCCGGAGCAGGTACGCGCCCGCCTGGACGAGTTCGAGGAGAAGCTCGACTCGCTGACACCTGCCGACGACCGGGAGGACTTCCGGATCACCTCGGCGCGCCGGCGACTGGCACGGGGACGTGCGGACATCGACTTCGAGGAGCGCGAGCCGCTCACGACGCGCGGCTTCGTCACGATCGGCTGGGCCGGGATGCGTGGTGTCGTCACGGTCGCTGCCGTTCAGACCATCCCGGTCGGCACCTCCCATCGGGCGACCGTCGTGCTCGCCGCGTTCCTGGTCGCGCTCATCACGCTCGTGCTCTTCGGTCTCACGCTCCCGGCGGTCATCCGCCGGATGCGCTTCCCGGGTGAGTCGACCGAGGATCGGCGCGACGCGGTCCGTGCTCTGCTGCGTCAGGTCGGCGAGGACGCGATCGACAACCTCGGACCGCTCGAGTCGCAGACCATCGACGGCGAGCCGATCGACCCCCAGCTGGTGGCCAAGCTCAAGGACCGGATCCTCCCGCGGGTGCTCGCGGGCGTACGAGACGCGCCCACCATCAGGCCCGATGTGATGGAGCAGACGGTGATCCTGCAGGTGCGCTACCTGGACGCCATGCGCGATGCGCTCGCCGCGGAGCGCAGCATCGGCGCCTACAGCTCCCACACCTACCGGAAGGTCGAGGCGATGCTCGACGACATGGAGAAGCGGCTCGACGCCAGCTGAGCCCGTGGATGGGCACCGGACGGTCACCTTGGCGCCTGCGGGCCGCCGCACCACGACGATATGTAGGCGACGTACCTATGGTGTCGGGCGTTCCTCTGGCCGTCGACGGTTCCTAGGAGGGGTCAGCCCTGGTGGGTGAAGACCTCGTCGCGGGCCGTGTCGAGGCCGATCTGGAGGGCGCCGCGGAGCACGGCGTCTCCGGAGATCTCGGTGGGGACGACGGTGGGGACGTTGGGGCCGAGGGCGGCGATCGCCTTCTGCACGCGGGCGGCCAGGACCGGTCCGCCGGCGCGTCCGACCTCGCCCGCGAGCACGCACAGCTCGGGGTCGAGCACCACGCAGATCCCGGCCAGGCCGAGGGCGAGTCTCCTGGCCAGCTCGTCCAGGAACGGCTCGGCGTCGGGGTCGCCCTCGGCGGCTGCGCGTACGCAGTCGACACCACTGCCGCTCAGCCCGAACGCGCGAGAGAGGGTGTCCATGGCCTCGACGCTGACCAGGGACTGGAAGGCCGCATGTTGTGGGCTGTCGGTGCCATGGGGCGTGGAGGCGCCCGGAACCGCCAGATAGCCGATCTCGCCGGCACCACCGCCGGCGCCGCGGTGCAGGCGGCCGTCGACGAACACCGCGAGCCCGAGGCCACGGTCGATCCAGGCGAGCACCGAGTCCTTGACGCCATGGGAGGCGCCGGCGGACTGCTCGGCGAGCCCGGCCAGGTTGACGTCGTTCTCGATCAGTATCGGCCGCTGGAAGGTGCGGCGGAGGTCGGCGAGGACGCCCGCGCGCCAGTCCGGCAGGTCGTTGGCGAAGCGGATGTCCCCGGTGCGTGGCTCGATCATGCCGGGTGTGCCGATCGAGAGGCAGCGGAGCTGCGGCATCGTGATGCCGGCGCTTCGGGTGGCGTCGGCGACGATGGCCTGCACCGCCTCGACCGGGTCGGAGGCTTCGTGGGGGTCCAGCGCGCCGGTGGCCAGCTCGGTGCCGGTGATGTCGGCGACCGCCGCGGTGATCTGGTCGGGGCCGATGTGAAGGGCCGCGACATAGCCTGCCGACGGGACCACTCCGTAGAGCGCCGCGTTGGGACCGCGGCCGCCCTGCTGGGTCCCGACGACCTCGACCAGGCCACGCTCGCCCAGCCGGGTCAGCAGCTGTCCCGCGGTCACCTTCGAGAGGCCGACGAGCTCGCCGAGACGGGTCTTCGTCACCGGTCCGTTCGAGAGCATCAGGTCGAGCGCCGCGCGGTCGTTGGTGTCGCGGATCAGGTGCGTATTGGGTGGCCTCGACATCGGCGGTGCTCCTCTCGAGGGGGAGGGTTGGCGTACGGGAAGTCAACCTAACAATTGCAGGGCTCGCGCCGGTGTTTGTCCACGTGGGGTCTAGACGGTAACTGTAAAGGGACCTTACAGTAGAGCTTCGATCGCCATCCATCTCAACCCCATCAAGGAGCTTGGAATGCGTACTACCACGAAGATCGCCGTTCTCGGCGGGATCTTGCTGGCGCCCGTCCTGGCCATGTTGCCGACGAGCCCCGCAAGTGCGCACGGCTACATCTCGAACCCCCCGAGCCGGCAGGCCCAGTGTGCTGCCGGCACCGTCGAGTGCGGGGACATCAAGTACGAACCGCAGAGTGTCGAGGGCCCGAAGGGCCTGACCAGCTGCTCCGGTGGCAACTCTCGTTTCGCCGAGCTCGACGACGACTCGAAGAACTGGCAGGTCACACCCGTCGGCCGAAACCAGACGTTCACCTGGTCACTGACCGCCCGGCACAGCACCAGCACCTGGCAGTACTTCATCGGTGGCACCAAGATCGCCGAGTTCGACGACGGTGGCGCACAGCCGCCGGCCACCGTCGAGCACCAGGTCGACTTCGGGTCGTTCACCGGCCGGCAGAAGGTCCTCGCGGTCTGGAACGTCGCCGACACGACCAACGCGTTCTACGCCTGCATCGACGTGAACATCGGCGGCGCCACCGCCGGCCCGGAGTCACCAGCACCGGTCGCCGGAGAGTTCCCGGTCAGTGAGGCGCAGTTCAACCAGCTCTTCCCCAACCGCAACCCCTTCTACACGTACGCAGGGCTCGTCGAGGCGCTCTCCGCCTATCCGGACTTCACCAATACCGGGGACGAGGCGACCCAGAAGCGCGAGGCCGCCGCGTTCATCGCCAACGTCGCCCACGAGACCGGTGACCTGCGATACGTCGTGGAGCAGAACCAGGCCAACTACCCGCACTACTGCGACACGTCCCAGCCCTACGGTTGTCCGGCCGGCAACGACCAGTACTACGGCCGCGGTCCAGTCCAGCTGAGCTGGAACTTCAACTACAAGGCTGCCGGGGACGCGCTCGGCATCGACCTGCTGAACAACCCCAACCTGGTCGCCACCGATCCGGCGGTCGCCTGGAAGACCGGCCTCTGGTACTGGAACACCCAGAACGGCCCGGGCACGATGACGCCGCACGCGGCGATGGTCAACGGTGCCGGCTTCGGCGAGACCATCCGGTCCATCAACGGCGCCATCGAGTGCAACGGTGGCAACCCGGCCCAGGTGCAGAGCCGCGTCGACAACTACACCGAGATCACGTCGCTGCTCGGGGTCGACCCGGGCGGGAATCTCTACTGCTGAGATCTCGACCAGCTCGGTCACCGAGTGCACAGCACCGGCGGCGTACGCAGCCCCACCTGCGTACGCCGCCGTGTTTCTGTTTTGTGACAAGCGCCCAACGAGGTTCTGCCTCCGTGCCGGTGCCGGGCGACCGGCCGCACCCCTACCTTCGAGTAGCAACCGGAACCCCGGACAGCCCGGGGACGGACGGACGAAGGAGCATGCTCGGTGCTCAGATCACTTTCTCTCCGAATCGCCGCGGTCGCCGCGGCAGTCACTCTCCCCCTCTTCGGGCTGGTCGCGCCAGCCGAAGCGGAGAGCCCCTACGAGCGCGGGCCGAACCCGACCTCGGCCAGCGTCCTGGACAACGGCACGTTCTCCCTCTCCAGCACCTCGGTCTCCTCATGGGTGTCCGGGTTCGGCGGCGGGACGATCTACTACCCCTCCTCCACCACCCAGGGGACGTACGGCGGTGTCGTGCTCGCCCCCGGCTACACGGCCTCCTCGTCCTCCTACTCATCGGTCGCGCGCCGGGTGGCCTCCCATGGGTTCGTGGTCTTCGCCATCGACACGAACTCCCGCTACGACCAGCCCGACAGCCGTGGCTCGCAGATCCTGGCCGCGGTCAACTACCTGAAGAACAGCGCCTCCTCCGCGGTCGCCTCGCGGCTGGACGAGTCGCGGATCGCGGTCTCGGGTCACTCGATGGGCGGCGGCGGAACGCTCGCGGCGGCCAACCAGGACTCCTCGATCAAGGCCGCGGTCGCGCTGCAGCCCTGGCACACCGACAAGACCTGGCCCGGCATCCAGATCCCGACCATGATCATCGGCGCGGAGAACGACTCCGTCGCGCCGGTCAGCTCGCACTCCATCCCGTTCTACACCTCGGCCACCGGGGCCCGGGAGAAGGCGTACGGCGAGATCAACAACGGGGACCACTTCATCGCCAACACCGATGACGACTGGCAGGGACGCCTCTTCGTCACCTGGCTGAAGAGGTACGTCGACGACGACACGCGCTACTCGCAGTTCCTCTGCCCGGCGCCGACGTCGTACTACCTGTCCGACTACCGCAACACCTGCCCGGACTGATCCGATTCGGGTCGTTGTCGATAGTCCGGTAGCGAACTGCCTATTACTCGCCGGTAAATGGGCAGGTTGCTACCGGACTACCCGGCGTTGACCGCTGTCACGGAAGATGGGGGGCATGACCGGAAATACTGGAAACGGCGGAAACAGCACAGGCATCCGCGTCGCGTCCGTCGACGACATCCCGGAGGGCGAGGGGATCGCCATCTCCTCCGACGTCACCGGGACCGAGGACGACATCGCCATCCTGCGCGACGACGACGGCACCTGCTGGGCCCTCAACGACACCTGCACCCACGAGACCGCCTCGCTGGCCGAGGGCTGGGTCGAGGAAGGCGACGTCGAGTGCCCCCTGCACTCCTCTCGGTTCAACCTCAAGACCGGCAAGGTCGACGGGCTCCCGGCCACCCGGGACACCGTCCCGCACCGGGTCGAGGTGCGTGACGGCGAGGTCTATCTGTTCCCCGGCGAGAGGCCGTGACGGTCGCGTCGGTTGTCGTCGTGGGCGGCGGGGTCGCCGGCGTCTCCACTGTCGCAGAGCTCAGGAAGGCCGGTTACGCCGGTGAGCTGGTGCTGGTCTCGGCCGATGCCGTTCCCTACGACCGCCCGCCGCTGTCCAAGGAGTATCTCGCCGGCGGTCGCGACCTCGAGTCGATCGCACTGCAGCCGTCGCAGTGGTACGCCGAGCAGGAGATCTCGCTGGTCGGAGGAGCCGTCGCGGTTGCGATCCGCCCGGATACCGGCGAGGTCGAGCTCGACGACGGACGTCTGCTGGCTGCGGACAAGATCGTGCTCGCGACAGGTGGCCGGGCAGCGCGGCCCGCGGTTGGAGCCCCGAGCCACGTGCTGCGGGACGTCACTGACGCCGACCGGCTGCGTACGTCCCTCGTGCCGGGTGCGCGGTTGCTGATCGTCGGGGCGGGGCTGATCGGGGCGGAGGTCGCCTCGACCGCCCGTGGCCTGGGGGCTGAGGTCGTGCTGGTCGATCCGCTCGATCCGCCTCTCGCTGCCGCGGTCGGCGTCGAGGCGGCCAGGTGGCTGCACGGCTTGCACGCCGATCACGGCGTCGAGGCCGTGACTGCCACGGTCGAGACGTTGCTGGAGACACCGACCGGAGTCGCGGCGCAGCTGAGCGGCGAGCCGGACTCGCGCGAGTTCGACGCCGTGCTCCTGGCCGTCGGCTTGGTCCCCGAGACCGGTTTGGCCGATGCGGCCGGCCTGGAGACGTCTCGCGGCGTCCTGGTCGACGCCGGCCAGGTGGCCAGCCATCCGTCTGTGCTCGCGGTCGGAGACTGTGCCCGGCTCCGCGACCACCATCGGGCCGAGCACTGGGAGGCCGCCCAGCTGGACGGTGTTAGGGCGGCGGCGACGATCCTCGGAACAGAGCCCCCTCCCGCCGCCGCGCCGTGGTGGTGGTCGGACCGCTACGGCCTCCACGTCGAAGGGGTCGGCGAGATGCGTTCGCCGGACGCGATGCACCAGAACGTCGTACGCGGCGTGCTCGGCGAGCCGCCGTTCTCCGTGTTCACTCTCCACGGTGAGCGTGTCGTCGGCGCGGTCGCGGTCGACGACCCCAACGCCGTTCGGGCCGCGCGACGGATGATCGACCGGCAGGTCGACGTACGGGCGTCCGATCTGGCAGACACGACCCAAAACCTCCGAAAGCTCCTCTAAAACTCCGCCGAGTCGGCGCAAATGTTCCAGGTTATCCACAGGGTGTTGTGGATAACTCGGGACAAATGCGCCGACTCGGCGGGTTTCAGCGGGACAGTTGCGCCGACTCGGGGTCAGACGGTCAGCTGAGCCGGCTTCGACTGGTTGGCGACACGGTTCTCGGAGTCGATGAACCAGGCCAGCTGCTCGACCCGCGTGATGATCGCGTGGAGCAGGTCGGCCGTGGTCGGGTCCTCGGAGTCGATGTCGTCGTGGATCTCACGAGCCGTCTTCGAGGTGGCGTAGAGCGCGGCGGCGGCGAGGTCGGCGGCCGTCGCGGTGTCGACCTCGGTCGCCGGGAGCGGCGCGAGGGTGGTGTCCTCGGAGACGGTGCCGGTGCGGCCGTCGGGGAGGATGTAGAGCGCACGCATCCGCTCGGCGACCTCGTCGGTGAAGGCACGGGCGGCGTCGACGACCTCGTCGAGGACGAGGTGCATGTCGCGGAAGTTCTTGCCCACGACGTTCCAGTGCAGCTGCTTGCCCTGAAGGCTGAGCTCGGTCAGATCGACGAGCAGGCGCTGCATCTGGGTCGCGAACGCCGGGCTCGGCACGAACGCCGGGTGCGAGGTGTGGGTGGCGCTGCTGGTGTCGGTCTTGGTGGTCATGTTCGGCTGATCCCCCTGGGTTGTGTTGGTCTCTGCGGCTGATCGCAACTGTGTCACCTTTTCTTGAACGATTCCAGAAAGGTTAGTCTTCCCTAAGTCGCCGCCGAGTTTCTCCGCACGCCGTAGAGTCGGTCCGTGCCGTCAGCCGGAGACGCCTCAGCTCCCCTCGTCGCGCAGGTTCGTCGTCCGGAGGTCTTCGAGACCAAGCGGTTGAGCGCGGACGCGCAGGTCGAGGCGTGGGAACGCCACAACGCCAGCGCGTTGGTCGCGCTCTCCTGCCGGCCGATCGACGGCCACGGGTTCGACGCGCAGGAGGTCAACCTGCAGCTCGACGAGATCCATCTGGCGCGGGTCCGGGCCGCCCGCCACGTCGTCGAGCGGCCGGCCAGCCTCGTCAAGGAGATGCCGGCCCGGTCGATCGCCGTCTACGCCAGCCTCCGTGGCGAGGCGATCCTGGAGTGCGCCGGTCGCCGGAAGGTCATCCGGCCCGGGCAGCTGATCGTCTGTGACGTGGACGCGCCGTTCCTGCGCGGTTTCGGACACGGGCTCGAGGAGCTCGCGATCAAGGTCCCGGTCTCCGCCTTCACGGCCCGCACGGGCATGGCGTCGATGCCGACGCCGCTCGTCCTCGACGCCGGCCGGGACCAGGATCCGCACGGCCGAGCCCTGGTTCAGATGGTCGGCCGAGCGCTCCGGGCCAACGACCCGGTGCCCGCCGACGAGAACGCCGTCCTCGACCTGATCTCGGTGATCGCGACCGCCGGGAAGGTATCGCTGGCCACTGCCCATCGGGCCGCGGCGAAGGCGTTCATCGAGGACCACCTCGCCGATCCCGGTCTCTCCGCCCCCGCCGTCGCCGCGGGCGCCGGCATCTCCGAACGCCACCTCTCCCGGCTCTTCGCCGACACCGGCACCAGCGTCCCCCGCCACATCCTCGCCCGCCGCCTCGAGCTCGCCTACGCGATGCTCGCCACCGGCTCGGACCCGAGCACCCGCACCGTCGACGTCGCCGAGAAGTGCGGCTTCACCTCCGCCTCGTACTTCTCCCAGGCCTTCCGCAAGCGCTTCGGCGTCGCCGCCGGAGACGTACGCCGCGCAGCCCGCCCCTGACCCCTCCAGCCGAGACGTCACCCCCGTCGGCCGAAGCGTCACTCCGGTCGTTCGAGTGGGCATTCGGGTGCCAAATCGGCCGACGCGAGTGACTTCTCGGCGGACGTACGCGACTTCTCGGCGCGAAAGGGTGACAAGTCCACCAAAGTCCGATAGGTCTTCCATGCCGTTTTCCGCCAACCAGCCCCTGTGTCCCACCTGCAGGCGGCGATGACGGACGACACTCCTCAACACCCCCACTCTCTAAGGAGACGTACGTGCCCAACGGACTCACCACTGGACGCGGCCTGAGCATGGCCGCCGCCGGTGTCGCAGCGATGGCGCTGACCCTGACCGCATGCGGGTCGGGCGGCATCGACGACGAAGGCGGTGGCGGCGAGGACACGCTCACCATCGGGTTCGTCTCGACCGAGACGGGCTCCTCGGCGCCGTTCGGCGAGGCGAACAGCTTCGTCGTCGACGAGCTGGAGACCTATTTCAAGGACAACCCGGTCAAGGCCGGGGACAAGGAGCTCGACGTCGAGATCGTGGTGCGCGACGCGCAGAGCGACACGACGAAGGCCGGGGCGGTGGCCGGCGACCTGATCAACAAGGACGGTGCCGACATCATCGTCGCCTCCTCGACGCCCGACATCGTCAACCCGGTCTCGGAGCAGTGTGAGGCCAACTCGATCCCGTGCATCACCACGGTCGCCCCGTGGCAGCCGTTCGCGATCCGCAGCGGCGACAAGCCGGCCGAGCTGAAGTACAGCTACCACTTCTTCTGGGGCCTCGAGGACGTCTCGACGGTCTACGCCGACATCTGGGGCAAGGTCCCCAACAACAAGTTGGCCGGCGGGCTGTTCCCGAAGGACCCCGACGGTGAGGCCTGGGGTGCCAACTTCCCGGCGCTCACCGAGGCGTCGGGCGTCAAGATCGACAACCCGGGCAACTACCCGAACGGCACTAAGGACTTCTCGGCCCAGATCAGTGCCTACAAGGGCCACGACGTCCTGGTCGGCGTCCCGATCCCGCCGGACTTCACCACGTTCTGGCAGCAGGCGAAGCAGCAGGGCTACAACCCGAAGATCGCCACGATCGGCAAGGCGCTGCTCTTCCCGAGCAGCGTCGAGGCGCTCGGCCCGATCGCCCACAACCTCTCCACCGAGGTCTGGTGGACCCCGACCGCTCCCTACGAGTCCTCGCTGACCGGCGAGTCCGCTCAGGAGCTGGCCGACGCGTACGAGGAGAAGACCGGCAAGCAGTGGACCCAGCCGCTGGGCTTCGCGCACGCACTCTTCGAGGTCGCGACCGCTGCGGTGACCGAGGCGGGCTCGACCGACGCCGACGCGATCACCAATGCGCTGGCCGGCCTGGAGGTCTCTACGGTCGTCGGTGACGTCGCTTGGGGCAAGGACGCGAACGTCCCGCCGTACGTCGCCAAGACCTCCCTCGCGGGCGGTCAGTGGCGCCAGGTCGAGGGCGGGGAGCACCCGTTCGAGCTGGTCGTCGTGCAGAACTCGCTGGCTCCCGACGTACCTCTCGGGGGCGAGCCCGAGGCGCTCAAGTGACCTTGCTTCACGTTGACGGCCTGGCCAAGTCCTTTGGCCTGGTCGTCACGGCCCGTTCGGTCTCCTTCCACGTGGCTCCCGGCGAGGCGCTCGGCATCGTCGGTCCCAACGGCGCCGGCAAGTCCACGCTCCTCAACCTGGTGACCGGCGCCCAGCCGGTCGACGCTGGGACCATCCGGTTCGACGGCGCCGACATCACCCGGATGCCGGCCGCCCGTCGTACGGCCCTGGGGATCGGACGTACGTTCCAGATCCCCCGCCCCTTCGAGGGGCTCACCGTCTTCGAGAACGTGCTGGTCGGATCGACCTTCGGCGCGGGCGCGCGCCGGAAGGAGGCCGACGAACAGGCCTGGCAGGCGCTCGAGACCGCCGATCTGACCCACCTGGCCAACACGCCCGCCGGCTCGCTGCGACTGCTCGACCGCAAGCGGCTCGAGCTCGCCCGCGCGCTGGCCACCCAGCCGCGGCTGCTGCTCCTCGACGAGATCGCCGGCGGCCTCACCGAGCATGAGCTGCCGGCCCTGATCGAGACCATCTCGGCGATCCGCGACGGTGGCACCGGCGTCGTCTGGATCGAGCACATCGTGCACGCGTTGCTGCAGGTCGTCGACCGGCTGATGTGCCTGGCCCAGGGCGACGTCGTCGCCACCGGCGACCCGCGTGAGGTGATGGCCTCGGACGCCGTCGCCGCCGTCTACCTCGGCTCCCCTGACCTGGAAAGCGACACTCCGTGACCACTCTGCTCGAGGTCGACGCCATCGACGTCGCCTATGGCGACTTCCGCGCACTGCACGGCATCACCCTCGGAGTCGCCGAAGGCGAGACCCTGGCGGTGATCGGTGCCAACGGCGCCGGCAAGTCGACCCTCCTGAAGACGATCGCCGGCCTGCTCCGCCCGAGAGCGGGACAGATCCGTTTCAGCGGCCACAACGTCTCCCACACCTCCGCCCACCGGCGGGTCCGCGAAGGCATCGCGCTGACGCCGGAAGGGCGGCGGATCTTCGGCTCGCTCACCGTCGAGGAGAACCTCAAGGTCGGTGCGTACGGCCGCCGTCCCGGTCCCTGGAACCTCACGACCGTCTACGACGCGTTCCCGCTGCTCGCTGAGAAGCGGTCCCACCGAGGAGCGCACCTGTCCGGTGGCGAGCAGCAGGCCACCGCGATCGGCCGGGCGCTGATGTCCAACCCGCGGCTGCTCCTCCTCGACGAGGTCTCCCTGGGGCTCGCCCCGGTGGTGATCGCCGACATCTACAAGGCGCTGCCGACGATCACCGGGAAGGGCACGACGGTGCTCGTGGTCGAGCAGGACCTCACCCAGGCGCTGACGGTCGCCGACCGGGTGCAGTGTCTGCTCGAGGGCCGCACGGTGCTCGAGGGCGCCAAGGCCGACGTCACCCGTGAGCAGGTCCTAGCGGCGTACTTCGGGGTCGACGAGCAGGAGGTCGGCTGATGGACTGGATCAACGCGGTCCTCCAAGGCCTCCTGCTCGGCGGCCAGTACGCGCTCCTCGCCTGCGGACTGAGCCTCATCTTCGGCGTGATGCGGATCGTCAACCTCGCCCACGGCGTCCTCGCGGTCGCCTCGGCCTATCTCGCGCTCTGGCTCGTCCAGCAGACCGGGATGCCTTCGTTCCTGACCCTCCTCGTCGTGATCCCGGTGCTCGCCGCGGTCGGGTACGCGATCCAGCGCGGCCTGTTCAACCCGGCGCTGCGCCACGGCGAGCTGTCGCCGCTGCTGGTCTCGTTCGGCCTGGCAGTCATCGGCGCCAACCTCCTCCAGGAGGTCTTCACCGCCGACTCCCGCAAGATTTCGATCGGCACCCTGTCGACCTCGTCGGTCGAGCTCGGCGGGCTGCGGCTCGGCGTCTTCTCGCTGCTCACCCTCGTGGTCGCGGTCGGCGTCATCGTCGGCCTGCAGCTCTACCTCTCCCACACCCGCATCGGCCGCGCCATGCGGGCGACCAAGGACGACCCCGAGGCGGCGACGCTCATGGGGATCGACGAGAGGCACATGTACGCCCTGGCCACCGCGATCGCGGTCGGCACCGTGGCACTGGCCGGCGTCTTCCTCGGCATGTCGACGCAGTTCAGCCCGACGTACGGGGATCTGGTCCTCATCTTCGCCTTCGAGGCGGTCATCATCGGTGGCCTCGGCTCGCTGTGGGGCACGCTCCTCGGCGGTCTCGTGCTGGGCGTCGCGCAGACCGTCGGCGCCCAGGTCGACCCGGCCTACGGCGTCCTCGCGGGCCACCTGGTCTTCCTGGTCGTGCTCCTGTTCCGGCCTCAGGGCCTGCTCCCGAAGGCGGTCGCCGCATGACTGTGAACACCCGGACAGGTCCGGGAACCCTGAAGGTCGTACGTGGCGGCTGGCCCTCGCTCGCAGGCGGCGGGGTTCTCGCCGCGATCGTGGTCTTCCTGGCCGCGGCGCCGTGGTTCGTGTTCAGCCCCGGCGACGTGACCAACCTGGTCACTCTCTTCGCGCTGATCATCCTCGGCACGGCCTGGAACCTGATGGCCGGCTACGGCGGGCTCGTCTCGATCGGGCAGCAGGCCTTCATCGGCGCCGGTGGCTATGGCGTGATCAAGCTCGCCGACGTCGTCGGCCTGCCGATCCCGCTGGCAGTCGTGGCGGCGGGCGCGGTCTGCGCACTGCTCGCGCTGCCGACGTCGTTCCTGCTGTTCCGGCTGGTCGGCGGCTACTTCGCGATCGGTACGTGGGTGGTGGCCGAGGTCTTCAAGCTGGTCACTCAGGAGCTCCCGGGCTTCGGTGGCGGCTCCGGCCTCTCGCTCACCGCCTTCCAGGGTGTCGACCGGGTGACCCGGATCGCGACCGTCTACTATCTGGCGCTCGCGCTGGCCGTGCTCGTCGTGCTCGCGACGTACGTCCTGATGCGCTCGCGCATCGGACTCGGCCTGACCGCGATCCGTGACGACAAGGTAGCGGCGGCCTCGCTGGGTGTCGCGGTGCGGCGCTCACAGCGGATCGTCTATGTCGCGGCATCCGGTGGCGCCGGTCTGGCCGGGGCACTGATCGCGGTCAACGGCCTGCGGGTCTCGCCGGACTCGATGTTCTCGGTCCAGTACACCGCCTTCATGATCTTCATCGTCGTCATCGGCGGCCTGGGGACGATCGAGGGCCCGATCCTGGGAGCGGTGATCTTCTTCGCGCTGCAGCAGCTGCTGGACTCCTACGGCACCTGGTATCTCGTCGCGCTCGGCGCGGTCGCGATCGCCGTGGTCCTGCTGGCCCCGCGCGGGTTGTGGGGGCTGGCGGCGCGCGGCCGCTACGAGATCTTCCCGGTCGGTCACACGGTCCGTCCACCGACCTAGGAAGTTATCCACAGGTTTGTCCACAAGGGGGGTGGGCTGTGGAAAACTCGGGTCCGCCGGAGAGTCGCAGCCATCCCTGAGCTCCGCCAGGACCGTGCCAACGGCATCAGGCCGGAGAGCTCGTCGCGTCGCTGAGGCGCTGTGGTTTGCTCGGCTCGCCGGTCAGTCTGGTCAGGCGCCGGAAGACCTCGGTGCTGCTCGTGGGCGTGAGCCCAGGAGCGCCGTCGGCCGTGGTGAGCAGCGCGTCGCGGCGTACCGCGGCGGTGAGGTCGAGCTGTCGGTCCCCGGCCGCCCGGATGCGCCAGGCCAGGTCTGAGCGCAGGTGGGCGAGAGCGCTCGACCGTCGGGCCTGGTCCTGGGCGACGATGTCGGTGACGGTCTGGTCGTCCGCCGGCTCCGCCGATTCCATGTGGCCGCCGGGAAAGGGCCTCAGGCTGACCGCCTGGGCAAGGCCTGATGCGGCGAAGGCCCGAGATGCCGGGACCAGGCGCAGGGTGCTGTCGTTCACTGATGCACCCACTGGCGCAACCCGACCTCGTCGCCGAGCGGCTCGATCGTGTGGGCCAGAGTGCCGCGAAACCGGTCGCTGCCGAAGCCGTGCTGCTCGACCGCCATCCAGAGGGTTTCCTCAGGAGGCCGGGCCAGCCGGTCCCAGTTTGGCGGGATCGGCGGTAGCACTGGCACGTCCCCTCCTCCTCGCGTCCACGGCGGACGCGAGGACAGCGTACGGGTCTACTGGTGGGTAACATGATGCCCGTGACCGAACCTCTATCCGTTGCAGCGACCACCGAGACGTACGCGATCGAGCGGGCCGAGGGCACGAGCTTCACGCTCACCGTGGCCCGGGCCGCCGGCCCCGAGGCGCCGACCCTGCTGGTCGTGCCCGCGATGGGCATGTCGGCGGGCTACTACGACAAGCTGATCGTGGCCTTCGCGGAGGCGGGGATCAACGCCGGCCGGATGGAGCAGCGTGGCCACGAGGAGGTCGGCGGACGGGTCGCCGGCTGGGCCTACGACTTCGGCTACGCCGACCTGGTCGACGACATCGCCGCCGCCGTCGACCGCCTCGGCGAGCTGATCCCGGCCTCGGTCGGCGCGACGTACGTCCTCGGGCACAGCCTCGGCGGCCAGGCCGCCAGTGCCTACGCTGCCCTGCACCCCGACCGGGTCGCCGGCCTGGTCTACGTCGCCTCGCAGACGCCCTACTGGCGCAACTACGGCCCGGGCTTCCTGCTCGCCAGCCAGGCGATGGGCCTGGTCGGCCGGGTCGTCGGCCACTTCCCCGGCAAGCAGCTCAAGTTCGCCGGCCGCGAGGCCCGCACCCTGATGAAGGAATGGGCCAGGTACGCCCGCACCGGCCGCCTCCGGTTCGGCCGGCCGGCCCACGACGTCACGCCCGCGATGCGCGCTCTGGCGAAGCCGGCGCTGATCGTCTCGATCGAGGACGACTGGCTCGCCCCCAGCGCGACGGTCGAGGAGATCCATCGACGGATGCCCGGGCTCGAGGTCGAGCGCGTCCACCTGGACGAACCCGGCATCGACCACTTCAAGTGGGCCCGGAAGCCCGACTCGACGATCGCTGCGGTCAAGGAGTGGCTCGCGCGCTGACGACTGTGTTGGTTTCGACACCGGCTCGCTGGCGCTCGCCGGGCTCAACCAACGGGTGCCGCTGGTCGAAGGCCACTTCGTTCAGACCTCGGAGCCGCTAGGCGGAGGCGTGTCGAGACCAACACGGTCGCGTACGCATTTCCGCCAACCCTCGGCCCCACCTTTGATGCGGCCCGAGCGGGCCGGAAGACTCGCTCTTGAGACTGCGATCTCACACCCCACCGCGGTCTCAGAAAGGTGAGGAAATGCCAGTATTCGACGACGGTCAGCAGGAGACCGAGGTCCCCGAGACCGAGGATGTGGTGACCACCGACGTCCTCGTCGTGGGATCCGGCCCGGCCGGTGCGTCCGCCGCGCTCTTCCTGAGCGAGCTCGGTGTCGACAACATCATGATCACGAAGTACCGCTGGACCGCGAACACGCCGCGGGCGCACATCACCAACCAGCGTGCGATGGAGATCTTCCGCGACCTGGGCATCGAGGAGCAGGTGCTCGCCGACGCGACGCCGCACGAGCTGGTCGGTGACACCGTCTTCTGCACGAGCATCGCCGGCGAGGAGATCGGCCGGATCCGCACATGGGGCACCCGTCCGGACCGCGAGGCCGACTACCAGCTGGCGTCGCCGTGTCTGACCGTCGACATCCCGCAGACCTACCTGGAGCCGATCCTGGTCCGCAACGCCACCGAGCGCGGCACCCAGACCCGGTTCTCCACCGAATACCTGAGCCACACCCAGGACGACGAGGGCGTCACCACGATCGCCCGTGACCGGCTGACCGGCCACGAGTACAAGATCCGCTCGAAGTTCCTCATCGGCGCCGACGGCGCCCGCACCCAGGTCGGCGCCGACATCGACCTCCCGCTCGAGGGCGCGATGGACATCGCCGGCTCGATGAACATCACCTTCAAGGCCGACCTCTCCGAGCTCGTCGACCACCGCCCCTCGGTCCTCTACTGGGTCATCCAGCCGGGCTCGAACGTGGGCGGCATCGGCACCGGCCTGGTCCGGATGATCCGCCCGTGGGACGAGTGGCTGATCGTGTGGGGCTACGACATCAACCAGCCGCCGCCCGAGCTGACCGAGGAGTACGCGGTCAAGGTCATCCGCGACCTGCTCGGGATGCCCGATCTGGAGCCGGACGTGACCGGCTACTCGCTGTGGGGCGTCAACGAGATGTACGCGACCCACGCCCAGAAGGGCCGCGTCTTCTGCGCCGGCGACGCCATCCACCGGCACCCGCCGTCGAACGGTCTCGGCTCGAACACCTCGATCCAGGACTCGTACAACCTGGCCTGGAAGCTCGCCGCGGTGCTCCAGGGCTATGCGGAGACCTCGTTGTTGGAGTCCTACTCGACCGAGCGCACCCCGGTCGCGAAGCGCATCGTCACCCGAGCCAACCAGTCCGCCCGCGAGTTCGGCGAACTCTTCGAGGCGCTCGGCGTCGTCGGTCTCGAGGGCGAGGAGATGGCCAAGGCGATCGAGGAGCGGAAGGCCAACACCCCCGAGGGCGCGGCCAAGCGCGCCGCGCTGGTCACCGCGATGGAGCGCAAGAACTACGAGTTCAACGCCCACGGTGTCGAGCTCGGCCAGTTCTACGAGTCCAACGCGATCGTCT
The DNA here is from genome assembly GCF_014360585.1 of Nocardioides sp. Lineage (GTDB taxonomy): Bacteria > Actinomycetota > Actinomycetes > Propionibacteriales > Nocardioidaceae > Nocardioides. Next base: position 25,363 of record NZ_JACIXG010000065.1, read on the forward strand.
CCGACGGCACCCGGCCCGCGCCGACCGACGATGAGGACCTCTATCACCGGATGTCGACCTCGCCGGGTGCTCACCTCCCGCACGCCTGGGTCGGCGACAACGTCGAGAAGCAGGCGATGCTCGACCTCGCCCCCTACACGCAGTGGACGCTGATCACCGGCGTCGCCGGTGAGGCGTGGGAGGACGCGGTCGCCGCGGTGCGGTCCCGGTTCGGGATCCCGCTCCAGGCGGTCGTGATCGGGCCGGGCCGCCCGGTCACCGACCTCTACTTCGACTGGGCCAAGCTCCGCGAGGTCGAGGAGTCGGGCGCCATCCTGGTCCGTCCCGACAAGCACATCGCCTGGCGCGCCATGTCGCTTCCCGAGGACCCTGCCGCCGAGCTGGGTTCTGCGGTCGGGTCGCTCCTGGGCAAGGCCTGAGCGAGCCGGTCGAGCGGGGGATTCCATGAAGTTCACGCATGAGTCGCTGCCGCAGCGGGTCCGCTTCGCCACCGGCGAGGCGCCCGCTGCGGTGGCAGCGGAGATCGACGAGCTCGGGGCCAGGCGGGTGATGGTCATCGCCGGTGAGCGCGAGGCCGAGCTCGCCGCCCGGGTGACCGCCGACGTCCCGGTCGCGCTGCGCCACGACGAGGTCGTGATGCACGTGCCGGTCGAGGTCGCCGAGCGGGCACGCGAGCGGGCGGCCGAGTCCGCTGTCGATGCGCTGGTGTGCGTCGGTGGTGGCTCGACCACCGGGCTCGCCAAGGCCGTCGCGCTCACCACGGGGCTCCCGATCGTGGCGGTCCCGACGACGTACGCGGGGTCGGAGGCGACCGACGTCTGGGGGCTGACCTCGGGCGAGACGAAGACGACCGGCATCGATGCCCGTGTGCTGCCGCGGACGGTCGTCTACGACGCCGCGCTGCTGACCACGCTGCCTGGTGAGATGACCGTCGCCAGCGGGCTGAACGCGCTCGCGCACTGCGTCGATGCCATGTGGGGTCCGCGGGTCGATCCCATCGACCAGGTGTTCGCCGCCGAGGGGATCCGGGGGCTCGCCGCCGGGCTGCCGCTGGTCAGGTCCGACTCGGAGAGCATCGAGGGGATCGAGCAGACCCTCTACGGCGCCTACCTCGCGGCGGTGTCGTTCACGTCGGCCGGATCGGGGATGCACCACAAGATCTGCCACGTGCTCGGCGGGATGTTCAACCTGCCGCACGCCCAGACCCACGCGGTCGTGCTCCCGCACGTGCTCGCCTTCAATGCGCCGTCCGCCCCCGAGGCGGAGGCCCGGATGGCTTCGGCGTTCGGGGCATCGAGCGCCGTGGCGGGGCTGGCGGCGCTGCGTACGACATTGTCTGCGCCGAAGGCGCTCGAGGACTACGGCATGCCCGAGGACGGCATCGCCAAGGCGGTCGCGCCGATCCTGGCCGCGATTCCCGACAACAACCCGACCCCGGTCACCGAAGAGAACCTGACCGCGCTGCTGACGGCGGCGTGGGCAGGAGAGGAGAGCTGATGAGCGACGTACCTGGCGTATCGCCGGAGCAGCAGGCGGTCGAGCAGACCCTGGTCGACACCGTCGTCGCGTCCTTCGACGCCTGCGAGGACCCGCGTCTGCAGGAGGTCATGGTCTCGCTGACGCGGCACCTGCACGCCTTCATCCGCGACGTACGCCTCACCGAGGACGAGTGGAGCGCGGCCATCGAGTTCCTGACCGAGGCCGGCCACATCACCGACGACGTACGCCAGGAGTTCATCCTCCTCTCCGACACCCTCGGCGCCTCGATGCAGACGATCAACATCAACAACGAGGCGTACGCCGACGCGACCGAGGCCACGGTCTTCGGCCCGTTCTTCGTGGAGGACTCCCCGGCGATCGAGCAGGGTGGGGACATGGCCTTCGGGGCCCCGGGCGAGCCGTGCTGGGTGACCGGGACGGTCACCTCGACCGATGGAAAACCGCTGGCCGGAGCCAGGATCGAGGTCTGGGAGGCGGACGAGGACGGGCTCTACGACGTCCAGCGTGATGCCGGCGCGCGGGCGGCTCGGGCGCACCTGTTCGCCGACGCCGAGGGCGGCTACCGGTTCTGGGGACTGACGCCCACGCCGTACCCGATCCCCGACGACGGCCCTGTCGGCAAGATGCTCGTCGCGGTCGGACGTTCGCCGCTGCGGGCCTCGCACCTGCACTTCATGGTCACCCACGAGGGCTGCCGCACCCTGGTCACCCACATCTTCCCCGAGGGCGATCCGATCGGCTGGAAGGACACCGTCTTCGGGGTCAAGGAGTCGCTGATCAAGAAGTTCGAGCAGCAGGCCGCGGGGACGTCGACGCCGGACGGCCGGGTCGTCGACGGCACCTGGTCGAAGGTGCGGTTCGACATCGTCCTCGCGCCCAGCGGGGTCTAGCCTCCTCCGCTACCGGACTACCCCGGGTATCCCGGCCGACTAGTCCGAGAGGTCGGTGTCTGTCGGCGTCGACTCGAGCTGGAGTGTGGCGAGGATCGAGTCGATGCTCAGCTCGGTCGCCTCCTTGTCGACGCCGGCCTCGTGCTCGAGGAGGGCGAGAAGGATGCGCTCGGTGCCGACGTAGGAGTGCTCGAGCCCCAGGGCCTTGCGGAAGGTCAGTTCGAGGACCTTCCTGGCATCGGCTGGTTGGTGGTGGAAATGCCAGCGGGCCGGTCATCCGTGTGGATGACCGGCCCGCTTCTGACGGCGTGTGTCAGTGGCAGTGGTTGGAGATCTGGATCATCTCGTCGCGGGGGACGACCTTGATCCGCTCGCGGCCCTGGGCCTCGCCGAGGGAGCGCTCGTGGTTGTCGAGCTTCTCCCAGCCCTCGATGGTGGTGAACTCGACGCCCTTGCCGGACAGGTGCTCGAGGACCGCCGCGGTCGTGCCGTGCTCGGGCGGCGTGAGCTTGTCGAGGTCCTGGAGGAGGTAGTCGATGGTCTCCTTGGCGTCGGACTTGGTGTGGCCGATCAGGCCGACCGGTCCGCGCTTGACCCACCCGGTGACGTACGTGCCGTCGATGTGGTCGCCGTTGAGGTCGAGGACCCGGCCGCCGGCGTTGGGGATGACGCCGTTCTCGCTGTCGAAGGGCACGTCGGGGAGCGCCTCGGAGAGGTAGCCGACGGCGCGGTAGACGGCCTGGACGGGAGTGTCGGTGAACTCGCCGGTGCCGGAGACGGTGCCGTCGCCGTTGTACTCGGTCTTCTCGCTGCGCAGCGCGACCACGCGGCCGTCCTCGCCGACGACCTCGACGGGGTTCTGCATCATGTGGATGATGATCTTGTGGGGCTTCTCGCCGACGGGCGCATCCATGTACTTCAGGAGGATGTCGGCCACGAGCTTGGTCGCCTTGTGGCTCTGGATCGCCTTCTCGCCGGCCTCGTCGATCTCGAAGCCCTCCTCCTTGACGACGACCTCGACCGACGGGGAGTGGGAGAGCTCGCGCAGCTCCATCGGGCTGAACTTGATGTGCGCCGGGCCGCGGCGGGCGAAGACGTGGATCGTCTTGGCCGGGTTCTTCTTCAGGCCCTGGTAGACGTTGTCGGAGACCTCGGTGACCAGCTGCTCGTCGGCAGGCTTGGCCAGCATGCGGGCGACGTCGAGCGCGACGTTACCGGCGCCGAGGACGGCGACCTCCTCCGCGTCGAGCGGCCATTCCCGCGCCACGTCGGGGTGTCCGGCGTACCAGCTGACGAAGTCCGCCGCACCGTAGGACTGGGGCAGGTCGATCCCCGGGATGTCGAGCTCGCGGTCGGCCATCGCGCCGGTGGCGAAGATGACGGCGTCGTAGAAGCGACGCAGGTCGTCGAGCTTGAGGTCGGTGCCGAAGTCGACGTTGCCGATGAACCGAATGCTGTCCTGGTTCAGGACGCGCTTCAGCGCCTTGATGATCTCCTTGATTCGCGGGTGGTCCGGAGCCACGCCGTAGCGAACCAGACCATAGGGAGCAGGCAGGCGCTCGATGACGTCGACGCGCGCACCAGGGTGCTCCTTCGTGAGGATGTCGGCAGCGTAGATGCCGGCCGGGCCAGCACCGACGATCGCAACGCGGATGTCACGCATAAGGGAGTTCACCTTCCGTGGATGTACTAAGGCAAGCCTAAAGGGGGTCGTGCAACCCTCCGAATCCGTTCCACCAGGTGGTTGCGTGGCGTACGCGGGTTTCACGCTCAATTCTAGAATGCGTTCTCTTCTAGGGCGGGGGTGAGGACGTGATCTCCGACACGTACGGCGCGTCGCGTTGCTGTGGTTGTCGTGGTGACTGTTCGCCGCTGACCCTGCATTGGAGGGTGTTCTCGCCGTATATCGGGTCGGCGGTGCCTAGGCCAGTGGGCGAGACCTTGTGAATCGATCACAAGGTTCTGAACCGGTGGGCGGCCCGCAGGACGGGGTTTCCCCTCCTCCGCACCGCTCCCCACTCCCACGGAGCTTCCGCACCCTCCGGAGAGTGGGCAGGCTCCGTGGGAGTAGGGAACGGTCTGCACGCGTGGGGAAAGCCGCGCCGCTCGGGGGAGCATCGGGCCCGACCGACGGTCAAGGTCCGAGGAATCATGGTCGGTGGTCGGTGGTCGGTGGTCGGTGGTCGGAGGGCGCGAGTCCTTTCACGCTTCTGCGAATGGGCTCGACGAAATCCGAGGGTTGACGCGATGCCCCCAGATCCGCATCGATGACGCATGGCCCAAGCGAAACCACCCTGGCCCGGGGCAGGCGTAGGTGCCCGCGCGTAGGCGGGGTCTTGGCGCGATGGCCGTGGCGGGGGGTGGTCTCGGCTTGCCGGTTTAGGGGCGGCGGGTGAACCGGACGGTGCCGTCGGGCAACCGCTCATGAACGTAGGCAGGGTTGTGCGCCAGACGGTGATGGTGCGGACATAGCAAGACCCCGTCCTTCAGGTCCGTCTTTCCGCCCGCGGCCCAGGCTTTGAAATGGTGGGCATCGCACCACTCCGGTGGCATGTCACACCCCTCGGCCTGGCAGCA
>NZ_JACIXG010000066.1 GCF_014360585.1 Nocardioides sp.
TCTACCGAGTTACCTCGGTGAACGGCCGCTTCCTTTGTGGAACTCCACGAAGGAAGTGCGTGCTGACCGAGGTAACTCGGCGAACGGCGCGCGGTGCTCTGCCCGAACTCATCAGAGCGGGCCCACGCCCCGTGCCGCGGCTATGAGACTGACATCAGTCGCCGAGAAGGTCCTCGGCGATGAACCGCCGGAACCGTGGTACGTCGCGGATCATGTCCTGCCAGATCCGGCGGGGGTCGACGCGGTGGTAATGGTGCGCAAGGAACACCCGCCAGTCGACCCACTCGGACCAGGCGTCCACCCCGAGATGGTCGTTCTGGAGCTTCACCGGAACCTTGTTGCGGATCGTGTCACCGATCCGATTCGCCGACCCCTCGACCGCTCGTTGAAGCAGCACGTCGTCGGCGTAGGCATCCCAGCCGCGCTGGATCACCAGCTCGATCTCATCGAGCGTACGCAGCAGGAACTCGAGCTCGTCGACAACCCGATCGCCGTAGAGCTCAGCGAGCCGCTCGCGGCCGACCGCCGTCACAGCCCGACCGCATCGGCAAGGACCATGCGGTCGCGTTGACTGTGCTCAGCGTCGAGCGCATCCCGGTCAACGAGGTCGACCTCGACACCGAGCGCCCGCTCGAGATCTCGTTGCATCCGCACCAGGTCGAGCATTCCCGCCTCATCATCGAGCGTGATGAGTAGGTCGACGTCAGAGTCCCACCGGTCGTCACCGCGGGCCGCAGATCCGAAGATCTCCACAGAAACACCGTGATGCAGCCGAACGATCGACCAGATCTCTTCGACGTTCGCCGCCACGATCTCAGATGGACGCCGCCGACAGGCAGCACGGATCCGCTCCAGGGTCTCCGGCGACGGCGTACGCCTTCCGGACTCATAAGCCGAGAGGTTCGGCCGGGCGATTCCCGTGCGCGCGCAGACCTCGATCTGAGTCAGACCGGCCTCAACTCGCAGCCGCTTGGTCTCGGTCACATGTTCAGTGTATACGCGCATACCTTGTCGATCGACAAGGCTTTCGAGCGCGGCGAACCAGACGCATGGCGTCACAACCCGAGCTCGTCGGCCAACGTGGCCAGGTGGAGCTCGAAGAGGGCGGCGGGGTCGCCGAAGCCGTCCGGGCCGAACTGGCCGAAGACCTCGAAGCTGACGCGGCCGAAAAGGCTCGTCCAGACGAGTACGCCGCGAGTGAGGGCCTCGTCGGGCAGGTCGATGCCGAGCTGGTCGCGGATGCCCTGCAGGCCCTCCGCGAGCGCGGGCGAGATCTCCTCCGAACCCTCGGGAAGGGTCAGCCGGCCCGCCGCGAGCGCACCGGCGCACAGCCGCAGCATCGAGGTCGGGACGCGGGTGCCGGGGACGCTGGTGCGCTCGTCCGGCGCGGCGTAGCCGGGGACGGGCGACCCGAAGAGCAGGGCGTACGTCGCCGGCTCGGCGAGCGCCCAGGTCCTGACCGCGCGACCGAGCGCCAGGAACTGGGCCCGGTGGTCGTCCTCGGGGGCAGCGGCGACGGCGGCGTCGACGGCATCGCCGACCTCGTCGTACCCCGAGACGAGCAGCAGCGTCAGCAGCTCGTCGCGGTTCTTCACGTAGCGGTAGACGGCGGAGGAGACCACGCCGAGGTCACGGGCGACCGCGCGCAGCGAGAGCGCGGCTGCGCCGTGGACCGCCAGGTGCTCGCGGCCGATCCGGACGATCTCGTCCATGGTCTGCGCCCGTGCGCGTTCACGTGGAGTGCCTGTCATGGCGTCATCGTGTCTCGCCAAAGAGAGCGATGTCAACAAAAGTGAGCACTGCTCTTGCTTTCTGGACGATCGCCCGCCAGACTCATTCCGAGAGCACTGCTCTCTAAACCAGGTCTCGACAGGCTCGACCACCGAAGAAAGAGACAGCCATGAACAGCACTTACCTCGTCATCGGCGCCGGCCCAGTCGGCGCGACCATCGCCCAGCAGCTCGCCGACCGCGGAGATCGTGTACGTCTCCTCACCCGCTCCGGCAGCGGACCGGTGCACGCGAGCATCGAGCGCCTTCGCGGCGACGCCACGGATCTCGACACCATCACCCAGGCCGCCGAGGGCGTACGCGCCGTCTTCCACTGCATGCACGGCAGCGCCTACGCCGCCGACGCCTGGCGCGCCGAGCTCCCGCGCGCGGAGAAGGTCGTGCTCGAGGCCGCCGGTCGCGCCGGCGCCGTGGTCGTCTTCCCCGAGAGCCTCTACGCCTACGGCCGCGTCACCGCACCGATGACCGAGCAGACGCCGCGCACCGCCGACTTCGGCAAGCCCGCCGTGCGCGTCGAGCTGCTCCGCGACCGCGACGCCTCCCCGACCCCGACGGTCAGCGTCGCGGCCTCGGACTTCTACGGCCCGCTGGTGCGCACCGCCCACGCCGGCGAGCGCATGGTCCCGACGGTCCTCGCCGGCCGCACCATGCGCGTCCTCGGCGACCCGGACGCCCCGCACTCGTGGACGTACGTCCCCGACCTGGGCGCCGCGATGATCAAGGCCGCCGACGAGGAGAGGCTGTGGGACTCGTTCCTGCACGCCCCCACAGCACCTGCGATCTCCCAGCGCGCCCTGGTCCAGCTCTACGCCGACGTCGCCGGCGTTCCGGCACCGAAAGTCGGCCGCATCCCAACCTGGGCGCTCAAGTCGATCGGCGCGGTGCACGCCGGGACGCGAGAGCTGGCCGAGATGGTCTTCCAGTTCGACAAGCCGTTCGTGATGGACTCCTCGGCAAGCGAGGCCCTGCTCGGCCTGTCCCCCACCCCGATCGAGACCGGAGCCAAGGCGACGGTGGACTGGTGGCGTAAGCAGGCCTGAGCATGCCTGGAGCTATCGGGCGCTCCAGCCACCGTCCATGGCCCACGAGGCACCGGAGACCATCGAGGCGTCGGGCCCGGTGAGCCAGCCGACCAGGGAGCCGACCTCCTCCGGCTCGACCAGCCGCTTCACCGCCACGTCCTGCAGCAGCACCCGCTCGACGACCTCGGCGGCCGGGACGCCGTGCACCTTGGCCTGGTCGGCGATCTGCTTCTCCACCAGCGGCGTACGCACGTAGCCGGGGTTGATGCAGACGCTGGTCACACCGTGCGGGCCACCCTCCAGCGCGGTGACCTTGGAGAGTCCCTCCAGGCCGTGCTTGGCCGACACGTAGGCGCTCTTGAAGGGCGAGCCGACCAGGCCGTGCACGGAGGAGATGTTGATGATGCGACCCCAGCCGTTGGCGTACATGTGCGGCAATGCGGCCCTGACCAGCAGGAACGGCGCGACGAGCATGATCGAGTGGATCCGGCGGAAGTCGTCGGGGTCGAGCTCCTCGATGGGGCTGACCCGCTGGATCCCGGCGTTGTTGACCAGGATGTCGACCTCCAGAGCGAGGTCGTCGAGCTCCTCGGTGGCGGCCAGGTCGACCGCCCACGCCTCGCCGCCGATCTCGTCGGCCAGGGCATGGGCGGCGTCGCCGGCCAGGTCGGCGACGACGACCCGCGCGCCACGGGCGGCGAGCTCACGGGCCACCGCCGCGCCGATCCCCGAGGCGCCTCCGGTCACCAGGGCACGCCGGCCCTGCAGCGTACGTCCGGAGGCATCCACCGAAGCCGGGGCCGTCGTCGCTGACATCACGCCGGGCTCACCTCGCGCTCGGCCTCGCGCTCGGCGTCGGCACGGTCGAGCGCCCGCAGCGAGGTGCCCCGGGTCTCCTTGAGCGTGAGCACGACGAGGCCGGTGATGATGCCGGCCACGGCGAGGTAGATCGCGGTGTTGGTCCAGGTGCCGGTGTCCTTGAGCCAGGCGATGGCCACCAGCGGCGCGAGCGAGCCGGCGAAGATCGAGGTCACCTGGTAGGAGATCGAGATGCCGGAGTAGCGCATCCGGGTCGGGAACATCTCGGCCATGATCGCCGGCTGGGTGGAGTACATCAGGGCATGGATCGCCAGACCGGCGATCAGCGCCGCCAGGATCGCGCCGTTGTTCTTCGTGTCGAGCATCGGGAACGCCCAGAAACCCCAGGTCGCGCCAAGCACCGCACCGACGAGGTAGACCGGCTTGCGGCCCACGCCGTCGGCGAGCCGGCCGACCCCGAGGATGAAGAAGAAGTGGCAGGCGTGCGCGATCGCGATCAGGCCGAGCAGCGCGCCCTGGTCCATCTTCTGGTCCTCGACCAGGTAGACGATCGAGAACGACACCACCAGGTAGTACATGATGTTCTCCGCGAACCGCAGGCCCATCCCCTTGACCACACCCAGCGGGTAGCGGCGGATCACCTCGAAGACGCCGTAGCCGGCCGAGGCGACCTCGCCCTGCTCTGCCTTCGCCTCCTCGAAGATCGGCGAGTCGGTGACCGAGCGGCGGATGTAGTAGCCGACGACGACCACGACAGCGGAGAGCCAGAACGCGACCCGCCAGCCCCACGCCAGGAACGCCGCGTCGGAGAGCGCGAAGGTCATCACGGTGAGCACCAGCGTGGCGAGCAGGTTGCCCACCGGCACCGCGGCCTGCGGCCACGCGGCCCAGGTCGCCCGCCGGTCGTCCGGCGCGTGCTCAGCGACCAGCAGGACGGCGCCGCCCCACTCACCGCCCAGAGCGAGCCCCTGCACGAACCGCAGCACCACTAGGGCGATAGGTGCGGCGAGCCCGATCTGGTCGTACGTCGGCAGGCACCCCATCAGCACGGTGGCGACACCGATCATCATGATCGTCACCTGCAACGTGTACTTGCGGCCGAGGCGGTCGCCGATGTGGCCGAAGACGATGCCGCCCAGCGGCCTGGCGACGAACCCGATGGCGTAGGTCACGAAGGCGGCGATGATCGCGTCGTAGGCGTTGCCGGTCGCCGGCATGATCACCTTGGCGAAGACGAGCGCCGAGGCGGTGGCGTAGAGGAAGAAGTCGTACCACTCCACGACTGTGCCGGCCATGGAGGCCGCCACGGTCCTGCGGAGCAGGCTCTGCCCGTTTTCTGGGGAATCGTTGGGGGCGGCGGTAGCGCCCGGCTGTGTCGTGGACATGGCTGGGAGTGTGACAGCGCTCATAATGTGCCTGCAACGCGCATGTTGGCACACACTGTGAACGAAAATGCACACCCAGCGATATCGTGAGCCGATGCCCACCTCCTCCCCAGCCCCCTCCGCCGACCAGCTGCTGGTGCTCCTCGAGGTGGCGCGCAGCGGCCGCTTCACCACCGCCGCCCGTTCGCTGGGCCTGACCCACACGACGGTCAGCCGCAACATCTCCGCCCTCGAGCGCGCCCTCGGCGGCAGGATCCTGGTGCGCGGCTCCGACGGATGGGCCCTGACCGCTCTGGGCGAGCGCGCGGCGCGGGCCGCCGAGGGAGTCGCCGAGTCGCTGGCCCGGCTGGCCGGCGACGAGCCCGCCGACCCGGTGGCCGGTGTGGTCAGGATGTCGACGACCGACGGGTTCGCTGCATACGTCGCCTCGCCGGCGGTCGCCGCGCTGCGGCAGGACCATCCCGAGCTCGCCGTCGAGATCGTCACCGTGACCAGGCAGGCCGCGCAGCAGCGCTCCGGCGTCGACATCGAGGTGGTCGTCGGCGAACCGTCGGTCAACCGCGGCCGGGCGCTGCACCTGGGCGGGTACGAGCTCGGCCTCTACGCCTCCCCCGACTATCTGAAGCGTCACGGCGCCCCCGGCACGATCGAGGAGGCCGTACGCCACCGCCTGGTCTACTTCGTCGACTCGATGCTCCAGGTCGACGACCTCGACGTCCCTCGACGGCTGCTTCCCGGTATCCGCGACGCGGTCACCTCGACGAACGTCTTCGTGCACGTCGAGGCGACCCGGGCCGGAGCCGGTCTGGGGCTGCTTCCCTGCTTCATGGCCGACCGTCATCCCGACCTCGTCCGGCTGCTCCGCGCGGAGGTCAACCAGCGGCTGCCGTACTGGGCGGTCGTGCATCCTGAGTCGTGGCGCCGGCCGGCCGTGGCCGCCGTCGTGGGTGGACTGCGGCAGCAGATGGCCGAGCAGCAGGACGCCATGTTCGGTGGGTGACGCCGCGCCCGGTTCGCGGATTCGTTGGTGGGTCGGCCTGCGGGAGGTGGTCGTCGCACAGCTCGCACGCTCAGGCGTCGACGTCGGGATCAGCAGCATCCCCGACGCTGTCGAGTCATGGGCTTCATGCCGCTGAGGGTACGGACCACGGGCCGTCAGCGGCCCCAACGAATCCGCACAGTTCTCAGGCCAAGGCGTCCATCAACTGGGCGGTAACGTCCCATAACCTGGACGACCCTCCTCGGATGGGTAGCGTGTCGGCCATGTTCACGAAGGTGTTGGTTGCCAACCGCGGCGAGATCGCGATCCGAGCTTTCCGTGCTGGCTTTGAGCTCGGGGCCAAGACGGTCGCTGTCTTCCCCTACGAGGACCGGGGCTCAGAGCACCGGCTGAAGGCCGACGAGGCCTACCAGATCGGAGAGCTCGGTCATCCGATCCGGGCCTATCTCGATCCCGACGCGATCGTCGAGGTCGCCAAGCAGAGTGGCGCGGACGCCATCTACCCGGGCTACGGGTTCCTCTCCGAGAACCCGGCGCTGGCCGAGGCCTGTGCCCGGGCGGGGATCACGTTCGTCGGGCCCTCGGCGGAGGTCCTCACCCTCACCGGCAACAAGGCCACCGCCATCGCGGCGGCGAAGGCTGCCGGCGTACCGACTCTGCAGTCGGTCGAGCCGTCCACCGATGTCGACGCGCTCGTCTCCGCCGCTTCCGCCCTGCCCTACCCGCTCTTCGTGAAGGCGGTCGCCGGCGGCGGCGGTCGCGGCATGCGGCGGGTCGACTCGCCCGACAAGCTCCGCGAGGCCGTCGAGACCTGTATGCGCGAGGGCGAGGCCGCCTTCGGTGACCCCACCGTCTTCATCGAGCAGGCCGTGGTCGAGCCACGGCACATCGAGGTGCAGATCCTCGCCGACGGCGAGGGCAACGTGATCCACCTCTTCGAGCGCGACTGCTCGGTGCAGCGCCGCCACCAGAAGGTCGTCGAGATCGCTCCTGCGCCGAATCTCGACCCTGAGCTGCGCGAACGCATGTGTGCGGACGCCGTGCGCTTCGCCAAGGAGATCGGCTACTCCTGCGCCGGCACCGTTGAGTTCCTGCTCGACCCGCACGGCAACTACGTGTTCATCGAGATGAACCCGCGCATCCAGGTCGAGCACACCGTGACCGAGGAGGTCACCGACGTCGACCTGGTCCGCTCACAGATGCGGATCGCCGCCGGCGAGACCCTGGCCGACCTGGGGCTCACCCAGGACTCCTTGCAGCTGCGCGGCGCGGCGATGCAGTGCCGGATCACCACCGAGGATCCTGCCAACAACTTCCGCCCCGACACGGGCATGATCACCACCTACCGCTCCCCCGGTGGCGCCGGGATCCGCGTCGACGGCGGCACTACGTACGCCGGGGCCGAGGTCTCGCCCCACTTCGACTCGATGCTCGCCAAGCTGACCTGCCGCGGGCGTACTTTCGAGGACGCCGTCACCCGGGCCCGCCGGGCGGTGGCGGAGTTCCGGATCCGCGGGGTCGCGACCAACATCCCGTTCCTGCAGGCGCTGCTCGACGACCCGGACTTCATCGCCGGGTCGATCACCACCTCGTTCATCGAGACCCATCCGCAGCTGCTGACCGCACGGGCCTCGGGCGACCGCGGCACCAAGCTGCTCACCTATCTCGCCGACGTCACCGTCAACCAGCCGCACGGCGCCGCGCCGGTCTCGCTCCACCCGGTGGAGAAGCTGCCGAAGCTGGACCTCTCCGAGGCGCCGCCGGCCGGATCTCGCGACCTTCTGCGCGAGCTCGGGCCCGAGGGTTTCGCCGCCGCACTGCGCGCCCAGGAGCCGGTCGCGGTCACCGACACCACCTTCCGCGACGCCCACCAGTCGCTGCTGGCGACCCGGGTCCGCACCACCGACCTGCTCGGCGTCGCCGGCCATGTCGCCCGGCTGACGCCGCAGCTGTGGTCGCTGGAGGCATGGGGTGGGGCGACGTACGACGTGGCTCTCCGCTTCCTCTCCGAGGACCCGTGGGAGCGGCTCGCCGCGTTGCGCGAGGCGGTCCCCAACGTCAACCTGCAGATGCTGCTGCGCGGCCGCAACACGGTCGGCTACACGCCCTACCCGACCGAGGTCACCGACGCGTTCGTCTCCGAGGCCGCCGAGACCGGGATCGACGTCTTCCGGATCTTCGACGCGCTCAACGACGTCTCCCAGATGCGGCCGGCGATCGACGCGGTGCGCGCGACCGGGACGTCCATCGCGGAGGTGGCGCTCTGCTACACCGGCGACCTCTCCTCGCCCGACGAGAAGCTCTACACGCTCGACTACTACCTGCGGCTGGCCGAGGAGATCGTCTCCGCCGGGGCGCACGTGCTCGCGATCAAGGACATGGCCGGACTGCTGCGGGCCCCCGCCGCTCGCACCCTGGTGACCGCGCTCCGCTCGCGGTTCGACGTGCCGGTGCACCTGCACACCCACGACACCGCCGGTGGCCAGCTGGCCACGCTGACGGCCGCGATCGAGGCCGGCGTCGACGCCGTCGACGCCGCGACCGCGTCCATGGCCGGGACCACCTCGCAGCCCCCGCTCTCCTCGCTGGTGGCGGCGACCGACCACACGCCGCGCGCCACGGGCCTCTCGTTGGCCGCGGTGAACTCCCTGGAGCCCTACTGGGAGGCCGTACGCCGCGTCTACGCGCCCTTCGAGTCCGGGCTGCCCGCGCCCACCGGCCGGGTCTACCGCCACGAGATCCCGGGCGGCCAGCTCTCCAACCTGCGCCAGCAGGCGATCGCGCTCGGGCTGGGCGAGAAGTTCGAGCAGATCGAGGACATGTACGCCGCGGCCAACCAGATCCTCGGCCGCGTCCCCAAGGTCACCCCGTCCTCGAAGGTCATCGGCGACCTTGCGCTCTCGCTCGTGGCGGCCGGGGCGGACCCGGCCGCGTTCGAGGCCGACCCGGCCTCGTACGACATCCCGGCCTCGGTCATCGGCTTCCTCAACGGAGAGCTCGGCGACCCGCCGGGAGGCTGGCCCGAGCCGTTCCGCGGCAAGGCGATCGCGGGACGCACCTGGAAGGAGCCGTCGCCGACCCTGTCGGCAGAGGACGCCGCCGGACTCGCCTCCGACCGGCGCGGAACGCTCAACCGGCTGCTCTTCCCGGGGCCGACGAAGGAGTTCACCGAGGCCCGCTCGAAGTGGGGCGACGTGTCGGTGATCTCGACCCTCGACTACCTCTACGGCATGCGCGAGGGCGAGGAGCACGTCGTCGAGCTCTCCGAGGGCAAGACGGTGATCTTCGGACTCACCGCCGTCTCCGAGCCCGACGAGCGCGGCATCCGCACCGTCATGGCGACGATCAACGGCCACCTGCGGCCGATCGGGGTGCGTGACCGCTCCGTCGCCGCCGAGGTCGCTGCTGCCGAGAAGGCCGACCCGGCTGTTCCGGGCCAGGTCGCAGCACCGTTCCAGGGTGTTGTCACCGTCGCGGTCGAGACCGGTGAGTCGGTCAAGGCCGGCGACACCGTCGCCACCATCGAGGCGATGAAGATGGAGGCCGCCATCACCGCCCCCGTCGACGGCACCGTCTCCCGCCTCGCCTTCTCCGGCACCCAGTCCGTCGACGGCGGCGACCTGGTCCTCGTGCTCCGCTGAGCCGAGACGTCAGCCCCGTCGGTCGAGACGTCACTTCGGTCGGCCGAGATGGCAGCGATATGCCGTCTCGGCCGACGCGAGTGACGTCTCGACCTGCGTACGTGACCTCTCGGCGAGCCTAGGCTCGGGCTGCGTACGCCTCGACCCAGTCATCCGCCCGCAGGTCTCGCGGCAGGACCGGGGACTGGGTACGTCGGCGCCGCCGGGCGATCTGACCGGCGAGCGCGCCGGGGACGCCGTTGCGGCGCAGGATCTCGGCGACGCCGCGGCCCCGGCTGCTGAAGACCGTGGCCACCCACGACTGGAAGTCGCGGAGCTCCGAGTCGGGCAGCAACGGCTCTCGGCGGCGGTCGATGAGCAGCAGCCCGCCGTCGACGTTGGGCCGCGGGCGGAACGCTGTCGACGGGACCCGGCGGTCGAGGGTGAAGGTGAACCACGGCCACCACTGCGCGGTGAGCTGAGTGGTGCCACCGACGCCTGCACGCTTACGGGCGACCTCCCACTGGGTGAGGAGCACGGCATGGCGCCAGGTCCCTGATGCGAGCAGGTGGCGCAGGATCGGCGTGGTCAGGTGGAACGGGACGTTGGAGACGACGACGGCGTTCTGCGGTGGCGCGTGGCGCAGGATGTCGCCCTCGGAGATGCACACGTGCGTACCGGTCCGTCGGCCCAGCTCAGCGGCTCGGCGGGAGTCGATCTCGACCCCCTCCAGCGGACGCCCCAGCTCCGCCAGAGCCAGGGTGACGGCACCGTTGCCGGTGCCCCACTCCACCAGCGGACCCTGCCGCTGCGAGACGAGATGGACGATCCGGTCGAGAACCGACCGGTCGATGAGAAAGTTCTGGCCGAGCTCGTGCCGGCCAGGGCGTACGTCGGGCATGGATGCTCCTCGAGACTGAAGGAGCCGGGCGGCATGCGGGTAGCACTCGGAGCCGCCCGGCAGGGTTGCCAGGTGGCGGCGCGAATGCGACGAGTTGTCTGGTGAGATCCGCGCCGGTCAGCGGCGGCGGATCCGGACGAACATCGTCATGCAGCAGTTACCCATGGCGCTCACGGTAGCGAAGCCGCTGCACTGCTCGCACACCGTTTTCGAGTGCCCTCTCGACCGACGTAAGTGACGTCTCGGCCGACGTAAGTGACTACTCGACGTGGTGGAGGCGGCGGGCGACCTCGGCGGTGGAGCCGGAGATCGACGGGTAGACGGTGAAGGTGTTGGCGATCTGGTCGACGGTCAGCCCGGTCGAGACGGCGAGCGCGATCGGGTGGATGAGCTCGGAGGCGCGGGGGCCGACGACGACGCCGCCGATGACGACGCCGGTGCCGGGGCGGGAGATGAGCTTGACGAAGCCGTCGGAGATGCCCTGCATCTTCGCCCGCGCGTTGCCCTTGAGGTCGAGGCGCAGGGTCTCGGCGACGACCTCGCCGGAGTCGACCTGAGCCTGGGAGTAGCCGACCGTGGCGATCTCGGGCGAGGTGAAGACGTTGGCCGCGACCTCCTTGAGGTCCATCGGGATGACGGCGTCACCGAGGAAGTGACGCATCGCGATCCGGCCGGCCATGGCGGCCGTCGAGGCGAGCATGAAGCCGCCGGTGCAGTCGCCGGCCGCGTACACGCCGTAGGCGGAGGTGCGCGACACCTTGTCGGTGCGGATGAAGCCGCCCTCGTCGAGCTCGATGCCGGCCTCCTCCAGGCCGAGGCCCTCCGTGTTGGGGATCGAGCCGAGCGCGAGGATGCAGTGGCTGCCGGTGACCTCGCGACCGTCGGTCAGCTTCACGGTGACGACGTCGCCGGAGCGGGTCACCGACTCCATCCGCGACTTGCTGAGGATGTTCATGCCCTGACGCTCGAGTACGTCCTGGAGGACGGTCGCCGCGTCCGCGTCCTCACCCGGGAGGACACGATCACGGGAGGAGACCAGGGTGACCTGCGAGCCGAGGTTGAGGTAGGCGCCGGCGAACTCGACACCTGTGACACCCGAGCCCACCACGATCATGTGCTCGGGCAGATCGTCGAGGTCGTAGACCTGCTCCCAGGTCAGGATCCGCTCGCCGTCGGGCTGCGCGGTGGGCAGCACCCGCGGCCGGGCGCCGGTGGCGATCAGGACCGCGTCGTTCTCGATGGCCTCCTCGCCGCCGTCCTCGGCCAGGGTCGCGATCACCTGACGCTTGTCTGCGTCGATGCGCCCGCTGCCCTTGACGACCCGGATCCCGCGACGGGTCAGCCGGCCCTCGATGTCGCCCGACTGCGCGAGCGCGAGCGACTTGACGCGCTTGTTGACCAGCGCGAGGTCGGCGGAGAGCTCGGTGGCCGGGTCGCCCTGGTGGTCGCGGAAGTGGATGCCCAGGTCGCGGGCGAGCGTCATGTCCGACATCAGCTCGGCGGTGGCGATCAGGGTCTTGCTGGGCACGCAGTCGGTGAGCACCGAGCTGCCGCCGAGGCCGTCACGATCGACGACCGTCACCTCCGCGCCGAGCTGCTGCGCGACCAGCGCCGCCTCGTATCCGCCTGGACCCCCACCAATGATCGTCACCCGCGCCATGGACCTCATTCTTCCACGCCCTTGGAGCGGCAGAGTCAGCCCATCGTCTTCTGACCGTCGATGGTCTCCCGGATGATGTCCGCGTGGCCGGCGTGCTGGGCGGTCTCGGCCAGGATGTGGGTGAGCGCGCGGCGGTTGGACCAGCGCTCGCCGGCCTCGAACCAAGGGGCCTCGGGAAGCGCGTGGTCCGCGTCCAGGTCGGCGGTCCGCACCAGCTCGTCGGTAGCCGCTGCGATCTCCTCGTACGCCTCGAGGACACCCGCCAGCGTCTCGTCCTCGGCGAGGACGAGGTCGGCGGCGAACTCGGCGTACTTCTCGGGGGTGAGCTCTTGCGCCACCGTCCCACGCACGATGAAGTCGGCCCACCCTCGCTCGACGGCAGCGACATGCTTGATCAGGCCGCCGAGGCTGAGCTCGGAGGCGGTCGGGGCGAGCCGCGCCTGCTCGTCGGTGAGGTCGCGGACGGTATGGCGCAGGAACCCGCGGTGGGTGCCCAGCGTCTCGAGCAGATCGGCCCGCTCGCGGCTCACCGTGGCGGTGGTGTCGGCGGTGGCGTTCACTGCGGTTGCGGTCATGGCTTGGACTCCTTGATGGTGTTTCCCTCTGACACCTACGACGCTATGGCCCATTCAGGTCAGAATCCGTCCTCATTGAACCGGGATCCGACAGTGGATCCGCTGCCGATAACCTGCTGGGGTGACGAGGCCCGCAAACCAGACCCGAAGCGACGCGGTGCGCAACCGCGACCTGCTGGTCACCGCTGCTCGCGAGATCCTCGCCGAGCAGGGGCTCGACGCTCCGATGTCCGCCGTCGCCAAGCGCGCCGGCGTCGGCCAAGGCACCCTCTACCGCCACTTCCCCGACCGGCTCACCCTCGCCACGGCCGTGCTGGAGGAGAACGTACGCGACATCGAGCAGGTCGCGTCGCGACCCGATGCGACGCTGGCCGATGTGCTCGGTGTCGTCACCTGGCAGATGATCCGCTCGACCGCCTTCATCGGCATCGTCCGCATCAGCGGCGAGGAGAGCTCGCAGGACCTGGCCGACCGGGTACGCGCCACCGTAGCCCGACTCCCCACGGAGACACACAGCACCGACGACATCATGCTGGCCATCGCCATGGTTTCCGGCGCGGTGCACGGACCCACCCCGGAGGCACGCGAGGCCACCGTCCGCCGGGCCTGGGCCCTGCTCGGGCTCGAGATCGGCCCGGTCGCACCCGGGCACTAGCCGATCGACACAGGCCGACCCGACGCGAAGAGGCCCGGGGCCACGCGATGTGCGTGGCCCGGGCCTCTTGCGTCGGATCAATCGGATCAGAGGTTGATCATGTGACCCGCGATGCCCTCGATGGCTTCCTTCATCGCCTCCGAGAGCGTCGGGTGGGCGAAGACGTTGCGCGCGACCTCGTCGGCGGTCAGGTCCCACTGCTGGGCCAGCGTCAGCGCGGGCAGCAGCTCGGTGACCTCGGGGCCGATCATGTGGGCGCCGAGGATCTCGTTGTGCTCGGCGTCGGCGACGATCTTCACGAAGCCGACACCCTCGGCCATGCCCCGGGCCTTGCCGTTGGCGGAGAACGGGAAGGAGGAGGTCTTGACGTCGTAGCCCTTCTCCTTGGCCTGCGCCTCGGAGTAGCCGAACGACGCGATCTGCGGCTGGCAGAACGTCGCGCGCGGGATCATGTCGAAGTTGATCTCCATGGTCTCGGCGTCCGCGATGGTCTCCGCGGCGACGACACCCATCGCCTCGGCGGTGTGGGCGAGCATCAGCTTGCCGGTGCAGTCACCGATGGCGTAGATGCCCTCGACGTTGGTGCGGCCACGGGCGTCGACCGCGATCGCGCCCCGGTCGGTGAGCTCGACGCCGGCCTTGTCGAGGCCGAAGCCCTCGACCCGCGGCGCGAACCCGAAGGCCGCCAGGAACTTGTCGGCCTCGATCACCTGCTCCTCGCCGCCGGCGGCCGGCGCCACCGTGACCTTCACGCCGGACCCGGTGTCCTCGGCGCCCTTGACCGCGGTCGAGAGCATCACGTTGACGCCGAGCTTCTTGTACTGACGCAGCAGCTCCTTGGACACGTCGGCGTCCTCGGTCGGCACCATCCGGTCGAGGAACTCGACGATCGTGACGTCCACGCCGAAGTTCTTCAGCACGTAGGCGAACTCGACGCCGATCGCGCCCGAGCCGCCGATGATGATCGAGCCCGGCAGCTCCTCGGTGAGGATCTGCTCCTCGTAGGTCACGATGTTCTGCTCGTTGGGCACGACACCCGGGACCGAGCGGACGGTCGCGCCGGTGCCGATGATGAGGTTGTCGAAGGTGTAGTCGGTCGAGGCGCCGTCCTTGCCCTTGACGGCGATCGCCTTCGGCCCCGTCAGGGTGCCCCAGCCGTCGATCTCGGTGATCTTGTTCTTCTTCATCAGGTAGTGCACGCCCTTGGCGCTCGCGTCCGCGACGCTGCGGCTGCGCTTCCAGGTCGCGCCGAAGTCCATGGTCGCGTCACCCGAGATCCCGAAGGTCTTCTTCTCGTGGGTGATGATGTGCGCGATCTCGGCGTTGCGCAGCAGCGCCTTGGACGGGATGCACCCGACGTTGAGGCAGACGCCGCCCCAGTACTTGTCTTCGACGACGGCGACGGACTTGCCGAGCTGAGCGGCACGGATGGCGGCGACGTAGCCACCGGGGCCAGCGCCGAGGACGAGAACATCAAAGTGGGTCACGCACCCAAGGGTAGACCGCGGATAACACACAGATCCCAGTCGGGCCAGCGACTGAGCGGTAACCTCGTGTTCTGTGACTCTCTACGCGGCCTACGGCGTCAACCTCGACCCTGCGGTGATGAGCGAGCGCTGCCCGCATTCACCGCTGCGGACCACCGGCTGGCTCAGCGGGTGGCGACTCACCTTCGGCGGCGAGGACAACACCATGGGCGAGGGGCCGATGGTCACCATCGTCCAGGATCCGTTCGAGCAGGTCTTCGTCGCCGTCTACGACGTCGTCGACCAGGACATGGACGCGCTGGAGAAGTGGGAGCTGGCCGACATCGGCCTCTACTTCAAGACCAAGGTGCGGATCTCCGCCCTCGCCGAGGACCTGCTCTGCGAGGCCTATGTGCTCGACACGTACGAGGGTGGGATCCCGGATGCCCGCTACCTGGGCGCGCTGGCCGATGCCGCCGAGGCGGCCGGAGCGCCGGACGACTACGTGCACGCGCTGCGTACGAGGCCCTGCCGGTCCAACGACTGAGGCTCCTGGCGGTGGCCGAGGTCGTCGAGACCAGGTCTAAACTCAGCGAGTGACCACGCCTTACGAACTCGCCAAGGAAGCCGCCGCCGCGCTCGCGGAGAAGACCGGCATCGAGAAGCACGACATCGCGCTGGTGCTGGGCTCGGGCTGGCTTCCCGCCGCCGACGCGCTCGGCGAGGACTACACCGAGATCTCGACCACCGACCTGCCCGGCTTCAGCGCCGCCGCCGTCGCCGGTCACAGCGGCAAGATCCGCTCCATCCGGGCGGCCAACGGCCGCAACCTGCTCCTCTTCCTCAGCCGCACCCACTTCTACGAGGGCAAGGGCGTCGCCGCGGTCGTGCACCCGGTCCGCACCGCCGCGGCCGCGGGCTGCTCGACCATGGTCCTCACCAACGGCTGCGGCGGCCTCAACCCGTCGTGGTCCCCCGGCACTCCGGTCCTGATCAAGGACCACATCAACCTCACCGCGTCCTCGCCGCTGGTCGGCGCGAACTTCGTCGACCTCACCGACCTCTACTCGGCGCGTCTACGTGACCTGGCCAAGCAGGTCGACTCCTCCCTGGACGAGGGCGTGTACGTCCAGTTCACCGGCCCCCACTACGAGACCCCGGCCGAGGTGAAGATGGCCGGGATCCTCGGCGGCGACCTGGTCGGCATGTCGACCACTCTCGAGGCGATCGCAGCCCGTGAGGCCGGGATGGAGATCCTCGGGATCTCGCTGGTCACCAACCTGGCCGCCGGCATCTCCGACCAGCCGCTCGACCACGCCGAGGTCCTGGAGGCCGGCCGCAACGCCGCCACCCGGATGGGCGCGCTCCTCAGCGACCTGGTGCCCAAGATCTGAGCCTCCGGGCAGATGATGACCTAGGGTCAGATCCATGATCCCCACCGACCAGTCCGCGCTCGTGGTCATGGCACGGGAATGGCTCGCCGGCGACCCCGACGAGCAGACCCGAGTCGAGCTCGAGAGCCTGCTGACCTCCACCGACCCGGGTGCTGTCGCCGAGCTGGCCGACAGGTTCTCGGGCACGCTCCAGTTCGGCACCGCCGGACTCCGAGGAGCGCTCGGCGCCGGGCCCAACCGGATGAACCGGGTGGTCGTCATCAAGGCCGCCGCAGGACTGGCCCGCTACCTCCTCGCCACCGGCTCGCAGGGGCCGGTGGTGATCGGCTACGACGCCCGGCACAACTCCGACGTCTTCGCCCTCGACACCGCCGAGGTGATGACCGGAGCGGGTCTCCACGCGCTGGTGATGCCGCGTTCGCTGCCGACACCGGTCCTGGCGTACGCCGTCAAGGCTCTCGACGCGAGCGCCGGGGTGATGGTGACGGCCAGCCACAACCCGCCGCAGGACAACGGCTACAAGGTCTACCTCGGCGACGGCTCGCAGATCGTGTCGCCGGCGGATGCCGAGATCGCGAAGCGGATCGCGGCGGTCGACAAGATCAGCTCGGTCACCCGGGGCGTCCCTGGGCGCACGATCAGCGAGGATCTGGTCGACAGCTATCTCGACACGGTCGTCGGGCTGCTCGACGAGGGCGGTGCTCGCGACCTCACGACCGTCTACACGCCGCTGCACGGTGTCGGCGGCGACCTGGTGCAGCTGGCGATGAAGTTCGCCGGCTTCCCCGCGCCGGACGTCGTCAAGGAGCAGGAGCGGCCGGACCCCGAGTTCCCGACCGTCGCCTTCCCCAACCCCGAAGAGCCCGGCGCGATGGACCGGGCGATCGCGCTGGCGAGCAAGAAGGGCGTCGACCTGGTCATCGCCAACGACCCGGACGCAGACCGCTGCGCAGCCGCGATCCCGGTGGCCAGTAAGAAGTGGCGGATGCTGACCGGTGACGAGATCGGCGCGCTGCTGGCGACCCATCTGATCCGCAAGGGTGTCACCGGGACGTACGCCGCCTCGATCGTCTCCTCCTCCCTGCTCGGGAAGATCGCGGAGGCCGCCGGGCAGCCCTACGCCGAGACGCTCACCGGCTTCAAGTGGATCTCGCGCGCGCCTGGCCTCGCCTTCGGCTACGAGGAGGCGTTGGGCTACTGCGTCGACCCCGAGCACGTCCGCGACAAGGACGGCATCTCGGCGCTGCTGCTCCTGTGCGAGCTCGCGGCCTCGCTGAAGGCGGAGGGGCGCGACCTGGCCGACCTGCTCGACGAGCTCGCGGTCGCGCACGGCCTGCACGCGACCTCACAGCTCTCCATCCGGCTCGAGGACCCGGCTCAGATCGCCGCCGGGATGCAGCGGCTCCGCGACCGCCCCGTCACCGCGCTCGCCGGGTCCGCGGTGCTGCAGATGGACGATCTGGCCCTCGGCGAGGGCGGGCTGCCGCCGACCGACGGGGTCCGCTATCGGCTGGCCGGCGGGTCACGGGTGATCGTGCGGCCCAGCGGCACCGAGCCCAAGATCAAGTGCTACCTCGAGGTCGTCCAGCCGGTCGCCGACGCCTCCGCGCTGGCGCAGGCGCGAGCCGGCGCCGAGATCGCGCTCGGGGCGCTCAAGGTCGACATCCGCGCCGCCCTCGGTCTCTAGACGCGCCCTGCCGAGTCGGCGCAAACTTACGACTTTTCGCCGAGTCGGCTCGTCATGACGAGCCGACTCGGCGCTGGATCTTGTCAGGACGAGCCGACTCAACGGGGAATTCGGTCAGGATGTGCCGGTTCGGCGCCTGGGCGGCTAGATCACGAGCAGGACCACGAAGACGACGGCCACCGCGGCGGTGACGGCGATCAGCGGCCAGTCCCAGCTGCGGCGTACGTCCTCGGCGAGGGCGAACTGCTCGTCGGAGTCCTGCTTGATCCGGCGCCGGTCGCGCGCGTCCTGCGCCAGCGAGTTGAGCCGCTCCTCGATGAAGTCGGCGTGGTTGGTCAGCGGCATGTGGTCCCGGTTCTTCTTGACCGCCTCGCGCAGCGGACGGCCGACGGCACCACTGACGTAGGTGCGGCCGCCCGAGTAGGCGCCGAGGGTGCGGCCGACCGAGACGCGCTCCAGCGCAGCCATCGGGAAGCGCACGGTCGAGTAGAGGTGGTGCAGGACGAAGTCGCCCTTGCTGACCCCGACCTTCGTGCGGATGAACGCGGCGTACGCCACCAGCGCGAAGAGCAGGCCGCCAACCGTCGTCTCGAGGTGCCAGCCGGTGACCGCGTCGAGCACGATCACCGCGAGCGCGGTCCCCATCGAGAGGAGACCCCATACGGTGCTGCTGGAGTTGCGGAACCACTCCTCGGGCTGATCGTCATTCACGGCGCACACCTTAGCCCTCGTATGCTGAACACGTGCCTAACGCCTCTGACATCGCGAAGCTGATCGACCACACCCTCCTCAAGCCCGAGGCGACCCGCGCCGACGTCGAGGCGCTGATCCTGGAGGCCGCCGAGCTCGGCACCTACTCGGTGTGCGTCTCGCCGTCGATGCTCCCGGTCAACGCTCCGGCCGAGCTCAAGATCGCCGTCGTGTGCGGCTTCCCCAGCGGCAAGCACACCTCCTCGATCAAGGCCGCCGAGGCGGCTGAGGCGGTCGAGTCCGGTGCCGACGAGATCGACATGGTCATCGACGTCGGGGCCGCGAAGGAGAAGCGCTACACCGATGTCGAGGCCGACGTCGCCGCGGTCCGTGCGGCGGTCGCCGCCCCCACCGTCCTCAAGGTGATCATCGAGTCCGCTGCGCTCGAGGACGACGAGATCGTGGGCGTGTGCCAGGCAGCAGTGCGCGCGGGTGCCGACTTCGTGAAGACCTCCACCGGCTTCCACCCCGCCGGCGGTGCCAGCGTCCACGCGGTGGAGCTGATGCGCAAGACCGTCGGCCCCGACATCGGGGTCAAGGCCTCGGGCGGGGTGCGCACCATGGAGCAGGCCGAGCAGATGATCGACGCCGGAGCGTCCAGGCTCGGGGTCTCGGGCTCGCGCGCGCTGCTCGCCGGGGCGCCGGGGTCGGCCGCCGGCTACTGACTTCGGCCAGGGACAGGGGAGAATGCGCCGGTGCGTGCTCAGGTCATCGTCCTCGCCGGCCCTTCGGGCGCCGGGAAGTCCCGCCTAGCCGAGCGGCTGGGCCTGCCGGTCCTCCGGTTGGACGACTTCTACAAGGACGGCTCCGACCCCTCGCTCCCCCGCATCACCGAGGGCCCCAACGCGGGCCTGGTCGACTGGGACCACCCCGGCTCCTGGCTCCCCGAAGACGCGTTGAAGACGATCGCCGAGCTCTGCGAGACGGGCACCGCGGACGTGCCGGTCTATGACATCGCTCACGACGGCCGCACCGGCTGGCAGACCCTGACCCTCGGCGAGGAACCGTTCTTCCTCGCCGAGGGGATCTTCGCCCAGGACATCGTGGCCGACTGCCGCACCACGGGGCTGCTGGGTGCTGCCTACTGCGTCACCCAGTCCCCGACGGTGACCTTCTGGCGCCGCCTCACCCGCGATCTCCGCGAACACCGCAAACCCCCGTCTGTGCTGGTCAAGCGGGGCCTGGCGCTGATGCGTGCGCAGCCGCAGGTGGTCGCGGACGCGGTCGCCAAGGGCTGCACCGCGGTCTACCCGAAGCACGGCTACACCGCCATCGAGCGACTCACAGGGCTGCGTACGCGTCCTTGATCTCGTGGATCAGGTCGACCCGCTCGTCGTAGGGGATGAACGCGGACTTCATCGCGTTGGTCGTCAGCCGCTGGAGCTCGGGAAGGCCCCAGCCGAAGGCCTCGACGATGCCGGTCATCTCGGAGGTCATCGAGGTGCGTGACATCAGCCGGTTGTCGGTGTTGATGGTGACCCGGAACCCGAGGTCGTAGAGGAGCCCGATCGGGTGCTCGGCGATCGACTTCACGGCCCCGGTCTGCACGTTGGAGCGCGGGCAGAGCTCGAGCGGGATCCGCCGGTCCCGAACGTACGCAGCGAGTCTGCCGAGCCGCGGCGCCGCGCCCTCCTCGACGGTGATGTCGTCGACGATCCGCACCCCGTGGCCGAGTCGGTCGCACCCGCACGGGTGGACGGCCTCCCAGATCGACGGCAGCCCGAAGCCCTCGCCGGCGTGGATGGTGAAGCGCATGTTATCGGCGGCCAGCTGCTCGAACGCCGCCAGGAACCGGCTCGGCGGGAAGCCCTTCTCCGGCCCGGCGATGTCGAACCCGGCCACCCCGCGGTCGCGCCAGGTGACCGCCAGCTCGGCGATCTCGGCGGCGCGAGCGGCCTGACGCATGGCGGTCAGCAGCTGGCGTACGACGATCTTCCGGCCCGTGGTCGCGACCGCCGCCATCCCCTCGTCGAACCCGGCCTGGACGGCCGAGACGACCTCGTCCAGCTCGTGGCCGTTGGCCACGTGGAGCTCCGGCGCCCAGCGGACCTCGGCATAGACCACCCCGTCCTCGGCCAGGTCCTCGACGCACTCGCGGGCCACCCTGGTCAGCGCGGGCAGCGTCTGCAGCACCGCCAGCGTGTGCGCGAACGTGTCGAGGTAGCGCTCCAGCGAGCCGGAGTCGGCGCTGGTGACGAACCACTCCTCCAGCGCGACCGGGTCGTGCTGGGTGCCCTCCGGAAGCTGGTGACCCACCTCGGCGGCGAGCTCGACGATCGTGGAGGGGCGTAGACCGCCGTCGAGGTGGTCGTGGAGCAGCACCTTCGGGGCGGCCTTGATCTGCATGTCGGACGGTTTCATGGGCCCATTGTTCCGCATCAGGCTAGATTCCGGGCTGTGCGCACATTCACCTCTCTCGAAGAAGTCTCCGCCGCGGCCGGTACCGAGATCGGCACCGGAGAATGGCTCCAGGTCGACCAGGACCGCGTCAACGCGTTCGCCGACTCCACTGGTGACCACCAGTGGATCCACGTGGACGAGTCACGGGCCAAGGAGGGTCCGTTCGGGGGCACCATCGCTCACGGCTACCTCACCCTGTCCCTCCTCCCCTACCTCGGTCAGAGCGTCTACTCCCTGGAGACCCCGGGCGCGAAGCTCAACTACGGCCTCAACAAGGTCCGGTTCCCCACCCCGGTTCTGGTCGGTTCCCGCGTCCGCGCGGCCGTCGCCTTCGGCGAGGTCACCGAGCTCCCGACCGGTCTGCAGCTCGTCATCAAGACCGTCATCGAGATCGAAGGTGCCGACAAGCCCGCATGTGTCGCGGAGTCGGTCGTCCTGCTCCTGGAGTCCTGACGCTGGTCGAAGGCCACTTCGTTCAGACCTCGGAGCCACTAGGCGGAGGCGTGTCGAGACCAACACAGTCGTATTCGAGCGCCGCTGGAACCGTGTTGGTCTCGACACGCTCGGCCGCAGGCGGCCTCCCGGCTCGACCAACGGCCGGCTCAGGAGTAGTCGGCCCAGAGTCGCTGGGTCGTGCCGTCGACGGTCATCTCGCCACCGTACGGCACGATCCACTGCGGCCGGGTGTGCCCGAACGGCGGGCCGACGACGACCACCGCGTCGGGGTTGTAGCGGGCGACCGTCTCGATGGCCGCGTCGCGCTGCTCGGCGCGCTTGGCGGCGCGCTCCTCAGCACTCGGGCGGTGTTGGAAGTCTGATGTCGGCGGTCGCGCGACGACGACCGCGTCGATCGCCTCGAGCAGCCCTCGCTCGCCCAGCGAGCGGGTGATCCAGGCGAACTCCCGCGCCGGGATGCGCTCCTCGGAGCTCTCCAGGAGGAGTACGCCGCCTTCCAGCACCGCTGGGTCGGCCGGGAAGCGTCCGGCGGTCAGCGCCCACTCGAGGACCTCGATGCAGCCGCCCCAGGTGGGGCCCGTGATCTTCCGTACAGGGCCTGCCCAGGTCCAGGGGTCGGTCGCCTCGCGCTCGCCGTACTCGGTCAGCGCGCGCGGGTCCTGCCAGTCGTGGCCGATGTCCTCGGACTCGCCCGGCTCGGTGATCTCCAGGGTTCCGCCGGTGAGGAGAGCCGCCTTGAGCGAGGCCTCGTGGATCGGGTCGAGACCCGGGCCGGGGCCGAGGTGGACCTGGGTCGAGCCGCCGTAGAAGCCGGCGACCCCGTTGGTCCACAGCCAGTTGAGCAGGTTGGTGTTGTCGCTGTAGCCCAGGAACGGCTTCGGGTCGGCTCTCAGGAGGTCGGCGTCGAGATGCGAGATCACGGTGATCTGGTCCTCGCCACCGATGGTCGCCAGCACCGCCCGGATCTCCGGGTCGGCGAACGCGGCGTTCACGTCCGCCGCACGCTCCTGCGCCGTGGCGCCCAGCTTCCGGGTCGTCGGATACTCGACCGGCACCAACCCGGTCACCTCGGCCAGTCGCGCCATCGCCTGCTCGTGGATCGCCGGCGCCACCCCGGGCGCAGCGAACGAGGGTGAGAGCACGGCGACCTTGTCGCCCGCGACGGCCTTGGGTGGCTTGACGATCTTCATGGCCGAAGTCTGGCGGTCCGGCGGAGTGGGAAGCGAACGGTTATCCGGCACCTCGCTGGTCGATCGTCAGCCGATGCGGTCGAGGATCAGCGGCGTCGCCTCGTACGCCGCCCCGTCCCCGATCTCGTAGCCACCCTCGAGCGCCGCGAGCGCACGGTCGAACCGCTCAGGCGTGTCGGTGTGGAGCGTGAACAGCGGCGCGCCGGCGGTCACCTCGTCGCCCGGGCGAGCGTGCCAGGTGACCCCGGCTCCGGCCTGGACCTGGTCCTCCTTGCGCGCCCGCCCTGCGCCGAGCCGCCACGCGGCGAGCCCGACGGCCATCGCGTCGAGCCGGGTGAGCACACCGGAGGTCGGTGCGGTGACGACGTGGGTCTCGCGGGCGACCGGCAGCGGCGCCGACGGATCGCCGCCCTGGGCAGAGATCATCGCCCGCCAGGAGTCCATGGCCTTGCCGGAGGCGAGCATGTCGGCCGGGTCCGGGCCGGAGACACCGGCTGCGGCGAGCATCTCCCGGGCCAGCGCGACGGTGAGCTCGACGACGTCGGCAGGGCCGCCGCCGGCGAGGACCTCGACGGACTCCGCGACCTCGATCGCGTTGCCCGCGGTCAGGCCGAGCGGCGTGGCCATGTCGGTCACGAGCGCGACCGTGTTGACGCCGGCATCGGTGCCGAGGTCGACCATGGTGCGCGCGAGCTCCTGCGCGGACGGCAGCGTCTTCATGAACGCGCCGGCTCCGACCTTGACGTCGAGCACCAGCGCACCGGTGCCCTCGGCGATCTTCTTGGACATGATCGAGGAGGCGATCAGCGGGATCGCCTCGACGGTGCCGGTGACGTCGCGCAGCGCGTAGAGCTTGCGGTCGGCCGGAGCGAGCCCTTCACCGGCCGCGCAGATCACCGCGCCGACCGAGCCGAGCTGGGCCATCATCTCCTCGTTGGACAGCGAGGCCCGCCACCCGGGGATCGACTCGAGCTTGTCGAGCGTGCCACCGGTGTGACCGAGACCGCGACCGGACAGCTGCGGCACCGCGACGCCGCACGCGGCGACCAGCGGCGCCAGCGGCAGCGTGATCTTGTCGCCCACGCCGCCGGTGGAGTGCTTGTCGGCGGTCGGCCGGTCCAGGGAGGAGAACGACATCCGCTCCCCCGAGGCGATCATCGCCGCCGTCCACCGCGCGATCTCGCGCCGGGACATCCCGTTGAGCAGGATCGCCATGTTGAGGGCCGACATCTGCTCCTCGGCCACGTCCCCGGCCGTGTAGGCCTTGATCATCCAGTCGATCTGCGAGTCGCTCAGCTCGCCACCGTCGCGCTTGGCGAGGATCACCTCGACCGCATCATGTTCCGCCATGCGGACAGCGTAAGGCGAGAGACCCGCAGGTTCCCACCGGACGCCGCCCCCGGCCGACGACCGACCGGAGAAGTGGTCGTTCCGGGCCCGTCACCACCACTCCCAGCGGCCCGAAGTGACCACTCCGCGTGAGTTACGCGAGGTCTTCGGGGCCGAAGGCGTCGGGGAGGACCTCGGACATCGGCTTCACACCCGAGACCGTCATCAGCAGCATCTCCGGGCCACCGTTCTCCCACAGCAGCTGGCGGCAACGGCCGCACGGCATGATGACCTCTCCGGAGCCGTTGACGCAGACGACATGGGTGAGCCGGCCGCCGCCGGTCATGTGCAGCGAGGAGACCAGACCGCACTCGGCACACAGCGTCACGCCGTAGCCCGCGTTCTCCACGTTGCACCCTTGCAGCAGGCGCCCGTCGTCCGCATAGCCGGCGACTCCGACGGGGTAGCTGGAGTAGGGCGCGTACGCATGTTTTGCGGCGTCGACGGCGTGCGCACGCAGGCCTTCCCAGTCAAAGCCGTCTGCGGCGTACGTCTGTCTCTCGGTCATGGTCCGACCTTAGAGGCTGTCCAGATAACCGAATGCAACGCAGGAGGCTTATCCTTCGTCGAGATCAAAAATTGGTAACCGTTCGCGTAATCCCTGGAATTGCTCGGTCATAGGGGAGAGCGTTCGGACCATGAACGTCCTTTGCGCCGTATTTCGCGGAGCAACGACCTGGAGGCACCAGTGAAGAACAACATCAAGAAGGCCGCCGCCGGCGGTTTCGCCGCGGTCATGACCGCTGCCGCGCTCGCCGCGTGTGGAGAGGCGCCGGCCGAGCGCGCCGGAGAGGGGAACAGCGACTATCTTCCCTGCATCGTCTCCGACGAAGGCGGCTTCGACGACAAGTCGTTCAACCAGCTCAGCTACGAGGGCGTGAAGGAAGCCGCCGACGAGCTGGGCGCGAAGTTCAAGGACGTCGAGTCCAACAGCCCCAACGACTACACCTCCAACCTGGAGAGCCTGGTCGGTCAGGGCTGCGACACCATCGTGACCGTCGGGTTCGCGCTCTCGGCCGCGACCATCGAGTCCGCCAAGGCCAACCCCGAGACCGAGTACGTCCTCATCGACGACGCGGCCGACGCCGACTTCGACGGCAAGACCGACGCCGAGAACATCAAGCCGATCCTCTACGACACCGCTCAGGCTGCGTTCCTGGCCGGTTACGTCGCCGCCGACTACACCAAGACCGGTGT
The DNA here is from genome assembly GCF_014360585.1 of Nocardioides sp. Taxonomy (GTDB): domain Bacteria; phylum Actinomycetota; class Actinomycetes; order Propionibacteriales; family Nocardioidaceae; genus Nocardioides. The sequence goes on from NZ_JACIXG010000066.1 coordinate 25,357, forward strand.
CGTGGGCACCTACGGCGGCCAGCCCTTCCCGACCGTGACCATCTTCATGGACGGCTTCAAGCAGGGCGTGGAGTACTACGCGAAGACGAAGAACAAGGACGTCAAGGTCGTCGGCTACGAGGGCGGCGAGAAGGGCTCCTTCACCGGCGAGTTCGTCGCCAACGAGAAGGCCACCAACACCGCCCGCCAGATCATTCAGCAGGACGCCGACGTGATCCTGCCGGTCGGCGGCCCGATCTACCAGGGCGCGCTCACCGCGATCGAGGACTCCGGCAAGGAGGTCGCCCTGATCGGTGTCGACGCCGACTTCTACGAGACCGACCCGAAGACCCAGGACGTCGTGCTCACCTCGATCCTGAAGAACATGAAGACCTCCACCACGGACGTCGTCAAGGCCGCCGGTGAGGACAAGTTCGACGCGACGCCTTACGTCGGCACCCTGGAGAACGACGGGGTCGGCCTGGCGCCGTTCCACAACTTCGAGTCGAAGGTCTCCGAGACCCTTCCGGCCGAGATCGAGGAAGTCACCGCCGGCATCAAGGACGGCTCGATCAAGGTCAACTCCTACCTGGCGAAGTAAGCCACCCGGTGGTCCCCGCTCGTCGGGGTCCACCACGACGAGGGGGCCGGCGAACCCGGCCCCCTCGCCACGTACCTCTGGAATTTCTCCATCCCTGCAAGGAATGATCCGTGCCATGAGACTCGCGCTTCGCGACATCACCAAGCGCTTCGGCTCCCTGGTCGCCAACGACCACATCTCCCTGACCGTCGAGCCAGGTGAGATCCACTGCCTCCTCGGCGAGAACGGCGCGGGCAAGTCCACGCTGATGAACGTGCTCTACGGCCTCTACCAGGCCGATGAGGGCGAGATCCTCATCGACGACGAGCCGCAGCGCTTCAAGGGCCCCGGCGACGCGATGGCCGCCGGCATCGGCATGGTGCACCAGCACTTCATGCTGATCCCCGTCTTCACCGTCGCCGAGAACGTCATGCTCGGTCACGAGGCAACCGGTTTCGCCGGCAAGCTCGACCTCGACGCCGCCCGCAAGCTGGTCCGGGACATCTCCGAGCGCTTCGGGTTCCAGGTGGACCCCGACGCGCTCGTCGAGGACCTCCCCGTCGGTGTGCAGCAGCGCGTCGAGATCATCAAGGCGCTCTCTCGCGACGCCGAAGTGCTCGTCTTCGACGAGCCGACCGCCGTGCTGACCCCGCAGGAGACCGACGAGCTGATGGCGATCATGCGCCAGCTCAAGGAGTCCGGCACCGGCATAGTGTTCATCACCCACAAGCTCCGCGAGGTGCGCGAGGTGGCCGACCGGATCACGGTCATCCGCCGCGGCACGGTGGTCGGCGAGGCCTCCCCCGACGCCTCCAACGCCGAGCTCGCGGCCCTCATGGTCGGCCGCCCCGTCGAGCTCAAGGTGCACAAGGAGCCCGCCCAGCCGGGCGAGCGCGCGCTGGTGGTCTCCGACCTCGTCGTCGCCGACGAGGACGGCCACGTCCACGTCGACGGCATCAGCTTCCACATCGACGTCGGCGAGATCCTTGCGGTGGCCGGCGTCCAGGGCAACGGCCAGACCGAGCTCACCGAGGCGATCGTCGGCCTCGCTCCTCACGTCGAGGGCTCGATCAACCTCGACGGCCGCGAGATCGTGGGCCGCTCGGTGCGCAAGGCGCTCGAGGCGGGCATCGGGTTCATCCCCGAGGACCGTCAGGTCGACGGCCTGGTCAGCAACTTCACCATCGCCGAGAACCTCATGCTCAACCGCAGCTACGACAAGCCCTTCGTCTCCCACGGCTCGCTGAACCTCAAGAAGCTCGACACCTTCGCCAAGGAGAAGCTGGCGGAGTACGACGTACGCGCCCCCGGGGTCTCGACCCTGGCCGGGCAGCTCTCCGGCGGCAACCAGCAGAAGGTCGTCGTCGCGCGCGAGCTCTCCCGTGACCTGCGGCTCCTCGTCGCCTCTCAGCCTACCCGCGGCGTCGACGTCGGCTCGATCGAGTTCATCCACAAGCAGATCGTGGCGGCACGGGACTCGGGTGTCCCCGTGCTCGTCGTTTCCTCCGAGCTCGACGAGATCTCCGCTCTCGCCGACCGGATCATGGTCCTCTACCGCGGGCGGGTCGTGGGCATCGTCCCCGCCGACACCTCCCGCGACACCCTCGGCCTGATGATGGCCGGCGAATCTCCTGAAGGGATTGACTCGTGAGTGAGAAAGGGCCGGAGAACGAGCCGGCCGAGACGACGGAGACGACCGAGTCTGCCGAGGTGACCTCGGACGACCGGGTCGGCGAGGGCACCAAGGACTCGGCCTCCGACGCCGACCGGGTGCCCGAGGCGAGCCGTTGGCACCTGGCCCTGCGGGAGATCACCACGGGCAACGCGCTCGTCGCGGTGCTTTCGGTCGTGCTGGCGATGTTCTTCGGGTCGCTGATGATCCTCTTCACCGACGAGGACGTCCGCTACGGGCTCTCCTACTTCTTCGCCCGCCCCTCCGACACGTTCTTCTACGCGTGGGAGGCCATCTCGGGGGCGTACGTCTCGCTGTGGCGGGGCGCGGTCTTCAATGATCTGGCCGGTACGTTCGCCCAGCAGATCAAGCCGATCACCGAGACGCTGAAGTTCGCTGCGCCGCTGACCCTGGCCGGGCTCGGCATCGGTCTGACCTTCCGCGCCGGGCTCTTCAACATCGGTGGTCGCGGCCAGATGCTGCTCGGTGGTGCCGCGGCCGCGTTCGTCGCGGTCAGGCTCGACCTGCCGATGATCGTGCACCTCCCGCTGGCGATCCTCGCCGGTGCGCTGGTCGCCGCTCTGTGGGGTGGGATCGCCGGAATCCTGAAGGCGTTGACCGGGGCCCACGAGGTGATCGTCACGATCATGCTCAACTACGTCGGCTACTACCTGGTCTTCTACGCGCTGACCCGCGAGTCGCTGCTGCAGGCACCTGGATCGGCCAACCCGAAGTCCGCGCCGATGCCGGAGTCGGCGATCCTGCCGGACCTGCTCGGGCCCCAGTTCAACCTGCACGCGGGGTTCCTGCTCGCGGTGCTGGCGACGTTCCTGGTCTGGTGGATCCTCAACCGGTCCTCGCTCGGATACCGGTTCCGCGCCGTGGGTGAGAATCCCGCGGCGGCGAAGGCGGCCGGCATCAACGTCGGCGTCGCCTACGCCAGCGCCTTCATGATCTCGGGCGCTCTGGTCGGTCTGGCCGGCGTCAACCAGGTGCTCGGCTCGGTGACCGACGGCGCTACCGGCGGGCTCGATGCCGGGATCGGGTTCGACGCGATCACCGTCGCGCTGCTGGGTCGGTCGCGTCCGTTCGGCATCCTGGCAGCCGGGGTCCTCTTCGGCGCGTTCAAGTCGGGCGGCTTCTTCATGCAGGCCTCCGAAGGCATCCCTGTCGACATCGTCTTGGTGGTGCAGTCGCTGATCGTGCTGTTCCTCGCCGCGCCGCCACTGGTGAAGGCGATCTTCCGACTCCCCACGAAGGAGGCCTGAGCACTGTGTCTGCTGTCGATCTTCCGATCCAGGCCGACGCCAAGGGCGTCGCCGAACGCATCCCCGGCCTCTGGAAGCCGCCGATCGTCATGGGCGTGTTCACGATCCTGGTGGCACTCCTAGTCCTGGTGGGCCCGCGCCAGGGTGACTCCACCTTCCGGTGGAGCCGGGAAGGTGACTGGTTCGCCATCCCGGACATCTCGCTCCCTGCCAACAGCATCGTCTGGACCGCTGTGCTGCTGTGCCTGCTCTGCACGGCGTTCGCTGCCTGGCGGTCCTACTCCAGGCTCAAGACGCCCATGGTGGTGGTCGCTGCCTTCGCCGTGTTCGCGGTGAGCGGCTTCCTGGCCTGGGCGGTCGCGGGCAAGACGCTTCCCATGGTCGGTCTGCTCGCCGGTGCGCTCGCGCTGGCGGTGCCGCTGGTGTTCGGTGCTCTGGGCGGCGTACTCGGTGAGCGTGCGGGCGTGGTCAACATCGCCATCGACGGGCAGCTGCTCTTCGGCGCCTTCGGTGCGGCGATCACCGCCTCGCTCACCGGCTCGCCATGGGCGGGGCTGGTCGCGGCGATGGTCGCCGGCATGCTCGTCGCGCTGCTGCTCGGCCTCTTCGCGATCACCTACTGGGTCGAGCAGGTCATCGTCGGCGTCGTCCTCAACGTGCTGGTGATCGGGTTCACCAGCTTCATGTTCTCCCAGGTCCTCTCGGAGAACGCCGGAGCGCTCAACAACCCTCCGCACTTCCCGCGCCTGGAGATCCCGATGCTGTCCGGCATCCCGGTCCTCGGCCCGATCTTCTTCCGCCAGACCGTGCTGGTCTACGTGATGTACGCGGCGGTCTTCCTCGTCGCCTGGGCCCTCTACCGTTCCAAGTGGGGCCTGCGAGTGCGCGCGGTCGGCGAGCACCCGAAGGCCGCCGACACCGTCGGCATCGACGTGATCGCCACCCGCTATCGGACGCTGCTGCTGGCCGGCGCGATCGTGGGCATCGGCGGGGCGACGTACACGCTCGTCTCGGTGCCCTCCTTCGGTCGCGAGATGACCGGAGGTGCGGGCTATATCGCCTTGGCTGCGGTCATCTTCGGCAAGTGGGACCCGATCAAGGCCACGCTGGCGGCGCTGCTCTTCGGCTTCGCCTCCAACGTCGAGTCGGTGCTCTCGGTCATCGGCTCGCCGGTGCCGTCGCAGTTCATGCTGATGCTGCCGTACGTGGTGACGATCTTCGCAGTCGCCGGCCTGGTCGGGCACTCACGTGCACCAGCCGCCGACGGCGTGCCATATCGAAAAGGCTGACCAGCCGAAACTGCACTTGTGGGCGACGAAACTGCCGTTTCGTCGCCCACAAGTGATTTAGCGGCTCGCCGGTTCTAACGATTCGGCGGGGGGGGGGGGAGGGTGTGG
>NZ_JACIXG010000067.1 GCF_014360585.1 Nocardioides sp.
CTTCCAGCCTTGTCCGGGGGTTGCGTCGGGATACCTGTCCCTGTCCGGGTTTGAGAGGTGAGGGCGTACGCCCGGGAGCGAGTGTGTTTGCGGGGTCAGGCAGCGTCGTCTTGGCTGACGTCGTTGCCTGCGACAGGCGCTGCCCCTGGCGTTAGGTCGACTGTGCCCTCGGGGCTGGTGAGGAACTCGTAGCCGTGGGGTGATCGCCATCGGTAACGCCCTGGGCCGAGGCGTTGGTAGGTCCAGCCGAGGTGGGTCTTGGCGCGGTGGTGGCGTCGGCACAGGCAGGTCAGGTTGGAGGTGGTGGTCTTCCCGCCTTGGTCGAACGGGACTCGGTGGTCGAGGTCGCAGTTCTCGGCCTTGACGTTGCAGTTGGGGAAGGCGCAGGTCTGGTCGATGAGCTGGACCTGGGTCCGTAGCCGCCCGGTGGGGGTGTAGGAGTCGGTGGTGATCTCCTCGTTGAGGTCGATCACCGTCATCGGTCTGACGGTCACGCCGGGCATGGTGGCCCATCGATCGAGCTGCTCGATCGTGGTCAGGCCGCGGGTGTTCCCGATCCGGATCAGGCCGGTGCCGGCCAGGTCGCGGGTGTCGGTGTGGATCTTGAGGTCGATGACTCTGCCGGTCCCGGGGAGGGCGTCTACGGCCGGGGTGGTGAGCGTGCCGGTGTTGTAGGCACGCCCAAGGATTCCGAGGGCGGCAGCGCGGCGGGCGGCGAGGGACAGGTCGCTGGTGGTGTCGTGGTCGAGGAGGCTGTGGGCGATCGCCGAGACCGCGGCTTCGAGGTCGAGGGCATCTGCGGCGTCCAGGGTGGCGGTGACCTGCGCGGTCGCGCCGGCGGCTTGGCCTTGTTCGGCACCGACCGGGGGCAGGAACAGGCCGGGGTCGGTGTCGATGTCGCAGCGGCGGTGGTCGACGGCCTCCTCCGCGATCGCCGCGGCGAGGTCTGGCTCGAAGAGGGCGGCTGCTTCTTTCGCGGTCCGTTCCAGCTGGGTGACGCCGACCTTGTGAGCGTGGGCAGCGACCTGGTCATCGACCCAGGCGGCGACCTCGGGGTCGAGGTGGCGGGTGACGTCGGCGACCCGACGGGCCCGCCAGGTGGTCAGGGTGCCGTCCAGGATCCGTGCCCAGGTGCGGGGCAGCCGCCAGGCGAGCTCGACGGCGTCGGCGAGGTATTTCCGGCCGGTGTAGGTCGAATAGCCCAGCACCGCGGCGAACTCGACCACCGCAGCCTCGGAGATCAACGGCGCCCCTGGCCCGGTCAGCAAGACCGCCCGATCCCCGTAGGTGTCGACTTCCAGGACTGCTGCCTCACCGACCGTCTCCACGACGTTCGCAGCCGCATACCTGGCCGCAGCGATCAGGGTGTCACGAGCGGCCTGGTCCTCGACCGCACGCGAGGCTCGCACCGTGGCCAACAGGCCCGGCGAGGTCTCGGGATCAAGGAGGGTTTTCATGCGCCTATGCTACCAAATCTGCATGTTATAAACACCCCGTTCGAGGCATTGTTTCCGCAGATCAGACGGCATTTTAGTGTCACCGACAACATCGAGACATGTGGTGCCATCTCGGCGTTCATAAGTACCTATTCGGCTCGCCAAGAGTGCAATCTCGACCGGGCCCAGAACCGATAATCAAATCCGAGTCAGGCAACGGCGTACGTCTGGAAAACCCGGACAGGGACAGATATCCCGACGCAACCCCCGGCTAAGGCTGGAAGCCCGCAAGACAGCCAAATGGCACCCAACCCGGCCACCCTGGTCTTTAATCTCCCAACCCAAGCCGGCAATTGGCCCCACCCGCCCTACGGCCCCCGGTCAGGCACTCAAGTCGCTCAGTCGACCGCAACACAGAAATCTCAATGAGCCCGACCCCGGGCGACACAGGCTTCTCAGGGTTGACCGTGACGCTTGGGGTCTCGACAAGCTCGACCACCGGAGGTGACGAGGTCTCTCAGGGGGCGAGCGTGGCACAAGGGGAGGTCTCGACAAGCTCGACCACCGGAGGTGACGAGACCTCTCAGAGGTGAGCGCGACACATGAGGAGCTCTCGACAAGCTCGACCACCGGTGGCGACGGGGCCTCTCAGGGGGAGCGTGGCACAGGGGTGGTCTCGACGAGCTCGATCACCGGAGGTGACGGGGCCTCTCAGGGGCCAGCGTGACGCATGGGGGTCTCGACGAGCTTGACCACCGGAGGTGGCGCGGCCTCTCAGGGGGCGAGCGTGGCACAGGGGTGGTTTCGACAGGCTCGACCACCGGAGGCGGCGGGGTCTCTCGGGTTGAGGCGGGCGTGGTCTCGACGAGCTCGACCGCCGGTGGTGACGGGGCCTCTCAGGGTGAGCGTGACGCATGGGTGGTCTCGACAAGCTCGACCGCCGGTGGTGACGGGGCCTCTCAGGGCGAGGGTGACGCATGGGTGGTCTCGACGAGCTCGACCACCGGAGGTGACGGGGCCTCTCAAAGCCGACCCCCAGCACATGGGGAGATCTCGACGAGCTCGACCACGGGAGGCGACGAGGCCTCTCAGCGGCGAGCGCGACGCATGGGGAGGTCTCGACGAGCTCGACCTCCGATGCGTCGTCAGCCGGCGGTCGGCCGCGGGGCAGACGTGATGAGCTGCTCGGCCTGCTCCTTGGACACCTTGGAGGCATAGCCGCAGTTGATGCAGTCCATGCGCCGCGACGTACCGACCGGGATGAGCGGGATGAAGAAGAGGGTGAACTTGCGGGCGACCTCGTAGAGCCGGTGCGCCGCGCGCTGGTTACAGCTGGGGCACACGAGGGAGAGGGTCGCGAGCAGTCGGGTGTACGACTTGATCCCGAAGATGATCATGCTCGAGTGTCCCACGCGTGGGCTGATTTACTTGCCCGGTGGTACGGACCCCCAACCCCCTCTGGCACACCCTCACCCACCTCCGCGGAAACCCGCGCGCGTGCGTCTGGACCGAGCCGATGTGGGGCCTGTCGATGGCGCTGGTGCTGCCGTACGCCTCGGTGTTCATGCTGGCACTGGGCGTGCACGACGAGCAGATCGGTCTGATCGCGAGCGCTGGCATGGTCTCCCAGGTCTTCTTCGGTCTCGCCGGCGGGATCATCACCGACCGGCTCGGACGACGTGCGACGACGGCTCTGTTCGACGTGGTCGCCTGGGTGATCCCGTGCCTGATCTGGGCGTTCGCGCAGAGCTTCTGGGCCTTCCTTGCGGCGTCGGTGGTCAACGGCGCGCTGCAGGTGACCCAGAACTCCTGGGACTGCCTGATGGTCGAGGATGCCGAGCGGGGACAGATCACCCGGATCTACTCGCTGGTGCGGGTGGCTGCGGACTGTTCGGCTCTCTTCGCCCCGATCGCCGCGATCCTGGTGGCCCAGTTCGGGCTGGAGCCGGCGGTCCGGGTGCTGTTCATCAACGCCGCGGTGGTGATGACAGCGAAGATCATCTGGCTCTACCTGTGGTCCTCCGAGACCCGGCAGGGGCGGATCCGGATGGCGGAGACCGACGGGCACAGCCTCTGGCGGCTCCTGGCCGGATACCGCGGGGCGCTGGCGCTGCTGGTGCGCTCGCGCGGCTCTGTCCTGGCGCTCGCGATCGCAGCGCTGTTCGCCGCGGTGACCCTGATCAACGCCACGTTCTGGCAGGTCGTGATCAGCCAGCACCTGCACGTGCCGGATCCGCTGCTGCCGTTCTTTCCGATGGTGCGCTCGCTGATGTCGGTGCTCTTCCTCTTCACCCTCATCTCCCGGCTGACCAGCGGGATGGACCTCAAGCGGGCCACGCTGTGGGGCTTCGGGACCTACCTCGCAGGTCAGCTCCTCCTGGTCATGATCCCGGCGTCACGGGGCGACGCCGACCTTGCGACGTACGCCCTTCTGGGGGTCTGTCTGCTTCTCGACAGCTTCGGGGCGGGGATGCTGTTCATGCTCTCGGAGTCCCTGGTGGCTCTGCACGTCGACGCGGCCGAACGCTCCCGGGTGATGGCGCTGCAGCGCATGCTGATCATGCTGGCCGCCGCCCCGTTCGGGTGGATCTCCGGATGGCTCTCGGGGATCGACCGTACGTACCCGTTCTGGCTGACCGCCGGGCTGCTCGTCCTCGGCGCGGTCCTGACCGCGACGCGCTGGGTGCCGACCCACCCTGAATCGGAACCAGAACCGGAACCGGAGCCGGTCGCCTAGCCCGGGATGCGGGCTCAGGGCTTTCGATAGACCTCGCGGCCGTCGGCGTAGGTATTGGTCACCTGTGTCCGGGCGAGCACCGTGGTGTCCTCGTCGAGGATGTCCTGGTCGACCACGACCAGGTCGGCTGCGTACCCGGTCTCGATCCGGCCCGTCGAGCCCTCCAGGCGGTTCAGGTACGCGGTTCCGGTGGTGTAGCCGGCAAGCGCCTGGAGGACCGTGAGCGCCTCGTCCGGGAGCAGCGGGGCGGCGTCGGGCGGCTGGTCGGGGGAGCGGCGGTTGACCGCGACGTGCATGCCGAGCAGCGGCGCCGGGTCGGAGACGGGCCAGTCGCTCCCGCATGCGATCCGTGCACCCGTACGCAGCAACGACCCGAACACATACTGCTGCTCGCGCGCGTCCGGGGCCAGGAACGGGAGGGTCAGCACCTCCACCGCCTCGTCCAGACATGCCCACAGGGGCTGGATGTTGGCGGTGACGTCGAGCGCGGCGAACCGGGGGACGTCGGAGCGCTCGACGACCTGGACGTGAGCCAGATGGTGCCGCAGCCCGGTGGCTCCGTTGAGCGTACGCGCGTGCTCGATCGCGTCCAGACTGTCGCGCACCGCCCGGTCGCCCAGCGCGTGGATGTGGGCCTGGAATCCGTTGGCGTCCAGCGCCGCGACGTACGAGGCCAGCGCATCGGCCGGGATGAAGGAGAGCCCGCGGTTGTCGGTGAGCCGGCCGAGCGAGTCGAGGTAGGGGGAGAGCATCGCGGCCGTGTGCGTCTCGCAGACGCCGTCTTGCATGATCTTGACGCTGGCGGCGTCGAGCCCGGCAGACGCTGCCAGGGCGCGGCGCTCGAGGAGCTCGGGCAGCTGCTCCAGACCGCGGCCGCGGTCCCACCACTGGGCGAGGACGACCTTCGCGGTGAGCACGCCGGAGGTCTGAGCGGTGATGTAGGTCGGCAGCGAGTCCGGCATGCCCAGGCCCTCGCCGACCAGCGCGTCCTGCCAGCCCACGATGCCGACCGAGTGGAGATGACGCTGTGCGGTGAGCAGCGCCTCGGTCAGGTCGCGCGTGGTCGGCGCCGGCACCAGGGAGCCGACCAGGGCCATCGCGCCCTCATGCAGGGCACCGGTCGGATTGCCGAGGGCGTCGCGTTCGATGCGTCCGTCGGCGGGGTCGGGCGTGCGGGCGTCGATGCCGGCGAGCTCGAGCGCGCGGCTGTTCACCCAGGCCGAGTGGTGGTCGCGGTTGGGCAGGAAGACCGGCCGGTCGGGAAGGATCCGGTCGAGCGGTTCAGCGGTGGGTACGCCTCCGGGGAAAGAGTCCATCGACCAGCCGCCTCCGCTCACCCACGTCCGGTCGGGGTGAGCCGCCGCATAGGAGCCGATCGCGTCCAGATAGCCCTCGAGCGTCGACATCGCGGTCAGGTCGCACTGGTTCATCTCGAGCCCGGCCTGGATCGGGTGCACGTGGGAATCGTGGAAGGCGGGCAGAACCCACCGGCCGTCGAGCTCCTCGACCACGGTGTCCGGTCCGGCCAGAGCGGCGAGATCCGCGCCGATGGCCGCGATCCGCCCGTCCTGGACGGCGACGGAAGCATCCTCCCAGCGGCCCGCAAGCAGCACCCGGCCGCCGCGCAGCAGCAGGTCCACGGGGCCGGTCAGACCACTCATCAGCTCGCGGCCATCGTGTCGGTGACCGAGGAGCCCGAGCGCTTGAGCACCCACGCCACCAGGCCGAGGACCAGGAGCGTGAAGACCAGCAGGATGGTGGAGACTGCGGCGATCTCGGGCTTGAGCCCGGAGCGGACCGAGGAGAGCACATAGACGGGCCACGAGGTCGTGCCGGAGACGTTGATGAAGGACGAGATCACCGTGTTGTCGAGGCTCAGCGTGAAGGCCAGCAGCCCGCCGGCAAGCACCGCGGGACCGACGAGCGGGATCGTGACCTTGAAGAAGGTCGCGACCGGTTTCGCGTAGAGGTCCGCGGAGGCCTCCTCAAGGGATGCGTCCAGCCCGATCAGGCGAGCCCGGACGATGTAGGTGACCACGGCGGTCGCGAAGAGCGAGTGACCGACCACGAGACGTACGTAGCCGTTGTTGAACGGCAGCAGCGACCAGTCCTGGCCGAGCGTCACGAACCAGGGGAGCAGCGCGATGCCGTCGACGATCTCGGGGGTCACCGAGACCAGCAGCAACAGCAGCGTGAACGGGCCCGTCCAGCGGCCCGGGAAGCGGGCCATCGCCATCCCGGCCAGGGTGCCGAGCGTGCTCGCCAGGAGGGCGGCGACCACGGCGGTCTGCAGCGAGACGGCGACGGCGTGGCGTACTGACGGCCGATCGACGATCGCCGTGAACGGCTCCAGGCTGAAGCCGTCCCAGGCGGTGAGCAGGCGGCCGCCGTTGAAGGAGTAGATGCCGATCACGATGATCGGGGCGAACAGGAAGAGGAAGACCAGCGTGGTCCACACGCCGAGCGCGATGTTGGTGCCGGAAGGCTTGCTCATGCCGTCGCCACCTCCTTGTTGTGCAGCCTCGGGTCAGGAGGCGGGACGGTTCCGACGACCAGCCGGCTGCGCCTGTGGACCAGCCAGCCCACGACCCACATCAGGGTGATGGCGAGGATGACGATGAGCATGGTGAGCAGGATCAGGACGATCGCCATGGCGGAGCCCAGCGCCCAGTTCTGAGCGGTGAGGAACTGGCTGGCGATCAGCGAGCCGACCATGGTGCCCTTCGCGCCGCCGAGGACGGCCGGGGTGACGTAGTCGCCCATCATCGGGATGAAGACGAGGATGACACCGGCGATGATCCCAGGCCGTGCCAACGGCAGTGTGACCTGGAAGAACGTGCGTATCCGGCCCGCGCCGAGGTCCTTGGAAGCCTCGCCGAGCGCGCTGTCGACGCGGTCGAAGGCGACGTACATCGGCAGGATCATCAGCGGCAGGTAGTTGTAGATCAGGCCCAGCAGCACCGCGCCGCGGGTGTTGAGCAGGTCGTGTGGATCGGCGACCAGGCCGACGTCGGTCAGGAACCCGGCCAGGACGCCCTCCGAGGACAGGATCACCTTCCAGCCGATCGTCCGGATCAGGAACGAGGTCCAGTAGGGCACCATCACCAGCGCGACCAACAGCCCACGCCGGTGCGCCGGGACCTTCATAGCCATGAAGTACGCAGCCGGCAAGGCGATCACCAGGCAGACGATGGTGCCCAGCACGCTCATCCACAGCGTCGCCCGGAAGATCGTGAAGAAGGTCGGGCTGAACGCCTCGGCGTAGCGGTCCAGCGACATCACCGCGTTGCTGTGGCTGCCGAACATCCCAGGCTTCTCGCCGAGGCTGAACCAGGCGATCTGCAGGAACGGCACCACGAAGAAGGCCGTCAGCCACAGCCACGCCGGGACGGCGAGGACGAAACCCGGGAGGCGCTTGGCCGCACGATCACGCACTGGCGGCGGCCTTCAGCTTGTCGTAGACCTCCGTACGCCGGTCCTGAGCCTCGTTGACGGCGCCGTTCTTCATGGTGGCGAGCTGCTCGTCGGTGAAGAAGATCATCTCGGGCAGCTCGACCTTGCGCTCCTTGGCCATCTCCTCGATGCCCAGCGCGCCGGTGTTGTAGCCGATGTAGTCCATCTCCAGGAAGGAGTTCTCCGGCTCCAGCACGTAGTCGAGGAAGGCGTGGGCGGCCTCGGGGTGGGGAGCGCCGGTCGGGATGCACCAGTTGTCCATCCACAGCTCGGTCGTCGGGCCGGCCAGGACCCACTTCCAGCGGTCGGGCTGCTTGTGCTCGAGGATGCCGAGGCGGGCGTCGCCGTTCCAGTTCTGCATCAGCGCGAAGGTGTTCTGCTGCATCGCGCCGGTGCCGGGATAGGAGTCGAAGCCGGCGATGTGTGATGCCCAGTTCTCGACCGCCTCGGCCTCGAAGGCGTCGTAGTCGGCCATGTCCTCGGTGTTCCAGTCGATGCCGTTGGCCCAGAAGTAGATGCCGGCGATGCCTTGCGGGTCGTCGAGCAGCGAGGTCTTGCCCGAGGCCTCGTTCTGCATCGCGTCGATGAAGTCGTTCCAGGTCACCAGGTCGCGCTTGATCACGGTGGTGTCATAGACGAATCCGGTGGTGCCCCAGGACTTGCACACCGAGTACTCGTTCTCCGGGTCCCAGTCCTGGCCGAGGAACTGCGGGTCGACCTTGGCCATGTTGGGGATCAGGTCCTTGTTGAGCGGGACGATGATCTCGTTCTCGATCAGCTGCGGGATGTAGACCCCGGTCGGCACGACGATGTCGTAGCCGCTGGTGCCCTTGGCCGCGACCAGCTTGGAGATCAGCTCCTCGTTGGAGCCGTAGGCGTCGAGCGTCACCTTCGGGCCGGTCTTGCCGAAGGCGTCGATCACCTCGGGGGCGTCGTAGTCACCCCAGGTGTAGATCGAGAGCGACTTCTCCACCGGCCCGCCGGTCGCGCCGGCGCCCGGCTCGACCGCGCTGGACTCGCCACCGCCGGCGCCACAGGCGCTGAGCGCCGCCCCGGCGCCGGCGATGGCCGCCAGGCTCAGGAAGTGGCGCCGCGAGAGCTCCCGGCGGATCGCTCGTGCGCCGGCATGGCTGGCAAGGATGCGTACGTCGCCACTCTTGTCTGCAGGCTTGCTCACTGTGGGCTCCTAGCGGTGGTCGGGTCGATCGGGGTATCGAGGGGGAAGAGGCGTACGTCCGCGGCGGCCCAGCCGCAGAGGACCTGGTCGCCGGGGGAGAGCCGGATGGCGCCGTGGGTGGGGCGTCGGATCAGCAGGCTGTACTCGTCGGTGACCTTGACGAGGTACTGGATCACCTCGCCCAACAGGGCGACCTGGAGGACCTCTCCGACGACGGAGTTGAGGCCTTCTGTCACCGTCTCGGTCCTGGGCTCGATCGAGATCAGCTCGGGGCGGACGGCGGCCTGATGGGGCTCGCCGGGCTTCCCGTCGGGCTTCGCCGGCCCCTCGACGACCACGAAGGGGGTCTCGACGGTGGTGCCGTCCGCGCTGACCTCGCCCTGCAGGAAGTTCTGCTGGCCGACGAAGCCGGCGACGTACGCGCTTGCGGGCTGGTTGTAGACGGTGTCGGCGTCGGCGAGCTGCTCGATCCGGCCGGCGCGCATGATCGCGATCCGGTCGCTCATCGCGAGAGCCTCGTGCTGGTCGTGGGTGACGAAGACGAAGGTGATCCCGAGACGGGACTGGAGCAGCTTGAGCTCGACCTGCATCTCCTCGCGCAGCTGGCGGTCCAGGGCGCCGAGCGGCTCGTCGAGGAGGAGGACGCCGGGGCGGTTGACGAGCGCCCGGGCGAGGGCGACCCGCTGCTGCTGGCCGCCGGAGAGCTGGGTCGGTGAACGGTCCGCGAAGTCGAGCATCCGCACCATCCGCAGCGCCTCGACGACGCGCTCGCGGGTCTCTGCCCGAGGCGTCTTGCGCTGCTGCAGACCGTAGGCGACGTTCTCGGCGACGGACTTGTGCGGAAACAGTGCGTACGCCTGGAAGACCGTGTTCACGTCGCGCTGGTAGGGCGCGAGCCGGACCACGTCCTTGCCGCCGATCAGGATGCTGCCGGAGTCGGGCTTCTCGAACCCGGCGATCATCCGCAGCGTCGTCGTCTTGCCGCAGCCCGACGGGCCGAGCAGCGAGATGAACTCGCCGGCCCGGATCTCCAGGTCCAGGCCGTCGACCGCCGTGGCCTGGCCGTAGGTCTTGGTCAGGCCACTGATGGTCACCGAGCCGGTGGGTGGGTCCGGGGTAGCTGTCGTGGTCATCGCTGCTCCAGTCGATTGTTCACTTAGCGCTGCATTCCACCACAAGATCCGGCAAAAAGTACGGAATCGGTTGTAAAGGAACGGTTACGAACTCGATTCCGTGCTCAAGTGTGGCACTGGATCTGGTCCCGGTGGGTGGATCTAGGGTTACACCATGCCGACCCTGCCGACTCTGTCTGCCGTCACGTCGTTGCTGGACGACTGGTATCCGCCTGCCACCGCCGACGCCTGGGATGCCGTCGGTCTGGTCTGGGGCGAGCCCTCGCAGCCGGTCTCGAAAGTGCTTCTCGCTGTCGACCCGACGCTCCCGGTCGCCGAGGAGGCGGCCGCGTGGGGAGCGGACCTGGTGGTGGTCCATCATCCGCTCTTCCTCAAAGGGGTCCACGGGTTCGCGGCGACGACCCCGAAGGGACGTACGCTCTCGACGCTGGTGTCCGCCGACTGCGCGCTGCTCACCGCCCACACCAACGCAGACCAGGCCCTCGGTGGCGTCTCGGAGTCCCTGGCACTCGCGCTCGGGCTGAGCTCGCTGCGGCCGCTGGTGCCGGGGGCCAGCGACGACGTCGGGACCGGCCGGGCTGGGACGGTGGAGCCGACGACGCTGGGCGCCTTCGCCGAGTCCGTGGCGGCGGCACTGCCCGCCACCGCGGCCGGGATCCGGGTCGCCGGCGACCTCGACCGACCGGTCTCCTCGGTGGCGCTGTGCGGCGGCGCGGGCGACTTCCTGCTCGACCAGGTGGCTGCGTACGACGTCTATGTGACCAGCGATCTGCGTCACCATCCGGCCTCCGAGTTCCGGGAGTTGGGTGGTGCGCTGATCGACATCCCGCACTGGGCGGCCGAGTGGACCTGGCTGCCTGTTCTGGCGAGGCGACTGAACGAGGCGTTGGGGGATACGGTGGAGACCCGGGTCAGTGAGATCGTCACCGACCCGTGGACCTTGCGCCTGTGAATACTTGCGTTGTGAACAACTGAGGAGAATCCGCTGAAAGCCGACCCCTTCGCCCAGGTGAAGCTGCTCGACGTCTGTGAGCTGGACTCGCGAGCGCTCCAGCTGCGACACCGCCGTGCGCATCTGTCCCAGGCCGCCGTCGTGGCGGAGCTGCAGGCATCGAAGAAGACGACCGACGATGCCGTACGTGACGCCCGGGTCATCCGCGACGACCTCGAGCGGGTGCAGAAGAAGGCAGACGCCGACGTCGAGGCGGTCAAGACCCGCCGCCGGCGTGACCAGGAGCGGATGGACTCCGGGGCGATCAGCAGCGCCAAGGACCTCGAGCGCATGCAGCACGAGCTGGTCACCCTCGACCGCCGGATCTCGGTGCTCGAGGACGAGGAGCTCGAGGTCATGGAGCAGCTCGAGGAGGCTCAGTCCAACCTGACCCGACTCGAGACCGAGCTCGCCGAGATCGACGAGAAGCTTGCCGTCGCGACCGATTCCGTCGACGTCGAGACCGCGAAGATCGACGCCGAGCTCGCCGGGGTCGCCGAAGAGCGGGCGCCGGCGCTCGAGGGCATCCCCGATGACCTGCTCGCGCTCTACGACCGGCTGAGCGCCAAGCTCGGAGTCGGTGCTGCCGAGCTGCGCGCCCGCCGCTGCGGCGGCTGCAACCTCCAGCTCGACCCCGCCGAGATCTCCCGCATCCGCGGCCTCGCCGCCGCCGAGGTCGTACGCTGCGAGGAGTGCTCCCGGATCCTGGTCCGCACCGCCGAGTCGGGGCTATGAGCGAGAAGACGTCGGCGCCGTCGCGAGGGTGGGGGAGCGGCGCCGCCACGACGACGCTGGTCCTGGTACGCCACGGCGTCACCAAGCACACTGCCGCCAAGGCGTTCTCCGGCGGGCTCGGCGGCGACAACCCGCCGCTGATCCAGGAGGGTCGTGAGCAGGTCCTGCTGACCGCGGAGTGGCTCAAGCCGCTTGCCGCCTCGGTGTCCACCGTCGTGAGCTCGCCGGTCCTGCGGGCCGTCGAGACCGGGGAGATCGTCGCCGGTGCGCTCGGCGCCCGGCTGGTCGAGGATCCCGGGTTCGCGGAGATCGAGTTCGGCAAGTGGGAAGGGCTCACCTTCGCCGAGGTCGGCCAACGGTTCCCCGACGAGATGAAGACGTGGATGGGGGCGACCGAGGTCGCCCCGCCGGGCGGGGAGTCGTTCGATGCCGCCCAGGTCCGGGTGCTCGACGGCCTCGCGCGGGTGCTCGAGAAGCACGCGGGGGAGACCGTCGTGATCACCTCGCACGTCTCGCCGATCAAGCTGATCGTCGCTCACGCGCTCGGCACCCCGATCAGCGGTGTCTTCAGCATGGAGCTCTCGCCCGCATCCGTCACCGTCGTCTCCTTCTTCTCCGACGGCCGCGCCTCGATGCGCCTCTTCAACGGCCTCCCGGTCTCCCGCGACCCCTTCGCCTCCGGCGCCTTCTGACGGGGTGGGTGACTGTGTTGGTCTCGGCACGCTCGCTGGCGCTCGCGGCTCGACCGACGAGTAGCCCGCTGGTCGAGCCGCCGGGCCTGCGCTGGTCGAGCCGCCGGAGCCGCTAGGCGGAGGCGTGTCGAGACCAACACGGTCCCTATGGCGACCGCTTGCCACGACGGCGAGCGAGGTCGTGTAGCCGGTCGAGGTCTCCGGCTATCAGAGCCTCGCGTTTGGCCCGGCTCCACCCTTGGACCTGCTTCTCACGTCGGTAGGCATCGGCGATCGTCTGATGCTCTTCGGCGTATGCCAGGGTAACCGGCAGTCGCCGAACGGTGAACTCGGCGCCGAGTCCGGCGTCGTGCTCTGCGATGCGTTTCTCCAGGTCGAAGGTGCTTCCGACGTAGAGCATGTGGTCGCGGCAGCGGAGAATGTACATGTAGGGCATGTCCCGATTCTCGGCGCGACCACCGACAGTTCGCTCGAGACGACTGTGTTGGTCTCGACACGCTCGCTGGCGCTCGCGGCTCGACCGACGCGGAGAACCGCTGGTCGAGCCGCCGGAGCCGCTAGGCGGAGGCGTGTCGAGACCAACACCTTCCGTACGGCGACCGCCGTCTCAGATCTCGGCGACGACGATATCGAGCTGGGTGCCGGTCTTCGTGGTGGGGCCGATCTCGACGGTCCAGCCGAGGTCGCGGAAGGCGTCGGCGAGCTTCGTGGGGGTGCGGGGGTTGGCGCCGGACTCGAGGAGAGCGCGGACCAGGCGGCCCTTGGTGGCCTTGTTGAAGTGGCTGACCACCTTGCGCTGACCGTTGTGCTCGTGCAGGACGCGGACGGTCGCGGTGAGGGCAGCGACCTCCTCGGGGCGCCAGAAGGCGGCGTACGTCCCGGACCGGAGGTCGACCAGCAGGCCGTCGCCGAGGGCCTCGGTGATGCCGGGGCCGAGGTGTGCGCGCCAGTGGGACTGGATCCCGCCGAGGCCGGGGAGAGTGGCGTCCCCCGAGAGCCGGTACGCCGGGATGCGGTCGGCCAGGCCGACGAGGCCGAACACCGAGCTGGTGACCATGACCCGGCTGGTCGCGCGGCGCTTGGCGGCCGGCGACAGGGTCGCGGGAGAGAGCGCGTCGTAGAGGACGCCGGTGTAGATCCGGTCGGCGCGCGCGGTGGGCGCCTCGACCAGGTGAGCGTTGGCGTCGACGAGCTCGGGCTGGGTCTTCGGGATGCCGAGGACGTCGACGGCCTCGGCCGGGCGCGTGGAGCAGAGCTCGACCAGCGCGTCGATGACCTGGGTGCGGGCCGGGTTGAGCACCGGGAGCCGGAGGTCCCCGAGGTCGAGCGGGTTGCCGCGTACGGCCGCGGTCTTGCCCTCCGAGGGCGGCAGCAGGATCAACACAGGGACATCGTGCCGCCCGGGGGCGAGGATGGCCGAATCACCCGCACGAAGGTGAGGCGCCGCCGCGCAAGACAGACGAGGTGTCGACGAAGGTCCAGCCACTAGAGTTTCGGCCATGGGTTCCGCACGCATCATCCGGGTCGCCAGCGCCGACAGCGGTGTCGCCGCCACCACGCTCCGCGACGGGATCGCCGCGCTCCAGGCCGAGCTGAAGGTGACGGCGGAGTTCCCGCCGGAGGTGGAGGAGGCCGCCGCAGCCGCCGCGGCCAACCCGAGGCTCCCCGAGCTGGACCGCACCGACCTGCCGTTCGTCACGATCGACCCCGAGACGTCCATGGATCTCGACCAGGCGCTCCACCTGGAGCGCGACGGCGACGGCTACGTGGTGCACTACGCGATCGCCGACGTGGCCGCCTTCGTGGCGCCCGGCGATCCGGTCGACATCGAGGCCAACAAGCGCGGCGAGTCCCTCTACGCCGCCGATGCGAAGATCCCGCTCCACCCCAAGGTGCTCTCCGAGGACGCCGCCTCGCTGCTCCCGGACCAGGTACGCCCCGCTCTGCTGTGGACCCACAAACTCGATGCGACCGGCGAGGGGACCGACACCGTCGTCGAGCGCGCGCTTGTCAGGTCGCGGGCGAAGCTCTCCTATGACGGCGTGCAGAAGATGTTCGACGGCGAGGGGTTCGGCGACACCGACTACGCCGAGTCGCTCGGGTTGCTGAAGGAGATCGGCGAGAAGCGGATCGCCCTCGAGGCCGCCCGCGGCGGGGTCAACCTGCCTCTGCGCGACCAGGAGATCTCGGTGGAGGGCGACCACTGGACGCTCGAGTATCGCGACCTGCTGCCCGTCGAGGACTGGAACGCCCAGATCTCGCTGCTGACCGGCTTCGCGGCGGCGGACCTGATGGTCTACGCCCGTGTCGGGCTCCTCAGGACCCTCCCGGAGCCCGACCCCCGAGACGTCCAGCGGCTGCACCGCACCGCTCGCGCGCTCGGGCTGGAGTGGCCCGCGGAGATGCTCTACCCCGACTTCATCCGATCCCTGGACGGCAAGAACGGCAAGCACGCCGCGATGGCGATCGCCAGCACCCGGCTGCTGCGCGGGAGCGGGTACGCCTCGTTCAACGGCGAGCTCCCCGAGCTGACCGAGCACTCGGCGCTGGCCAACGAGTACATGCACGTGACGGCTCCGCTGCGCCGGCTGATCGACCGCTACGCCGGCGAGGTCTGCCTGGCGCTGTGTGCCGACGAGCCGATCCCCGACTGGGTGACTGCTGCGTTCACCACCCTGCCGGAGACGATGCGGGGCTCGTCCCGGGCCAGCGGGGCCTACGAGCGTGGCGTCGTCGATCTCGTCGAGGCGGGGTTGCTGTCCCATCGGGTGGGGGAGACCTTCGCCGCGGTGGTCGTCGAGACCGACGACGAGGACGAGAGGAAGGGCTCGATCACCGTCGAGGAGCCCGCGATCGAGGCGAGGGTCACCGGTCAGTCGGCCCTTCCGCTGGGCGAAGAGGTCCAGGTGCGGCTGGAGACGGCCGACGTCGTCGCCCGGAAGGTCAGCTTCACCATCGCCTGACCGGCCCATCGCCTGACCGGCATTGTGCAGTCCGACCCGTGGATCCGGCATGGGGCGGCCGCTATCGTGCGCTCATGACGCACGTAACACCCGAGACCGTGTTCACCTACGGTTCCCCACAGCTCAAGTTCGGCACCGGCGCATCGGCCGAGATCGGCTACGACCTGGCGTCGCTGGGCGCCCGCCGCGCCCTCGTGGTGACCGATCCCGGCATCTCCGCGACAGGGCTGCCGCAGCGGGTGGCCGAGCAGATGAAGGCGTACGACGTCACTGCCGTCGTCTTCGACGGTGTCCACGTCGAGCCGACCGACGAGAGCATGCGGGCCGCGGTCGAGTTCGCCCGCGAGAACGGGCCGTTCGACGCGATCGTCGCGGTCGGGGGCGGGTCGAGCATCGACACCGCGAAGGCGGTCAACCTCCTGATCACCAACGACGGCGACCTGATGGACTACCTCAACGCGCCGGTGGGCAAGGGGCTCGCGCCGGCCAACCAGCTGCTGCCGCTGGTCGCGGTGCCGACCACCACCGGGACGGGGGCGGAGTCGACGACCGTGTGCGTGCTCGACGTGCTGTCGTTGAAGGTGAAGACCGGGATCTCGCACGCTCGCCTGCGTCCCACGCTCGCGGTCGTCGACCCGGACCTGATGATGTCCCAGCCGGCCGGCGTGACCGCCGCGTCCGGGATGGACATCCTGTGTCACGCGCTGGAGAGCTACACGGCCCGCCCCTACACCTCCTACGACCGCAAGGAGCCGGCCCAGCGGGTGCCCTACTGCGGCGCCAACCCGATCTCGGACATGTGGTCGGAGAAGGGGCTGTCCCTGCTGGCGGGCTCGTTCCGGCAGGCCGTCGCCCATGGCGACGACACCCTCGCGCGCGGCGACATGGCGTTCGCGGCGACCTTCGCGGGGCTGGGGTTCGGCAACGCCGGCGTCCACATCCCGCACGCCAACGCCTACCCGATCGCGGGGCGGGTGCGCGACTTCCACCCCGCCGACTATCCCGGTGACGAGGCGATGGTGCCGCACGGGATGGCGGTCTCCCTGACCGCGCCGGAGGCGTTCCGCTACACCTTCGACGCGGCCCCCGAGCGCCACCTGCACGCGGCCCGCCTGCTGGCTCCCGGCTTCGACGAGTCGACGGTGGAGCCGCGCGATCTGCTGCCCCGGGTGCTGACCGACCTGATGCGCGACATCGGGATCCCGGCGGGCATCGGCGAGGTCGGCTACACGACCGGCGACATCCCCGACCTGGTCGAGGGTGCGCTCAAGCAGCAGCGGCTGCTCGCCACCGCTCCGAAGCAGCCGTCCGAGGAGGACCTGGCCGGGATCTTCGAGAGGTCCGTCACGCTCTGGTGAGGAATGCCCGGCGGGGCGATGACGTTCTGTTGGTTGTCTTCCTCAACCAACTCTCTCCGGAGGTTCACCCGGTGACGTCAGTCCCGCCGCGGCTCCTGCTCGCGCTCGCCCTGCTCGCGGCATCCGCACCGCTCGCGATCGACTTCTACCTGCCCTCCTTCCCGCAGATCGGCTCCGAGCTCGGGGCGGCCGCGAGCGACGTACAGCTGACACTCACCGCCTTCCTGATCGGCCTCGCGCTCGGGCAGATCGCCTGGGGTCCGATCTCCGACCGGTTCGGGCGGCTCAAGCCGCTGCTGATCGGGTCGGTCGTGGCGGCTGCGGCCGGTGTGCTGGCTGCGCTGGCGCCGACCGTCGAGCTGCTGATCGTCGCGCGCTTCCTGCAGGCGCTCGCCGCCGCGGCCGGGATCGTGATGGCGCGGGCGATCGTGGCCGACGTGCTCCACGGCTTCGCCGCTGCCCGGGCGATGTCGATCATGATGTCGATCAGCGGGATCGCGCCGATCCTGGCGCCGGTGATCGGCGGTGCCATCGCCGGGTTCGTGCCGTGGCGCGGCGTGCTCGGCATCGTCGCCGCGATCGCCGTCGCGCAGGTCGTCTGCGTGCTGCTGGTGATCCGGGAGTCGCTCCCGGTCGAGCGCCGGACCAGCCGGGTCGAGTACGCCGACCTGGGCCGTCTGCTCGCGAAGCCGGCGTTCCTCGGCTACACGCTGACGCAGGCGCTGACCTTCGCCACCCTGATGGCGTACGTCTCGTCCTCCTCGTTCCTCTACCAGTCGGTGATCGGCACGTCGGCCGCGGTCTACGGCATCGGGTTCGCGGTCAACGCCGCGTTCCTGACCGTCGCCGGGCTGGCCTCCGCACGGCTGGCCAAGCGGCAGGTGCACCCGGCGCGGATCATCCGCGCGGCGCAGCCGGTGCTCGCCATCGGCGCGATTCTCGTGCTCGTCGTCGCCGTCCTGCCGGTGCCGAAGGTGCTCATCCTGCTGCCGATCCTGGTCGTCACGACCTCGGTGGGTCTGATCATGGGCAACACCGGGGCGCTGGCGATCGAGCAGGCCCGGCCCGCGGTCGGCTCCGGCTCGGCGCTGATGGGCGGGATCATGTTCCTCGGCGGCGGGCTCGCCTCGCCGCTCGGCGCCGTCGCCGGCGAGCACACCGCGGTCCCGCTGGCGATCACGATGGTCGTCACCTCCGTCCTCGGCGCGGTCGCGTTCTCCCTCGCCAGGCGTTCGGTCGCTCGCAACCCGGAGTCGGAGGCGGCCTTCGCGACCGCTGCCTAGGCGCCGGCGCCGGGCCGGCCCGGTAGATTGGCCCGGTAGGTTTCAGCCATGGCGGAGACACCTGCGGTGACGGCCTCGGAGGCCGAGGAGATCCTGGCGAACCAACCCTTCAGCCGGCTGATCGGCGTCGAGGTCGGCGAGGTCGGCTACGGGCACGCGACGCTGCGCATCCCGCTCCGGGAGGAGCTGCTGCAGCAGTTCGGCACGGTCCACGGCGGCGTACTCTCCTATGCCGCCGACAACGCCCTCGCCTTCGCCGGCGGCACCATCCTCGGACCGCACGTCCTGACCCGAGGCTTCTCCATCGACTTCCTGCGCCCCTCCAACGGCGACCACCTGCGGGCCTACGCCGAGGTGATCAACCACACCAGTCGCAACGCGCTGACCCGCTGCGAGGTCTTCACCGTCGGCGACGACGGCACCGAGGTGCTCGTCGCTGCCGCGCAGGGGTCCATCGCTCGCATCGACCGCTAGCCGGCCGAGGCGTCACCCCCGCTGCCCGAGACGTCACGTACGTCGGCCGAGACGTCAGTCAGATCGGCCGAGACGTCAGTCCCGTCGGCCGAGACGTCAGTTACGTCGGTCGAGTTGGCACAGCATTGCTCACTCGGCCGACGTACGTGACGCTTCGGGCGCCGTACGTGACGTCTCGGCCGACGGGGGTGACGTCTCGGCATGGTTAGGCTTCGCGGCGTGAAGCTCAGGGTCCATCAGCAGCGCGCGCTCGCCGCGCTGGAAGCGGCCTGGGCCGAGGGGCGGAGGCGGGCGTGGGTCGTGCTGCCGCCGGGTGCGGGGAAGACGCTCGTGGGGCTCGAGACCGCACGGGAGGCGATCGCGGACGGCGCGAAGGTCGTCGTGCTCAGTCCGAACACCGCCATCCAGGGGCAGTGGCTGCGTCAGGCGGCCGCGCTGGGCCTGTCGACGGCGGCTTCGCGGGACCTCGACGCGCCGCTGACGTCGCTGACCTATCAGTCGGTGGCCGTCTTCGGTGACCCCGACGACGAGGCCGAGACCGGCGAGAGCCACCTGGCCAGGCTGCACGACAACGGCCGGACGCTGGTCTCCGCGCTGCGTACGGCAGGACCGCTGCTGCTCGTGCTGGACGAGTGCCATCATCTGCTCGAGGTCTGGGGCGAGCTGCTGGGCGAGATCCTTCAGCTGCTGCCGGACGCGCGGGTGCTGGGGCTGACCGCGACGCCGCCCGAGGCGCTGACCAAGGAGGAGTCCGCGCTGGTCGGGACGCTGTTCGGCGAGATCGTCTTCGCGACCTCGATCCCGGCGGTGGTGCGCGAGGGCGACCTGGCGCCCTTCGCTGACCTGGTGTGGCTGACCTCGCCGACGTCGAGCGAGCGGGACTGGCTGCGGGGGAGCGCGGAGCGGTTCGAGGAGCTGCTCACCGCGCTGACCTCCGCCGACCTGGGCACGGTGCCGTTCCTGACCTGGCTGGACCGACGGTTCGTGTCGCGGTCGGACGGGGCGCCGACCTGGAGCGAGATCGCGAAGGCGTCACCGGAGTTGGCCACCGCGGCCCTGCGTGCGCACCATCGCGATCTGCTCGCCCTCCCGGACGGGGCGACCCTGACCGAGGCGCATCGTCGCGACCCGTCGGCCGAGGACTGGGTGGCGCTGATCGGCGACTGGGTGCGCGGACACCTGTCCTCCTCCGAGGCGGCCGCCGACCAGGAGGCGCTGGCCGCGATCAGGCAGGCACTGCCGGCGGTCGGCTACTCGCTGACCCGGCGTGGGATCCGGGCCGGTCGCTCGCCCGTCGACCGGGTGCTGGCGCGCTCGGAGGCGAAGACGACCGCGACCGCGGCCATCGTCGACCACGAGCGGTTGGCGCACGGCGACTCGCTGCGGCTCCTCGTCGTCACCGACCACGAGCGGGCCTCTGCGACGCTGCCGGTCGACCTGCGCGGGGTGATCGCCGAGCAGGCGGGCTCCGCGCGGGCGGTGCTGACGACTCTGTGTGCAGCGAACGATGACGTCCTGCTGGTCACCGGCGCCACTGTCGCCGGACCGGCGGCGACCCTCGCTGCGCTGGTCGCGCACGTCGCCGAGACCGACCCCGGTCTGGCCGACGGCCTGAGGGTCGAGCCGGGGGAGTCGTACGCCACGCTGGTCGGGCGGTGGGGGAGTCGGCAGTGGGTGGGCCACGTGACCAGGTTCTTCGAGGCGGGCGGCTGCCGGGTGCTGGTCGGGACGCGCGGGCTGCTCGGGGAGGGCTGGGACGCCCGGTCGGTCACCGGCATCGTGGACCTCACCGCGGCCACCACCACGACCGCGGTCGTGCAGCTGCGCGGTCGCTCGCTGCGTACGGATCCGGCTCGGCCCGACAAGGTCGCGGTCAACTGGACCGTGGTCTGCGTCGAGGAGGAGCACCCGCGCGGCGGCAACGACTGGAAGCGGCTGGTGCGCAAGCACACCGGCTTCTTCGGTGCCGACGAGGACGGCTCGGTCGTCGACGGCGTCGGGCACATCGACGAGTCCTTCTCCCCGTACGCCGCCCCGCCGGAGTCCGACTTCGACGAGGTCAACGCCCGGATGGTGGCGCGCTCCGAGGATCGCGCGGGGATCCGGAAGCGGTGGCGGGTCGGAGAGCCGTACGCCGACGTCGCCGGCCGCACCGTCAGGGTCCGGCTGCGCCGGACCGGTGTGTTGCGCGTCCCGGCGGGAGTCGTGCTCGCTCCCCGGCCGCCAGGGTTTCGGCTGCTGGAGAGCCGGGTCCCGGAGTGGCGGCTGCCGGCCAAGGGTTGGCTCGCTGCCGCGGTGCTGGTGAGTCTCGTGCTGATGGTGGCCATCGGTGCAGGCAGCGGGGCCGGGGGAGTGCTGGGCGGTGCGGTCGGCGGGCTCTGGGCCATGTGGGCCGCGTACGCCTATCGGGATGGGACGCGGATCGCCTCCCAGCTACGGAGGCGGCCGACGGTCGGAGCGGTCGGTGCGGCGGTCGCCGACGCGTTGAAGGCGACCGGCCAGACCGCTGCCGGCGCCGAAGGACTCGAGATCGCGGTCGACTCCGACGGCAGCTACCGACTCCACCTGGCCGCGGTGCCGGAGGAGGAGTCGGCGCTCTTCGCGGCCTCGCTCGAGGAGGCGTTGGCTCCGATCGCAGCCCCGCGCTATCTGGTCTCGCGGCCGGTCGTCGGCGACCTGACGGCGCCGGAGCGGCTGCGGCTGGGCGTCTTCGGCCACCACTCGGCGGGCGGCGAGGCATGGCACGCCGTCCCCACGGCCCTCGGCCGCCGCGCAGCGGACGCGAAGGCGTTCCGCGCCGCCTGGGAGCACTGGGTCGGCGGCACGGCTCTCCTCTACACCGGCTCGCCCGAGGGTGTCGGCGTCCTCGCCGCCCAGCGTGGCGCCGACCCCTTCGACGTCACCGCCGTCATCCGCCGCCACTGGTCCTGACGCCGCCGGGGT
Organism: Nocardioides sp.; assembly: GCF_014360585.1. GTDB lineage: Bacteria > Actinomycetota > Actinomycetes > Propionibacteriales > Nocardioidaceae > Nocardioides. The sequence continues at coordinate 21,376 of NZ_JACIXG010000067.1, forward strand.
TCTGGCTCCCGGACGACAGGTTTCTGGCAGATCGTGGACAGCGGTGTCAGATTCCGGACCGATTCCAGAAGGCTCCGACGGATTGGCTTGTCACGACAACCCACCACTCCACCGAAGGGATCCATCGTGACCTCCACCATCACCCGACGCCTGGTCGGCGCCGTCGCTGCCGTCGGCCTCGCCGCCACCGGCACATTCGCCACCGCCAGCATCGCCACCGCCGAGGTCGGCACGGGCAACGCTGCCGCCGCCGCGGTCTCCGCCCAGGCGACCCAGAACTTCGGCCTCACCACGACCGAGGCCAAGATCCTCCAGGCGAAGCTGCTGAAGAAGTTCGGCTACACCGGCAAGAAGTACCCGGGCAAGATCGACGGCAAGCTCGGCCCCAACAGCTGGAAGGCGTTCCAGGTGTATCTGAAGAAGAGCTACGGCTACGGCGGCAAGATCGACGGCGATCCCGGGAAGAACACCATCAAGGCGCTGCAGCGCCTGCTGAAGGCCAAGGTCGGCGCGAAGCTCACCGTCGACGGTATCGCCGGACCGAAGACGCAGGCGGCGTTCAGGAAGTACGCGAAGTCGCTCGCCCGCTGATCCCGTACGCCACCTGACACCCGGCCGCCGGCGAGATGCCGCGGCCGGGTCTCACATCTCCGCGGTGGGCGTCCAGGTCGGGAACTTGGCGGCGCGGCCGTCGCCGGAGGAGCGGCCGGTGAGACGACGGTGGATCCAGGGACCGACGAACTCGCGGTAGTAGGCCAGACCGTCCTTACCGACCGCGGCCGCGAAGTCGAGATCCCACCAGTCCTCGGGAACCTCCACGCCGAGCGAGTCCAGAACGCGGGCGGCGACCCGGTGGTGACCGCGGGCGTTCATGTGGAGGCGGTCCTCGGACCAGAAGCGGCCGTCCATGAGCGTGGTGTCGGGCCAGTTGTAGGCCCGCACGATGTCGTCACGATGGGCGACCCGCTGCTCGACCAGGTCGCAGAGCAGGTCGCCGCGACGCTGGAAGACCTTGCCGAGCGGCAGCCGGGCCGACGGGTTGGCGCCGGAGAGCAGGATCAGCGTGATCCCGTTGGCGTCGCAGGCCTCGAGCACCGGCTTGAGCATGTCGGCGATCGCGTTGGGATCGGCCTTCGGGCGGAGCATGTCGTTGCCGCCGCCGTTGAAGGACAGGTGGGTCGGCTTCAGCGCCAGCGCGGCGGGAAGCTGCTCCTCGACGATCGGGCGGATCAGGCGACCGCGGATCGCGAGGTTGGCGTACTCCACCTGCGTCCCGGACGCGGCCCAACCCTGGGCGACCAGATCGGCCCAGCCGCGTACGTGGCCGTCCGGGGTCTCGTCGCCGACTCCTTCCGTGAACGAGTCACCGATCGCGACGTAGCGCACTGCCTCCACGAGTCCTCCAAAGCACGTCTCATGCGGACGAACATCCATCGCCAGCCTCTGGATTCTAGTCCGTCCGGGGGCTGACGAGCACATCCGTCCCCAGGCTGACGCCGAGGCCGCCTTGGCTCCTCTACGGTGGGCTGCGTGGAGGAGTTGGTACGGCCCTGGCGGCTCGGCCCGCGCGGGCGATGGTGGTTCGACGTCCTGCTCGCTGGCACCCTTTTCCTGATCATCCCGTTCTATGCCATCCAGGCCCTGGTCGACGGCAATGCGGCCCAGGACGTGTCGAGCACCAACCACTTCGTCGACCTGGGCCTGGTGGTGGTGCAGCTCGTCCCGCTGCTGTGGCGCCGACGTCATCCGCTGATCGTCTACACCGTCGTGGCCGGTGCCTGCGGGCTGCAGGTGCTCTTCCTCGACTATCCGCTGGTCTCGCAGCTCTCCTACCCGATCGCGGTCTACTCGGTCGCGCGCTACGCCAGCCCGCGCTGGGGCCTGGCCGCGCTCGGGGTCGGTCTGTTCGGGTCCTTCCTCGGTGCCTACGACTGGCTGAGCGCGGTCGACACGCACGCCAACGTCGAGGTCCATGACGAACCGGTCGGCATCGACCCGAGCTCCTACATCTCGGTCACCCTCTCGCTCGCCACCTTCCCAGTGGCGGCCTGGGCGCTGGGCGCGCTGGCGCGGACCAGAGCGGCGTACGTCGACTCCCTGATCCAGCGCAACGAGCAGCTGCGCCGCGAGGCCGAGCAGCGTGCCGAGCTCGGGGCGACCCAGGAGCGGGCGCGGATCGCGCGCGAGATGCACGACGTGGTGGCCCACGGGCTGAGCGTGATCGTGGTGCAGGCAGACGGGGCTCGCTACGCTGCCGAGCAGGATCCGGCCGTGGCTCCCCAGGCGCTGGAGACCGTCGCGCAGACGGCGCGCGAGGCGCTGGCGGAGATGCGGCAGCTGCTCGGTCTGCTGCGCGACGGAGACACGCTGACCCGCCCGCAGCCCCGGCTGAGCGACATCGCGACGCTCGTCGAGGAGACCCGCGCCGGCGGGATGGAGCTGGCAGCAACCCTTCCCGAGCCCGGCCTCGCCGTGCCCGAGGGCGTTGCCCTGACCGCCTTCCGGGTGGTGCAGGAGGCGCTCAGCAACGTACGCAAGCATGCCGGTCCGGACGCCGCGGCCAGCGTCACCGTGACGGCCGAAGCGGACAGCCTGGAGATCGAGGTCACCGACAACGGCCGCGGCGCGGCCGCCGACGAGAGCCGCGACCCCGGCGGGCTCGGGCTCGTCGGACTGGGCTTGATCGGGATGGGCGAGCGCATCACTGCCCACCACGGAACGCTGGAGACCGGCCCGGCCCCCGGTGGCGGTTTCCGCGTGTACGCGAAGATGCCCCTATGACGACTCCTGCCGGACCCATCAAAGTGATGCTCGTCGACGACCAAGAGCTCGTCCGTGCCGGGTTCCGGATGCTCATCGACTCCCAGCCCGACCTGACCGTCGTCGGCGAGGCAGGCGACGGCCAGGAGGCGATCGCCGAGCTGGGTCGTACGCAGGCCGACGTGGTCCTGATGGACGTACGCATGCCGCGCATGGACGGCGTCGAGGCCACCGGTCTCATCGCCGGCAGCGACAACGCACCCCGGGTGATCGTCCTGACCACCTTCGACCTCGACGAGTACGCCTTCGCCGCGATCCGGGCAGGTGCGGCCGCATTCCTGCTCAAGGACGCCCGCCCGGAGGATCTGCTCACCGCGGTCCGCACCGTGCACGCCGGCGACTCGGTCGTAGCCCCCAGCACCACCCGTCGCCTGCTGGAGCACTTCGCCGCAGCCGCGCCCTTGACCCCGACGACGGCCGCCGCCGAGCAGCGTCTGGCAGCGTTGACCGAGCGTGAGCGCGAGGTGCTCACCCTCGTCGGTCGTGGCCTCTCCAACACCGAGATCGCCGAGACCTTCGTCGTTGCCGAGGCCACCGTGAAGACCCACGTCGGCCGCCTGCTGGCCAAGACCGGATCCCGTGACCGCGTCCAGCTGGTGGTGCTGGCCTATGAGACCGGTCTCGTGGGCCGCTGATCCGAAGGGATCAGGTCAGGCGGTGGGCTCTGCGTGGTCGGTGGGGGTGTGGACGATGTCGAGGTAGACGGACTTGTCGTTCTCGTCGGGGAAGACGCGGTAGGTGAACTCGTCCTCGGTCAGGGTGACGATGTCGGAGTCCCGCTCGAACATCACCTCACCGGCATCGTCCTTGGCGACGATGTGGCGGGTCTTGCCATCCTCGGTGACGGTCCAGTCGCCCTGCATCTTCGGGGTGTCATCGAGGTTGTACATCGAGAAGGTGCCGTCGGCGTCGAAGTAGGCCCAGCCGACGAAGGTCGAGACATCCTCGTCTGTGAGGGGTACGTCCTTCCCGTCCTGGTCCACCGCGCCGGTGGTCTCCCACGCAGTCGAGGCGAGGACGTCGGACGGGGTCGCCTGAGTCGACTCGGCATGCTGGGCCGAGCCGGCCTGCGCGGAGCCGGTCGAGGCACCGTCGGTCCCGCCGCACGCGGCGAGCACAGCTGCGGTAGCGAGGGCGGCCACCGAGGTCGCGATGAAGCGGACGGGGCTGGTTGTGAACGTGGAATTCTTCATGCCTCTACGATCACTCGACCGGGCGCACCCAGACATCTGGCAACAGGCCACGTTCAGATAGCCGATCGGATGATGCCGCGACTCTGCCTGCGGAGCGCGTAAGAAGGTGCATCCTGCCGGCTTAGGAGCGGCAGGTGAACCGGACGGTTCCGTGGGGTAGCCGCTCATGAATATAGGCAGGGTTGTGCGCCAGACGGTGATGGTGGGGGCACAGCAGGACCCCGTCTTTCAGGTCAGTCTTGCCGCTGGCTGCCCATGGATCTAGGTGGTGGGCGTCGCACCATTCGGGTGGCATGTCGCAGCCTTCGGCTTGGCAGCACTTCTGCTGCAAGCGGAGTGCTTTGCGTTGGATGGGGACGAAGAACCTGCTCGCGCGGCCCATATCGAGGACCTCGCTGTCGCCGCCGAGGACCTAGGGGATGATGGTGGCGTTGCACGCCATCCGGCGGGCCTCGGCTGCGGTGATCGTGGTGCCGTTGGTCTCGTCGTAGCCGAGGGTGGCGGTGCCGAGCTCTTTGCGGAGTTCCTCGAGGGAGATGACGACGTTGATCACGGTGGCGTCCCCGCCGTGGCGGGGCAGCGTGGCGGGGTCGATGGTCTCGATCAGGCGGGCGAAGCCCTGACCCATAAGCCGTTCCCATGGCGGCAACGGGGCACCCTTCTCCACCAGTTGCTGCTTGCGCGGTTGGGCCCAGGCCTCGACGTGCTTCTTGAACCGCATCCCGATCGATGTCGGGAGAACACCGTCGAACCCGATGGTGCCGTCGTGGTTGTCCCACACGCGGAGTGCGGTCTTGTGCTGTGCTCGTTCTTCTTCGGCGAGGAGGGCTTTGGCTTCGGCTTCTTCGAACCGGTCGGGGTCGATCTTGGCCAGGGCCCGCTTGCCGGCGATCTGTAGTTCGTTGGCCGTGGCGAGGTCGGCGTAGTCGACCAGCAGCTTCTCAGCCAGGACCAGGTCCTCGCCGGTGGCGACCGGGTCAGCCTCGATCTTGTCCAGGGCTTTGGTGATCACGATGGCCTTCGCCTCGGAAAGGACACCGGCAGCGAGGCCGGCAGAGACCAGCTCCGAAGCATGAATCCGCTGCGCCACACCCGGGCCGCCGCCCCGATAGCCAGCCATGTTTTTCCCGAGATGGTCCGGTGTCCAGGACCGCGTAGCGGCCGGCGTAGCCGGCGGCCGAAGGCCGTCCTTTACTCCGGGGCATGTCGAGAACACCCTCGAAGAAGGGTCGGCGGCCCTGACCGGCCTTCGGGTGGGACGTTCCCGGCAGGGACGTCTCGACAAGCTCACCCACCGGAAGCGACTGTGTTGGTCTCGACACGCCTCCGCCTAGCGGCTCCGGCGGCTCGACCAGCGGAGGCCCCATCGGCTCCGGCGGCTCGACCAGCGGGGGCAGGGTGGTCTCGGCAGACCAAGAACCAGGGATGACCCTGAGCCGACCCTTGCCGATCAACCCCAGGTCGTACACCAGGATCAGCCCCCAGCCCGATGTGGACCGACGCCGTAGAACGAGAGGCTCGGTCGCATGACACAGACCTCTGTTCACACGACAACAGCAGCCGCCCGAGCGGTGGGATTGACGAAGACCTACGGCAAGGGTGCCACCGAGGTGCACGCGCTGCGGGGCGTCGACCTGGAGATCCGCCGCGGGGCGTTCACCGCGATCATGGGTCCGAGCGGCTCGGGCAAGTCCACATTGATGCACTGCCTGGCCGGGCTCGACCGTCCAACCAGCGGCCAGATCTCGGTTGCCGGGCAACCTTTGGAGAGCTTCAATGACGACCAGCTGACCATCTTCCGGCGCGAGAACGTCGGGTTCGTCTTCCAGGCGTTCAACCTGTTGCCGATGCTCACCGCCGGGCAGAACATCCAGCTGCCGCTGGAGCTCGCCGGCAAGCGGGTGACCGACGAGACCCGCGCGCGGGCGCAGATGATCGCGGACACCCTCGGCATCGGCCAGCGCCTGGGTCACAAGCCCTCCGAGCTCTCCGGCGGCCAGCAGCAGCGCGTGGCCATCGCCCGCGCGCTGGTCACCCAGCCCGCGATCCTCTTCGCCGACGAGCCCACCGGCAACCTCGACTCCGAGACCTCGGCAGAGGTCCTCGACCACCTCCGCCGCAGCGTCCGCGAGCTCGGCCAGACCGTGGTCATGGTGACCCACGAGGCCTCCGCCGCTGCGTACGCCGACGAGATCGTGACCGTCAAGGACGGGCGCATCGAAGGGGTGACGCGCTGATGCGGACGGTGTTGTTCGCGTCCTTGCGAACCTACGCCCGTCGATACGCCGCGGCCGTCGTGGCGGTCGTCGCCGCGGTCGCCCTGATCGTGGTCACCAACGCGCTCACCTCAGCGACGAAGGCGGGCCTGTTCGCGGGCATCGACGCGCCGTTGCAGAACGCGGTCGGCGCGGTCGACCTGCCGACGAGGGAGGTCACCGCGAAGTACGTCGAGCAGGGCGGCTGGCCGATGGCCCTATCGATGCAGCCGGTCCGCTCCGAGACGAAGATGTTCGGCCAGGACATCATGGTCGGCACCGTCTCCACCGAGAAGCGGTGGCAGTGGCAGGACCTCGAGGAAGGCCGGTTCCCGACCCGAGCCGGCGAGTCCGTCGTCGACGCCAACGCCGCCAAGACCAACAAGGTCGCCGTCGGCGACAGGCTCCAGGTCGGCAGCGGAGACACGGCGGTCGACACGACCGTCGTCGGTCTCGTGGACGCCCCGTCGATGTGGTCCTCGTCGATCTACGTGACCTGGCCCGAGATACAGAGCTGGGAGGAGCAGTACGTCCAGGCCGTCCTCACCGCCGACACCGGCGACAAGGCCGACGGCTGGCTGAGCACCGACGACTACCTCACCGAGCTGCAGACCCAGCTCAACAAAGAGGTCAACATCATCGCGTACATGGTCTTGATCTTCGCCTTCATCGCGCTGTTCGTCTCCGTGCTGGTCATCACCAACACGTTCTCGATCCTCTTCGCCCAGCGGATGCGCGACTTCGCGCTGCTGCGCGCGATGGGTGCGACGAAGCGGCAGGTCCTGAGATCGGTACGCCGGGAGGCGCTCGTCCTCGGGCTGCTCGCCTCGCTGCTGGGCCTGGCCGTGGGCGCACTCCTGGGCTGGGGGATCGTCGCGCTGGTGCGGCAGTTCGCCGAGACGGCACCGTTGGGTGCGGTCTCCTTCGAGTGGCCTTGGCTCGCGGCCGCGTTCGTGCTCGGCGTGCTCACCACCCTCGTCGCCTCGTGGCTGCCGACCCGCAGGCTGATGCGGCTGAGCCCGCTGGCCGCACTGCGTCCGCAGGACGGCTTCGACGTACGCGGCGCCGGGAAGTTCCGGATCGGGTTCGGCCTGCTGGTCGTGCTCGCCGGGGTGGCGACGATCTTCGTTGCCGTCGGCTGGGGCGATCCGCAGGCCGGGATGGTCATCGTGCTGTTCGGCTGCGCGGTCACCTTCCTCGGCGTGATGATCCTCGGGCCCGTGCTGGTGCCCGGCCTGGTGCGGCTGGCAGGGGCGGCCCTGGGGACGATCGCCGGGTCCCCGGCGAAGCTCGCCGCGGCCAACGCCGGCCGCAACCCGAAGCGCACCGCGGCCACCGCGGCGTCGCTGCTCGTCGGCGTCACTCTCACCACCGGGGTGCTCACCGGGATGAGCACCATCCGCACCGCCACGGTCGACGAGATGGCCGCGCAGCACCCGATCGACCTCGCTCTGCAGGCGGAGTCGAAGCCGCTGGAGGCTTCGGTCCTCGAGGACGCGAAGTCGGTTCCGGGTGTCGCCGACGCGGTGGCAGTGCCGGGCACGATGGCCTCGGTGGAGGACGACGGCAAGCCCGTTCCGGTGCCGGTCGTCGCCCCTCCCGCGGGAGACATCGCGCTCCGGGATCTCAGCGTGAAGCCCGGCACGATGGTGCTCTCGCCGCTCGCCGCCTCCGCGTTCCTCGAGAACTCCTTCGAAGCCACTGGCGAGAAGGTGACGCTGGTCGTCGGCGACCGCTCGGCAACGGTGACCCTGGACGTACGCGAGATCGACGGCGCCGCACAGATCTCCGCCGCGACGCTCGAGGAGCTGACCGACGCCCCGAAGACCTATGCGGTCTGGGTCCGCGCGGAGGCCGGAGCAGACCCCGAGGACATGGCCGGATCGCTCGGAGCGCTCGCTCCGGACGCCGAGCTGATCAACGGCAAGGCCCAGCGGGCCTGGGTCGAGCTCCAGCTGGACGTGTTCACCTGGTCGGTGATCGGGCTGCTGGCGATCTCGGTGCTGATCGCGCTGGCCGGCATCGCCAACACGCTGGGGCTCTCGGTCCTCGAGCGCGGCCGTGAGCACGCGCTGCTGCGGGCACTGGGGCTGACCAAGCGTCAGCTGCGGCGGACGCTGGCCGCCGAGGCGGTGCTGCTATCGGCGGTGGCCGCCCTCGTCGGCACCGCACTGGGCGTCTTCTTCGCCTGGGGTGGCAGCGAGATCCTGGTCGGCGACATCATGCCCGACGCCACCTTCCAGCTGCCTGTGCTGCAGCTGATCGGTGTGGTCGTGGCCGCGGGCCTGGCCGGCCTGATCTCCTGCGTGGCGCCGTCCAAGCGGGCCACCAAGGTCAGCCCGGCGGAGGGACTCGCGCTGGACTGACCGCGGTCAGGGAATGTGTTGGTCTCGACACGGACTCGTTCGTTCCTCACGAGTCCGGCTCGACCGACGGGGGTCACCCGTCGGTCGAGCGCCGGTCGAGCCGCCGGAGCCGCTAGGCGGAGGCATG
>NZ_JACIXG010000068.1 GCF_014360585.1 Nocardioides sp.
GCCAGGCGGATGCTGCGGCCGAAGTCGAGGATCTCGGAGCCTGTGCCGAGTACGACGGGGATGAGGTCGGCGTTGCAGGCCATCCGGCGGGCCTCAGCGGCGCTGATCTGCTCGCCGTCGAACCCTAGGGCGGCGGTGCCGAGGTCGTTGCGGAGGTCCTCGACGCTCATGGTGATGAACACCGTCGTGGCGTGACCACCATGCCGAGGGAGCTGGTCGACGTCGTAGGTCTCGATGATCCGGGCGAAGGCCTGGCCCAGCAGCCGGTCATAGGGGGCTTTGCGGCCCCGGTCTTCTGCGGAGAGCTTCCGGGGCTGCGCCAACGAGTCCAGGATGGTGCGCAACCTCATGCCGACCGCGTTCGAGACGCGGGCGTGGATGTCCACGGTCCCGTCGCCGTTGGCGCGGGAGGTGAAGAACGTGCGGCGTTGGGCGCGTTCTTCTTCGCGCTGCAGCGCTTTGGCTTCGGCGGCCTCGAACCGTTCGGGGTCGACCTCGAACAAGATCCGCTTCCCGATGATCTCGAGCCTGGTCGCAGTCATCTCGGTGGCGTACTCCACCAGCAGCTTCTCCGCGAGCACCAGGTTCTCGGTGCTGGCTTCGGGGTCGGCCTCGACCGCCTCGAGCGCTTTGACGATCACCCGTGCTTTGTCGGGGGACACGACACCTTCAGCGAGGCCCGCGGCGACGAGCTCGTACCTCGCCAGCCCGGCGGCCAGTTTCACCTCGGCACGCCCGAGTTTCTTGTCGACCAAGAGCTCGGTCCGCATCCACCCTGAGACGTCTTTCGCGCCGGTCTCTTCGGCGATGTCACCCGAGACAGCGAGGACCCGGAGTCTCAGTGCGGCTTGTTTGGCCTGGATGATCTCCAGACGCTTCAACCGGTCCTTCTTCTCACCGGTGCGCCAATAGGCGGGGTCCCTGGTGAGCAGGTTGTCGAGGGAGGATTCGAGGGCGGCGAGCTCTGCGTCGATCGGGTCCTCGGGGTTGATTCCCCAGTGGTTGATCTCGGGTTCGAGACTCATCGCCGCCCCTCCTCTCCGGTGTGTGTTCAGAGGCGTGTTGTGATGGGTCTGATTCTACTCTTTCAGCCCGCGCGAATCTACTTATATGCGCAGGTCAGCCGCTGTTTTCGCGGTGAGCGAACGGCCTCATACCTGTGGATGGTAAGTGGCCCGAAGGGCCACCCTCCCGCTCCTTCAACATCATCCGTCCGAGGAATGAATGCGCTGCGCCACACCCGGGCCGCCGCCCCGATAGCCAGCCAAATCTTTTCTCGACATGGTCCGGTGTCAAGGATCGCCAAAGGCGACCGGCGAAGCCGGCGGCCGAAGGCCGTCCTTGACTCCGGGGCATGTCGAGAACACCCTCGAAGAAGGGTCGGCGGCCCACACCGGCCTTCGGGCGAAAGGTCTCCGGCAGGGAGGTCTCGACAGGCTCGACCACCGGGGACTGAGCGTTCCGGCAGGGAACTGTGTTGGTCTCGACACGCCTCCGCCTAGCGGCTCCGGCGGCTCGACCAGCGAGGGCGGTCTCTACAAGCTCGATCAGCGGGGCAGGAGGTCTCGACAAGCCCGAAAAGCGAGACCCCCGAGCTCACCCGATCCGCCCCCGCCGCCGATCAGTAGTGATGAGCTCGACATTGACCCCAGCAGCCCGCACGAAAGCGATCAGCTCATCGTCGAACATCTCCCCCGGCTGAAGAGGACTGAGCGTCCGAGCCCCAGCGACACCGAGCTCCACGAGAGCAGAGTCGAGATCAGAAGCCATGAAGGCCAGATGATGGAGGCCGTACGCATGCGGCCCGGGCGACAAAGGAGTGATGAGCTTGAGAGAGATCGAGTCGGCCTTCTCCAGGAAGACCCCGCGGACTCCGTGACGGGTGTTGACGACCGGGTCCGTGACGCGACAGTAGCCGAAGAGCCGCTCGAAAGCCTCGGCGGTGCGGAGCAGGTCGCGGACCTGGATACCCACATGGTCAAGTCGAAGGTCGGGCATGCTCGCCTCGCGTCGGAGCTCAGGCGACCGGGCTGTGGGCCGCGACGATCTTCAGCAGCTCGGCTGCGACAGCCGTCGAGCCCGCCTCGTTGAGATGGCCGCGGTCATAGGTCAGGTTCTCGTTGAGCACGTAGTAGGGACGGCCGTCCTGGCGGCGTTCCCCGGTGCCTTCCGCCTCGGCGGCGGCGATGTCGACGAGGCGCCCGGTGGCGGCGTACTTCTCCCGGATCATCGCGTTGTAGCGCTCCCGGGCGACGTTGTCGGCCGGTCCCATCTCGTCGTCACGGCCCACGGCCGCCTTGACCTTCGACCTCCAGTTCCGGTCGGCGGTGAGCGGCACGGTCGTGTAGAGGAGACGTACGTCGGGATGGGTTGCCTCGACCTCGGCCATCGTCGACACATAGGCGTCGAAGACCGCCTGCACGTCGGTGGCCGCGGTGATGTCGACGTAGCAGAGCTTCATCAGCGCCACGTCCACGTCCTCCCCGGCGGCGCCGTCCATCAGCTCCGTGAACGCGGCGAGCTTGCTGAGCGGATCCTCGTTCACCCCGATGTAGGCGTGCCGCAGCGTCGCGTCCTCGACCTCGCCCGCGCCGGCCCCACCAGCCACATCGGCCACACCGACACCGGACACGTCGGCGATGGCCGGCGCCGGCACCGCGGCGTCCGCGTACACCTTCGCGACCCCCTCGAGGATGTTCATCCCGACCGAGTTGTGCCCGAAGAGCACGGTGGTCTTCCCCGCGACCCGCAGCTCGGACTCGGACGGCTCTGCGACTGCGACCTGATCGTTCATCCCCGGGCTCCTCAGCAACCACGTTCCGGCCAGCGCGACCGCGAGCCCCAACACCCCTGCCCATACACCGACCAGCAATTTCACCGCCCCGGGCACTTCCCTACGCGCCATCTCAACCCACCTTGACACCTTCGCAGCCGGCATCGTCCGCGTCACCGAAGTCGTCGTCCTGCTCGCCGGCCGGCTCCTGCGCCAACCGCAGGCACATCGCGCGTACGTCGCGCTTGACGACCTTCCCGTTCACGTTGAGCGGCAGCGCGTCGACGAAGCGGACGACCTCGGGCACCATGTGCTTCGAGAGCCGTCGGCGACAGTGCGCGATCACGTCGGCGCCGCGCAGCGCCGACCCGCGCCGAACCACGATCGCCAGCTCGACCCGCTCACCGGCGGCATCGTCCGGGAGCCCGACCGCCGCGGCCGCCACCACTTCCAGCAGCTCGAGAGCAGCCGACTCGACCTCCTGGCTCGCGATCCGGTGCCCCCACGACTTGATGAAGTCCTCGGCCCGGTCGACCACGTAGATGTAGCCGTCCTCGTCGACCTTCGCCAGATCTCCGGTACGCAGCATCCCGCCGGGCATCTTGCGCGCCGTCGCCTCGGGGGCGTCGAGGTACCCGGGCGAGATGTTCGCGCCACTGGCCCAGATCTCGCCGACCTCGCCGGGACCAACCGGAATCCCGTCGCTGTCGAGCACTCGCAGATCCACTCCGGGAATCCCGCGGCCGATCGACCCTGGGTGCCGGGTGAGCTCATCGGGCGGGAGGTAGGAGAGCCGGGCGGTCGCCTCGGTCGCGCCGTACATCACGAAGATCTTCGCCTGCGGCTGCGCGTGCATCATCTGCTCGACCAGCGCAGGAGCCAGCCTGCCACCGGCCTGCTGCACGGTCCGCAGCGAGGGAAGCGCCGTGGTGCCGAAGGTGCTGTTGCGCAGCAGCATCCCGAAGGTCGAGGGCACCCCCGCGATGCCCGTGCAGCGCGCGGACACCATTCGGTCCACCACCGCCTGCGGGAAGACGATGTCCGGCTGGATCACCATCGCGGCGCCAGCGCGCAGATGGGTGTGCAGAAGCGAGAGCCCGAAGACGTAGGTGAACGGCAGCACGACCAGCATCCGGTCTTCCGGCGCGATGTCGAGGTAGCCGAGGATCGAGGTCGTGTTCGCCTGGATGTTGCGGTGGGTGATCCGCACCGCTCTGGGGTCGCCCGTGGTCCCGGAGGTGAACATGTAGAGCGCGTCGTGGTCCGGGTCGACCTCGACCGCCGAGGACGGGTCGACCGACGCCGATCGCGACTGCGGGATCAGCCGCTCCTTCCGCTCCACGACGAGCGGGACGCCCCCGGACAGGCTCAGCCGGAGTGGCTTGGCCTGGGCGCGCCCCACCAGCAGCGCGTCGGCGCCGACCCACCCCACTCGGGCCGCCGCCTCGTCGGTCGGCAGCGTGATGGGCAGCGGCACCACGACCAGACCCATCCGGAGCGCGGCGAGATAGGCCGAGACCCAGAACAGCCCGTTGGGCGCCATGATCCCGATCGGCGCGCCCGGAGACAGACCGAGCACCGAGAGCCGTCCGGCGAGCACGGAGACGCTGGCTCGCAGCTCTTCGAACGTGTATTCGCGACCCGCCTCTACGAGCGCGATCGAGTCCTCGGGCGCTAGCTCGAGAAGAAAGTCAGCGGTGTTCAACGTGGCCCGTCCCCCGGGTACTACGGCCGGGGCAGTTCCCGGCAACCGCAACGTCGCACGGCTCCCCTCCACGGACCGTGGCCGGTCCGACAGGCTGCCTGAAATTGAGTACGCAGCCCGCCCATCGGTCTCGACCGGGCTCCGCCGCGCGTCGACTGGTCTCGTGAACCTCAAGCGCCTTCTCCTCTTCGTGCTTCTCGGCGTGCTCGTCGGGATCACGATCTTCTGGGTGCCCGGGCGCTTCGCCGACTCTTCCCCCGTCGGCGACGACGGCGATGGCCCTGCGAGCGCCTCGGCTTCCCGGTCGGGCGCGCCAGAGGCCGGGACCGGCTCCGATCCGAGCGCCGGTTCGGGTTCGGGCCCGGGTCGGACGTCGCAGCCGGATCCCGAGCCTGCGACCGAGGCGCTGCCCAAGGCGGCCTCGCCCCAGACCGAGTCGGGTCTCCCCGGCCTCTCCCAGAAACCACCTACGAAGCCGGCGGCGCTGGTCGCGGAGCCGCTCCCGAAGCCGGCGGTCCGCAAGGACGCCCTGGTGGCCGGCTACCCGACCGCCCTGGCGCCACCGGCACGCACCACCGTCGAGATCTCCAGCGTCTCACCGACCAAGGGCGTGCTCCAGGTGGCGCTGACGGCGAGCTGCCGGCGGCCGTGCGACGTATTGCGTCACTTCCGGACCGGCCTCGCGCAGCACGGCTTCGAGGAGGTCACAACCATGTCGGTCGAGAACGGGCCCGCGATCTCGCTGCGTCGTGGCGAGGAGACCGTGAGCGTCACGGTCACCGACACCGGGCGCCGCGACGTCGACTTCAGCCTCTACTCCGTCCTCCACACGTTGGCCTGAGCGCCGGTGTATCTCTCACTCAGCGACCGTCCCAGCACGGATGTCGCGCCGCGGAGCGCCGGCGGTCGGGTCTCCCGGACGGTCGTCGTCCTCGGCATCGTCAGCCTGCTGACGGACATCTCCTCGGAGTCGGTCTCGGCGATCCTGCCGCTCTACCTGACCGCCGTCGTGGGGCTCTCGCCGGTGGCGTACGGGCTGATCGACGGGCTCTATCAGGGCGTCTCCTCGCTGGTGCGGATCGCGGCCGGGTGGGTCGCCGACCGCACCGACCGCCCGCAGCCGGTGGCGCTGGCGGGCTATACGCTGAGCGCGGTCGCCCGGCTCGGGCTGATCTTCGCCGGCGGCTTCGGCACGATCTCGGCCGCGATCTCGCTCGACCGGGTCGGCAAGGGCGTACGCACCGCTCCGCGGGATGCGATGATCGCCGCCTCCAGCGACCCAGCACGCCTCGGCCGCAGCTTCGGCGTCCATCGGGCCCTCGACACGATCGGGGCTACGCTCGGGCCGCTGCTGGCTTTCGTGATCCTGTGGCGGATCGCCGACGGCTACGACACCGTCCTGGTCGTCTCGCTCGGCTTCGCGGTGCTCGGGGTCGCCACGATGGTGTGCTTCGTGCCGTTCCGCACCGGAGCCCGAACCCCGCTGGTCGAGCCTGGCGAGCGCCAGCGAGCCAGTGTCGAGACCAACACAGTCCGCGGGCGCTCCACGTTGAACCCGCGGTTCCTCCGCCTGACCGGTGTGTCCGGCGTGCTCGCCCTGCTCACCGTCGGCGACGGATTCGTCTACCTGGCGCTGCTGGAGACCGGCGGTTTCGCGGTCCAGTGGTTCCCCGTTCTCTACGTCGGGACCAACCTCGCCTATCTGGCCCTCGCCGTCCCGATGGGCCGCTTCGCCGACCGCGCCGGGCGCGCGAAGGTCCTCGTGCTCGGCCACCTTCCGCTCGCCGCCGCCTACCTGTGCGCCGCGACCGGGTCCGGAGCGCTGTGGACGACGTTCGCCGCAGTGCTCCTCCTCGGCGTCTTCTACGCCGCCACCGACGGCACCCTGGCCGCCGTGGCGGGACAGCTGGTCCCCGCGACCGTACGAGCCAGCGGCATCGCCACCGCCCAGACCGCCGTCGCGCTGGCTCGGCTCGTCGCCGCGACCGGCTTCGGTCTGCTCTGGTACGCCGTCGGCCCCCGCGTCGCGATGCTCGCCGTCTGCGCGGTGCTGCTCGCCGCGATACCGGCCGGGCTCGCCGTGCTCCGAGGAGGGCGGCCATGACGTGGCGGACCACTGCATTCGGTGCCGTCGTCGTGCTGGTCACGGCCGGGATGACGGCGTACGCGCTCTCCGCGATCGCCGAGAACGACCGGCGTACGTCCACGGCGACCGCCGCCACGACGACCACCCTGGCGCAGGTCGAGAAGGGGCCCCGGATCGTCTTCCGCCACACCGGGCGCGACGCCGAGTACGGGCACGTCGGCGCCGTGACCCTGGCCGACCCTGGCGGCCCTCGAGCGCTGACCGACCTGAGCTGCGACCGGGTCTACGCCCAAGCCCGATCGGTCTCCTGCCTGAGGACCGAGCGCGGCGTGGTGAGCCGCTACCGGGCGATCGACCTGGCGATCTCGACCTCGGGGCAGGCATGGCGGGAGGTCGACGAGACCGACCTGCCCGGGCTGCCCAGCCGCACCCGGCTCTCGCCGGACGGGCGGCTGGTCTCCACGACGGTGTTCGTCAACGGCGACTCCTACCTGGCCAGCGGGTTCTCGACGCGCACCGCCATCCGCCGGGTCGGCGGAGCGAGCTACGGGGACCTGGAGAGTTTCAAACTGGTCGTCGACGGCCACCGGGTCGCCCCGGTCGACCGCAACATCTGGGGCATCACCTTCACCGACGACGGCCGCACCTTCTACGCCACCGTCGCCACCGGCGGACGGACCTACCTGGTTCGTGGCGACCTCGCCGAGCGCTCGCTGACCACCGTCGCCGACCACGTCGAGTGCCCCTCGCTCTCCCCGGACGGCACCCGGATCGCGTTCAAGGAGGCGGACGAGAGCGGCACCCGGTGGACACCGGCGGTCCTCGACCTCGCCACCGGCCGGCGCACCGTGCTCGCCGGCGAGGTCCACAGCATCGACGACCAGATCGAGTGGCTCGACGACGACACCGTCCTCTACGGCCTGGCTCGCCAGGGCGAGCCGGTCAGCGATGTGTGGGCCCTCGACACCTCGACCACCGCCACCCCTCGCGTACTGGTCCCGGAGGCGTCCTCGCCCGCGGTCCTACGCTGAATCGGGTACGCCGCCCCCGGGCCTGACCCGCAGGCCACCCGGTCCCGGTTTCCTGACGGTATGACCATCGAGGAAGCCGACGTGGAGCCCTGGATCGAACCCAGCGCGGACGTCGACGACCGTGCGGTTATCGGCGCCGGAACCCTCGTCTGGCACCTGGCCCAGGTGCGCGAGCACGCGCGGATCGGCAGCGAGTGCGTGATCGGTCGGGGAGCGTACGTCGGCCCCGGGGTCGTGGTGGGTGACCGCTGCAAGGTCCAGAACCATGCGCTGGTCTACGAGCCGGCGGTGCTCGAGGACGGTGCGTTCGTCGGGCCGGCGGTGGTGTTCACGAACGACCATCTCCCTCGCGCCGTCAACCCGGACGGCACCCTCAAGGACGGCGACGACTGGGAGGCCGTGGGCGTGACGGTACGCACCGGAGCCAGCATCGGCGCGCGCGCCGTCTGCGTCGCTCCAGTCACGATCGGCGCCTGGGCGATGGTCGCGGCCGGCGCCGTGGTCACCCGCGACGTACCGGACCACGCACTCGTCGTCGGCGTGCCCGCCCGGCAGGTCGGGTGGGTCGGGCACGCCGGTGCGCCGTTGGTCGCCGAGGGAGATGCCTGGCGCTGCCCGACGACCGGCCGGCTCTACATCCTGCGCGGGACGAGCGAGCACGAGGGCCTCGTCGCACGCTGACGCGAGAAAACGTCAGGCGGCCCGCCACTCGGCCTTGTGGGCGATGCTGATCGCGGCGATCTGCGAGGAGACCCCGAGCTTGGCGAGGATCGACTTCACCTGAGTGCGCACCGTCGTCTCGGAGACGACCCGGACCTTGGCGATCTCGCCGACCGTCGAGCCGTTCATCAGGTGCTCGAGCACCTGCGACTCCCGCGGGGAGAGCTCGGCGAGCCGGCGACGGAACTCCATCATCTCCTTCTCCTGCCCCGCCCACGCCCTGATCCAGCGCTCACGGTCGTCGACGTCGAGCACGCTGAGACCGTAGTTGAGCCTGCGTACGGTGCCCATGATCTCGCCCAAGGGCACCGTCTTGGACAGCACCGTCCGGGCCCCGGCGTGCAGCGCATGACCCCAGCGGGCCTCCTCGGTCGAGCTGGTCACCACGACGACGTCGGCACCCGACCTGGCGAGCGGGGCGATGAGGCGTACGCCGGAGCCGTGCTGTCCGAGATCGAGGTCGAGCAGCACGATGCGCGGCTGCGAGCGCATGATCAGCGACGTGAGCCTGGCCTCCGACCGCGGCTCATCCGGAAGCTCGACGCGGTGGGCGTCGTATCCCTCGAAGGTGAGCGCCAGCTGGAGCGACTCGGCGAAGAGGGTGTGGTCATCGACGAGGACGACCTTCAGACGTTTACGTGGCGAAACCACGGCGGCCTCCCTGGCCCGAGGCGCGCTCGTCGGCCCCGTCGTCAGCGCGGCCGAGCAGCGGGATACCGATGACGAACGTGGTGCGCTCGCCGGATTCGGAGAGCTCGAGGTAGCCGCCCTGCCGCTCCATGAGGTCGCGCGCGACGTGGAGGCCGATGCCGTGGCCGGTGGAGTCCGGTCCGCTCACGCCCCAGACGAAGATCCGCCTGCGGAGCTCCGGCGCGACCCCCGGCCCATCGTCGGTCACGGCGATCTCGACGGAGGTGCTCGGGCGATCCGCCGCACGCACCTCGATCCGGACCGGTCCGCTCCCGTGGGTCGCGGCGTTGTCGAGAAGCACGTTGAGCGCTTCGGTCAGCTGGTCCGAGTCACCGAGTGCGAGCATCCGGCTGGGGCGCCACTCGACCTCCGTCCCCTTCGCCTCGTGAGCCAGGACAATGGTGCCCACGACGGCGTCGAGGTCGATCACCTCAGCGACCTCGTCCTCCTGCCCGCTGCCCCGCAGCGTCGCCGTCTCCGAGCTGGCGAGCTCCTGCTGCTTCCGGACCATCCGCTCGAGCCGTTCCAGCTCGCTCTGCGCCATCTGCGCCAGCGCGGCTCGCCGCTCGCCGTCGACCCCGCCGGGCGCGTTCAGCAGCGCGGTCGCGGCCCGGATCCCGGCCAGCGCAGAGGCAACCTCGTGCAGCCGGGCGCGCTCGTCCCGACCGACTCGTGACATCGACAAAACACTCCCCTGAAGACTCTCGAGCTGCGCCCTCCCAGACACAGCCAGACAGGTGAAACATGTGCGGACCTCGAGAACCGACATGAACAGCCGCCCATTGGCAATGGACCCTACTGACCCGAACCCCTGGACGTATTGCTTACCTATTTTTGATTACCGGCCGTTACCGACTGTTGCCTGAAATTGAGGAACCGTGAGGAGTTGGGCCCCACAATCGGGCGATGCCGGTTCCCCTGTTCGGATGGCCATGCTCGATCACCCGCCCGTGCCGCCGCAGCAGGAACCTGCGGGCAGGACCGCACCCGGGTGGCGTCGGCGTGCCCGCAAGCCGCTGATCGGGTTGCTGGTGTGCCTGCTCCTGCTCTGCGCCGCAGCGCTGGCCGGCACCCTGTGGCTCCGGGCGAAGGTGGAGGGAAACATCCAGCGGTTACCCGATACCTTCACCGGGCTCACCGATCGGCCCGCCAAGCCCACCTCCGGGCCGGCCGCGGACGCGATCAACGTCCTGGTCCTCGGCACCGACGCCCGGTCCGACGCTCCCACGACCGGCGCCGAAGCACCCGGTTGGAAGCCGGGGCAGGCGCGTTCGGACACGATGATGCTCGTCCATCTCGACGGCGACCGCCGCTCCGCCTCGGTGATCTCGATCCCCCGCGACTCCTGGGTCGACATCCCCGGCCACGGCAAGGGCAAGGTCAACTGGGCCTACTCCTTGGGCGGCCCCAACCTCACCGTCGAGACCGTCGAGAAGATGACCGACGTACGCATCGACCATCTCGCGATCGTCGACTGGGACGGCTTCCAGGCGCTCACCGACGCCATCGGCGGCGTCGACATCGACATCCCGAAGACCGTCTACGACTCGGCCCGCGGCGTCCGCTGGGAGGCCGGCCGCCACCACCTCGACGGCGAGCAGGCTCTCCTCTACGTCCGCCAGCGCTACGGCCTCCAGGACGGCGACCTCGACCGCGTCGCCCGCCAGCAGGCCTTCCTCCGTACGCTGCTCAAGCAGACGCTCGAGCAGGAGCTGCGCAAGGACCCGGAGCAGGCCCTCGACCTCCTCACCCTCTTCTCGAAGCACGCCTCCGTCGACGACGACTGGTCGACGACCCAGATGGCCAGGCTCGCCGCCTCCCTCCGCAACCTCCGCACCGACGACATCAGCTACCTCACCGTCCCCACCGACGGCACCGGCATGGTCGGCGACCAGTCAGTCGTACGCCTCGACCCCTCCCGCGACCGCGACCTCTGGCGCGCCGTCCGCGAGGATCGGATGGCTGAGTGGGCCGAGGACAACCAAGACCTGATGACGCCTGACGTAGTTCGCTGAGGCGCTGCGGCGAAATCGGTCCGCTCCGGGGGACTCTGAAGATGGTCATACTGGGTTGGCGGTCCTTGACACCGTGACCCGTCGAGAATTTTGGCTGGCTATCGGGTCGGCGGCGGGGTTTGGCGCAGCGGATTCAGTTGGGCACGGGCTTGGGAGTCATGGCCGGTGTGCTGCTGAGCGAAGGCCCCGGCGGGTCGGTGCCTACGCCAGTGGGCGACACCTTGTGAATCGATCACAAGCCGCCTGATCCGGCGGACGACTCGTGGGGCAAGGGTTTGTCCCCACGCGCTGGGGACGTCAGGGCCCGACGGGCGGCCAGGGTCCGAGGAGTTGTAGCCGCGGCGGTCGATGACAGGAGGGCGCGCGTCATGTTCCCGTGCATGGGGTCGACGAGATCGGAACCGTTGACGCCATGCCGCACAAGCCACGCCTAGCGGTCAAGCAGCCCTCTTGGCCTAGGGGCAGGCGAAGGTGCCCGAACGGGTGAGCCTTGGTAGGTCAATCACACCCCGCCGGTCTAGGACCGGCGAGTGAACCGAACCGTGCCGTCGGGCAACCGCTCATGAACATAGGCAGGGTTGTGCGCCAGACGATGGTGATGCGGACAGAGCAGGACCCCGTCCTTCAGGTCCGTCTTCCCGCCCGCAGCCCAGGCTTTGAAATGGTGGGCATCGCACCACTCGGGAGGCATGTCACAGCCTTCGGCTTGGCAGCACTTCTGCTGCAACCGCAGTGCTTTGCGCTGGATCGGCACGAAGACCCTGCTGGCCCGGCCGACGTCGAGACCCTCGCTGTCGCCGCCGAGGACCCAGGGGATGATGGTGGCGTTGCACGCCATCCTCCGGGCCTCAGCGGCGGTGATCGTGGTCCCGTTGGTCTCATCGAACCCCAACGTGGCGGTACCGAGCTCTTTGCGGAGCTCCTCGAGCGAGATGACCACGTTGATGACGGTGGCGTCGCCTGCCGACGATCCGCAGTTCCTTGGCCGTGAACTGGGTGGCGTACTCCACCAGCAGCTTCTCAGCCAAGACCAGATGCTCGGCGGTGGCCAACGGGTCGGCCTCGACCCTGTCGAGGGCCTTGGAGATCACCCGGGCCTTCGCCTCGGAGACGACACCCTCGGCGAGGCCGGCAGCAACCAACTCATACTTCGCCACCGCACTGGCGAGCTTGATCTGCGACCGCGCGACACCTTTGTCGACCAGCAGCTCGGCCCGCATCCAGGCGGAGGCGTCCTAGTCGCCAGTCTCTTCCGCGATGTCACCCGAGACGGCGAGCACTCGCAGCGTCAACGCGGCCTGCTGGGCTTGGAGCTTCTCCACCTTCGCGAGGTAGTCCTTCTTCTGGCTGGTGCGCCAGTAGGTCGGGTCCATCGCGAGGAGCTCTTGGAGGGAGGTTTCGATGGCAGCAAGAGCCGACTCGATGAGGTCTCCAGGGCTGGTGCCCCAGTGGTCGATGCTCATGGCTGTCACCTCCCTTCAAAGGCGTGTCGTAGTACCTCTTATTCTACTCCGACCAGGGCTTCTTGAACACCTATCTGTGCAGTTCAAACCAACTTTTCGCGGTGATCGAACGACGTCAGACTTGTGGACGCTAAGTGGCCCGAAGGGCACCCCTGCCACCCCACCAACACCACCGTTCCCAGGAACGAATGCGCTGCGCCACACCCGGGCCGCCGCCCCGATAGCCAGCCAGATCTTTTCCGAGGGGGCCCGGTGTCAAGGACCGCGTAGCGGCCGGCGTAGCCGGCGGCCGAAGGCCGTCCTTGACTCCGGGGTTCCTCGGGAAGACCCTCGAAGTCGGGTCGGCGGCCCGGCCCGGCCTTCGGGCGAAAGGTTTCCGGCAGGGAGGTCTCGACATGCTCGACCACCGGGGCTGGTCATTCCGGTAAGGAACTGTGTTGGTCTCGACACGCCTCCGCCTAGCGGCTCCGGCGGCTCGACCAGCGGGGCGGGGCTCGACAAGCACGACCAGCGGGAGTGGGTCTCGACCGGCCAGCACCTCGATCGAGCGCCGCTGGAGCGCGGCCCGGTCCGCCGGCGAGGCGGCGAAGAGCCAGCTGTCGCCGAAGCTGTAGGGCATCACGTCCGGCGGGACCACCCCCTCGACCCGCTCCATCAGGAAGAACGGGGTCCCCAGGACCGAGCCGCTCATCTCGGCGAGCCCGACCTCCGGCACCGGCACCGCGGACAGCGACCCGGCCAGGCGCATCGCGTCGTACTGCGCCTGCAGGTCATAGGTCGCGAAGACGGGGATGTCCTGCGGGCGAGGCGCAACCCGTAGGACGTACGCCTTCGTCCCCCTGACCCCACCCTCGGTCGAGGTGACATCGAGCAGGACCGTCTCGCTGGAGAGCCCGTTGGCGTCGATCCCACCGAGGAGCGCGACCGAGGGGTCGGCGCCGGGCGGGAGCGCCGTGGCCAGCCACCGCTCCAGCTTCGCGCCGAGCGCCGCAGGGTCGCGACCCGATCGCTGGAAGGTCATGTCGGGCGGTGGGGGCGCCTGGGTCACGTGCTCCTCCTAGAGGCGTGTGAGTCAGATCACACGCCTCTAGGTTGGTAGAACGCGTTCTATTTTGTCAACGGTGACCGAGGCCTAGAACTTGATCTTGGCCGGCGTCTCGGTGGGCGCAGCCTTGCTGACGAACGCCTTCCGCTTCGCGGCAAACCCGTACCTGTCGTCGAAGATGTCCCGTGCCATCTCGGCCAGCTCGATGCTCTGGTAGTAGGACATCGGCATCGCCTGGGCACGGCGTGCATCCCGGGCCGCCAGGGCCGAGTCGTACGCCTCCGGCTCGATGGAACGCTGCGCGAGGTCGCGCAGCCAGCCGTCGAACTCGGCCGCGTCGCGCGGGCCGAGGTCACTGACCATGCCGATGCGCGCCGCCTCCGTCGCCGAGATCGGCAGCTTCGCACCGAGCAGCTGGTCGGCGAGCTCGTCGCCGACCCGGCTCGGCAGCCCCCAGGTGTGCAGCTCGGAACCGAAGATGCCCATGTCGTAGTAGGGGTTCAGCACGACACCCCCGCGCGCCACCGTGATGTCTGCACAGAGGCCAGCCATCACGCCGCCGGCGCCCGCATTGGCGGTGAACGCGGCGATGGTCAGCTGCTCAGCCTCGGCGATCGCCAGACAGAGCTCGTCGATGGCGCGGATGTTGTCCCACGCCTCTGCCGCCGGGTCCTGCGCCGCCTCGATCACGCCGAGGTGGATGCCGTTGGAGAAGGCATGCTCGGTGCCGCGTACGACCAGGGCCTTGGTGTCCTCGACGAGCGCCTTGCGGACAGCATCAGTGAGCCGTCGGCACTGCTGGGTGTGCATCGCGCCGCTGTAGGAGCGGATGGTGAGGAAGCCGACGTCTCCGTCGCGCTCATAGGTCGCCTCGGCCAGCGCCTCGGGCATCTCCCGGAAGGGCGCGTGCTGGACATCGAGCACCCAGGCCGCCGGGAGCTTGGGGCCACGCTTCTTCTCGAGCGTCGCGGCGTAGCCGACCCACAGGGTGCCCTCGCCGGTGGCGAACGCGACCGCATCGGTGTCGACACCGACCACCGTGCCGGGCTTCACGTCGCCGTGCTGGTCGGGAGTCGTGGCGGCGTCGAAGAGGCAGTACGTCTTGCCGTCGACGGTCGCGGGAGCGCCCGGAGCACCGTCGGCCGCGGCGATCCGCCGGGCGATCTCGGTGGCCGGCGCAGACCAGTCGATCTCGAAGGCCTTGCGGCGCAGCAGCGGCAGCTCGCCCGTGCCCTCCACCTCTGCCGGCCACTCCTCGGCAGGCTTCGGCGCCTCCCCCGCCGCCACCATCCGGAGGACCTCCGCGACACAGTCCATCGCGGCGTCGGCCACCGGGCCGTTGTAGAGCGCGCTCTTCGCGATCGGGACCTCAGGCATCTCGAAGGTCCTGGTCGCCCAGACCGGGCCGGCGTCCATCTCCTCGACGGCAGACAGCGCGGTCACACCCCAGCGGTCGCGACCGTCGAGCGTCGCGTGGTCGAGCGAGGACGGGCCGCGGTCGCCGAGCGGACCCGGGTGGATCACGACGGTCGGGTAGCGGTCCCAGACCTGCTCCGGCACCCGGTGCTTGAGGAACGGGCACAGGATCAGGTCGGGCCCGATCGCATCGACCGCCTCCACCAGGGAAGGATCATCGTGGACCGGGGCCAGCAGGACACCGACCTCATGGCCGGACTCCTTCAGATCGCACCAGACCCGTTGGGTCAGGCCGTTGTACGCGGAGACGAGCAGCAGAATACGCATGTGGGGGAGTGTCCTTCTTCGTAGGTAGCCCGAACAGACCTCTTATCCCCCGAGGGGTATTTATCCCCCGAGGGGTGTCACTGTATCGCAGCGCACCCGGCCGAGTGCACGTCGACGTCAAGAAGAGGGACGGAAAACCCTGATGCACGTCAAAGTGCTCGCCCGGCCCGGCGCCGGGCGCCGCGCCGGTGCCTTGCCGCCGCCTGCAAGGATGGCTCTGTCAGGAGGGGGAGCATGACGACAGTCGACCCGATCAGCGGGAGACACGGCACGATAGCAACGGTCCGGTCGGTTCCCGACCCCGCCGGTGGCCACAACCTGATCACCGGGCTGGTCGACCTCGTCGAGGCGAGCGGCGACGAGATGGCGCGTGAGCTGGCCAAGTTCCGGATGCGCTACAAGTTCGCGATCGACGAGGTCTCGACCAAGATCGCGATCCTGCGCGAGGAGTTCGAGCACGCCCACGACCACAGCCCGATCGAGCACGTACGCACCCGGCTCAAGTCGCCCGACAGCCTGCTCGCCAAGGCGCGCAAGATCGGCTGCCCGCTCACCCTCGACGCCGTCGAGCAGCACATCCGCGACATCGCCGGGATCCGGGTGGTGTGCCCGTTCGTCTCCGACGTCTACTGGATCATGGAGATGCTGAGCAGCCAGTCCGACGTCGACGTCATCGAGGTCGAGGACTACATCGCCGAGCCCAAGGCCAACGGCTACCGCAGCCTCCACCTGATCATCAAGGTGCCGGTCTACCTCTCCGACCGCGCGGTGGATGTGCCGGTCGAGCTGCAGATCCGCACCATCGCGATGGACTTCTGGGCCAGCGTCGAGCACTCGATCTACTACAAGTACGACGGCACCGTCCCCACCTCGCTGCGCGACGAGCTCGGCGCCGCGGCCCGCACCGCGGCAGACCTCGACGCCACCATGGCCAGGCTCCGCAACGAGGTCCACGGCCCGGTTCGATGAACCGGGCCGCGGGCCCCGACGGGATCAGCGGCCGTTGACGAACCGCTGATACTGGGCTCGCGCCTCGTCCGGCGTGATCGCCCGGTCGAGGAACATCAGCGAGTCCATCCGGCAGTTGCAGGGGTTCCGCTCGACGGTGTCCTGCGGGAAGGATCCGCCGACCTTGATGCCTCGCGGCAACGTGTCGGAGGTGCCGGTACCGTCGACCTGCCACGGGTCACCGGCGGAGGTGTAGAACCCCTCGACGGCCTTGCCGTTGCGGTAGAGCGCCATCTTGCCCGTGGTGTAGTCGAACGTCGCCGCCAGGTGCACCCACTGACCTCGTGGCAGCAGGGTCTGCCAGTCCGCCGACGCGGCGAAGGTCTGCGAGGCCCCCTGGTCGAGCCGGCGTCCGAGCGCGACCAGGCGCAGCGTGCCGTTGACGTTGATGAGCTCGAGCAGGGCGCGTACGCCGTGACCGTCGGAGTTGCCCGAGAGCACCCCGGCCAGTCCGATGGCATTGAACCGGTCGTTCGGGTCGGCGGTCACCGAGTTGAGCGCGGGCCCGTCCATGTCGACCTTGAACCAGCCGGCCACGGTGATCTGCTCGGCTCCCGCGAACGGCGCCAACGACGCGACCCCGTTCTGGTTCCATGACCCTGCCTTCCAGTCGTCGTTGCCGTTGACCTCCGGGGCGACCTGCTGGGTCTGCAGGGCGTTGTTGCTGGTCCGGTAGGCCGAGTCGGTGACCTGCATGTCGTTGCCGCCGTTGACCTGGTTGAGCAGCGTCCGCGAGAAGCCCTGGTCCTCCTCACGCGATCCCGGAGCGAACGGGTGCTCGAAGTCGTAGTAGCTGACCAGGTTCTCCCGCATCGACGGGACGACCTCGCTCGGCCAGGGCCGATGCACCGTGTTGACGACCTTCCAGATCTTCCCGTTGGCCTTGGCCAGCAGGTAGAGATTGCGGTCGGAGTCGGTGCCGAAGCGCAGGTCGACCCGCGGATGGTCGACGAAGTCCTGCATGGAGAGCCGCTTGCCGGAGGTGTCGAAGAGCTGCATCTGGTGCAGGGTCGCCTCCTCGCTGCTGCCGCGGCGCATCTGCCGGGAGTCGGTCCAGTAGACCTCGCCGTTGACCAGGTCCCCGAAGACGTACTTCCCCTTCAGGTCGCCCAACCCGCCGCGGTAGACGACACCGCCGCTGACGGCATGGCCGCTGTCGGACCGGCAGGAGTAGTTGGCCGGCGGGTCGTGGTCGAAGGAGGCCACCGGAAGGGTGAAGCCGGACATGTCGTAGTCGTCGGGGACGGTGTAGAGGGCGCACTCGTCGGCGTTGTCGTAGAGCAGCCGGCCCTCGATCTCGCTCCAGCCGAGGTTGTCCCCGGCACGTACGTCGTAGACGCCCTCGATCGCGTGCTGGCCGATGTGACCGAGCAGGAGGGTGCCCTTCTCGACATCCCAGGAGAACCGGTGCGGGTCGCGCATGCCGTACGCCCAGATCTCACCGATCACGCCCTCGCGGTCGACGAACGGGTTGCTGTCCGGGACCCCGTACGCCCCGTTGCGACCATCGCGGGCGAGCGGGTCGATCCGCAGGATCTTGCCGAACGGGTTGGCCAGGTTCTGCGGGTCGTCGCTGCGGACGCCGTTGCCGCCGTCGCCCGAGGCGATGTAGAGCAACCCGTAGTCCTCGTCGCCGGGCTCGGCGGTCGAGTTGAAGTCGATCTGCTGGATGGCGTGGATCTGGCCGGCGAAGTCGATCCGCATCACCTCACGGCTGGTGCCCTCGAAGGTGTCGGCCGCCGGGTCGGTGGCGTCCCACTCGGTGACGACGCTGACCGTGCGGCCGGAGCCGGGGTTGGTCTGGGACGGGAAGGTCGGCGTCTTGGCGAAGGCGCCGAAACGCTCGGTGTGGGTGGTGTAGAAGAGCCCGTTCGTCTCGAACTCGGGGTGGAACGTGATGAACCCGGCGCCACTGCCGAGGCCGGCACCGGACCAGAAGTCGACGAAGTGGTCCCGAAGGTTGAGGTACTCGTGCTGCTGTCCGTCCTCGAGCAGATACATCGGCCCGTTGAGGTCGGGGACGTACATCCGGCCCGACCCGTCGGGGACCTCGCCGATGAAGTTGATCCGGTTGTGGCGGACCAGGCGCTGGTCGGTGGGGGCGGGGTGAGGCTCGGTCTTGGGGAGCTGGGCGACCTCTTCGAGGACGAGGCCGAGGCTGCTGCGTACGGGCTGTTCGGGGATGGGGTCGGGGACGGGTTCGCTGCCGGGGATGGCGGCGTTGGCGGAACTGGTAGAGAGCGTGGGGGTGAGCAGAGCGGCGAGCATGGCGCCCGCCGCGAGACCGCCCCATAGACGTGAGGTTCCCATGGGTGTGTTCTCTCCTTACCGAGGTGCGCTTCAGCGATGACGCAGGCCCGCGACGGTCACGTCACGGATGCGCCCGAAGTTGTCGAAGGAACCGAAGCCGAACCGGCCTCCGGCGAAGGTGGTGTCGGTGGCGGTCATCCGGGGCTCGTCGGCACCGTCGAGATAGACCGCGATCGCACCCGTGCGGGCGTTGTAGTCGAGGCGTACGTCGTGCCAGTCGGCGTCGGTGATCGACGGCTCGGCACCGACGGTGCCGTTCCACTGGTGGTCGATCCGCAGCCGATCGGCGTCGTTGACCACGAAGATGCCGTTGTGGGGATAGATGGTGTTGTCGGTCGAGAGGTGGGCGTAGTAGAAGCGCGTCGGGGACTGGTAGTTCCAGACCAGGATCACGTCGCGGTTGGTGACCTCGACGGCCTCGTCGATGCGCACCTCGGCACGGTAGGTCAGCGAGCCGAGCTCGGGACCCTTGGTCGCCACGGCGTACTCGAACGGGCGCCGCGGGCCGGGCTGTGCCGTCCCCGGCTCGGTCAGGATCACCTGGCCGTCCTCGAAGGCCCATTTCTCCTCGGTCACCGGGTCCCAGTCGGCGAGGCTGGCCTTGGGTTTGACCACGGCGAGGCCGGGCCCTTCGGGTGTCTGTGTATGTGTCTGGGCCTGGGCTCCGGCGAGCGGAGCGGCCAGAGCCACTGCGAGGGCGATCGCGCCGGCGCGTACGCCTCGCCCCACCATTCGGTTCAGCGTCGATCTTCTGTTCCATCTCATGGTGCTTTCCCTTCCCCTAATCGGGACCGTCGGTCCCTGCTGAGGTTGTTGCGGCTCCCCCGAGATAGAGCTCCGCCATCCGCGGATCGGCGAGCAGGTCGGCAGCGGTCCCGGCGATGTGCACCTTCCCCAGATCGAGTACGCACCCCAGGTCTGCCGACTCCAGGGCCCGCCGGGCGTTCTGCTCGACGAGCAGGACCGCCAGACCGGCGTCCCGCATTCGTACGACCTGCTCGAAAACGGTCGCCGTGGTCTTCGGGTCCAAGCCCATGCTGGGCTCGTCGAGCAGCACGACCTTCGGGCTCACCATCAGCGAGCGGGCGAACTCGACCTGCTTCTGCTGGCCGCCCGAGAGCGCGCCGGCGAGGTTGTTCCACCGCTCGGCGACGACCGGGAAGAGGGACTTCACGAAGTCGGTCCGCTCCTGGATCGCGGCCTCGTCGCGCACCGTGTAGGCGCCCAGCCCGACGTTCTCCGCGACGGTCATCTCCCTGAAGACGGAGTGGCCCTGGAGGACGTGGGCCATGCCCGCGCGGAGCATCTGCTGCGGCCCGTTGCGGGTGACGTCGACACCGTCGACGGTGATGGTCCCCGAGCGTGGGGTCAGCATGCCGCTGGCGACCTTGAGCACGGTGGACTTGCCGGCTCCGTTCGGCCCCACCAGACAGACGATCTGACCTGCGGGAACGATGACGGTGAGGCCTCGCAGCACCAGGGCCGCACGACCGTAGCCGGCCTCGATGTCGCGGAGCTCGAGAAGAGGTTCAGACACCAAGGTAGGCCTCCAGGACTCGTGGGTCGTTCTGCACGTCCGCCGGCGCACCGGAGGCGATCGGGCGGCCGCGGTCGAAGACCACGACATGGTCGGAGAGGCTCATCACCAGCTCCATGTTGTGCTCGACGATGACGAAGGTGCGCCCTTCGGCGTTGAGCTCGCGCACGAGCGTGGCGATCCGGCCGATCAGCGCCGGGTTCACGCCGCCCGCGGGCTCGTCGAGCATGATCGTGTCGGGCTCGGCCATCAGCACCCCGGCGAGCTCGAGCAGCTTCTGCTGCCCGTAGGAGATGTCGCGGGCCTCGCTGCGCTCGAGGTGCTCGATGCCGACCCGGGCCAGAAGCTCCCGCGCCCGGGCGATGTCGTCGGGGTTGTGCGCCCCTCGCAGCCGGTGGACCAGGCCCGTGGACCGGACTCCGGCCAGTACGTTGTCGAGGACCGTCATCCGCGGGAAGATCCGGCACAGCTGGAAGCTGCGCCCGAGCCCGGCACGTGCGATCCGGTGAGGTGCGTGACCGGTCACGTCCCGGCCCTGGTAGGTCACGGTCCCCGAGTCGGGCCGGATCATCCCGGTCACACAGTTGAAGAACGTGGTCTTGCCCGACCCGTTCGGGCCGATCAGGGCGTTGATCTTGCCTTCGTGGAAGCTGACCGTGGCGTTGTCCACGGCGCGTACGCCGCCGAAGGCCTTGGTCAGGTTCTGGGTCGCCAGGCTGTGCTTGATCGGATCGGAACTCATGACTTCGCCTCCTCGAGCGCCTTGCGCTCCTCGGCCAGCTGGGCGGCATCGACCTCGCGGATCGAGGTGTCGCCAGGGCGGAACCGGTCGAACTGCGCGGTCACCCAGGGGATGACCCCGTCGGGCATGAAGAGCACGACCAGAGCGAGCAGCAGGCCGAGAGCGACCAGGTGCAGCTGGGTGTCGCCGTACTGCGTCTTGAAGAACTCGACCGCATATCCCACGATCACCGCTCCGACGACCGGACCGAGCAGGCTGCGTACGCCGCCGAGCAGCGACATCAGCACCAGATAGGAGCCGGTCAGGATCGAGAACTGGAAGATCGGGTCGAGCGAGCCGAACCAGAGGGCGTACATCCCCCCGGCCATCGCGGTCATGAACGCCGAGACGACGAATACGACCAGCTTGTAGGCGAACGTGGGCACGCCCAGCGCCTGGGCCTTGTCCTCGTCCTCCCGGATCGCCTTGAGCCCGGTGCCGAGCCGGGACCGGTCGATCACCCACCACAGCACGAGGGCGACCAGGGTCAGCGCCACGAACAGGTAGAAGAACCGCTCGTGCTGCTCGGGCCGGAGTACGTCGGTGCCGAACGGCCGCGGCACCCGCAGCCCGTTCGACCCGCCGGTCACATCGGACCAGCTCTGCGCGACCAGCAGGAGGATGAGCACGAGCGCGATCGAGACGATCACGAACGACGCGCCCCGGACCCGCAGCGACGCGATCCCGATAGGCACCGCGGCCACGCCCACGAGCACGGCCGCGACGATCATCGACACCCACGGGTTCACGCCGGCCTCGGTGACCAGCAGCGCGGTGCCGTAGCCACCCAGCCCGGAGTAGGCGGCATGTCCCAGCGAGATGTAGCCGGTCATCCCGCCGACGAAGTTCCAGGCCACCGCGAGCGCGGCGTAGCTGGCGATCACCACCCCCACCGACAGGATGAACGGGTCCGGAGCGAGGGCCGGGAAGGCGAGTACGAGGCCCAGCGCGACAGCGGCCGCGACGAGCTTGGCCACCAGGACGGAGCGGCCCGAAGACGTACGGCCTTCTTGGTGTGTCGCAGTCTTGTGTCTAGAAGCGCTGAGCAAGGCGACCTCCGAAGAATCCCTGGGGGCGGAACATGAGGGTGGCGAAGAGGGCGAGGTAGAAGACCGTCTGCGCCCAGGTGGTGCCCATCGGGATCTGCAGCAGGCTCTGGGTCACCCCGAGGAGGATCGCCGCGATCGCGGCGCCAGGGATGCTTCCCAGGCCGCCGATCACGATGATCGCCATCAGCGGTCCGATCCAGTGCCAGTGCAGCGAGGGATAGATGGTGGCGTCGAGCGCGAGCGCGGTGCCACCGACCGCCGCGGTCGCCAGGCCGAGCCCGAATCCGAAACCGGCGATCCGGTCGGTGTCGATGCCGAGCAGCTGGGCGGCCTCACGATGCTGGATCGTCGCGCGCAGCGCCTGGCCGAAGCGGGTCTTCTTGAGCAGCAGATAGAGCGCCAGGAGCGAGACCGCGGCCAGCCCGAAGGCGACCAGCTTGACCACCGCGATCCGTGCTCCCCACAGCTCCAGGCTCGCGCTTGAGTAGCCGAGCTGGATCCGCCGCTGGGTGCCGGAGAAGAGGTAGCCGAGGCCGCCCTCGATGATCAACGCGATCGCGAAGGTCAGCAGCACCGACATCATCGTCAGCGTCGCCGGCCGCAGCCGGGAGAGCAGCGCACGCTGCATCCCGTAGCCGGCGGCGAAGAAGAGCGGCACGGTGATGACCAGCGAGAGCAGCGGGTCGAGCCCGGTCTGCGCGGTGAAGAACCAAGCCAGGTACGCAGCCAGGATCAGGAACGCGGAGTGGGCGATCATCACGACCCGCATGACGCCGAAGTAGAGCGTCAGGCCGGCGGCGAGCAGGGCGTAGAGGCCTCCGAGCAGCAGCCCCAGGATCAGACTCTGCAGAAGGAGTGGACCTGACATCTGATCACCAAGCCGGCTTCGGGAAGACGAACTCGGCCTCGGCCTGGTCCTCAGGCAGGACGATCTTGATCTCGCCGTCCACCCACTGCTGGATCATGTGGGCGCTCTGCGGGCGACCCTTGTCGTCCCAGCTCAGCGGCCCTACGACGGTCTCGACCTCGTTCTCGTGCAACCAGTCGATCAGCTTGGACTGGCACTCGGGGTCGGGCTCGGCGCATTCGACCGCCTCGACCGCCGCCGCGACGACCTGGCCGGTGGTCCAGGCGTTGGCCTCGTCCTCACCGGGTGCCTCGCCGTGCTTCTCCTCGTAGAACTTCACGAACTCCTGATTCTCGGGGTAGGCCGCCTTCGTCGTGTAGCCGGTCGGCGCGATGATGCCCTGCGTCTTGTCGCCGATCGCCTTGGCGAACTCGGTCTCGGTCGGCGCGGTCGAGAACGCGGCCAGCTTGGGCTGGTAGTTGAGCTGCTGCAGCGCGACGATCAGGTTGACGCCGTCTTGGTACTGGCTGCCACCCACGACCATGTCGGCCTTGCTGTCGGCGATCTTGGCGGCGATGCCGCTGAAGTCGGTCGTGTTGGGCGGATAGACCTCGTCCGCGACGGTCTTCACGCCGCCCTCCTCCAGCGCGTCCTTGAGCCCGTAGGCGGTGCCCTGGGCGAACGGGTCGTCCATGGAGGCGTACGCCGCGGTCTTGGGCCGCTCGTTCTCCGGCATCGCCAGGATGTGCTCGGCGAGGAGCTTGTAGTGGTCGTTCGCGACGGCAGGCGCGGCGTAGAAGAGGTTGTCGAAGCCCTCCTCGAAGACCTCTGGCGCCGCGCCGGCAGGCTCGACGAAGAGGAAGCCGTAGTCCTGGGCGACCTGGGCGGCCGGGATCACCAGGCGGGTGGAGAACGGCCCGACGACGAGATCGACCTGCTCCTGGTTGATCAGCTTCTCGTAGTCGGCGGCGACACGCTCGGCGCTGGACTGGTCGTCGAGCATCTCCAGTCGTACGTCGCGACCGAGCAGGCCGCCGTTGGCGTTGACGTATTCGGCCCAGGCCTCGTATCCGCGCTGGATGCCCTTGCCGGGCTCGCTGAAGTCGCCGGTCAGGGGCAGCGAGATGCCGATCACGATCTCGTCGTCGCCGCCTCCTTCCTCGGCGGCGCCACAGGCGGCGAGGGTGGAGGCGAGAGTCACGGCCGCTGCTGCAGCCAGGGTTGCTCTGGACCGCTTGCTCGCGGTGGGGGTCTTCGTGAAGCGCATCTGCGGGTCTCCTCTACGAAAGCGCTTACGTAAGCGTTTACGATGACGTTACCGACTCTCGCTTAGTGTGGCAAGAGTCACATTCCTGACGACAAGGGGCATCGATGGTCCGAACCAACCGCTCCCCCCGCCTGATCGACGTCGCGCACGCATCCGGCGTCTCGATCGCAACGGCGTCCCGCGCACTCTCCGGGACCCCGGGCGTGAGCGACTCGGTGGCCGAGAAGGTCCGCCAGGCGGCACGCGAGCTCGGCTACGTCGCAAACCTCCATGCCCGCTCGCTCGCCAGCGGATCGACCGCGACCATCGGGCTCGTCGTGCACGAGATCGGCGACCCCTACTTCTCCGAGATCGCCAGCGGCGTGCTCAGCCTCGCCGCCGAGAACGGCCGCACCGTCCAGATCTGCCACACCGGCCGCGATCCCGAGGCCGAGGTCGAGCAGGTACGCAGCCTGGTGGCCAACCGCGTCGGCGCGATCCTGATCGCGGGGTCGGGCTTCGTGGACGCCTCGGTCGAGGCACCGATGCGGCTCGAGGTCCAGCGCTACGCGGAGGCGGGTGGTCGCGTCGCCGTCGTCGGCCGGCACCACCTCGGGGTCGACAGCGTGCTGCCCGACAACCGCCCCGGCGGCCGCGCCGTCGCCGAGCACATCCTCGGCCTCGGCCACCGGCGCATCGTGGTCGTCTCGGGCACGCTGGAGCTGACCACCGTCGCCGACCGCCTCGAGGGGGTGCGCGATGCGCTCCAAGCGGCGGGGCTCGACCCCGGCGACATACCTGTTCTCCAAGGGCCGTTCACCCGCGAGGGCGGACGCGAGTGCATCCGCCGGATGCTCGCCGACCACCCGCGTACGACCGCCGTCATCGCCCTCAACGACGACATGGCCATCGGTTGTCTCTCCCAGCTGCGGAGCTCCGGGGTCTCGGTGCCCGGCCAGGTCTCGGTCAGCGGCTTCGACGACGTCGCCGTCGCCCAAGACCTCTCCCCCGGACTCACCACGGTCCGCCTGCCGATGGCCGAGATGGGCGCCCGGGCGCTGACGCTGGCGTTGAAGGAACCCGGCGCACGCGCCCGGCGGCAGCGGGTCCCCGCCGAGCTCGTGGTGCGCGACTCGACCGGGCCTGCCCCTCGGTAGCCCCGCGGTCTAGTGTTCTTCGAGTGAAGGATCTTCGAGTACCGCCGGGCCCTGGGCTGCCCGACGGTCTCGTCATCCCCGACACCGAGCTGGTCGAACGCTTCTCCCGCTCGCCCGGCCCCGGCGGGCAGTCGGTCAACACCACCGACTCCCGCGTCGAGCTCTCCTGGGACCCGTCCGCGTCGTCCGCCCTCGACGAACGCCAGCTCGCCCGCCTCCTCGCCCGCTCCCCCGGCCCGATCCACGTCGTCTCTCACGAGCAGCGCTCCCAGCACCGCAACCGCGTCACCGCGCGCGAGCGTCTGGCCGAGCGCGTACGCGAGCTTCTCGCCCCGCCACCCCCGACCCGCCGCCCCACCAGACCGACCCGCGGCTCCAAAGAGCGCCGCCTCGACGCCAAGCGCCAGCGCGGCCAGACCAAGCAGCTCCGCGGCCGCGTCCAGGACTGACCTACCGAGGCGTCACCCCCGCCGGCCGAGACGTCACGTACGTCGGTCGAGACGTCAGCCCGGTCGGTCGAGACGTCAGCCCGGTCGGTCGAGACGTCAGCCCGGTCGGCCGAGACGTCACGTACGTCGGCCGACATGCCACCCACATGACATCTCGATTCTCCGGAGCGACGCTTCGGCCGACCGGGGCGACTTCTCGGGCGACGTACGCGCCCTCTCGCCGTCAGGCGGGGTCGGGGTCGGTGGCCAGCCGGGCGTGGGTCTCGGTGTCGTAGCGGATGCCGTCATACAGCAGCTTCTGCCGCTCGCGTCCCTCGACGAGGAAGCCCGCCGAGGTCGCGACGCGGCACGAGCCGGGATTGTCGATGCGGTGACCGGTCTCGAGGCGGAACAGGCCGAGCTCGTCGAAGCAGTGCTTCGCCAGCAGCTTCAGACCGGTGCTTCCGACGCCCTTGCCGCGATGCTCCGCGAGGGTCCAGTAGGAGATCCAGCCGATGCCATGGACGCGCAGCTGGGTCGTGACCCGCATCTGTCCGAGAACGTCGTCTCCGTCGACGACGGCGAAGGTGTAGGCCCGGTCGGCCTCCGCCTCCTCCGCCCACCCCGCGATCAGCCGCTCGGCGTCCTCGACGGTGGCCACGTCGCCGGGCCTCTCCGTCGCCATCCCCGCCCCGCCGTACGCCGCGAGCAGAACCCCCGCGTCCGACGCCTGCCACTCCCGGAGCCGAAACCCGTCATCTCCCATGGCGCAGACGATAGCGCCGGCACCAGAGCGCACCGATCGGTCAGAGGGTCGACTGGATACCGGCGAGCAGCTGGCGGGCCATGACGATGCGCTGGACCTGGTTGGTGCCCTCGTAGATCTGGGTGATCTTGGCGTCGCGCATCATCCGCTCGACCGGGTAGTCGCGGGTGAAGCCGTAGCCGCCGAGGAGCTGGACGGCGTCGGTGGTGACCTGCATCGCGACATCGCTCGCGAAGGCCTTGGCCGCGGCACCGAAGAAGGTGAGGTCCTTGTCGCCGCGCTCGGAGCGCCCGGCGGCGGCGTAGGTGAGCTGGCGAGCGGCCTCGATCTTCATGCCCATGTCGGCGATCATGAACTCCAGGCCCTGGAACTCCGCGATCGGCTTGCCGAACTGCTTGCGCTCCTTCATGTAGCCCAGCGCGTAGTCCAGCGCGCCCTGGGCGACGCCGACGGCCTGCGCGGCGATGGTGATGCGGGTGTGGTCGAGGGTCTGCATGGCGTAGGTGAAGCCCTGGCCCTCCTCGCCGATGATCCGGTCGGCGGGGATGCGTACGTTGTCGAAGTAGACCTCGCGCGTCGGGCTGCCCTTGATGCCCAGCTTCTTCTCCGGGGCACCGAACGAGACGCCCTCGTCCGACTTCTCCACGACGAAGGCAGAGATGCCCTTGGATCGCTTGTCGGGGTCGGTGACGGCCAGGACGGTGTAGTACTCCGAGACGCCCGCGTTGGTGATCCAGCGCTTGACGCCGTTGAGCACCCAGAAGTCGCCGTCGCGTACGGCCCGGGTCTTCTGGTTGGCGGCGTCGGAGCCCGCGTCGGGCTCGGAGAGGCAGTAGGAGAAGTTGCCCTCGCCGGCCGCGAGCTTGCCGAGGTACTTCTTCTTCAGCTCCTCCGAGCCGCCAATCTGCACCGGCAGGGAGCCGAGCTTGTTCACGGCAGGGATGAGCGAGGCCGATACGTCTGCGCGGGCGATCTCCTCGATGACCAGGACGGTCGCGAGCGCGTCGGCACCGACACCGCCGTACGCCTCCGGCACGTGCGGCGCGAAGAACTCGGTCTCGACCAGCGCGTCGTGCGCCTCCTGCGGGTAGCGAGCCTCCTCGTCGACCGCGGCCGCGGCCGGCGCGATCTTGGCGTCGCAGATCTCGCGGATGGCCTTGCGGATCTCCTGGTGCTCCTCGGAGAGGGCGAACAACGGGTAGTCAGCGCTCATGTGTCGCAGTTTATGACCATTAACTACTCACGGGTAATGCCGGCGCTCCGGAATCCTCCGGCCCGCCGTTTCGTTACAACGACATGACTGCCGCATGGCTCGACTCCGACACCATCGACAACCTCCTCGACGACAGCGAGACGTGGGCCGTGGTCGGCCTCTCGGGCGACCCCTACCGGACCGCCTACTCGATCGCGCAGGAGCTCCAGCAGCACGGCAAGCGGATCGTCCCGATCCACCCCGGCGCCGCAGCCGAGGGCAAGGAGGTGCTCGGCGAGAAGGTCTACGCGACCCTGGCCGAGGCCGCCGCGGCCGTCGGGAAGATCGATGTCGTCGACGTCTTCCGCCGCTCCGAGGCCGCCGGCCAGTTCGCCGACGAGGCCGTGGCCATCGGCGCAGGCGGCGTCTGGTTCCAGATGGGCGTGATCGACGAGGCCGCCTTCGAGCGCACCGCCGCTGCCGGCGTACCGATGGTGATGGACACCTGCCCCAGCAAGATCTGGTTCGAACGGCAGCGCGCTCAGGCCTGACCGGTCTCTCCCTGAACCCACCGAACCCCTGGCGGCGAGGCGATCTCACGCTCTCCCGCGCTGAGCAGAAGCTGCATGAGCGCCAGCGCGGCCCGTGACATCGGCCGCCGCGGGTCGTGGATGAGACAGATGTCGCGCTCGACCACCGGAGCGACCAGAGGTCGCACCACCACGTCGGCGAACATCATCATCGGCAGCACCAGGCTGGGCGCGGCGGAGACGCCGAGCCCAGCGGCGACGAGGCCCGCGACCGCACCGATGTTGCGCGCCTCGGTCAGCGCCCCGATCCGAGTGCCCGTCTCTGCCAGCACCTGGTCGACGTAGCTGCGGATGCTCGAGATCCGCTCGAAGGCGACGAACGGCTGACCCGCCAGGTCGGCCCATCGGAGCTCCTCCTCGGCGGCGAGCGGGTGACCCGCCGGCAGCACGGCCGCGAAGGCGTCGACCGCGTTGTGTCGTCCGGCCAAGGTGGCCGGCACGCGGGCGGCGACCGAGACTGCGAGGTCGACCTCGCCACAAACGACGAGGTCGAGAACCTCCCCGGAGAAGCCGTCCTTCACCGACACCGCGACCTCGGGGTGGCCCCGGCGGAAGGCGGCGAGGACAGGCGGCAGCATCGAGCCGGCGAGAGACGGGAGTGCCGCAACCGAGACGGCACCCCGGGTGCCCGCCAGATAGCCCTCGAAGTGGTTGAGCGCGGTGTCGAACTCCGCGACGAGCCGCCGCGCGGTCGCGAGAAACTCCTCCCCCTCCAGGGTGGGACGCACCCGGCGCGTCGTCCGCTCGAAGAGCGGGACGCCGATCCGCTGCTCGACCTCCTGCACGGTACGACTGAGGGACGACTGGGCCACGTGCAGCTCACGCGCTGCGGGCGTGTAGCCGCCCGCGTCAGAGACGGCGATCACCACGCGAAGGTGACGCATAGTCAGATCGATGCTCACAGCACATCAATCTATCGGGCATTGGTGTTGGACAGGAACAAGTGATCGTCATCACACTCGTGTCCATGCTCTCCCTCATGGGCTTCGTCACCGTCGCGGTGATTCTCGCCCTCCTCCTGACCAACCGGGTCGCGGCGGTAGTCGCGCTGGCCGGTGTCCCTGTCCTGACTGCGCTCGTCGCCGGCTTCTCCCCCACCGAGATCGGCGAGTTCGTCGCCGGTGGTCTCGGTGGGGTCGTCGGCGTCGTGGCGATGTTCGTCTTCGCGATCGTGTACTTCGGCCTCATGCGCGACGCCGGGATGTTCGACCCGATCATCCGCCGCATCGTCGCCTTCGCCGGGAATGCGCCCGTCACCGTCTGCCTCGCCACGACGACCCTCGCCATGGCCGCCCACCTCGACGGCGCCGGGGCGACCACGTTCCTGATCACCATCCCGGCGATGCTGCCGCTCTTCGACCGGCTCGGCATGAGCCGACTGGTCCTCGCGACCTGCGTCGGCCTCGGCGCCGGTGTCATGAACCTGGTCCCCTGGGCCGGCCCCACCGCTCGAGCGGCAGCCACCTCCGACGTACCGGCGAACGAGCTCTGGGTCCCGCTGATCCCCGCCCAGCTCGCCGGCATCGTCGCCGTCCTGGCCATCGCGTGGTTCCTCGGTCGGCGCGAGACCCGCCGACTCGCCGCTGCGCCCGCCGACGCCTCTGCCGACGCCGAAGAGCGTCCGACGCCGGACGCCCCGCTCGGCGGCGTCGGCACCCTCAGCCCCGAGGAACAGCAGCTGCGCCGCCCCCGCCTGTTCTGGGTCAACGTCGCCCTCACCGTGGCGGTCGTCGCAGCTCTGGTCAGCGCCGTGGCCACGCCCGAGCTGGTCTTCCTCATCGCCGTCGTGGTGGCCCTCCTCCTCAACTACCCGGGACTCAAGGGCCAGACCGACCGGATCGAGGCACACGCCAAGGGCGCGATGCTCATGGCGACCACACTGATCGCGGCCGGCGTGTTCCTGGGCATCCTCGAAGGCAGCGGCATGA
>NZ_JACIXG010000069.1 GCF_014360585.1 Nocardioides sp.
GTCCCACCGGGGTTTGGCGTACGACTAACTCTCGATCCGCTCAGCCCGGTCAGCCCGTCTTGAGCAGGATCCAGAAGACCAGGGCGCCGACGCCCACGACCACCAGCACGGTCAGGATGATCCCCAGCCAGACGAACTGGGCCAGCCGGCGGGTCTTGCGCGGGATGAGCAGGGCAAGCGGCACGAGCAGGGTCAGCGCCACCCATGGGAACAGCTCCTCGGCCCGCTCCGGCCCGGCCACCCACGTCAGCAGAGCGCCCCAGGTGCCGGGCACCAGGATCGCGTAGGCCAGGCCGATGTAGAACCCGACCAGGGCAGCCACGGTGGGATGCGAGTCGTGGAGCCATGCCCACAGCCCACCCGACCCCGAGGACTCCCCCTCCGGGTCGTGATCTGCCTCGACGTCTGGATCGGAGTCCACGTCGAGGTCCGTGGGCCGCTGGGTCACGCTTCAACCGTAACGCTCGACCCCGTGCTCGTTGGGTAAAGAATCGCGGGAGTGCCGAATCTCAGACCTGGATGACGTCAGGCATGCCCCCCCGTCATCGCACCAGGGCGGGAGGCACGAGGAAGAGCATCAGAAGACGGCGTAGTGGAGGATCAGCCAGACCGGGGCGATGGTGGCCAGCAGCGAGTCGAGGCGGTCCATCAGGCCGCCGTGGCCCGGGACGATCTGGCTCATGTCCTTGACGCCGAGGTCGCGCTTGATGACCGACTCGACCAGGTCGCCGAGAACGGCCATCACACAGACGACCAGGCCCAGGGCGACACCGATCCACCAGGACCCGTCGAGCAGCCACACGACCAGGACGACGCCGGCGGCCACAGTGAAGACCATGGATCCGGCGAAGCCCTCCCACGACTTCTTCGGCGAGATCACCGGAGCCATCGGGTGCTTGCCGAAGAGGACCCCGGCGACGTAGCCGCCGATGTCGGACATGATCGTGAGCAGGACCCAGACGATGATGCCGCGTACGCCGTCGTCCGAGAGCCCGCCCGAGGTCCAGCCGCCGCCCTCGCCGAGCATGAGCCCGACGAAAGAACCCAGGAACGGCAGGTAGAACAGCGTGAGGACGGCCGCGCCAGACGTGCGTACGTAGCCGTCGACGCCGCGCCGCAGGACCCACAGCATGATCACCAGAGCCGAGACCGCGGTGGCGGTCACCAGCGCGTCCGCGCCGAGGAAGTAGGCGACCAGGACCATCACCGTGCCGCCGATCATCAGCGGCTGCTCGGGGACGTCCATGTCCTTGGCCATCAGGCCCCGGTGGAGCTCCCAGACCGCGGCCACGACACAGCCGACGACGATCAGCATGAACGCCGTCTTCACGAACAACAGGCTCAGCGCGATGGCGACCAGGAGGACGACGGCGGAGCCGACCGCGGCGGGCAGGTTGCGGCCGGCGCGGCCGTAGTCCTTCTTCGGCGGCTCGGGGGCCGGTGAAGAGGGCTGCGGCGTCTGGGTCATGGGAAGCTCAGTCATTCGTCCGTGGGTGATAGGCCAGCAGTAGGCCAGCAGTCTGGGGCCTCAGATCTCGGCGAGATCGTTCGCTGAGGAGTAGATCTCGACCCGCTTCGCGGCTTCGCAAGCTCAGCCGCTGCGCTCGCTCGATCTTTTCGCGTTGTGACCCTGCTCGCTTCGCTCGCAGGGTCACAGGCTCAAACCTCCAGCAGCTCGGCTTCCTTGGACTTGAGCATCTCGTCGATCTCGTCGGTGTGCTTCTTGGTGAGGCCGTCGAGGCGCTTCTCCGCACCGGTGACGTCGTCCTTGCTGGCCTCGCCGTCCTTCTCGAGCTTCTCCAGATTCTGCTTGGCCTTCTGGCGCACCTGGCGCACCGAGACGCGGCCCTGCTCAGCCTTCTCCTTGGCGAGCTTGATGTACTCCTTGCGGCGCTCCTCGGTGAGCTCGGGGAAGACCGCACGCAGGATCTTGCCGTCGTTGGACGGGTTGACGCCGAGGTCGGAGTCGCGGATGGCCTTCTCGACGTTGGCCATGGCGCCGATGTCGAACGGGGCGATGTTGATGATCCGCGGCTCGGGGCTGGTGAACGAGGCCAGCTGCTGGATCGGCGTCGGGGTGCCGTAGTAGTCGACCAGGATCTTGCTGAACATCTGCGGGGTCGCCCGCCCAGCGCGGATCGTGGCGAAGTCCTCACGCGTGGATTCCACCGACTTCACCATCTTGCTGTCGGCCTCGTTGAGGATGTCGTTGATCACCGGATGCTCCTGTGCGCTCGTAAGTGTGGTGGGTGTGGGGTGGCGTGTGGGCTCGTGTCGCTCAGCCAGCGGTGACGAGCGTACCGATCTTCTCACCCTGGACGATCCGGAAGATCGCGCCCTCGTCCTCCGCGCCGTAGACCACGATCGGCATCTTGTTCTCCATGCAGAGGGCGAACGCGGTGGCGTCGGCGATCTTGAGCTGCTTCTGCAGCGCCTCGTTGAAGGTGAGTTCGTCGTACTTCGTAGCCGTCGGGTCCTTCTTCGGGTCGGCGGTGTAGACACCGTCGACCCCGTTCTTGGCCATCAGGACGACCTCGGCGTGAACCTCCATCGCACGCTGGGCGGCGACGGTGTCGGTGGAGAAGTAGGGCATGCCCGAGCCCGCGCCGAAGATCACGACCCGGCCCTTCTCGAGGTGACGCATGGCCTTGCGCGGGATGTAGGGCTCGGCGACCTGGCCCATCGTGATCGCGGTCTGCACCCGGGTGTCGACTCCCTCCTTCTCGAGGAAGTCCTGCAGCGCGAGGCAGTTCATGACTGTGCCGAGCATGCCCATGTAGTCGGCGCGGGAACGGTCCATCCCGGCCTGCTGCAGCTCGGCGCCGCGGAAGAAGTTGCCGCCACCAACAACGATCGCGACCTGCACGCCGGAGGCGGCGACAGCAGCGATCTCTTTGGCGATCGAGGCCACAACGATGGGGTCGACGCCGACCTCGCCGCCGCCGAAGTTCTCTCCGGACAGCTTGATCAGAATGCGCTGGTAGCGGGTCATACCGTGGCCTTTCCTCGGGCGACGTCGTGCGGGGCTGTGCCGGTGTTCTCGGTGTACGAAAGAGCCGGTCCGATGATGACCAGACGGATCATCGGACCGGCTCCTTTCGTCGTACGTTGCTGCTCAACCTAACGGATCGCGCGCTGTGCGCGCGGGCCAGGCTCTGATCAGGCGCCGACGTCGAAGCGGGCGAACTGCTTCACCTGCGTGTTGGCGGCGTCGAGGACCTGCTTGACGGACTTCTTCGACTCGAAGACCGACTCCTGGTCGAGCAGGACGATCTCCTTGAAGAAGGCCTTGATCCGACCCTCGACGATCTTGGCGACGGCAGCCTCGGGCTTGCCCTCCTCGAGCGTCTTCTTGGTGAGGACGTCCTTCTCAGCCTCGACCACGTCGGCCGGGACCTCGTCGGAGGTGAGGTACTGCGCCTTGAGCGCGGCAGCCTGCTGGGCGGCCTGCTTCGCGGCCGCCTCGTCACCCTCGTAGGAGACCAGGACGCCGAGGCTCGGCGGCAGGTCTGAGGCCTTCTTGTGCAGGTAGACCGTGGTCTCACCCTCGAAGTAGGCCACCTGGCCGAGCTCGATCTTCTCGCCGATGGTGCGGGCGAGCTCCTCGACGGTCTCGCCGACGGTCTTGTCGCCGAGCGCAACGGCCTTGAGGGCCTCGCGGTCGTTGATCTTGTTGGCGTCGGCAGCCTCAGCGATCTGCTGGGCAGCCGCGACGAAGCCCTCGTTCTTCGCGACGAAGTCGGTCTCCGAGAGGAGGCTGACCAGCGCGTTGCCGGAGGCGGCGACGAGGCCCGCCGAGGTGGTGCGCTCCGCGGCGCGGGCGGCGGCCTTCGCCGTGCCCTTGACGCGAAGGATCTCGACGGCCTTGTCGAAGTCGCCGTCAGCCTCGTCGAGCGCCTTCTTGCAGTCCATCATGCCGGCCTGGGTCAGCTCGCGGAGCTTCTTGACGTCGGCAGCGGTGTAAGCCATGTGTGTCTTCCTCTGACTTGTTAAGTGGCTCTTAAGTGGACGCTGAGGCTCAGGCCTCGGCGGGCGCCTCGGTGGCCTCAGCAGCCGGGGTCTCCTCGGCCTTGGTCTCCTCGGCAGGGGCCTCGGTGGCCTCAGCGGCGGGGGTCTCCTCGGCCTTGGTCTCCTCGGCAGGGGCCTCGGTGGCCTCAGCAGCCGGGGTCTCCTCGGCCTTGGTCTCCTCAGCGGCCGGGGTCGCCAGGAGCTCGCGCTCCCACTCGGCCAGCGGCTCCTCGGCGGTGGCGCCCTCGGTGCCCTCGCTCTTGCCACCGGAGCGGGCGATGAGGCCCTCGGCCACGGCATCGGCGACAACGCGGGTCAGCAGGCCGACGGCGCGGATGGCGTCGTCGTTGCCCGGGATCGGGAAGTCGACCAGGTCGGGGTCGCAGTTGGAGTCGAGGATGGCGACGATCGGGATCCGCAGCTTGCGGGCCTCCTCGACTGCCAGGTGCTCCTTGTTCGTGTCGACGATCCACACGGCGGACGGCGTACGGCCCATCTCGCGGATGCCGCCGAGGGTCTTGTCGAGCTTGTCGCGCTCCCGCTTCATCTGCAGGAGCTCCTTCTTCGTGCGGTCCGAGCCGGCCACGTCGTCGAAGTCGACCTCGTCGAGCTCCTTGAGGCGGTTGATCCGCTGGTGCACGGTCTGGAAGTTGGTGAGCATGCCACCCAGCCAGCGCTGGTTGACGTAAGGCATGCCGACGCGCGTCGCCTGCTCGGCGATGGCCTCCTGGGCCTGCTTCTTGGTGCCGACGAACATGATCGTCCCGCCCTTGGCCACGGTCTCCTTGACGAAGGCGAAGCTGCGGTCGATGTAGGCCAGCGACTGCTGCAGGTCGATGATGTAGATGCCGTTGCGGTCGGTGAGGATGAACCGCTTCATCTTCGGGTTCCAGCGACGGGTCTGGTGTCCGAAGTGGACGCCGCTCTCGAGGAGCTGGCGCATGGTCACGACTGCCATGATGTTTTTTCTCCTAGGTGGTGGCCCGCGTTTGCACCGCTGGGGCTCGACCTTGCGTTTCTCGAGGTCGGGCGGGTGTCGGCGCGAGCCGATCGGTTTTCAGTTTCGCGCCCATCGGTGATGATGGGCCCTGACGCCTGCACGCGGTCCGACCTGAGCGTGCTGCTCGGGACTGAGGGCCGCGCCCGCGGGCGATCGGCCTCTCGGAGCGAGAAACCGTCGCGGTCTGCTGGCGTGCGAAGTCAGCCCACAGGGGGCTGCCGATCCAAGACTAGCCGCCGACCGGCATCTCGGGCCAATCCGCCGGGACCGACGTCGGTGCGGGCCGATCAGTGTCCACAGGGGTATCTCGAGACAGGGTTATCCACAGGGCGTACGAAGCCCGTTGTGCGGGTCGTCGATCCGGGGTTGTCTGCTCGGCATGACCTCGTATCGCCTCTCCGACCGGGCCCGCACCCTCGTCGCGGCCCTGTTTCTCGTCGTCCTCATCGCCCCGACAGGCCCAGCTCTCGGAACGCCGCGTGCCGAGGTGGCGCCGTCCGGTGCCTCGTTGGGTGGGGCAGCGGGTCACGACGAGGGTCCGAGTCCGGTCGGTATGTCTGACGAGGTCCCCCAGGGCGAATGGCCGCTGGCACCACAGCCGGAGGTGGTGCGGCGCTTCGACCCTCCAGACGCCCCGTGGGGCGCCGGCCATCGCGGCGTGGACCTGGCCGGATCGCCGGGTGCGGTGGTTCGCGCCGCGATGGCTGGGACGGTCGCATTCGTCGGAGTCATCGCCGGCAAGCCGGTGGTGAGCGTCGACCACGATGCCACGCGGACCA
The DNA here is from genome assembly GCF_014360585.1 of Nocardioides sp. GTDB lineage: Bacteria > Actinomycetota > Actinomycetes > Propionibacteriales > Nocardioidaceae > Nocardioides. The sequence continues at coordinate 5,788 of NZ_JACIXG010000069.1, forward strand.
CCTACGAGCCGGTCGTGGCCACGGTGGCCGCCGGGGACCCGGTCGCCGCCGGTGCACCGCTGGGCCGTCTCGGCGTCGCCGGCTCCCACTGCTTCCCGGCCGCCTGCCTGCACTGGGGCTGGATCCGCAACGCGGACGATGTCTATCTCGACCCGCTGCTGCTCGTCGACGCACCGCGACCGGTCCGGCTCCTCCCCCTCTGGCGGGGTGATCCGGTCCGATAGGCACGTTCACGGAACCGGGGGCATCCCCAGGGCTTGTAGCCCGAGAGAACGACCGCGATCGTCAGCGCGGTCAGCGAGACCGCCGGCGGAAACCGCAGACTGCGTTCTTGGACCGCCCTCACACTCTCCGACACGAAGTGCCCTCGCGTCCGCACGACAGCGTGAGCGGCGTACGTGATCTCGCGTACGCCCCGGCGAATGTGTAGCTGTGGCGGGTCGTATCGGTAGTTGTGGGCGACGAAACTCTACTTTCGTCGCCCACAACTCACTTCTCGACCGCCACAACTACACATTCGGCCCGCCACTTCTACTGTCTCGGCAGGTCAGGCGCGGGGGTGGGCCTGACGGTAGGCCTTGCGGAGCCGGTCGCTGCTGACGTGGGTGTAGATCTGGGTGGTGGCCAGGCTGGCGTGGCCGAGGAGCTCTTGGACCGAGCGGAGGTCGGCGCCGCCCTCGAGGAGGTGAGTGGCGGTGCTGTGGCGGAGTCCGTGGGGACCGAGGTCGGGGGCACCGGGGACGTCGGCGAGGCGTCGGTGGACGAGGGTGCGTACTGCACGCTGGTCGAGGCGACCGCCGCGAGCACCGAGGAACAGCGCTGGGCCGGAGGACTCGGTCAGCAGCTGTGGGCGACCACGGACGACCCAACGATCGAGCGCTCGCACCGCGGGACCACCGAAAGGCACCATCCGCTCCTTGCGTCCCTTGCCGAGCACCCGCACGACCCGCCGCTCGTAGTCGACGTCGTCCAGGTCGAGGCCGACGAGCTCGCCGACCCGAGCCCCGGTCGCGTAGAGCATCTCCAGCACAGCGACGTCGCGCATCCCGACGGCGGTGCCGTCCTCGGCGGCGGCTGTGGCGGCGGCGATGAGCGACTCGACCTCGTCGGGACGGAGCACAGGTGGGAGCGTCCGATGGGCCTTCGGGGAGCCGAGTGCGGCGCCGGCGTCGACCTGCGCCCGGCCCGTGCGCAACAGCCATGCGCAGAAGACGCGGGCCGCGGTGGCGCGCCGGGCAAGCGTCGTCCGCGAGTGGCCGGTGGTCTGCTGCTTGGCCAGCCAGCTGCGCAAGGTGCGCAGGTCGATCGCCTCCGGACCGGTGCAGCCCATCCGGCCGGCGTGGTCGAGCAGACTGCGGACATCGCCCAGATAGGCCCTGACGGTGTGGTCGGAGAGCCCACGCTCGGCGCCGAGGTGTCGCTCGTAGTCCCCGAGCAGCGCGGCGTAGACCTCGGGGAGATCCGCCTCCGCGGACCCACCCTCCTGGTCTTCATCGGGATCTGCGCTCACCTGAGCCAGATTAGATGTTGAGCGGAGCCTCAGGTGCGAGCCGCGCCCGGCGCCAGCTGCCACCCGTCGGGGAACCGCTCGGCGAGGCCGAGCGCCTCGAGCCGTGTCAGCGCGGTGCCCGCGGTCTTCGGGTGAAGGCACGCCGACCTCGCGATGTCGAGCTGCGATGACGGTCTGGTCACCGGGACCGCGTCGAGGACCTGTTTCTCGATGGAGGTGAGCGAGTCGCGCCGGCGTACGGGCCCACGGGGCTCCGCGGGGAGGGCTTCGCCGGCGTCGCCGACGAGCTCGCGTACGTCGAGACCGTCGGTGACCAGCACACCTTTGCCGCTGCGCAGGAGGTCGTGGGTCCCGACGGAGGTGATCGCCCCCACCTGGCCCGGCACCGCCATGACGGGCGTGTTGATGCTGTAGGCCCAGTGGGAGGTGTTGAGGGACCCGCTGCGCGCCGCCGCCTCGACGACCACGGTGCCGCGGGCGAGGGCGGCGATGATCCGGTTGCGGGAGAGGAATCGATAACGAGTGACCGGGAATCCGGGCGCGATCTCCGAGATCACCGCACCGCTCTCGGCGATCGCGTCGATCAGGCGCCGGTTGCGCAGCGGATAGGGAACGTCGACACCGCCCGCGAGCACGGCGACGGTGCTCCCGGGCGGGCCGGTGAGGGCGCCGCGATGGGCGGCCGCGTCGATGCCGACCGCTGCCCCGGAGACCGTCACGAAGTCGTTGACCGCGAGGTCCGCGGCGATCCGCGCCGCGGCGTCGGCGCCGTAGGCCGTCGCCTCTCGGGACCCGACGATGGCGACCGAGCGGTCCAGGTCGCTGAGCAGGAGCGGCCCCCGCACCCACAGGCCGAGCGGGGTGCCGGTGCGGTACTGCAGAGGCTCCTGTCCGGCGAGCCGCTCGACCTGGACAGGCCACTCCTCGTCCCCGGGAATGACGTAGCGGAACCCGGCGTTGGTCGCCCGCTCCAGGTCGCGGTCGGGGTGGATCTGGGCCAGTCGCGCTCTCGCTTCGAGTCCGTCGTCGCCGAGCTCGGGGTCCTCCTCGGCGAAGCGCCGGTACACCTCGGTCGCGGTGGCTCCGACCATGCAGCTGTCGAGCAACGGGGTGCCGGGCTCGATCAGCTGGGTCAGTGCGATCCGGGCCAGACGCTCGCGCTCGAGGTCGGTGAAGGTCGCAGCGACGGACGCTGTGGTCATGCCGACCTCCCCTCGTACGCCGCGACCGTGAGCGAGCCGCCGCTGCGCAGCGCGAGCGCCGTCTCGGTCTCGGCGACGCCCGGCCAGTCGACCCCGGCCAGGTCGGCCACCGTCCAGGCGAGCCGGTGCACTCGCACCGCCCCACGACGGGTCAGGGCACCCGAGAAGATGCGTGAGTCGATCAGCGCCTCGGCAGATGGCGGCAGCGGCCAGTTGTCGCGCAGCGCGATCCCGCTGGCCTGACCGTTGAGCCGCCACCCGAAGTCGGCGTAACGCTCGCGTTGTCGACGCCGGGCCTGCGTGACCCGTTCGCGGATGTCGGCGCTGGCCTCCGAGCCCCACGGGTCGTGGTTCTGCTCGGACATGGGTCGCAGCGTGCGGCTGATGTCGATGCGGTCGGTGATCGGTCCGGAGACCTTGCGCGCATAGGCCTGTCGCTCGTTGGACCGGCAGATGCAGCCGTCCTTGGTGACCGAGGCGTCGAAGTTGCCGCACGGGCAAGGGTTTGCGGCGAGCACCACCAGGGCGCGCGCCGGGAGCGTCACCGACTCCTCCCCGCGGGAGACGGTGATGTCGCCGCTCTCGAGCGGCTCGCGCAGGCACTCGATGACGTCGCTCTTGAACAACGGGAACTCGTCGAGGAAGAGGACACCGGCATGGGAGAGCGAGACCTGGCCCGGACGGACCCGGCCGCTGCCGCCACCGACGATGCCCGGTTTCGAGGCGTCGTGATGGGGAGCCGCGAACGGGGGCCGGGTGAGGAGCCCTCGGTCCACGTCGAGCACTCCGGCCAGCGACTGCACCGCCATCACCTCGAGCGACTCCTCACGAGACAGATCGGGCAGGATCGTCGGGATCCGCTCGGCGATCGAGGTCTTGCCGCAACCCTTCGGTCCTTTGAGCAGCAGGTGGTGTCCGCCCGCGGCCGCGACCTCGACCGCGTAGCGGGTCTCGGGCATGCCTCGAAGGTCGGACATGTCCATGTCGTCGAGCCTGCGGTCACCTCGCCAGCCGAGCAGGCTGCCGCCGGTGCCGGTCGCGACCGGAGGCGCGTCGGGCACCGGCTCGCCGCGCAGCTCCGCGACCACCTGACCCAGCGACCGGAAACCCAGGATCTCCATCCCGGGAACCATCCGCGCCTCGGCCACCTGCGGCTCCGGCACCACCACCCGGGCGATCCCGGCGTGGGAGGCGGCGAGCACCATCGGGAGCACTCCGGAGGTCGGTCGCAGCCCTCCGTCCAGAGCCAGCTCGCCGATGAAGACCGTGCGTTCGAGACCGGCGGGCTCTATCTCGCCGCTGGCCGCGAGGATCGCCAGCGCCATCCCCAAGTCGTAGTGCGAGCCGCCCTTCCGAAGGTCGGCAGGCGAGAGCAGCACCGTGATCCGCTTGGTCGCGGGCCACTCCAGCTCGGAGTTGATGATCGCCATCCGCACCCGGTCGCGGCCCTCGGCCAGCACGCTGTCGGCGCGACCGACCAGCGTCACCCCCACCAGACCCGGCGAGACGTCGGCCTGCACGTCGACCAGATGGCCGACCGCGCCGCGAAGCGCGACGCCGTGAGCTCGTGCGTACCCCATCACAGGCCCCTGACGTGCTCGACCAGCGCCGAGCCCCGGGGCGCATGCATCACCGCGACCAGATCGATCCGGATCCCGGGGGCTTGCGCATCGTGCTGCTGCAGCCAGGCCATCCCCAGCCGCTTCAACCGATCGAGCTTGGTCTTGTCGACCGCCTCGTGCGGCGTCCCGCACCCGTCATGGCTGCGGGTCTTCACCTCGCAGACGACGAGGGTGTCGTCCTCGCGAAGGACCAGGTCGATCTCTCCGTCGACGCACCGCCAGTTGCGGTCGAGCACGGTCATGCCGGCCTCGACCAGATACCTCTCGGCGACCGATTCGCCGTAGTTTCCCAGCGCGATCCGCGCCGGTGCCGTTGAACTCATCTTGGACCTCCTGCCATTCGGCTTCGAGGTCCACACTCATCGCGAGCACCGACAATCCGGGCCGGTTCCAGGGCGCCTGGGGATAACCCAGGATCGAGATCACCCTGTGGACGGCAACTGGCCCGAGGTCAGTCCAACGGCTCGTCGATGTCGGTCGGGTTGAGCGTCTCCACGTTCACGTCCTTGAAGGTGAGCACCTTGACCGCCTTCGCGAACCGGGCCGGCCGATACATGTCCCACACCCAGACGTCGTTCATCGACACCTCGAAGTAGACGTCCCCCGAGTCCGTACGCGCCCGCACATCGACCTGGTTGCACAGATAGAAGCGGCGGTCGGTCTCGACGACGTACTTGAAGATGCCGACCACGTCGCGGTACTCGCGGTAGAGGGTCAGCTCCATCTCGGTCTCGTACTTCTCGAGATCCTCCGCGCTCATGCCGCCGCTCGCTCGCGCTCGCTCATGTCACGACTCTAGAGCCAGTTCCCGCGTAGAACCGGGAAGACTCCACGAGCGCCGGTGATACGCCGAGGGTCCGAGGCGCTCGAGCGCGGCGACGTGGGCGGGCGCGGAGTAGCCCTTGTTGTCGGCCCACGCATAGTCCGGGTACTCCTCGTGGAGCGCGACCATCAGCGCGTCGCGCGAGGTCTTCGCCAGGATGGAGGCGGCGGCGACCGCGGCACACTTCATGTCTGCCTTGATCATCGTCGTCACCGGCGGCACCTCGACCTCGTCCACCATCGCGGAGACCTCACCGAAGAGCCCCTCCTGCGCCGGTGGGGTCAGATAGTTGTGGTTGCCGTCGAGGAGCAGCGCGTCGGGACGTACGTCCAGGGCACCCAGCGCTCGCTGCCCCGCCAGCCGCATCGCCGCCATGATCCCGACCTCGTCGATCTCGGAGGCCAGGGCATGTCCGACTGCGGAGTCGACGGCCCAGCGGCGCACCTTCGGCGCGAGCAGCTCGCGGGCCTCGGGCGTGAGCAGCTTGGAGTCGCGTACGCCCTGGGGTGCTGTGCGGGTCGCCGCCGAGATCACCACGATCCCGATCGAGACCGGGCCGCAGAGAGCGCCCCGCCCCACCTCGTCGACGGCACCGAGATGGGTGACGCCACCACGAAGCATGGAGCGCTCGACTCGCAAGGTAGGCGCACTGCTCACTGTGCCGGCACGTCCTCGAAGCTCTTGGGCCGGTGGATCCACTTCGCACGGTCCAGCGGCCAGCCCAGCGCGACGACCTTGCCGACCACGTTGTCCTCCGGCACCCAGGGGACCATCGCGCAGTCGGTCTCCTTGGCGGTGCACATGTGCACCGTCGAGTCGGCGGAGTTGGCCCGGTTGTCGCCCATCACGAACAACGACCCGGCGGGCACCGGACCGACCTCCCAGCGGCGGGTGCCGGGCATCGGCCCGAAGCACTCGCCCTCCTTGTTGGGGCGGCCGCACTTGGTCTGGGAGGGCCGGGCGTACACCTCGTCGATCGGGACGCCGTTGACGATCAGCCGGCCCTGCTTGTCACAGCACTCGATGACGTCACCGGGGACACCGATCACGCGCTTCACCAGATGGCCGCCCTCGGGATAGAGGCCGATGACCGCGAGCGTCTTGCCGAGTACGTTCTCGGGGCCGGCCGACTCGTCGACACCGAGCCACGAGCCGGGGTCGGAGAAGACCACGACATCACCGCGTTGAGGTGTGCCCGAGAGCCAGTAGGAGGGCTTCTCCACCAGCACCCGGTCGTCGGTCGCCACCGACGGACCACCCTGCAGGGCCGGCTCCATGGACTCGGAGGGGATGTAGAAGGCCTGAACGAACAGGGCCTTCACGATGATCGCGACCAGCACCGCCAGCACGACCAGGACAATGCCCTCCTGCCAGGCCGACAGCCGAGGCTTGGTCTCCTCCTCGCGGCGCGGACCGGTTCTCGGGCTGTGCTGCTCGGGGGCTCGGCGCGGAGCCTGGGGCGAAGACGAGAACGACCGCGATCCCCCTGTCTCGGGCCCGCCCCAACGGGCCTGGGGCCCGACGCCGACGGAGGGATCGCGGTCGTTCGAAGTCACGCGGTGAGTCTAGAGACTCCCTCCACAACGAGCCTCATCGACTCGCAATGCTCAGGAAACCCTCAGACCTCCCGACTCACGCCTCGCGGCGCTCCTTGATCTTCGCCTTCTTGCCGCGCAGGTTGCGCAGGTAGTAGAGCTTCGCGCGACGGACGTCACCACGGGTGACGACCTCGATCTGCTCGAAGATCGGCGAGTGCAGCGGGAAGGTGCGCTCGACGCCCACGCCGAAGGAGACCTTGCGGACGGTGAAGGTGCGGCCGATGCCGGACCCGTGGACGCGGATCACGACGCCCTGGAAGACCTGGACGCGGGACCGGTTGCCCTCGACGACCTTGACGTGGACCTTGACGGTGTCACCGGCGCGGAACGCCGGCAGGTCGTCGCGCTTGGAGGCGTTGCCGACCTCAGCGAGTACGTTGCTCATCTTTTCTCCTCACGCTCGCCACAGGTCGATCGCGGTCATCAATGCCCTGGTCAGGGCGATCTTTGGCGGTGGCCCAGCCGCACTGGCCGGCGGCGCACGGCTCCCCCTGTGGCAGGAGCCTGGCGCGACACCTCCGGGTGTCTTCTTCGGAGCGTGCTTTCGGCCGACTGGACCGGCCCACAAGTCTGCCACAGCGCCGTGGACCGCCGAGAATCGAGACGACTGAGCGAGGGAGCGACCGCGCGGAGCGCGAAGACGTACGCAGCGCCCGCTGACGTGGAAGGATGCGTCCGTGACCGACACCGACTGGGCACCGCACACCTACGTGACGCGACCCTATCGGCAGCGGATCCCGCGCGGCCCCCGCGCGGACCGGATGCTCCGTGAGGTGACGGTGGCGCTGCCGCCCCACATCGCCGACCTCGACCTCGCCCTGGAGCGGCCGGTGGCGGCGATGACGACCGCCAGCGCAGGCGCGCTACGCCACCTCGACCTGGTCCACGGGCGGACGATGGCCGGCCTCAACCACCTGCAGCTGCGCACCGAGGCGATCGACTCCTCCAAGATCGAGCACGTCGAGGCCAGCCTGGCCGACTACGGACGGGCGCTGCTGGGGATCGGGGCCAATGCCTCGGCGGTCTCGATGGCCTCCGCCACCCAGGCGATGGAGCGGCTGATCCAGGAGGCCGACACGACCCGCAAGATCACCTCCGACGCGATCTTGCGTGCCCACGGCGACCTGTTCGGCCGCCATCTCGACGAGGCGGCCACTGCCGGCAGGTTCCGCACCGTCCAGAACTGGGTCGGCGGCTCCGACTACGCACCCCGCGACACCCTCCACGTGCCGCCCCCGCCGGAGACGGTGGTCGACTACATCGAGGACCTGGTCGCCTTCGCGAACCGCGACGATCTCGCTCCCATCGCCCAGGCGGCGATCGCGCACGCCCAGTTCGAGTCGATCCACCCCTTCATCGACGGCAACGGCCGCATCGGTCGAGCCCTCATCCACGCCGTCCTCCGCCGGCGTCGTGCCTCCCGCCACCTGGCCGTGCCGATCGCGTCGGCGCTCGTCGCCCACCGCGACCGCTACTTCGCCGCTCTCAACGACTACCGCGCCGGCACCGCGGCCACGATCATCGCGATGCTCGCCGCCTCGACGACAATCGCCACGACCGAGTCGTGGAAGACGGCCGAAGCGCTGGACCGCATCCGGCGCGGCTGGGGCGGGGCGGCCGGCGACCCGCGGCCGGGGTCTGCTGCGTACCGTCTTCTCGACCTGCTCACCGAGGAGCCCATCCTCAACGCCCCTCTTGTCGCCGAGCGCCTCGGCCTCGAGGACGCCACCGAGACGATCGAGGCTCTGGAGCGGGCCGGGGTCCTCGTCAGCGCGAAGCGCAGCCGCCGCTCCCCCGTGTGGCTCGCCCCGGCGGTCCTGGGCGAGGTCGAGGACCTCAGCGCCCGCATCCAGCACCAGGCCCGGCAGCTGCCGTACGGGCCGCGGTAGGTCTCGTACACCGCGAGGCCCGCCCCGGCGAACCAGGGCGGGCCTCGCAGTCGAGGTGATCGATCAGCCGAGCTCGGAGTAACCCGGCTCGTGGAGAACGGTGTCGATACCGGCGACCTCGTCCTCCTCCTTGGCGCGGAAGCCGATGGTCTTCTCGATCGCCATGCCGATGACGAAGGCCACCACGAACGAGAAGGCGATCACGGTGAGCGAGGAGAGGACCTGGGCGCCGAGCAGCTTGAAGCTGCCACCGAAGACCAGGCTGCCGCCGGTGAGCGCCTCGATGCCGAAGATGCCGACCCAGATGCAGCCGATGAACCCGGCGACGAGGTGGATGCCCACGACGTCGAGGGTGTCGTCGAAGCCGAGCTTGAACTTGAGCTCCACGGCCAGGGCGCAGATGGCACCGGCGACGAGGCCGAGGACCAAGGCCCAGACCGGGCTGACGAACGCACAGGCCGGCGTGATGGCGACCAGACCGGTGACGATGCCGGACGCGGCGCCGACGGCGGTCGGCTTGCCGTCCTTGAACTGCTCGACGACGATCCAGCCGATCAGACCGGCGGCCGGGGCGACGATGGTGTTGAGGAAGATCAGCGAGGTCTGGCCCTCGTCGGCACCGAAGACGCCGGTGTTGAAGCCGAACCATCCGAACCACAGGATCGCGGCACCGATCAGCACGAGCGGTACGTTGTGGGCGACCGTCTCCTCCTTGGAGAAGCCGACCTTGCGTCGACCGAGCACGAGGGCGAGCGCGAGCGCCGCGGCACCGGCGGACTGGTGGATCACGGTGCCACCGGCCCAGTCGAGGGAGCCGCCGAGGCCGTAGACGTTGTTGGCGAGCCAGCCGTAGAAGTTGCCCTCGGCGTCGACGCCCCAGATCCAGCGGAAGGTCGGGAACACGACGAGGGTGGAGAAGAAGACCGCGAAGATCATCCACGGCCAGAAGCGCGCACGGTCGGCGACCGCACCCGAGACCAGCGCGACGGTGATGATGCAGAAGGCGACCAGGAAGGCGTGTCCGCCGAAGAGGTTGCCGGCGTCACCGCTGCCCGCGGTGGCGACCAGGTCGGTCATCCCGAAGTCCTCGAACGGGTTGCCGAAGAGCTTGGTGCCACCGCTGGTGCCGTTGCCGGCAATGCCGGTGCCACCGTAGAGGACGTAGAGGATCGTGACGACGGCCATCGAGCCGAAGCTCAACATCATCATCGAGACGACGGACTTGGCCTTCACCAGACCGCCATAGAAGAAGGCGAGGCCGGGGGTCATGAAGATGACCAGGGCCGCGCACAGGAGTTGCCATGCTAGTTCGACAGACATTCAGTGCCTCATAGAAGTCTCGGGACCGGGCTGTGACGTCACGCGAGCCACGTCGCTCGTCGTACGTATTGCCCGGAATCGTCGCGATGCTTCGTTTCAGAGACCGATGCCTGGTGTTACAGGAACGTAACAGTGTTGTCGGTTGCGGATCCGCTAGCGGCGAGATCCATGGGTCTTCGTCAAGATGACGGCGCCCGGCGGGGCCTCGAGATCCCGGCGCAGCCGGAAGCCCGCCTTCTTGTAGATCCGGTGGTTGCGCTCGCTCTTGGCGCCGGTGAAGAGCTGGTGGGTCCTGGTTCCTGCCGGGGCGACCGCCTGGATGTGGTCCAGCAGCTGACGACCGAGACCGCGTCCCTGCATGTCCGGGGCGGTCATCAGCCGTCCGATCTCCCAGACGTCACCGATGAGCCGGGCCCGGACCGAGCCGACCAGCCGCCCGGCGGAGCGGACCACGTAGACGTCGTGGGTCTCCAGCGCACGCACGGTGTCTTCCAGCGACTCGTGCAGCGGCGGGATCGGGACCCCGGGGTTGTCGTGCATCTCCTGCACCCAGCAGGCGAGCTGCAGCGTGTGCAGCTCCGGTACGTCGGCGCGTACGGCGGGCACGATCTCCCACCGCTCCCCCTCGCCCAGCCCGGCCGCCTGGGAAGCGTGGAGCAGGTCGGGGCGGCGTACGGAGGTCCGGACGACCGCCTGCTCGTGGCGCCACTGCGCGATGCGCTTGTGGTCGCCGCTGAGCAGGACCTTCGGGACCTCGAGATCACGCCAGGTTGCCGGCTTGGTGTAGACCGGGTATTCCAGCAGGCCGTCCTCGTGGGACTCCTCGAGGAGCGACTCGGCGTTGCCCATGAAGCCGGGAAGAAGGCGTACGACAGCCTCCGTGATCGCCATGGCGGCCACCTCTCCCCCGTTGAGCACGTAGTCGCCCAGGGAGATCTCGCGGACCTCCGCGCGGGTGGCGGCGTGGTCGAGCACGCGCTGGTCGATGCCCTCGTAGCGGCCGAGCAGGAAGACCAGTCGGTCGCGGGTCGACAGCTCCCGGGCCAGAGCCTGGGTGAACGGCTCGCCGCTGGGGGTCGTCACGATGACGGTCGCACCGTCGATCGCCAGCTCGTCGAAGGCCTCACCGAAAGGCTCGGGTTTCATCACCATCCCGGCGCCCCCGCCGTAGGGGGTGTCGTCGACGGTGCGATGCCTGTCGTGCGCCCATGCGCGCAGGTCGTGGACCTGGAGGTCCAGCAGGCCGGACTCGATCGCCTTGCCCGGCAGGCTCAGCCGGAGCGGCGCGAGATATTCGGGGAAGATGGTGAGGTAGTCGAGCCTCACTTGGCCTCATCCTCGTCCTCGTTCTCGTCCTCGGCGAACGGCGTGACCAGGCCGGGCCGGTCGGCGATGACGACCTTCTTCTCCGCGAGGTCGACGACAGGCACCAGCGCCTTCACGAACGGCACCAGCGCGTCGCGGCGGTCAGGGGTGCGGATCGTCAGCAGATCCTGGGCACCGCCGTGGACGAGCGCCTTCACCGTGCCCAGCTCGCGGCCCTCCTCGTCGAAGGCGGTCAGGCCGATGAGCTGATGGTCGTAGTACTCGTCGGGGTCCTCGGGAGTCTCCTCGGCCGGGACGTCGGCGAAGAGCAGGGTCCCGCGAGCGGCCTCGGCCTCGTTGCGGTCGGTGATCTCCTCGAAGGCGACCTGGAGCACCTGACCGTGCCAGCGGGCGCCCTCGACGGTCAGCTGCTCGGCGGCGTACGCCGATCCCTTCGGCGGCTGCGCCCGCAGCACCTTGCCCTCGGCGAACCGCCGGTCAGGCTCGTCGGTGCGCGCCTCGACGGTCACGAACCCACGGATCCCATGCGGCTTGCCGATCCGTCCGACCAGCACCTCGATCAACTCCACGAGGTGAGCCTAGAGGGTGGCGTACGCCGGGCTGAACTCCTCGGCGCGGGCGGCCGAGCCGGGTGTAACACGCTGTTCGTAGGACTATCCGGTCGTTATAAAGGGCGAGTAGTCCTACGAACGACGTGTTACACGCGATCCGGTCGCCGAAATCAGCAACGGGCGCCACCCCCGAGGGAGTGGCGCCCGTCGTGAGCTGGAACAGCCGGTGCTCAGCGACCGCCGTCGACATCGACGAAGTCGATCCGCGCGCCGCCCTTGCCGGCCAGCGCCGAGACGACGGTGCGGAACGCGCTGGCGGTGCGACCGCCGCGGCCGATCACCTTGCCGAGGTCATCGGGGTGGACCCGGACCTCGAGGACGGAGCCGCGACGAAGCTGCTTGTCGCGCACGCTCACCTCGTCCGGGTTGTCGACGACTCCTCGGACGAGGTGCTCGAGAGCTTCAGCGAGCATGCTGCTCAGGCCTCGGCCTCAGCGGCGGCCCGGGTCTCCTCGGCCTTGGGCTCTTCGGCCTTCGGCTCCTCAGCCTTCGGCTCTTCGGCCTTGGGCTCCTCGACCTTGTCGGCCTTCTCGTCCTTCTTGGCCTTCTTGGTGACAGCCTCGGAACCAGCCGACGCGTGCGCCTCGGCGAGAGCCTTGTTGAAGAGCTCGAGCTTGTCGGGCTTCGGCGCGGCGAACCGCAGGGTGCCCTCGGCACCCGGGAGGCCCTTGAACTTCTGCCAGTCGCCGGTCACCTTGAGGATCGCCTCGAGAGCCGGGGTCGGCTGAGCGCCGACGCCGAGCCAGTACTGGGCGCGCTCGGAGTCGACCTGGATGAAGCTCGGCTCCTCCTTGGGACGGTAGAGACCGATCTCCTCGATGACAGCGCCGTCACGCTTCTTGCGCGAGTCGACGATGACGATGCGGTACTGCGGAACCCGGATCTTGCCCAGGCGCTTCAAGCGGATCTTGACAGCCACTGTTGGTGGTATTCCTTTGGAATCGAATATGGGTGAAGAGGCCCGTGTCGGTGTGGGGACACCCGTCAGGCACCTTCGGCTGGCACTGCTGCGCTGGGTGAGAGGGTCCCTGCGCACAGGACACACATCTCAGTTTGCCAGAGGTCCCCGGAACCGACGAAATCTCAGCCTGGTCAGGCGTAGATCTTCCCCCGGAGTACGACGGCAGCCGGCCGTGCGAGGACGCCGAGATCCTCGAGGGGGTTGGTGTCGTAGACGACGAAGTCGGCGGGGTCTCCCTCGGCGAGGCCCGGGTTGTGGCCGAGCCACTCCCGGGCTCGCCAGGAGGCGGCACCGAGGACGACGTCGGCCGGAAGACCGAGCCGGTGCATGGCGAGGACCTCTGTCGGGAGGACGCCGTGCAGCTGGGCCCCGGCTCCGTCAGAACCGGCGTAGAGGGCGACGCCCGCCTCGTAGGCGCTCATGATGGTCTCGCGACGGCGGGCGTAGAGGTCCTCCATCGTGGCGGCGTAGGTCGGAAACTTGGGTGCCGCGGCGGCGGCCAGGTCGGGGAAGATCTCCAGCTGGGCGACGGTCGGGACCAGCGCGGTCCCCTGCTCGGCCATCGTCTCGACGAGGTCGGGGGTCAGCCCGGTGCCGTGCTCGATGCAGTCGATGCCGGCCTCGATCAACCCGGGCAGCACCTCGCTGCCGAAGCAGTGCGCCGTCACGCGCGCGTCGTTGTCGTGGGCGACCTTGATCGCCTCGGCGAACGACTCGGCGGGGAAGGACGGCTTCAGATCTCCCTCGGCACGGTCGATCCAGTCCCCGACGAGCTTGACCCAACCGTCCCCGGAGCGGGCCTGCCGCTCGACGGCCTCGACGAGGCCGTCGGGCTCGACCTCGTCGGCGTAGTTGCGCATGTAGCGCTTCGTACGTCCGATGTGGCGGCCGGCGCGGATCAGCCGGGGCAGGTCCTCGCGGGCCTGGACCCAGCGGGTGTCGGCGGCAGAGCCGGCGTCGCGCAGGAGCAGCGCGCCGGCGTCACGGTCGGCGATCGCCTGGGCCTCGGCCGTCGCCTGGTCGACCGCGCCGTCGGGCCCGAGGCCGATATGGCAGTGGGCGTCGACGAGACCGGGCACGATCCAGCCGGAGGCGCCGGTCTCGGCCCCCCACGGCCGCTCGTAGGTGATGCGGCCGTCGAGGACGTAGAGGTCCCGCACCTCTCCATCGGGAAGGACCGGGCCGGAGAAGCGCAGAGCAGTCATGTGACGCAGGCTACCTACTTCGAGCCAAACCCTGCAGGAACCTTCACCCCGGCCGCCTCGAGGATCGGGAAGTGCTGGGCGAGCGGGATGACCTGGCCGGTGACGACGTTGCTCTCGTCCCAGCCGATGGAGGTCGGTACGCCGACAAGCTCACCGTCGTCGTTGACCGCGGCGCCACCGGAGTTGCCGCTGGAGATGCGGGCGGTGACGTCGAAGACGGCCCGCTCCTCTCCCTCGAAGGAGAGGATGGTCGCCACGTTGCCCTCCGCGACGGTCGGTGGTTGGAAGAGCACGCCCTTCTTGTCCGCGAAGCTCTCCTTCGGCAGCATCGGGAACCCGATCGTGGCGATGTAGTCGCCGCGGTCGACCGCGTCGGAGTCGCCCAGTGAGATCGTCGGCAGGTCCAGCGAGGACGGGTTCACCGGGTCGCCGTTGCCGTCGGCGATGATCTGCACGACCGCGCTGTCGACCTCGCCGTCGGACTCGATGACCCTGGCGACATAGTCGGGCTCGCCGACCTTGTAGCCCTCGGCCGGGTCGGTCATGTGGATGTTGACGACGTCGGGCGAGACCTCGCCCCTGGCGGCGTACTCCGGGATCTTCGCCGGGTCGGCGACGTGCGCGTTGGTGAGGATCTTGCCGTCCTCGGTGACGATCGAACCGGATCCCATCGCGATGGTGTTCTCGGTCGGCGCGTAGGTGATCCAGACGGCCGCCCGCTGCGCGCTGTTGAGCTCGTCCTTGGTCAGGCCGGTGTCCTGGGCGGCCGAGTCACCGCCGGGGACCACGAACATCGCCACCACCAGCCCGATGACCACCACCGCGGCCGCGGCCCCGATCCCGCCCCACATCAGGAGCTTGTTGCGGCGCTTCGCGGCCGCGCGAGCGACCTCGACCTCGGCCGCGTAGATGGGGATGACCTTGAGGATCTCGCCGGCGACCGGGTGCCCGAGGCGGATCTCGGTCTCCTCGTCGATCTCCTCCCGGACCAGCGGCTTCCCCTTGAGGAACGAGCCGGTCTGAGAGCCGTTCTCGAAGGTCCAGCCGCCCGGTTTGGCCACCAGGCGGGCGTGCTGGCGCGAGACGCCCTGGTCCTCGAGCACGACCGAGTTGTCCGCGGCTCGGCCGATGGTCACCGTGTCCGGGTGGCGGAAGCGATGCTCCTTGCCCTCGGCCACCAGCAGCAGGTCAGGTCCGCTCGGCGGAGTCGGCGCCTGGCCGGGGGCGGCCGGACGGGACATCCCCGGGACGATCGTCATCTCGGAGATGTCCTGGGTGGCCGCGTGGCTCGAGGGCGGCAGGTTGCCCGGCGGCGGTGGCGGCACCGCCGCGGCTGGACGCGGAGCCGCTGTCGCGCCCGGCATCGCCGGCGGCGGGGGCGGCGCCGGGGCCTGGGCAGGCGGCGCTCCAGCTGCCACCGGGGCGTCGTCGAGGGTGACGGTGATCGTCGAGCCCGGTCCCGCCGGGCCGAGCTGGATCTGAGTCGCTCCCCTCAACGGCACCTCGGAGACACGGTTCCCGTCGACGTACGTCCCTCCGGCGGAGCCCACGTCGACCAGCTTCCATCCGGAAGGATCCGGACGAAGCTCCGCATGAGCACGCGAGACCGAGGTGGACGCGAGCACCACGTCAGCATCGATCGAGCGCCCGATACGGACGATCTTGTCGGGCGGGAAGCTGAGCGCACGTCCCGATACGTCTACGCGAAGCGTCTGCATGGACGAATCATGCACCGAAATGGCCCGATCCCCGCGTCGCGAATCGAAGATTCGGCGAACTCGCACCCGACCAGCTCCGTCCAGCCGCCGTCCCGAGACCGTGTCCGAAGGCAAACGGCGGGTCCCAGCGCCTATCGGCGACGTCGAACAGCTCCCGTGCGCCGACTCAGATCTGGTCGAGCAGCCAGCTGGGACCCAGCGCAGTCGCCCCGCCACAGCGCGCCTGCAGCATCCGGTCAGCGCTCACCAGCGTCACCCGGTCCCCCTTGCCGACAGCCTCCCGGACGACCTCGACGATCGCGGCGTCGCCGTCCTTGGGGGCGTGCACGGTGCGCACGTGGGCGTCCTTGCCCGGCCGTACGCCGCCCTTGGCCTGTCCCTCCAGGACCAGGACGACCTGGTCGTGCGGGAGGTCGGCCACGAGCAGTGCTTCGTGGAGCCGGCGGGCAGCCCCCGCGCGGTCCTTCCACCAGCCATCCGGGCGGGCGCCGACGACGTTGGCGCCGTCGACCACCAGAAGCGTTGCCATGCGGCCAAGGATAAGTGCCGGCTCACCGCGAGGCTGCCGGGGCCTCCTGCAACATCCGCGCATGTGCGCGGAAATGGCCGAGGCGGGTCACTTCAAGAACTTGGAGAAGTCCGCCGGCAGGTTGAGGTCGGCGGCCGCCTTCTCGTAGTCGACGTCCTCGCCGCCCGGCATCCCGAACGGGTTGGCGGCGGCCGGCTTCTTCTCGGCGTCGGCCTTGGCCTGCTGGGCGGCCTTGGCCGGGTTGCCGGACTTGCGCGCGCCCTTGCCCTTCTTCTTCTGGGCGACCTGCTTGGCACCGGCACGCTTGCCGAAGCCGGCACCGGGCGCGCCGGGCATCCCGGGCATGCCGCCGCCGGAGGCGAGCTGCTTCATCATCTTCGACGCCTCGGTGAAGCGCTGGATGAGCTGGTTGACGTCGGAGACCTGGCGGCCCGAGCCCTTCGCGATGCGGGCGCGGCGGGAGCCGTCGAGGATCTTCGGGTTGGCGCGCTCGGCCGGGGTCATCGACTGGATGATCGCCTGGATCCGGTCGATCTCGCGCTCGTCGAAGTTGTCGAGCTGGTCGCGGAACTGGCCCATCCCCGGCAGCATGCCCATCAGCTTCGACATCGAGCCGAGCTTGCGCAGCTGCTGCATCTGCTTGAGGAAGTCCTCGAGCGTGAACTCGCCGGTCGCGATCTTGGCCGCGTCCTGCTGGGCCTGCTCCTGGTCGAAGGTCTTCTCGGCCTGCTCGATCAGGGTGAGCATGTCGCCCATGTCGAGGATGCGGCCGGCCATCCGGTCGGGGTGGAACAGGTCGAAGTCGGTCATCTTCTCGCCGTTGGAGGCGAACATGACCGGCTTGCCGGTGATCTCGACGATCGAGAGCGCGGCGCCACCGCGGGCGTCACCGTCGAGCTTGGTGAGGACGACGCCGTCGTAGCCGACGCCGTCGAGGAAGGCCTGCGCGGTGTTGACCGCGTCCTGACCGATCATCGCGTCGACGACGAAGAGGACCTCGTCGGGGTTGACCGCCGCCTTGATGTCGGCGGCCTGCTTCATCAGCTCCTCGTCGATGCCGAGGCGGCCGGCGGTGTCGACGATGACGACGTCGTGGAGCTTGCGCTTGGCCTCCTCGACAGCGTCACGAGCCACATCGACAGGGTTTCCGACACCGTTGCCGGGCTGGGGCGCGTAAACGGGGACGCCGACGCGCTCACCGTTGACCTGGAGCTGGTTGACCGCGTTGGGCCGCTGCAGGTCGGCTGCCACGAGCAGGGGCGTCTTGCCCTGCTCCTTCAGCCACAGCGCGAGCTTCGCTGCCAGGGTGGTCTTACCGGCACCCTGCAGACCGGCGAGCATGATGACGGTCGGGCCGGTCTTCGCGTAGCGCAGCCGCCGGGTCTCGCCACCCAGGATCGTGACCAGCTCGTCGTTGACGATCTTGACGATCTGCTGGGCGGGGTTCAGCGCCTGGCTGACCTCTTCGCCGCGCGCCCGCTCCTTGACCCGGCCGACGAACTCGCGCACCACCGGCAGCGCGACGTCGGCCTCGAGCAGCGCGATCCGGATCTCGCGAGCGGTGGCATCGATGTCGGCATCGGTGAGACGGCCCTTGCCCCGGATGTTCTTGAACGTCGTGGCGAGCCGGTCGGAGAGCGTGGCGAACAAAGCGGTCCTTCAGCAGAGTGGTTGTCCTGCCAAGACTAACGAACAGTTGTACGCCGCACGGCATCCGGCAGGGTGAATGCTGACCGAGGTACCTCGGTCAGGGCTCACTTCCTTCGTGGAGCTCCACGAAGGAAGCGCACGCTCACCGAGTTACCTCGGTCAGCATTCGAGGGCCGCGCGCACCGCATGGGCCGCCTCGGCCGCCCGCCGCTCGGCGAGGGCGCCGGCCGAGGCCTCCTGGAGATAGAACACGTCGACGGCCTGCGGGCCGAGGGTGGAGATGTGGGCGGAGCGGACGGCGATCTCCATGCGCGCCAGCGCGGCGGCGACGGTGTAGACGACGCCGGGGCGGTCGATGGTGCGCACCTCGAGCACGGTTGCCTTGCTGGAGGCCTCGGGACGCACCTCGATCGAGGGTTCGCTCCCCCGCGCGGCCGCGCTCGGCGCCAGCCGGGCAGCCGGGTCGAGGCGGCCCTCGGTGATGGCCGAGAAGCGGGTACGCAGCACCGCGGCGTCGACATAGGAGTCGTCGAGGTCCCACACGCTGACCCCGAACCCTCCCTGCGACCAGGCACGACACGCTCGCACCGGGAGCCGTGCGACGGCGAAGGTGGCCGCCAGATCGGCGAGCAGGCCGAGCCGGTCGGGCGCGATCGCCCAGACTCGGGCGCCGTCGGCGAGCGGCTCGGCACGGAAGGAGATCGAGCCCGAACGTACGCTCTCGGGGATCTCCACCGTGGCCTGCGGCCGCTCCCCCGCCGCGATGCCGGTGTCGAGGGCGCGCGCGGCCCGGCGGGCGATGTCGAGGACGAGACGGGCCCGCCAGCTGGTCCAGGCCTGGGCGCTGGTCGCACGCGCATCGGCCTCGGTGAGCGCGGTGAGCAGCGCGAGCGCCTCCGCCTCGCCCATCGTGTCGACCACGAGATCGACCGTCGCCGGGTCGTCGGGATCACGCGTGGTCGCGGTCGTCGAGAGCAGCAGGTGCTGGCGCACCAGCAGCGAGATCAGGGCGACCTCGTCGTCGGGGAAGCCCATCCGGGTGGCGACCCGGCGGGCGATCGGCTCGCCCGCGACGCAGTGCTCGGTCAGCGAGCCCTTGCCGATGTCGTGGAGCAGCGCCGCGACCAGCAGCACATCGGGACGGGCCACCCGCGGCAGCAGCGCGACCGCCTCGATGCAGGTCTCGATGGTGTGTCGGTCGACGGTGAAGCGGTGGATGATCGAGGCGTGCGGGAGCAGCCGGATCCGCTCCCACTCGGGCAGGATCCGCGAGACCGCGCCGGTCTCCTCCAGGGTCTCCCAGACCGCGAGCAGCCCGCGCCCGGCGCCCACCAGCCGCACGAAGAGGCGACGCGCCTCCTCCGGCCACGGATCGGGCAGCGCCGGGGTCTCCCGAGCCAGTCGTGCCGCGGTCGGCGGCGCCAGCGCGACGCCGTGCTCGGCGGCCAGCGCCGAGGCCCGCAGCAGCATCAGCGGGTCCCGCGACGGACGAGCCCCCGGCGCGAGCACCACCTCGCCCGAGGCCAGCGCCAGGCCGTGGCCGAGCGGCGCGAGCCGCGGGCGGCGCGGCGCACCGGGGCGCGAGCGCTCCAGGACGCCGTCCACCCGCCGCCAGGCCAGCCGGGACAGATGGGTGAGACGGCGGCCGATGGTGCGTACGTGGGCCTGCGCGATGCGCCCGTCGGCCAGCTCGAGCCGCTCGGCAAGCTGGTCCCACATCTCCGGCACGACCCGGTCGGTGGACCGGCCGGCCATCTCCTGCACGTGGTCCCGCACGTCGAGCATCGCCCGGCGCGAGCTCTCCAGGTCGACCGCCGGCACGTCGATCAGCCAGGTCGCCACGATCGCCTTGATCACCACCGCGTCCCGCAGCCCGCCGTACATCTCCTTGAGATCCGGCACCGAGGCGTGCGCGAGCTCGCCGGCGCGCCGGTGACGCTCGATGCTCATCGTCCGCAGCTCGGGCAGCAGCGCGCGGGCTTGCTTTCGCCAGTGCGCCAGCATCGTCGTACGCAGCCGCAGCACGAGCCCGCGGTCGCCGGCCAGGTGCCGGATGTCGAGCAGACCGAGGGCGACCCGGAGGTCACCGGTCGAGGCCTCGAGCATCTCGGAGAACGAGCGCACCGAGTGGTCGAGCTTCGGCGCGGCGTCCCAGAGCGGATACCAGACCTGCTCGGCCACCGACCCCGGCGAGACGGCGTCGTCGTGGACCAGGACCAGGTCCCAGTCGGAGAAGGGCGCGAGCTCCCCTCGTCCGTACCCTCCGACCGCGACCAGGGCGACCCCGACCTCGGGGCCGCCCGCCGCGGCGTACGCCTCGATGCACTGCGCGTCGGCCGCGGCGGTGCGCTCCGCCCGGCCCTCAGCGCTCACCCGACCCCCTGGCGCGGATCTCAGATGGCGCTGTCGTCGCGGTCGCCGGTGCGTACCCGCACGATGGTCTCCAGCGGGGAGACCCAGACCTTGCCGTCACCGATGCGCTCGGTCTTCGCCGAGGTCTCGATGGCGCTGACCACCGACTCGACCTCCTCGTCGGGCACGGCGATCTCGATGCGGATCTTCGGCACCAGCGCGACGTCGTACTCAGCACCGCGGTAGACCTCGGTGTGACCCTTCTGCCGGCCGTAGCCGGAGACCTCGGAGACGGTCATGCCGGTGACACCGACAGCCTCGAGGGCGACGCGGACGTCCTCCCACTTGTGGGGTTTGATCACTGCGGTGACGAGCTTCATTTCTCTCCTCCGGTGGGATTCGACGGACCGACACTCGGACGAAGCCTAATGGTCGCGAGCCGGTGGACCGGCGCCGACCGGCGATCAGAGGGCCTCGACGTCTCGCGCACCGGTCCGTACGCGGACGACGGAGTCGATCGGGCTGAGCCAGACCTTCCCGTCGCCGATCCGTCCGGTCTGGGCCGACTTCACGACGAGCCCGACGACGTCCTCGGCGTCCTGGTCGTCCACCACGATCTCGATGCGGATCTTCGGCACCAGGGCGACGTCGTACTCAGCACCGCGGTAGACCTCGGTGTGACCCTTCTGCCGGCCGTAGCCGGAGACCTCGGAGACGGTCATCCCGGTCACGCCGAAGCCTTCCAGGGCCTCGCGCACGTCCTCCCACTTGTGGGGTTTGATCACTGCCGTCACGAGCTTCACGAGCGGGCGCCTCCAGAGGTCGTCGATCCTGCCATCTTCGCTGCCACCCTCACCCGGAGAGGTTTCGACACCCCGACACGTCTGTCTCCAGCGTGTAACGGAGCGTTTCCCTGTACGTCGCCGAAGCATAGAAACACCCGACAAATCACCCGTGCCGGACCCGCGTGGCGCAGCCAAAGGTCGCTACCCTCGTCGCATGTCGCACTACGCCGTCGAGATCGACCTCGATCACCGCAACACCAGCCACGTGCAGGTCCTCGACCTGGCTGAGTCGGCCCCGTCGGCGGGCAGCGAGAAGTTGGTCCTCGATGTCGGCTGCTGGACCGGCGAGGTCGGCCGGATCCTCACCGAGCGCGGGTGCACCGTCACCGGCATCGAGCTCGACCGCGAGGCCGCGAGCCTGGCCGAGAAGGTCCTGGAGAAGGTGGTCGTCGCCGATCTCGACGCGACGCCGCTGACCGAGCTCGTCGAGCCCGGCTCCTTCGACGTGGTGATCTTCGCCGACGTCCTCGAGCACCTCACCGACCCGCGGGCCGCGCTCGAGCAGGCCCGCGACCTGCTCACCCCGGAGGGCAGGGTGGTCATCTCGATCCCCAACGTGACCCATGGCTCGGTCCGCCTCGCCCTGCTCCAGGGCCGCTGGCAGACCACCGACACCGGCCTCCTGGACCGCACCCACATCAAGTTCTACTCCCGTGAGGGTCTGCTCGCGCTCTTCGCCGAGGCCGGCTACGCCGTCGAGGACCTGCGCGGCACCACCGCCGACCCGCTCAACGTCGAGGTCGCGGTCGACCCGGCGCCGCTGCCCGACGTGGCCGTGGAGTGGGTGCGCCAGCAGCCCGACGCGCTGGTCTACCAGTTCCAGCTCTCCGCCCGCCCGCTCGCCGACGGCGAGCTCGCGCCGGCCCCGCCCGAGCTCGTCCAGGCAGCCCCGGCCGACGAGGTCAGGGTCCGCGACGTCCACACCAGGAGGTTCGAGGAGGCCACCCGCTCCCGGCTGGCCACCCGCGACCACATCCTCGGCATCCAGGCCTCCGCCAACTCGGCCCAGGCCCGGGTCGGCTCCCTCTCCAAGCAGCTGCGCGAGGCCCGCGAGGTCAACCGGCGCCGCCGCGAGCGCATCGAGCGGCTGCGCGGCAGGGTCGCCGGCCTCGAGGCCGACCTGACGTACGCCACCCGCCACCCGGTGCGGAACTTCTGCCGCCGGGTCATCCGCCGGCTCCGCCGCGCTGCCCAGGGCTGAGCGACCGCCGACTCGGCGCAACTGTCCCGAGATTCGGCGCCGAGCCGGCTCGTCCTGACCAAGATCTCGGCCGAGTCGGCTCGTCACAACGCGCCGACTCGGCGAGGATTCTGGTCAATTCGCGCCGACTCGGCGACTACAGACGAGACAGATGCGCCGGGTCAGCGCACGCCGTTGGAGTAGCCCTCGCGGACCTGCTGGTAGTTGCCCCAGCGGTTGTTGATGAAGTCCTTCTCCCAGTCGTGGACCGCGTTGTCGCGGCTGACCGACTCGAAGTGGAAGAGGACGACGTCGTGGAGCCAGACCAGCCGCAGGCCGAGCGAGCGGCGGACCTTCAGGGACAGGTCGACGTCGTTGTAGTTGATCGGCAGGCGCTCGCTGAACCCGCCGGCCTCGAAGAAGACCTCCCGCCGCATCGCGACGCAGGCGCCGGTGAGCGCGGAGGTCTCCCGGTTGATGTGCAGCTCGCCGTGGTTGCCCCGCTCCTCGGGGCGCGCGCGGTAGTAGGCGTGCGTGATGGTGCCGCTGCCGTAGACCAGCCCGGCGTGCTGGATACGGAAGTCCTCGAAGAGCAGCTTCGGCCCGGTCATCCCGACGTCGGGCTCGCGCAGCGGGGCGATCAGCTGTTCGATGACGCCGTCGGAGTAGGCCTCCATGTCGTCGTTGAGGAAGATCAGCACGTCACCGCGCGCATGCGCGGCGCCGACGTTGCACTTGGCGCTGAAGCTGAACTTCTCGGTGAACTCGACCAGCTTGATGTCGGCACCCTCGATCGCCCGCAGCTCGTCCAGGACCGGCGCCGGGGTCGGGGTGTCGTAGACGATCACGAACTCGACGTCGCGGTGCTTGGTGGAGGCGACCACGGAGCGTACGGTCTCGACGACCATCGCGCGCATCGAGCCCCACACGATCGCACTGGTCCCGATGGTCGGGATGATCACGCTGACCGGAGTGTCCAGGTCGGGCTCCCGCTCGACGCGGTAGAGCCCGGGCGAGACGCCGCGCGCGGCCGTCGCCCGGATCCCCAGCCGGTCCAGCTGACCCTGCACCGCGCGTACGCCGGCGTCCCAGGCGTACGGCTTGGCGTGGTTGTCGGCGGCGGCCGACCCGGGCACCTGACGCCAGTGGTAGAGCGCGCCGGGGACGTGGACGATACGCCGCGCCCGCTCGCTGACGCGCAGCACGAGGTCATGGTCCTGGGAGCCGTCGAACCCCTCTCGGAAGCCGCCGGCCTCCTCCACGACGGAGCGGCGGAACACCGAGAAGTGGGTGCAGTAGTTGTGGTGGCGCAGCCGCTCGGGGGACCATTCGGGCTTGTAGTAGGCGTCGCGGAGCTCGCCCGCATCGCTCATCAGGTCCTGGTCGCTGTAGGCGTAGTCGAGGTCCTCGAACCGGTCGTAGGCGCGGACCATCTTCTCCATCGCGTTCGGCTCGAGCACGTCGTCGTGGTCGAGCAGGGCGACCAGCTCACCGGTCGCCTCGGCCAGCGACGAGTTCGACGCGGCCACGATCCCGCCGTTCTCGGCACGCTCGACGATCCGCACCCGCGGCTCGGTCGCGGCCAGCTGGCGCAGCCGAGGCAGCACCCAGGAATCCGGCGAGCGGTCGTCGCTGAGGATCCACTCCCAGTCCGCGTACGTCTGGCCGAGGACCGACGCGATCGTGTCCTCGAAGGCATCGGCGGGCGGGTTGTAGACGGCGGTGATCAGCGATACCCGGGGCGATGGCATGGGCTTCAGCCTATGACCCCGCCCAGCGGTTCGCGGAACCCGACACGGGAGGCGCGGAGGTTGGCAACCTGGCCGGCATCCGGGCTTCACGGAGGGTTCACCGAGGCCGGCTGGCGGTGTTGGTGAGCGCGTGCTTCCCGGGTTGTGAAGCCGAGCGTGGCCTATGGGCCACTCTCGGCTTAG
>NZ_JACIXG010000007.1 GCF_014360585.1 Nocardioides sp.
AGACCAACACAGTCGGCTCGAGCGCCGAGGGCACTGTGTTGGTCTCGACACGCTCGCTCATCCGAGGGTCTGAACGAAGTGGCCCTCGACCAGCGGGGCAAGGGTTCAGGATGCCGGACGAACGATGCCGTGGTCGTACGCGAAGACGATGGCGGCGGCGCGGTCGCGGAGGTCGAGCTTGGCGAAGATGCGGCCGATGTGGGACTTCACGGTCAGCTCGGAGATGACCAGGCGTTCGGCGATCTCGGAGTTGGTCCAGCCGGATGCGAGGCCACGGAGGACCTCGAGCTCGCGGTCGGTGAGCTCGGAGACCTCGACCGCGCTCGACGGCGACGGCGCGACCGCTGAGCGGTAGGTGGCCAGGACGCGGCCGGTGATGGCCGGGTCGAGCCAGGCGTCGCCGAGAGCGACGGAGCGTACGGCCATGACCAGCTCCTCCGCGGGTGAGTCCTTGAGGATGAAGCCGGCGGCCCCGGCACGCAGGGCGCCGGAGACGAGCTCGTCCTCGTCGAACGTGGTCAGCACCAGCACCGGGGGCGCCGACGGCAGCGCGCGCACGAGACCGGTGGCGGTGATCCCGTCGACCTGCCGCATCCGCAGGTCCATGACCACGACGTCGGCCGGGTTGGCCTCGAGAGCCGCGATGACCTCGGAGCCGTCGGCGCACTCGGCGACGATCTCCAGCCCGTCACGCCGGCGCAGGATGCGGCGCAGGCCGCTGCGTACGAGCTCTTGGTCGTCGACCACGATCACCCGGATCGGCGAGGCTGTGTTGCCGGCGGCGGGGTTGACCGGCGTCATGCGAGGACCTTGCGTACGAGACAGTGCGGCGGGATCACCAGGTCAACCTTCCACATCGACTCCTCGGCTCCGGCCGACAGCCGGCCGCGGAGCTGCTCGGCGCGGGCGGCCATGCCGGCCAGCCCGGACCCCTCCCCGACACTCACACCGACCCCCCGCCGGGCGCCGACGAGCGGGTTCTGCACGGAGAGGCGTACGCCGTCCGAGACCGCCAACGAGACCGAGATGGGTGCGCCGGGAGCATGCCGGATGGCGTTGGCGAGAGACTCCTGCAGGATCCGGTAGATGCCCAGCCCGATGCCGGCATCGATGCGGGAGAGGTCGCCGGAGGACGAGAACGTGATGGTCTGGCCGGCGCTGCGACCCTCCTCCACGAGCCGGACGACGTCCGCAGCCCCGGGCAGAGGAGCCGTCCCGGCGCCGTCGGCCGACAGCACCCCGATCGTACGCCGGATCTCGGTCATCGCTCGGCGCCCGATCGTCTCCGCCTCGGTGAGCGCGGAGACCGCCTCGTCGGGGTCGTCGCCTTCAGCGACTGCGCGTCGAGCGGCGGTCAGGTGGAGCAGGGTGATCGAGAGCGAGTGCCCCACCAGGTCGTGGATCTCGCGGGCGATCCGGGTGCGCTCGGCCTCGGTGGCACGTGAGTGTTCCTGCTCGCGGGCGAGCCGCTCGGCGCGCAGGGCCCGCATCTGGGCGAGGATCAGGAGCCCAAGGATCCAGCCGACGAACAGCAGCAGGAAGTGGACGCCGACGCCGCTGGGGGTGTTCGTGGCGAAGACCCCCATCACCATGGCCGAGGCGGCCGCGTAGAGGGTGCCGGTCCGGAAGCCTTCGCGGACGACCATCTCGAGGGCGAGCGGCACGAGCACGGCCGGCGCGAAGTCGTGCTGCGGCCAGAACGCCGTCGCTGGCTGCGACATCAGCCAGGCCGAACCGGCCAACGTCGGTATGAGGTCGACGGCCCACATGTGGTGCTTGAGCCATTCGCCGGTGTTGGGGATGAAGAAGAGGCTCAGCGACGGGACGGTGATCACCAGCCCAGCGAGCACCATCTCGCCGGCCGCCTCGCGCTGGAGCACCGCGACGGTGACCATCGCGACGAGCCCGGCGGCCGACAGCAGCGGCGCCCACCAGGGGATGTCGAGATCCTTGCTGCGTACGCGTCCCTCCAGGAAGTCGCGCACGTCGCGAGCAAGGCTCTGGGCACTCATGTCGTCCAGTCTAGGAACGCGTGACCTGGGTCGCATCCGACCGTGGCAGGCGGTCGACCTGCTACCAGGGTAGGAAGCCAGGTGCCTGACAGCGTCCGATGTCTGGGGCTGATGTGGGCAATAGCGTCGTGATCACCCCGGCGCCGGAGGTCGAGCTTGTCGAGACCCCTGGCCCAGGACAGACCCAGCAAGAGGACGGTGAACACGATGACGTGGACGCAGACCCATGAGCGGTTTCGCTTGCTCAACGAGGCGGAGGCCGAGCTGCGGGCCGGCTTCTCGCGCCGACTGCCCTGGTCGGCGGCGTATGCCGATGCCTTCGGCACCCCCGAACGCCTGACCCAAGCCCTCCGCCATCGTTGGCGGATCCGTTTCCAGGCGCAGCTGGACCCATCGCTGTCGCAGGACGAGTACGAGGAGACCTTCGCCGATCTGCTCGCCGACCTGGCTCCGCTGATGGGCCGGATCGGCACCCACGAGTTCAGAGAAGAGCTGACCGATGCCTCCGCTTGAGGCGTCACCGCTCGAGAGACCCCGGTCGTACGCCCGCTGGGCCCTATCCCACGGGATCAGCCGAGCGGTGCTGAGCTCCGCGTCGTGGCGCGGCGACCCGCTCGCGGGGCTGATGTGGTCCCGGGACACGCCGGACTACGGGCCCCTGCGAGCGCGTGGCCCGATCCACATGCAGCCGTTCATGGCCGGCACGGTCTCGTACGCGGCTGCCAACGAGATCCTGCGCAGCAGCGACTTCGGCGTCGGCGATGGCCAGGCCGAGCTGTCGGTGCCGCTGCGGTGGTTGCTCGCCAAGGTGAGTGCTTCCGATGCCCTCGGCCCGTTCGATGCGCCGTCGATGCTCGCGGTCGACCCGCCGCTGCACACGCGCTATCGCAAGCAGGTCTCGAAGGCGTTCACTGCCCGTCGGGTCAGCTCGATGGCGGAGACGGTCACCGCCGTCGCGGGTGAGCTTCTCGATCAGATCGACCCGCACGAGGGTCGGGTCGACATCATCCAGGAGTACGCCACGAAGCTCCCGCTCGCCGTCATTGCCGAGCTGTTGGGGGTGCCTGACTCGGAGCGGGCGGACATCCTCCGCTGGGGCGACCAGGCCGCCGCCATCCTCGACCCCGGCCTCTCCTGGCGCGACTACTCGCAGGTCGAGGCCGCGATGCGGTCCCTGCACCACTGGTTCGAGGACCACGTACGCCGTCTTCGCTCCGACCCGGGCGACGACCTCCTCAGCGCCCTGGTGATCGCCGGCGATCTCGATGACATCGAGCTTCACGCCGTCGGGCTCCTGCTGCTCGGCGCGGGCTTCGAGACCACGGTCAACCTGATCGGCAACGCTGTGGCGGCGTTGGACGGCCACCCGGACCAGCGCGACCTCCTCCTGGCGGACCCGTCGTTGGTCGACGGTGTCGTCGAGGAGACTCTGCGCTGGGATCCGCCCGTCATCGTGACCGTCCGCGAGGCCTATGCGGCGGCGAGCGTGGCGGGCGTCGATGTCGCCAAAGGCACTGCCGTCGCCGTGGTTCTCGGCGGAGCCAACCGTGACCCTGCGGTCTTCGGCGACCCCGACACGTACGACATCACCCGGCCCAACGCCGACCAGCACCTCTCCTTCTCCGCCGGCACCCACTTCTGCCTCGGCGCCAGCCTCGCCCGCCTGGAGGCCCGCATCGGCCTCCGTCTGCTGTTCGAGCGTCACCCGTCCCTCCGCGTCGCAGGCCAAGGCGTACGCCGCAGCACCCGCGTCCTCCGCGGCTACGCATCCCTGCCCGTCGCACTGTGAGCCGTGGTGTACTACTCCTACTGAGGCACCCGCCGGGGGTGCGTACGGAAGCCTCGGGAGGGCGGACCATGGGTGACAACGGACAGGTAAGCGTTGACGCGGTCAGGTTGGACAACGCTCGAAAGGCCTTGGAAGACGAGCGTCAGTTGGTGATCTCGGAGCGAAAGGCGCTCGTCGACCCGGTCGCTGGAATGTTCGGCGGGTCTGCCCGCGGCGAGTGGCTCGCTGGCGTCGTTGCGAAGGGTCATCGGAACATCGACCGATCCCTCGGCGAGACCGCGGAAGGCCTCAAGTCGACCAGTGACGGCATTCATGAAGCGATGGTCGCGCTTGAAGGCGCGGACGTCGACGCGGCGGTCACTGCGCAGAAGTTCGCCTCCGCTGTCGCTCTGATGAGTAATCCGCTCTCGATCTTCGACAAGGCAGGACCGGGCAAGTACTTCGCAGTCTGATCGGCTTTTGGCGAATCTCAGAGCCGCTCGAAGGTCGGCATGACTTTAGCGATCAGGGCGTTTGCGCCCTTCCGATCGATGTCGCTCTTGTTGAAGTCCCAGTTCACAGTGATCTGCTGTTCACCGTCCTCAGTCACGGTGGCGTAGCTGTCGTTCCAAGTCCGATCCTTCTCGTACTGGAAGTGGTAGAAGAGCGCTCCATTGATCGTGACGTCTGGGAGACGCTTCAGACGAGCGGCGCCACTGGTGGTCAGCCGATCCTTCTCATAGCCTGCAATGGTCTCGACGTTGGATGTCATGTCGCCGCCGCCTCCGAGGTTGCTGGCAAGGAGGTTGCCGAAGCCAGGTGAATAGCCGAGGTCATCTTGAGGAGCAACCATCGAAACGGTCTCAGCCCCGCCAGCCTCGATGGTCCAATCTGGTGGAACCTGGAGCCGAGCAGCGTCGACCGACGCCTCTTGCCAATCGTTGGGAACGGGAGATGCGGTTGGCGACTCGCTGGCAGCAGTGCTCCCACTTGTTGTGCTCGGGGACTCCGGGTCGTTTCCTGTAGACGACGCGCAACTGGTTCCAGCGAGGGCAGTAGTCAGGATCAACGCGGTCACCGCGATCGTCCGAGAGGTCGTCATGGGGGAGACTCTAGAGCAAACGGCTGCGCGAGCCTGGCGTCGCGTACGCCCATGCTGTCTACTTTGTAAAGGGGGCAGTCCGGTGCCCCAACTGAGTCCTCGGGAGGGACGATGACGGTCAAAGGTCCATGGATGCAACGCCTCGGTGAATACGTACGGGGAAGTAATCCTGAAGCGATCGAGTCGATGGTCCGAAGTTGGGAACGTGCTACCGACAGGTTTGATGCGGCCGGCAACACCATGATCAGCAACGCTCCACGCGTTGAGGACGGGTTCTCTGACACTTCGTTGTCGGGTGCCGCCGCAAGGCGTGACATGGAGACGTCGGGCAAGGAGACCAACAAGAAGCGCGATGTGCTCGAGAAGGCGACAGCGGCGCTGTGGATTGTTCGTGACCGGATGAAAGAAGCGCAGGAAGCGCACAAGCGGCTGGAGGTGACACTCCCGTCCTCTCACAACCCGGTGCCACCGGAATCGTCCTTCAACACGAAGCCGGGTGGTGGCACGTCGACCGCCGAAGCCACGGCGAACCAGCAGAAGTACGCCGATGCCAAGCAGGACTACGCCAAGGATGAGGCGGCGATCGCCGATGCCGAGCGTGAAGCTGCGCAGAGGGTTCAGGCCGTCGATGTCTCCGTCGAGGAGGCGGAGCCAAAGGTACGCGCGTTGTACGACGGCGGCAGCGACTCCAACGCGCTGCCTCCTGGCACCTCGACGCAACCGGGTTCCGCCAGCCAGGTTGCGGCGGCGCAGGCGCGCATCGGAAAGTACAACTCCGGCACCCTCTACCCCGGTGGCATGGGCCACGAGCTGATCGCTCAGGAGAAGGCCAACATCGAGGCGCACAAGGCCGAGAACAAGCCGGAGTGGAATGGCACCGATTGGGTCAACGCCGACGGGACCCGTGCCCCCGCCACCTCGTACGCGATGGTCGAGACAGCTGATGGCCTCGCTCCGCTGGGCGGCGGTGCCGGCGGTGCGGGTGGAATGGCCGCCCTTGCGATCGCTGGCGGCGGTGCACTCCTCACTGCCGGTGTGGCCAAGGCGATGGCCAGCAGGTCCGGCGGGGGCACCGCAAAGGCCGCCACTGCCGGCGCCGCCTCGCGGTCAGCCGCCGCCAGGTCCACAGCCGCCAAGGCAGGCACCGCCGGGGCCCGCGCGGGAGCAGGCGCTGGTGCGGGTGCCCGCGGTGCGGGTGCTCGTGGCGCCGGAGCGGCGGGCGGGCGCGGCACGGGAGCCGGGGCGCGCGGCGGTGCTGCTGGAGGACGCGGCGCTGCCCGCAGCGGTGCTGCTGGCCGAGGAGCGGCCGGTGCAGGTGGCGGTCGCGGCGGCAAGAAACGGGATCAGAACGGCAGCCAGAACCAAGAGTGGGAAGCCGACTACACCGACGACTGGACCGAGACCGCAAGCGACGTCCTGGACCCCAATGCATCCCGCGGCTGGGTCCCCAACACAACGCAGGGCGACGACTCCGGCAACGGACGCTGAGAGCGCCAGCACGAAGGTGCGGCGCAGCTAGCGTTGCGAACAAGGATGTTTAAGGCTCCGAGTTCGGGGTAAGAGTGTGATGAGAACACACGCGAAACTCTCGGGGGGCGCGCATGAACGTACAGATCATCAGGTCTGATGTGGGGACATCGTCCGGGGCGATCAAGCCTGCTGCTGGCCATGTGAGGAGGGTCATCTTCGGGTCCCTGCCAGCGAAGATCGCCGGCGCCATTGTTGGTGGCACCGCTTCGGCACGACCAATCGGCTTGAGGATGAAGGAAGGCCGATCACGACTAGGGGGTCAAGACCGCGAACCTCTCATCATGATCGGACGCCGGATGACGCTCCCGGAAACGAGGCCCTTCAAACGGCACAAGACCACCGAGCGCGGTGACGCCGGAGCGGCTGGTGGCCAGGGTAGTCGAGGTAAGGATGAGGAGAACACTGCCGCCGACGTGGGCTATCAGGCCAACTACTCCAAGGACTGGGTCGACGACGAGTACGAGAACCTCGTCCAGCAGCAACGGCAGGATGCCGAGTTTGGCAAGTGCTGTGCGGGTGGGCCCGAGAAGTATGCGCCCCTGCTGCGCGCCGCTCACACCCATCACGCACGAACGATTCGGGCTAGAATCGCAGAGCGACCGTGCGTGGCCAGCGGGGGCCTGCAGTGAGACACCTCGGGGGATCTGAGTCGTGACGACATATACAGGCACTGATAGCGACGGATCAATTCAAGTCGAGATGAACGATCTGCGTCGAGTGCGCCGAATCAGCGTGCACTCGCTTAGCGACGAAGGTCGGTTGGCGGAGAGATTCTGGCAGCTTCTGCATTCGGCCTACGTTCGGGCTGAGGCCTCTCGCCTTTCGGACGTCTGGACGTCGGGAGAGCAAGATGCCTCGCGACCGTATCGGTCGCCCGTGGCCTGTGACCGACAATCGCGCCGTGGACACATACGGGTTGAATTTACGGCGGCGGGCAACCCTGTCAAACCGATCGTTGATCCTGATTGGCTTCTACGGGCCACTCTTTCGGAAATTGGCGACGAACTCGAAGAGGTGTTTTGTCAATGAGTGGAACGAATGGCGTTTGCGTCCAGACCGACAAACTGCGCCGGGCAGCGACTGTGTGGACGAGCGATGTTCCCAGTGGCCTAGGCGCGGCTTCGACCGAAGCCAGTGTCGGGGAAGGTGCGGGCGCCAAATACTTCGGAGTGGTTTTCGCAGCGGTTCAGAGCGTCCATGACGATTTCATTCAGTCTGTGGTGGGTTGCCTGATTGATGCCAAGGGTGCATGCGAACAGGTCGGCGAAGGCCTGGAGAATGCGGCCAGAATTCTGGACGAAACTGACGAAGCCGTCGAGGAGGGCGCGCGACAGCAGGAGCAAAGGGTAGCCCGTGTCTGAGTCCCCGGTAGTAATTCCTTTCGATCCGTACGATGGTGCGACAGTTGTCGGGCAGGCGACCAACCTGTTGCTGTTTAAAGACCCGTTCGAGTTTGCGAGAACAGTTCGAGCCGGCATCCAGGCACTGAAGGATGGTGTTAAGGATGGCAAGAATGCCGTCGAGAAGAAGATCGATGCGCTTGGGGAGCAAGAACTAATTGAAATGGGATTCATCAAGATCACAGGTGGGGACTTGTTGGGTGCGGCGATACCCGGTCTCGGTCCACTTGCCCACGTGGTCAGAGAAGGTCTCAAGCGTCAGCTCGATCAGACCCTCGACGGTGTAGACCAAGCTATAGATGAGGTTGAAGCCGCGCTCGACAAGTTCATCGACCTCGTTTTCGGTGACCCGGGAAGGTTGATGTCTATCGCCATGTCGTATCGGCAGGCCGCGAACACGATAGAGCAGACCGCCAGCGATGCCGAGGGTGATTCCAAAGATCTCGGAAAATACTGGGAAACCGGAGGCTCATATATCGGGTTTGAGGCATTTGAGCTTGCTTACGAAGATCAGATCGAAGCGATGCGCCTGTTTCCGGAAAGGCTCAGAAGTGCGGCCGATCTCCTCTCGCAGCTTGCTGAAATGATCAAGAGAGCTTGGTCTGGGGTCGCTCAAGCAGTCAAGGCGCTTGAAGTTGGAATTGTTGACACGATTGCTTCAGCCTTCGACGGCGGAAACCTGGTTCTTATGGAGATCGGCCCTATCTTATCGTTCGTGGCACGTGGAAAGGAGTTCATTAATGGGTGCCTTCAGCCGCTTCAGGAGGTGAACATGAATGCCGAAACTTCGACCTACATGAGTTGGACCGCGCTGTCTGATGCCGGCGCGGGCGTCGGAACCGATTGGTTGTGGCCCGCCCTCGATCAAGACAACTCGGCGGAGCTCTCGGACCCTGACCAATGGAAGATGCGCCCGAACATGAAGGACTCACGACAGTAATGCAAGCAAGGAAGTCAATTGCGAGCGCGTTGATTGTAGTATTCGTTGGATTGTCTTTCTTTCTCGCTGGTTGTTCGAGCGATAGCAAGGCTGAGATCGAAGCGATTCGCGCTTATGGGGAACTTGATTCCGGCAGGATCACAGAGGTCAAGGTTCCTAGTGGTATTCTCAAGTTTCGCGATGAACCCGTGGATTCTTTCCCCGACGAGGTTCGCTTTTCCAGTGACCCGGAAAGTGTAGTCCGTCTTGCGTGGTCTCTTGAGCGGTATTCTCCCGAGGTCGACGCACTCATGCATCCAGACGCTGCGGACGTGACGATATCGATTGCGTCAGGTGGCTCCAGCGCTAAATTAGTGAAGAGTGCCGACCAGTCCGAATCGCTTACGACTGGGATGGATTCCTTCTATCTTGGGATTCCACCCGGCGATAGCGAATTGGAACTCAAAGTGGACTTCGATGGAGTTGTCCAAACGGTTTCCCTCGGTGACCCGATCGATTCAAATGGATCTGTCATGGAGCAATATTCCTTCGCTGGCGGGGAATCCGCTGTTTCCTGTGCGCTCGACGATTTCGGTCGCGAAGGGCCAACGAGCTCTGAATTGGATTGCTCTGGTCAATACTTGAGGCTTCCCTATCTCGCTGAAAGGGGATGGGCGGCACCTGAGACTGAGTGGGTTGTGGCAGATGTCGAGCTAAGCGTTCCCTTGCGTTTGAACTCATCGACAGGCGGCGCTCCGCGGTTCGTGCCTGAGTCCGTCGTGGTCGGCGTCGATAGTTCGGCGGCTCCGGAAGATGCCGAGCCCATTGCAGTGGGCGACGGTAGATCGGATTCGGTCGAGTCTGTCTGGCGCACAAGCATTGGCCAGTCATTTTCGATCCCGCTCGAGGTCGAGCTTTATGCAAAGGTGGAGTCAGATTCGCCATCTGGGGGTGCCCCGGAGCAGCTTTATCGGACAACCGGAGAGGTGGTTGTCAAGTGATGGCGCAGGTCGACGAGGCATGAATTGTATAGGCGCGCGGCGCTGACCATCTCAGTGCGCGAAGAGCTTCCGAGGAGACCTCTCTGGCTCCATCCGTGGGACCGGAGCCAGCCGAAGAGCGGGTCCTTGATCCGGCTGGTCTCGAAGGAGTAGATCACTGGCTGGAAGCCGACCTCGGGCTGGTCGCCGCCGGTTGAGGACCGGTTGAGACCGCCGAACTGGAACGTCCCGCTCTTCTCGACGCGTTTGCCGGCACGCCATTCAAGCTCGCCGCTGAGCTTGAAGCCGTCGTCGTCGGTGAACTCTGCCTTCCACTCGGCGGACCGGCGGGAGTCGCTGTAGTAGAAGGTCCCGTCGGACTCGTTGAGCGTGACGGTGAGACGGTAGGACTCGTCGGCATGAGTGACCTGGGTCGGATAGAGGCTCGTCACCTTGGCGATGTCCCACCAGCCGGTGATCTGGTTTCCCTGGGCGTAGTAGCTGAAGGGTTGATCCGGGAGGTTCAAGGTCACGATCTGTGGCAGCAGCTTTGCTAGCGGCGTTGGCATCGGTTCAGGCACCCTCGACCTCGATATGGAAGTCAACCGTCGACCCTTCGACTGCGGTCACCTCGACGGCGACGCCCAGCTCGTCAGTGCCCGCGGTGAGCGTGCACGTCATGGTTTCACCGACCGCGCCGGCGAGATCGCCTGGGCAGTCGATCTCGTCGGGCTTCTGACCGACCTCCTCCTCGAGCATGGTGGAGATCCGTTCTTCGAGCTGGATCTCGTCGACTGTCGCCCCCGACGCACTCGCGTCCTTGGTGGCCTCAGCGACCTCGTAGCGGAATCTGAGGTCGGTGCCGTCGACCTCGGTGACGGTCAGTGTGACCGGGATGTCGTCGCTGCCGTCCTTGATGACGCATTTCATGGTGGTGTCGGTCTTGCCCTTCAGATCGCCGGGGCAGTCGACCTCGTCGGGTTTGGTCCCCGTCTGGTCCTCGAGTGCCTGCGAGAGCTGGCTCTCGACATCTGCCTCGTCCATGGACCCGCCGATGTGGAAGGAGGCAGAACATGCTGTGGCGGCCATGAGCACCGCGCCCGCGAATGCGCCCGAGATGGCGCGTTTGGCTGTCATGAAGTCATGTAATCACTTTGAGATCGATCTTCGATCGTTTATTTCCATCACCGGCCGCAGGCGTCATAGACGTACGCAGCCTCGTTCTGATCCACGAGGTCGCGGTCGCGGAGGATGGTGAGCGGAGCGCGTTCGGGATCGGCGCAGACGTCGGCGAAGGTGAGGTCTGCGCCCGTCAGGGAGTCGGGGTATTCGATCTGGAGCACGTGGTCGCCGTAGACGTCGGTGTAGGCGGCGCACTCGGAGTAGGCGCCGCACTCCTCGACGACCGCGAAGTCGAAGCCCAGTTCGTCGTGGGCGGGGCGGGCGGCTTCGGCGGCATTCTTCTGGGCGATCGCGAGACCGAGTTCGTGGGCGGCGGTGACATATGCCGAGGCCAGGGCGAGGGCGCCCTCTTGCGAGATGGCGTCGAAGCGGGTCCAGGTGTCGAGGTTGTCGATCTCGATGGCGTCGAAGCCCGCCTCGGCACATCCGTCGACGACCGGGGTGATCACCTCGAGGATCGACGCGCGGGCCGAGGCGGCGGAGGGATCGAGGATGAGCTCGTCGGGCCAGTCGGGATCGCGTACGGGACTGCCGGCGCCATCGCGAAGGATTGCCTCGGGGCGATCGGACCAGTCGGACCCGGGCTGGGTCTGGAAGCCGTTGACGTAGCAGACGTTGTAGGCGCCCTCGAGCGGGGCAGCGGAGGCGTCGCGTACGACGACGTCGATCGGGGTGCCGTCGGAGAGTTGTTCCGAGGTGCCGCCGAGCTGGTAGTCGAAGACGCCGTCAGTCGGTGGGAGCGCGACATCCGCTGCGGGGTCGGCAGCTGGAGAGGAGCTGCAACCCATGAGGGCGAACAGGGCCACGAACAGCACGAGGACCGGGCTGCCAACGGCAGCCCGGCCCTGCGTACGCGTGAGCGGATCAGTGGAGAACCGTAGGAGCGGCAGCTCCGTGCTCGGCCTTGGTCTTCGGCAGGAACCACGCGGGGATGAGCGTGGCCAGTACCAGGATCGCGGCGATCACGAAGGTGGTCGAGAAGGCCTCGGCCATCTCGACCGGGATCGCCTTGAAGATCTCGGGCAGCTTGGCCGGGTCGAGGCCCAGCGCGGCGGCGGCCTCACCGACCTTCTGCTGGTTGGCCGGGTCGGTCATGAACTTCTCCAGGCCATCGGCCGGGACTCCGAGCTTGTCGGCGAGGTCACCTGCCGCGGAGACCGATTCCTTGCCAGCGAGGGCGTTGGTGAGCAGCACCGAGAAGAGCGCGGTGCCGGCAGAGGCGGCGACCTGCTGGACGATGTTCACCAGCGTCGTGCCTCGGGCGATGGTGTGCTCGCGCAGCGTCGCCTGGGCAGCGGCGAAGGTCGGCATCATCGTCGCGCCCATTCCGAGGCCCATGATGAACAGCGACCCGAGGAGATACCAGTAGGGCGTGGTGTCGTCGAGCTGCGAGAACATGAACATGCCCACCGCGATCGTGGTGAGACCGCTGAGGACGATCTTGCCCGGGCCCATCCGGTCCGCGAGCATGCCGGCGAGCGGCATCGTCACCATCGCGCCCAGACCCTGGGGCGCCAACAGCAGCCCGGCGTGGAGGGCGTCCTCGCCGCGTACCTGCTGGTAGTAGAGCGGGAAGAGCAGCGAGGCACCGAAGAACGCCATCGCGAAGATCGCCAGGGTGATCACCGCGACGGTGAGCTCCTTGTTGCCGAAGAGGCGTACGTCGATCAGCGGGTGGTCATTTCGGGACGACATCGCCCACGGTACGAAGGCTGCGATCAGCAGCAGGCCCACGATCATGAACGAGAGCACCTTGGTGTCCAGCAGCGTGCCGGCCTCGGGGATCGAGGAGACGCCGTAGAGGAACAGCGCCAGACCCGGGGACAGCAGGATCATGCCGAGGAAGTCGAAGGACTGCGACGGCTCGACGTGGTCCTTGGGCAGCGCGCGCCAGGCGTACACCAGAGCGACGGCGCCGATCGGGACGTTGATCAGGAAGATCCAGTGCCACGAGGCGGAGTCGATCAGCGCGCCACCGATGATGGGTCCGAGGATCGGGCCGAGAAGCATGGGCACACCCAGGATCGCCATCACGCGACCGACCCGCTCGGGGCCGGCGGCGCGGGTCAGGATGGTCATGCCGAGCGGCATCAGCATGCCGCCGCCGAGGCCCTGGATGACTCGGAAGGCGACCAGCATCGGCAGCGTGGTGGCCAGCGCACACAGCACCGAACCGAGCACGAAGAGCACGATCGCGGTCATGTAGAGGCGTTTGGTGCCGAACCGGTCTGCGGCCCAACCGGTCAGCGGGATCACCGTCGCCAGGGCGAGGGTGTAGCCGGTCATCGTCCAGGCCACCTCGGCAGAGGTGGCGTCGAACTCGCGCTGGAAGGTCTCCAGCGCGACGGAGACTACGGTGATGTCGAGGATCGACATGATCGATCCGAGCACGACGACGCCCGCGACGATGAGCACGCTCTTGTCGAGGTGGTCGTCCGGCGTCTTCTCAGGCTTGGCAGAAGTTTCTGTCACGGGTTGTCAGCCTACGTGCGGGTCGATAGGTTCCCTAGCCATTATTTGCGTTTGAACGGTGACCTGGCTCACCCGCTGGTTTCTCGCGGCGAGCGGCCCCGGCGAGCATGACGACCTTGACCACCCGGTAGATCGGGCGGATCAGCCAACCGGGCAGCGTGCCGTGCCGCTCCTCCTCCCAGACCCGCGCACGCGGGTGGGAGTGCAGGAGCCGGTCGACCAGCTTCGGCGCCTCTGCAGGCGGCGCACCCGCGAACACGTCGATGCGGCAGACATGCTTGATGTTGGCGTACCCGTACTGCGCCGGGTTGACCAGTCTCAGCGGTGCACCGTGGTCCCCGTCGAGCGGCCGGCCATCCAGCCGGTCGGCGAGCAGGACATCGTCGGCCAGAAGATCTTCCAGCTCCGCCACGAAATGCTCGCCGTCGAGGCCGCGCACCGTGACGTGGGTGACGATCGTGCCAGGTACGACGGCCGGTGCGACGTGCCGCCGATAGACGTCGGCGAAGGCGGCGCCCTCCCAGTGCAGGCCGGCCACGGACCAGCCCGCGACGCAGTGGAAGTCGGCATCGACGTCGTGACGACCGGCGCCGACGAGCTCGTCCACGGCGACCTCGACCGGCGCCGTGAGCGCTCCGCCGAAGACCACCGTCGGATGTTCGCCGAACGCCGGTGGGGGCTGGTCTATACGTCGGCCGAAGCGTGGGAAGAAGTCGATCCGCTTCTGGCCGGGCGGGAGGGCGGCGCGTGGGTGGGTGGTCTCAGCCATGTCATCCACCGTGACAGTGCCCCGGCACGCCGCGCCTCAACCTTGGGGCGCGGCCACCTCATCCTCGAGGATGAGAAACCGTCGGCGGTGGCGGATACGGTCGTATCCATGTCCTTCGTACCCGTGACCGGCCGCGCCGTCTTCCGGCCTGCGCAGCCGCCGCGGGACTCGGCCGTGGAGTTCGTGGACTCCCGGCGGTCGGTGTCGTTGCCGATGCGGGCCGCGCTGCCGGTCCTGAAGAAGGCGTACGCCGCCTCCGACGTGCATCCTTCGGTCGCTCTGGTCGCGTCGGCAGCCCATCTCGGACTCCGGTTCGTGGCCGCCGGGCAGCTGGAGCCCGGCGGTGGCTCGTGGGCGGTCCGCTACAAGCCGGAGGACGACGAGCGGGTGCGGCTGCTGGCCGCGTCGCGCGCCTATGGCGACCTGGACGGCGAAGCGGCCGAGCTGCTGGTGCGGGAGATCGTGGCCGCGGTGGCGGACGCGGTGCCGACCTCGGCGCCCAAGGCCTCCGGGTCGGGGGCGTTCCGGGAGTCGCTGCAGACCCGGTTGGCGCGCTACCGGGCCGATGAGGGGCCGGTGACGGCCAAGCTGCCCTCCTTGGTGCGGCTCTCGTTCCGGGTCGAGGCGCCGGAGGAGGATCTGCTCGAGGGATCGCTGACGTTGGTGCCGCAGGTGCACGACGAGGCCGACCCGCTGCACGTTGTCGATGCTGCGCGGTTGTGGGATGAAGAGGACGATCACGGATTCGGCCCGCGGGCGCGTACGCATGCGCAGGTCGCTCTCCGGGGAGCGGCCGAGGCCTGGCCGGTCCTCGACCGGCTGCTCGATCTGCCTGTGCCCTCCTCGGTGACCCTGTCGACCGATGAGGTCGTCGGGCTGCTCGAGGACGGCGTCGAGTGGCTCAAGGAGCGCGGCGTCGACGTCCTCTGGCCGCGGTCTCTTTCACGGGACCTGACCACGTCGGTCGCGGTCGACCGGGTGCCGTCCTCCTCGACCGCCGCGCGCGAGGACCTGATGCGGGAGTCGCCGCTGGGTGAGAAGGGCCTCTTCGCCTTCCAGTGGCAGATGGCGCTCGGTGGCGAGCCGCTCGATGCCGCCGAGATGGACGCCCTGGCGATGGCCGCGGGGCCGATTCTGCGGCTGAGAGGGGCATGGGCGGTCGTCCATCCTTCGGTTCTGCGGCGGGCGCGCAAGCGGCTGCTCAAGCGGATCAGCGGCGTCGAGGCGCTGGCTGTCGCCCTGACCGGCCAGG
Organism: Nocardioides sp.; assembly: GCF_014360585.1. Taxonomy (GTDB): domain Bacteria; phylum Actinomycetota; class Actinomycetes; order Propionibacteriales; family Nocardioidaceae; genus Nocardioides. The sequence continues at coordinate 15,387 of NZ_JACIXG010000007.1, forward strand.
TGCCGGAGGAGGTCACCCAGGCCGCGCCCGGCGAGAAGGTGATCATCGGAGCCTCGATCGCGCGCCTCCGCGACGAGGTGATCGCGGCGACCTCGGGGCCTGCTGTCGAGGTGCCCGCCGGTCTCCAGGCCACGCTGCGGGGCTATCAGGTCGAAGGGCTGACCTGGCTCGCCGGCATCACCTCGCTCGGGCTCGGTGGCTGTCTGGCCGACGACATGGGGCTCGGCAAGACGCTGATGACCATCGCGCTCCACCTCCATCGTCAGAAGGAGCACGCAGGCCCGACCCTGGTGGTCTGCCCGGCGAGCCTGCTGGGCAACTGGGAGGCCGAGATCGCCCGGTTCGCGCCCGAGGTGGAGGTGCGCCGCCACCACGGCGCCGAGCGCGACGCCGAGGGTGCGAGCGGCGTGGTGCTGACGACGTACGGGACCATGCGGCGCGATGTCGAGCTGCTCTCGGCGGTGCCGTGGGGGCTCGTCGTCGCCGACGAGGCGCAGCATGTGAAGAACGCCGCCTCGGCGACGGCGAAGGCGCTCCGCGAGATCCCCTCGCACGCCCGGGTGGCGCTGACCGGCACCCCGGTGGAGAACAACCTGACCGAGCTGTGGGCCCTGCTCGACTGGTGCGTGCCGGGTCTGCTGGGCAGCCGGCTGGCCTTCCGTCGCGCCTGGGCGAGCCAGATCGAGGCGGGCGCGGACGTCGGGAAGGCGAAGGAGTTCTCCGCGCTGGTCGGCCCGTTCCTGCTGCGGCGGCGCAAGTCGGACCCCGGAGTGGCTCCCGAGCTGCCGCCCAAGACCGAGACCGACCACCTGCTGACGCTGACGCGGGAGCAGACCGTGCTCTACGAGGCCTACGTGCGCGACGCGATGGCCCGGATCGAGCGGCTCGACGCCGACGACCCGCAGCGGCGTGGGCTCGTGCTCAGCCTGCTGACCGGGCTCAAGCAGATCTGCAACCATCCGGCACAGTTCTTGAAACAGGAGGGCGGTCGGATCACCGGACGGTCGCAGAAGGTCGACCTCCTCGACGAGCTGGTCTCGACCGTCCTCGCGGAGTCGGGGGCGGTGCTGGTCTTCACGCAGTACGTCGCGATGGCCCGTCTCCTCGAGGCCCACTGGGCTTCCGCGGGCGTCGCCCACCAGTTCCTCCACGGCGGAACCCCGGTGAAGGAGCGCTCACGGATGGTCGAGCGGTTCCAGGACGGCGAGGTACCGGTCTTCCTGCTCTCGCTCAAGGCGGGCGGCGTCGGGCTCAACCTGACCCGTGCCGACCACGTGATCCATGTCGACCGCTGGTGGAACCCGGCGGTCGAGGACCAGGCCACCGACCGGGCCCACCGCATCGGCCAGACGCGTACTGTCCAGGTGCATCGGCTCATCACCCAGGGCACCGTCGAGGAGCGCGTCGCGGAGCTGCTGCAGCGCAAACGGGTCCTGGCCGACGCGGTCCTCGGAGGCGGCGAGGCCGCGTTCACCGAGCTGTCCAACGCCGAGCTCCGCGAGCTGGTCAAGCTCGGTCCTCAAAAGCGCCAGAAGCGCCGCCGGATCGCCTCATGAGCACCCGATGAGCTCGGTGCTGACCTTCGCCCGCGAGCCGCACCGGCGCGGCATGGTGCGGGTCGAGTCGTGGTGGGGGCGGGCGTTCCTGAGGGCGATCGAGGAGCTGGCGTACGACGAGACCCAGCTCTCCGGCGCCCGGTCGCTCGCCCGCTCGGGGCGGATCGGCGGGCTGGTCATCGAGGCCGGTCGGTTCGCGGCGGCGGTCGAGGACGAGCGCGGGCTGTGGACCGTGACCGGCACGGTGCCGGTGCTGTCCGGTGACGCCGTCACCGCGCTGTCGGAGGTCGTCGGTGCCACAGTCGAGCGGACCGAGGCGCTCCTATCCGGCGAGCTGCCGCTCGACGTGGCCGAGCATGCCGAGGAGGCGGGGGTCGAGCTGGTCCCGTACGGCGAGGAGCTCACGGTGGCCTGCACCTGCGGCTACTGGCATGTGGTGTGCGGCCACTCGCTCGCGGTGATGCATCAGCTCTGCTGGACCGTCGACCGCGACGCGTCCGTCCTGCTTCATCTGCGCGGAGCGGAGCGTGACGAGCTCCTCGATCAGCTGCGTGACGGGATGCGCAGGCACCGGCCGGCGGGGCCCGCCGCCGCCGATGTCGCCATGACCGGCGAGTCGTCCCGAGATCAGGTCGACGACGTCGAGATCGCGCTCGACGCGGTGCTCCGGGCACGTCACCTGCTCGAGGAGTGAGATGCCCATGGAGCCCACGCGATAACCTCATGCAATGACCTCGGCCCCGACGAAGACCAGGCGCGAGCAGATCCTGGACACCGCGGCCGAGCTCTTCGCAGCCCGCGGCTTCCACGGCGTCTCCGTCTCCGAGCTCGGCGCGGCCTGCGGCATCTCCGGTCCGGCGCTCTACAAGCACTTCCCGAGCAAGGACGCGATGCTCGCAGAGATGCTCGTCTCGATCTCCCAGGAGCTGCTTCGCGAAGGGCGCGCCCGGGTGAAGGCCGCCTCGGGCACCGATGCGGCCATCGAGGCGCTGATCGACTGGCACGTCGACTTCGCCCTGCGCGACCGCGCCCTGATCGTCGTCCAGGAGCGTGACTGGCAGTCGCTCCCGCACGAGGCGCGGGAGCAGGTGCGCACCCTGCAGCGGAAGTACGTCGACCTCTGGGCCGACCAGCTCCGCGACCGCAACCCGTCGCTGACCCCCGACGCCGCCAGGGCCATGGCCCACGGCGTCTTCGGGCTGATCAACTCCACCCCGCACAACCGGGTCCTCCCCGAGGAGGCCACTCGCGACGTACTCGTCAGGATGGCCCGCGCGGCTCTGGCCTGACCGCGTCGTCGACGGAGCTCTGCCGACGAGCGGACAGAGACTAGGCTCCCGTCGTGCACTCCACTCTCGAAGACTCGGCTCGACAGCAGCGACCTCACCTGGGAAGGATCCTGATCGCCCTCGCCCTGGGGGTCGCCGTCGGTGTACTCACCTCGCTCCTGCAGAAGTACTTCGACTATCCCTGGCTCGCCCTGGTCAACGCCGTGAGCCCGTGGCTCACGACCGCGTTCGTCGCGGGAGCGCTCCAGCCGCGACTCTTGACCGCGGTGGTGGCGGGGGTGGCTGCGACGTTGCTGCAGGTCGTCGCCTATTACGTCACCGCAGACCTGCGCGGCTTCGGCGTCTCGACGAGCTACGTCGTGGTGTGGTTGCTGTGTGCGGTGGTGGGTGGCCCCATCTTCGGGGCTGCAGGCCACTCGTGGTGGCGCGCGGCTCCCGCGGGTGTCGGAGCGGCCCTCCTGGTCGCGGCCTATGCGAGTGAAGCCGTGGTCGGCTACCACTTCCGGTTGGGTTACACGTCTGCCGCGTGGCTGTTCGGTGCCATCGCCCTCCTCCTGGCTGTCGGCCTCGGCCGGCATCGCAGCCAGTACCCCGCGCTCGCGCGCTGGCTGGTGCCGGCCCTCGTCGCCGGGGTCGTCGGGCAGGTGGCCGTGGGGCTGGTGCTGTAGCTGCCCCGGAATAGCGCCGGGAGCGCTCTTGTCACCGGAGGTTAATAACCGTTAACCTCGACCTCATGGCGGCAAACCTGCGGGAGCTCACCGACGAGCTGCGTGAGCGGCTCGAGCGCGTACGGCAAGGCGGGAGCGAACGCTCCCGGCAACGGCACACCGACCGGGGCAAGCTGCTCCCGCGCGACCGGGTGGACGGGCTCCTCGACCCCGGGTCACCGTTCCTCGAGGTCGCTCCGCTGGCGGCGTACGGGATGTACGACGACGCGGACGAGTGGGCGGTGCCGTCGGCGGGCGTGGTCGCCGGGATCGGGCTGGTCAACGGCCGCAAGTGCATGGTCGTCGCGAACGACGCGACCGTGAAGGGTGGCACCTACTACCCGCTGACCGTCAAGAAGCACCTGCGGGCGCAGACGATCGCGGCGGAGAACAACCTCCCGTGCATCTACCTCGTCGACTCCGGCGGCGCGTTCCTGCCGAAGCAGGACGAGGTCTTCCCCGACCGCGAGCACTTCGGGCGGATCTTCTTCAACCAGGCCAACATGTCCGCGCGCGGCATCCCGCAGATCGCCTCCGTGATGGGCTCGTGCACCGCCGGCGGCGCGTACGTGCCGGCGATGAGCGACGAGACCGTGATCGTGCGCGACCAGGGCACGATCTTCCTCGGCGGGCCGCCGCTGGTGAAGGCGGCCACTGGCGAGGAGGTCACCGCCGAGGAACTCGGTGGCGGGCTCGTCCACGCCAGTAGGTCCGGCGTCGTCGACCATCTCGCCGACGACGACAAGCACGCGCTCGAGATCGTCCGTGGGATCGTCTCGACGCTCCCCGCCCAGGAGGCGAGGCCGGTCGAGGCCTACGACGAGCCGGTCGAGTCTCCCGAGACCCTCGCCGACGTGGTGCCCGCCGACACGAAGACCCCCTATGACGTACGCGAGGTGATCCGCCGCATCGTCGACGGGTCGAAGCTGCAGGAGTTCAAGGCGCTCTACGGCGAGACGCTGGTCTGCGGGTTCGCCCACATCGAGGGACAGCCGGTCGGCATCGTCGCCAACAACGGCATCCTCTTCTCCGAGTCGGCGCTCAAGGGTGCCCACTTCGTGGAGCTGTGCAACCAGCGCGGCATCCCGCTGGTGTTCCTGCAGAACATCACCGGGTTCATGGTCGGCAAGGAGTACGAGAACAAGGGCATCGCCCGCGACGGCGCCAAGCTCGTCACCGCCGTCGCCTGCTCGGTGGTCCCGAAGTTCACCGTCGTCATCGGCGGGTCCTACGGCGCCGGCAACTACGGCATGTGCGGTCGTGCCTACGACCCGCGGTTCCTGTGGATGTGGCCCAACGCGCGGATCTCGGTCATGGGCGGCGAGCAGGCCGCCTCGGTGCTCGCGACGGTCGCTGGCAAGCCGGACGACGAGGAGTTCAAGGCGCCGATCCGGGACCAGTACGAGACCCAGGGCTCGCCCTACTACGCCACCGCGCGGCTGTGGGACGACGGCATCATCGACCCCGCCGACACCCGCCGGGTGCTGGCGATGGGGCTCGCGGTGGCGGCGAACGCGCCCACGCCCGAGCCGCGCTACGGAATCTTCAGGATGTGACTGGAATGGTTGAGTCAGCGATGTTCGAGAGTGTTCTGGTCGCCAACCGTGGCGAGATCGCGCGCCGGGTCTTCCGAACCTGTCGTGAGCTGGGGATCCGGACGATCGCGATCTACACCGCGCTCGACGCGGACGCCCCCCACGTACGCGACGCCGACGAGGCCGTCGAGGTCGCGTCCTACCTCGACGCCGACGCGGTGGTGAGCGCCGCCGTCGAGGCAGGTGCCGCGGCGATCCACCCGGGCTACGGCTTCCTCTCCGAGCGGGCCGAGTTCGCCCGGGCGGTGGCGAAGGCCGGGCTGACCTGGGTCGGTCCGACGCCCGAGGTGATCGAGCAGATGGGTCGCAAGGACGCGGCCCGGGAGATCGCGGTCGCCGCCGGCGTACCTGTGGTTCCGCGGGGCGAGGACAGCCCCTACCCGCTGCTGGTCAAGGCCGCGGCCGGTGGCGGCGGCAAGGGCATGCGCATCGTCCGCGCGCCCGAGGAGCTCGACGAGGCCCGCGCGGCTGCCGCCCGCGAGGCGCTGAGCGCGTTCGGCGACGAGACCCTCCTGATCGAGAAGTACGTCGAGCGTGGCCGCCACATCGAGGTGCAGGTCTTCGGCGACACCCACGGCGACGTCATCCACCTCTTCGAGCGCGACTGCTCCGTCCAGCGCCGCCACCAGAAGGTGATCGAGGAGGCGCCCGCCCCGACGCTCACCGACGAGCAGCGAGACCTGGTCCTGACCAGCGCCGTCGCGCTCGCGAAGCAGGTCGGCTACACCGGTGCCGGGACCGTCGAGTTCCTGCTCGACGACGCCACCGGCGAGGCCTACTTCCTGGAGATGAACACGCGTCTCCAGGTCGAGCACCCGGTCACGGAGGAGATCACCGGCGTCGACCTCGTGGCCCTCCAGCTGCGCGTCGCGGCCGGTGAGCCGCTCGGCGTCACCCAGGACGACTTACGCGTCGACGGCCACGCCATCGAGGTCCGTGTCTACGCCGAAGACGCCTTCGAGGGCTTCCTGCCGCAGGCCGGCCGCACCTCGATCGTCCGTTGGCCGTCCGGTGCGCGCGTCGAGCACGCCCTGGAGAGCGAGCAGGTCGTCTCGACCGCGTACGACCCGATGCTCGCCAAGATCATCGTTCACGGCGCCGACCGCGAGGAGGCCCGGGCGGCGATGGTCAAGGCGCTCGACACGACCGCCGTCCTCGGGCTGACCACCAACACCGGCTTCCTACGTGTCCTGGCAGCCTCCGACGCGTTCCGTGACGCGGAGATCGACACCGCCTGGCTCGACCGCAACGACGTGCCCGCCCCCGACGCCGACGTGCCGCGCACGCTCGTCGCCTGGATCAGCGCGATGCTCTCGGCGGTCTCGGACACCACGACGCCGTTCCGCGCCGACGGCTGGCGCCTGGCCGGTTCCCCGGCGCCGACCATCGTCGACCTCGACCGTAGCGTCACCGTCGACCGCCTCTCCGGCCGCGTCGCCAGCGATGGCGTCAGTCACGTGGTCCGCCAGATCAGCGCGGCCGACCACGTCCTCGTGGCAGTCGTCGACGGCGTACGCCACTGGGCGGCCGTGGTCTCGACAAGCTCGACCACCGGTGGCCGGGTCGCCGAGATCGTCCACCAGGGCCAGCGCTTCGACCTCTCCCCGCCCGACCGCGTCGCCGGCGCCGCCGCCCACCACAGCGACGGGGCCGTCGCGGCCAAGATGCCCGGCACCGTCATCGACGTCCGCGTCCAGGTCAGCGACCAGGTCGAGGAGGGCCAGGTCCTCGGTGTCATGGAGGCGATGAAGATGGAGGTCTCCCTCAGGGCCCCGTTCGCCGGCACCGTGACCGTGGTCGGTGTCGGTGCCGGCTCGCAGGTGCCGCTCGGTGCGGAGCTGTTCGTGGTATCGCCCGATGCGGAGTGATCCGTCAGTACCAGCTCTGGTTCTGACTGCTGTTGCACTCGGCCAGGCCCCCGACGTACGGGTCCTCGATGCACCAGCCGTAGGCCTGGTTCTGGAACCGGATGGTCCCGTCGGCCCAGCGCTTGATCCACCAGCTCTGCTGCTGGCTGTCGTTGCAGGGGAGGCTGCGGAGGAAGATGACGCCGGTGCCGGTGCCCAGCTGGGCGTGCAAGCACTCGCCGGTCCTGGCGTTCTGGAAGCGGCGGGTGCCATCGTTCCAGGCTTTCACGATCCACTGCTGTGTGGTGACGCCGGCACAGGCCGCGGTGCGCGGCTCGGTCGTGGTGTCCTCGAGGCACAGCCCCGTGGCCTGGTTGCGGTAGGTCTGGGTTGCCGCCGAGGCGGGTGTGGTGAGGCCGGCGACCAGCCCGACCGTAGCGATGACCGCGGCAAGAAGCACGGCCGCCGAACGACGCAGCCCGTGCGACCGCACCATGGTGAGATTCGACATCTGAGGACCTTCCTTCGCTCTCGCCCCGGTCCGGATGGAGCGGGGACCGTGATCGACGATCCCGTACGGCGCTCTCACATCTCTGTCTCTTGTCTGTCAGTTTCGACGGGCTCCCCATCCACATCCGCGCGTTAGGTTGACCGAATGAGCACCCTTCCGACCGTCGTACGCCAGGACGGCCTCCCTGCACAGGTGACGATCTACGAGGTCGGTGCGCGTGACGGCCTCCAGAACGAGAAGACGGCGATCGACACCGGCGTCAAGGCAGACCTGATCACCCGGCTGCTCGATGCGGGGCTGAGTCCGGTGGAGGCGACGAGCTTCGTGCACCCGAAGTGGGTGCCGCAGCTGGCCGACGCCAAGGAGCTGATGACCGAGCTGGTCGACAGGCTGGGGGACCGGGCGCGGGAGCTCCCGGTGCTCGTGCCCAACGAGAAGGGGCTCGACCGTGCCCTCGAGCTGGAGCTTCGTCACATCGCGATCTTCGGCAGCTCGACCGAGACGTTCGCCAACAAGAACCTCAACCAGACCTTCGATGGTCAGTGGGCGATGTTCGAGCCGACGATGAGCCGCGCGAAGGCCGCAGGCATGACCGTCCGCGGCTACCTGTCGATGTGCTTCGGCGACCCCTGGGAGGGTGAGGTCGGGGTCGCGAAGGTGGTCGAGGCGGGCAAGCGGCTCTTCGATCTCGGTGCCGACGAGCTCAGCCTCGGGGACACGATCGGCGTCGCGACCGCCGGTCACGTGAAGGCCCTGATCCAGGCGTTCGGAGACGCCGGTGTCACGACCGACCGCCTCGCGCTGCACTTCCACGACACGTACGGTCAGGCGCTGGCCAACACCCTCGCCGGGCTGCAGTCCGGCGTGACCACCTACGACGCCAGCGCGGGCGGCCTGGGCGGTTGCCCCTACGCCAAGAGCGCGACCGGCAACCTCGCCACCGAGGACCTGCTCTGGATGCTGGACGGACTCGGGATCGAGCACGGCGTCGATCTCGGCAAGGTCGTCGACACGAGCCGTTGGCTCGCTGAGCACCTCGGCAGGCCGAGCCCGTCGGCTGTCGTACGTGCTCTGCCGTGAGTAGGTCGGAACAACCCCTAGACTGCCCCCAAGAGTGACGGCCGGGTGACAATCGACGGACCGCCGCGACAATCTCTACTAACTTGGTGCAGAATAGCGGGATCATGGCGCGCAAAGTCTTTCTCCACGTCGGCGCTCCGAAGACGGGCACGACGTACCTCCAGGACAGGTTGTTCCACAACCGGGTGTCCCTGGAGAAGCATGGCGTCTTCTACCCGGTCGGCGGTCAGCCCGACTTCTTCCGGCCGGCGCTCGATCTGATCGACCGTCCGTGGGGCGGGATGCGGAAGACCGTTCACGGCGAGTGGGACACGCTGGTCAGGCGCGTGCGCCGCAGCGAGTGCGAGACGATCCTGATCAGCCATCACCTCTTCGCAGGGGCGAGGCCCGACCGGGTCGAGAAGGCGATGACCGACCTCGGTGAGGGCGGACGCACCGAGGTGCACATCGTCTACACCGCCCGCGACATCGGGCGGGTGCTGGCGGCGGAGTGGCAGGACCAGGTGCAGCGCGAGCGCAAGGTCACCTTCGCGCGCTACCTCGAGCGTATGCAGATGGCGAAGCAGTCGCGCTCGGCCGCCTGGTTCTGGCGTACGCACGGCCTGCCCGACGTCCTCAGCCGATGGGGTCGCAACCTGCCGCCGGAGCGCGTGCACCTGGTGACCGTGCCGCCCGACGGGGCGCCGAGCGAGGTGCTCTGGCGCCGGTTCTGCGAGGTCGTCGGGATCGAGGAGTCCTGGACCCCGATCGACAGCGACCGGCACAACCAGTCGCTCGGCCGTGCGGAGGCGACGCTGCTGCGCCGGCTCAACGCACGGCTCGAGTCGCAGGAGCTGCCGCGCGAGGACTACCGCCACATGGTCACCGAGGTGATCGCCAAGCGCACCCTCGCCCACCGCGAGGGTCGCGAGCGGGTCACCATCCCGCCGTCCGCCCTCGACTGGGCCGACCAGGTCGCCGAGTCCTGGATCGAGTGGGCCGAGCTGGCCAAGGTCGACATCTCCGGCGACCTCGAAGACCTCCGCCCGCAGCGACCCGAGCCCGATGCCGCGTGGGTCGACCCGGACACGCCGCGCACCAAGGATGTCGCCGACGCGGCGATCGACGCCCTGGTCGCGGTCGTCGTCGAGGCTGCCCGCACCACCCCGCCCCCGCGTTCGGTCGCGTCCCGCGCTGCCGGTGTGATGCGGCGGGTCAAGGGGCGACACACCTGATGCCTGCGTCCCGCGGTTGGGGATGGGCCGCGCACCTGCGCGAGGGCGGCACGACGCCGTGGGCATCCTGGTCCGAGCCCGCCGCACCCTTCATGGCCGCTCACCTTCCGGGCGCCGAGGTGCTCGAGCTGCTGCGGCGGCTCAACGAGACGGGCCCGTTGGAGCCCTCGCGGGTCGAGGCCCTGCTGCGTACGAGCCCTCCCGGCCGTGGCCGCCGAGACCTCCCTCTGCTCGGGGACACCGAGACCAGGACGTACGGTCCGCCGCCGGTCGATCCGGCGACGCTGTCGTCGCGGGAGCTGCTGCGGGCGGCGAGCGTGCTGCTCGCCGAGGACCTGCTCGAGACCGAGGAGGAGGTCCCGGCGCGGCGCCAGCCGTGGTGGTCGCGTCGGCCCGGGAAGACAGCGGGCGACCGGCAACAGCTCCCCTACCGTCTGGTCGGGTCGCCGTGGCTCACGCTGCCCATCCGCGAGGAGCTGGAGCGGCAGGGCAGGCTGCCCGACGGCGACGGCTACACCGTCTACGTCCTCGGTGGCCCGCTGGACGAGATCGCCGCCGGGGCGTGGAAGTTCCGCACCTTCACCAACCGGGTCAACCCCTGGAGCATCTGGATCCGCGACGCCCAGTGGCGAGGCTGGTTCGGTCCTCGTGCCGACCTGCCCCGGATCGCCCGCTGGTGGGCCGATCGGGTCGGGAAGGACCGCGTCGAGATCGTCACCGACCCTGCGCTGCTGCCCGGCCTCCTCGGCGTCGACAGCGTTCCGGGCCCTTGGGCGATCTCGGCCGAGGCGAACGAGGTCGCTCGGGTGATCGGGCAGGTCCTCTGCGTACGAACCGATCTCGAGGCCCAGCGGAAGCTGCTCATCGACCAGCTGCGACCGCGGTTGGAGAAGCTCGAGCCGCTCCTCCCGGGAGCGCGGGAGGTCGGCGTTCCGGCAGAAAGTTTTGATTGGGTCGAAACACAGGCGCGGGCCCAACGTGATGCGCTGGTGCAAGCCGGATACGCTCTCCACGGAGACCCTGACCGGCTGCTCCCCTCCGGGACAGCGACGCAGGGTCCCGACGAGCGCCGGGCGCTGGCGCTCGCGTTGTCATTGCTGGCGGGGCGTCCTTAGAGGAGTAGAACGTTGGAGACTGGGCGGCGCGTGCTGCTTCACGTCGGCACCCCGAAGACGGGCACGTCCTATCTTCAGGATGTTCTCTTCCACAACCGTGAATCCCTCGCTGAGCAGGGAGTCCACTACTTCGCCGACCGCTTCGATGCCCATTTCCTGGCGGCCCTCGACCTGATGGACCTGCCCTGGGGCGGCATCGAGGAGGAGGCGACCGGCGCCTGGGACGCGCTCGCCGAGAAGGTGCGCGCCGTCGAGAACGGCACCGTGATCATCTCCCACGAGATCCTGGCGAGCGCCTCCTGGCAGCAGGCCAAGCACGCGCTGGACTCGCTGGGTGACTCCGAGATCCACATCATGCTCTCCGCGCGCGACCTGGCCCGGCAGATCCCGGCCGAGTGGCAGGAGAACGTCAAGCACCGCTCCGTGGTGACCTACTCCGAGTTCCTCGAGGAGATCCGCGACCCAGACCGCGAGGGGCGGATCGGGTCCTGGTTCTGGGGTGTCCAGGAGCTGCCCGACATCCTCGACCGATGGACCCAGGGTGTCGCGCCCGAGCGCGTCCACCTGATCACCGTCCCGCCGCCGGGCGCGTCCTCCTCGCTGCTGTGGGAGCGGTTCTCGGCTGCCTTCGGTCTCGACGACCTGACCATCGACTTCGAGGGGATCGACCGCGGCAACCCCTCCCTCGGGGTGCCCGAGGCAGCCCTGCTGCGCGAGATCAACCTGGCGGTCGTGCCGGTCATCGAGCCGGCCGACTACCGGCCGTTCGTACGCGAGTTCCTGGCCCACCGCACGTTGGCCAAGCGCCGCGACTCCGCACGCCTGGCGCTCTCCCCCTCGACCCTGCCCTGGGTCGAGGCGCTGTCCCAGAGCTGGGTCGATGCGCTGACGGGACGTGGCTACGACGTGGTCGGCGGACTGGACGAGCTGCTGGTCCCCGCCGACCTCGCAGGCAAGCCGTTCATCGACCCGGACACGATCTCCTCGCGCGAGGTGCTCGATGCCGGTGTCGCCACCATCGACGCGCTGCTCCATGAGGCCATCAGGCTGCGCAAGTCAGAGGCCCGGCTGGAGGACGAGGTCGCCGAGCTCCGCGCCGAGCTCGACCACACCCGGACGCTGGTGCCGAAGCAGCGTGCCCGTGAGGGGCTCGAGCGGCGCTGGTGGGGCCGGGCGGTGCTGAGGCTCTACCGGCTGGTTCGGCGCCCTGCCGGCTGATGATCTCGGTCTGGTTGTCCGTCTAGAAGGGCCTCGCGGTCCGCTGGCCGCCTGCGTATGGGTCGGGTGGATGTGTGTCCGTTGGTCTCGTGTCTGGTTCCAGCACGGGTGGGGCCAATACCGGGTTTGGGTTGGGAGATTTAGAAGCAGGGTGTCCGGGTTGTGTGCCATTTGGGTGTCTTGCGGGCTTCCAGCAGCGGTTCGGGTTGGGTTTGGGATACCTGTTCCTGATTGGGTTTTCGATCCCTTTCCTTTTGAGCTCTCGCGTGCCTTTGGTCACATAATATGTTATGGTGGGGGTAGGCGTGAACGTGAAGGCCGACCACCTCGACAGAGGCGTGCCTCTCAGCCCGGCAGACAACGGGCGTGGGGTATTCCAGGGGATCCAGGGGCGTGAGCGCTGAGCTGCGAGGGTAAGTAATAGCCCGTACTTGACGGGCCTCCGGGACCAGCGAACCAAAGGGTGGATCTGCGTGGGTGCGGATCCTTTGAGTTCGTACGTCGGGAGGTGACCATCGCGATGAGCACGCTGCAACAGCCCCAGCATCCCGTGCTGAAGGCCGTCGTCACGATCACCGACACCCTCGATGAGGTCACGGACGCGAACCCCACGTTCATGGCTACCGATCAGAAGGCCGCCGCGCTCCTCGAGATCGCCCGGGCGAAGGCCCAGCTGGCGGAGCTCGAACTACGCGTGATGGCCGCTGCCGACGATGTGGCTGCGGAGAGCGCGGCTCGTGATGTGGCCGCGTGGCTGCATCACCACACCCACCAGCGCCCCGAGGCCCTGCGCGACGACCTCCGGCTCGCGCACGCTTTGGACCGGACCTATGGCCGGGTTGCTGCGGCGATGCGTGCCGGGGACTGCAACCTTGTCCAGGCACAGGTGATCGTCGCCGCTCTCGACGACCTGCCTGCCGATCTCGACCCCGAGATCCGTGTGAAGGCCGAAGAGGCCCTGGTCGCCTACGCGACCCAGTTCGACCCCACGCGGCTGCGCCGCCTCGGGCGCCGGATCCTGGACCTCATCGCCCCGGAGATCGCCGAGGCCGAGGAAGCCAAGCGGCTCGCGGCTGAGGAGGCCCACGCTAGGAAGAAGACCCGGCTTACGATGCGCCGTATCGGCGACGGGACCACGCGGATCTCCGCGGTCATCCCGGACGCTGCCGCGGACCGGTTGGCGACCAACCTGGAGGCGTTCGCCTCGCCCCGGCGTGATGACGGGACCCGCACCGAGACCGGTGAGTACCTGCCCTACGACCGACGGCTCGGGCGTGCGTTCTGCCAGATGCTCGAGACCCTCGACCCGGGCCGGCTTCCGATCCACGGCGGGGATGCGACCACAGTGATCGTGACCATCGACCTCGACCAGCTCCGCACCGATGCCGGCATCGGCCAGATCCTCGGCGGCTCCCCGATCACCGCGGCTGAAGCCAGACGCCTCGCGTGCACCGCCGGCATCATCCCCGCCGTACTCGGAGGTGCCTCCGAGGTCCTCGACCTCGGCCGTATCCAACGCTTCTTCACCGCAGCCCAACGCCGAGCCCTGCTACTCAGGTCAGCGACGTGTGAGGCCGAAGGCTGCGACATCCCCGGCACCTGGGCCGAAGCCCACCACTGGATCGCCTGGGCACAAGGCGGGCCCACCGATCTCGACAACGCAGCCCTGCTCTGCAGTCACCATCACCACCGTGCCCATGACCCGGCGTATCTTCACGAGCGCCTGCCCAACGGTGACATCCGCTTCACCAGACGCAGATAGGCCTACCGGATCGGACCCGGGCCCTCGGGGATCCAATGCCGCCGTCGACAGGCGAAGGCGGTGAAGGCGCCATGCTCGCGCTTGCCCGCCGTGGCCACTGTCCACTGAGGCGGCGCTGACCTGCTTCCTCGCACTACGATCGCCGAATGGTTGCGGTGGCCGGCTCGATCCGGCGGGTGTCGGCGGTCGGATCCTCGGGGTCGGGCAAGTCGACGGTCGCCAGGAGGCTGGCGGACATCCTTGGCGTGCCGTACGTCGAGCTCGACGCGATTCATTGGCGTCCGGGGTGGGTGGAGGAAGAGCCGGACGTGTTCGTGGACAGGGTCCGCGAGGCGACTCGCGCTGACGCTTGGGTCATCGACGGGAACTACCAGAGCAAGGTCGGCACCTTGGTGTGGGAGTCGGCGGAACTCGTCGTCTGGATCAATCCGCCGCGGTGGCGCGTGATGGTGCAGGTCACCCTGCGTACGCTGCGGCGGGCCGCGAGGCGTGAGGAGCTCTGGAACGGCAACCGCGAGGGCTGGGGCGGCCTTCGGCTCTGGAGCTCGAGCGACTCGGTGATCCGCTGGGCATGGGACTCGTACGCTCCGCAGATCGAGAGGTACGAGGCGGCGATGGTCGATCCGCGCTATCGCCATCTCCGGTTCGTCCGGCTTCGCTCGAGGCGGGACGTCGAGCGGTTCCTCGAAGAGGTGGGACGGTCAGGGCTGCACGGCGGCAGGCTTCCGGGTGAAGGTCAGGTGGGTGACGCCGCTGGGTGAGGAGACCGACTCGATGTCGTAGTCGTTCTCCGTGCCCTCCAGGCCGTCCCAGAGGCGTACGCCGCGGCCGAGGACTATCGGGACCTGGACGAGATGCATCAGGTCGACCAAGCCGGCGGCGACGAAGTCGCGCACCACCGTTGCGCCGCCCCCGATGCGTACGTCCTGGCCATCGGCCGCCTCGAAGGCGGCGGCCAGTGCCTCGGCCGGGGGAGCGTCGAGGAAGTGGAAGGTGGTGCCACCCTCCATCTCCATCTCCAGCGACGGACGCGGTCGACGGGTGAGGACGAAGGTCGGCGAGTGGAACGGCGGGTTGGGACCCCACCAGCCCTTCCACTCGGGGTCGTCCTGCCAGCCCGGCGGTCCGAACTTGTTCGCGCCCATGATCTCGGCGCCGATGCCTTGGCTGTGCCGCTGCGCGAGAGCGTCGTCGACGCCCGCGGAGCCGGCGGCATCCCAGAAGCGGGTGGCGAACATCCATTCGTGCAGGCGCTCGCCGGCGTGGCCGAAGGGCGCCTCGGCCGACTGGGGCTCGCCGGTCGCGAAGCCGTCGAGGGAGATCGAAAGATTGTGGACTCTGGTGAGTGGCATGGGTTCCTCCGTGGACCATGACGGCGCCGAGGTCAGCTCGTCGCCGGGTCGAGCGTACTGCTCGCGGACGGAGACGACGACGCCTTTCTCCGGGCCGCCGTGATGGAATCACGAGGTGTCGCGCCGTCGGAGCGCGGTATGGCTCGGAGGGTGACGATGACCGGCTCGTTCTGGTGGGACCTTGCGATCGGTGTCGCGGCCGCCCTGCTGCTCACCTGGATCGGTCTCGTCGTCGCCTTGCTCGTCGTCCGTCCGCGCGGCGAGCTGCTGCGCGAGGCACTGCGGATCCTGCCCGATGTGGTGCGGCTGCTGCGTCGGCTCGCGGCCGACAGGTCGATGCCTCGCGGCGTACGGCTCCGGCTCTGGCTGCTGATGGTCTATCTCGCCCTGCCGATCGACCTGGTGCCCGACTTCATCCCGGTGCTGGGCTACGCCGATGACGCGATCATCGTCGCCGCCGTCCTGCGCGGCGTCGTCCGTCGAGCCGGGATCGACGCGGTTCGAGCCCACTGGCCAGGCACCGAGGACGGCTTCGCCGCGCTCGTGCTGGTCGCAGGGCTCGATCGGGACTAGCCCGCGGACGACGTCGTCCTTGACTCCGTTCCAAGAACAGGGTTTGGGATGTCCGTATGGCTACCAAAACCGTCACCAGGACACTCGCCACCAGAACATTCAGTGGCCCGTTGACGCTCATCCGACAGCACGGACGGGCCTACGCGTACCTCAACCTCATGGCCTACGGCCTGCTTGTGGCCGGGATGATCCTCGGCGCCCTACGTCCCGAGCTCAACGCGATGCTCACCGGCTCGATGGACGAGTCCGGTCAGACCGGGCTCGTCGTCTCGCTGCTGGCCCGGCCGTGGCTGTTCGCGCTGGTGATCCTGGGGGTGAACCTCGGGAAGGTGGCCCTCGGCTTCGTCACGCTCCCCTCGATGGTCGTGCCCTTCGCCGGGATCCCCGTCTTCGCCTACTGGGCATTCACCACCGGAATCGTCCTGGCTCCCGTCGACCACAACACCACGATGACGCTGATCCCGCACTCGCTCACGATGGTCATCGAGCTCCAGGCGTACGTGCTGCTGCTGCTCGGGGCGTACGTCCTGGGCCTGGCGTGGGTCCGCCCGGCGAGCGTCGGCGTGACCACGCGGCGGCGCGCGTGGGTCCGGGGGCTGCGACTCTTCGGGAGGATGTGGGTCCCGGCTCTGGCGCTGTTCGTCGTCGGGGCGGTCTACGAGGCGTACTCGCTCCGCTACCTCCTGCCGCTGCTCATCAACTCATGACACTGGCATGATGCGGCGCATGGCGTGGAGCACTCGGGAGCTGGCGCGGATCGCGGGGACGACGGAGAACTCGGTGCGCTACTACCACCGGGTCGGGCTCCTCCCGCATCCCGAGCGTGCGGCGAACGGCTACAAACGCTACGAGGTGGCCCATCTGGTCCAGCTCCTGCGGATCCGGCGTCTGCGGGAGCTCGGCGTCCCGGTGAAACGGATCGCCGCTCTGGGTCCCGGTGACCCGAACGCGACAGAGAACATCCGAGCGCTCGATGCCGAGCTGGAGGCGCGCATCGAACACTTCCAACGCGTACGCGAGGACTTGGCGCAGCTCGTCTCGCACGGCGCACCTCTGGAGACTCCGGCCGGCTTCGCCTCGTTCGCCTCGCAGCTCTCCTCGACGCAGCAGGCCCTGCTGGCGATCTACGCGCAGGTCTTCGACGCCCGGACGCTCGCGGCATTCCGGCAGGCGCTCCTGCATCAGGAGGACGCCGACGTCGAGTTCGACCGTCTCGCTGCCGAAGCAGACGACGCGACCGTCGAGGACCTCGCCGAGAGGTTGGTCGAGACCACCCGACGGCAACGGGAGCATGCCCCCGAGCTGGCCGATGCGCTGGACCGTTCGCCGCTCGGCCGGTCCACGGCCGGCCTCGTCCTCGCTCACGCTCTCGTCGACCTCTACAACCCCGCGCAGCAGAGAGTGCTGCAACGCCTCGATGCGCTCATGCCGCGTCAGGAGTGAGACTGCTCGCCTGGATATCGCGGCACCTTCGCAGGGAGAGCCCGAGTCGTACGCTGGACCGGTGGTCGAACGTATCGATCGGAACAGCGTGGTGGCTTTCCGGCTGGCCTCGCACCATCTCGATGTCCGGCTCGGCGAAGCGGACCTGCTGACGCCGCCCGATGTGGCGTGCAGGACAGCCCACCCGGCTCGGCGCTGCTCGCCTTCCACGCGCGGGTCGAGGGCGTGACGGCCGATGTGGTCGAGGCGACGCTCCAGGACAGGAGCATTCTGCTGACCTGGAGCCTGCGGGGCGCCCCTGCACATCGAGCTCGAGGCGTTCCAGGCGTTCACGCCGCTGAGCCGCAAGCGGCAGGAGGCGCTCGTCGCCGAGGCGGAGAGCCTCGCGCCACTTCGGAACGCGTACGCGGTCACGGTCGACTTCATCGACTGAGGGCGCGCCCGGTCAGGCGGGCCAGTAGGTCCCGGTGGCCAGGTAGGTGGCGCCGTTGACGATCAGGAAGAGGAACGCCGCGGCGAGGAGAGCGGTCATGACGTACGCGGCCGGGCGGGCGGTGCGACGAGCGAACCTGATCGCGCGCTGGACCGGGCGGGAGTCGCGGCCGGCGGCGAGGGCGAGCACGACCAGGCACAGCGGGGCCTGGCTGATCAGGAACCATCCGGTGAAGACGGCAGCGACAGCGAGCATGCTCTGCATGCTCGCGCCGACCGTCGCGACGCCGAAGAAGCTGGGGTCGGTCAACGCGCTCACGCCCCAGAACGTGCCCATCAGGCTCATCCCGATGGGTCCGGCCAGCATCGGCCTCGTCCTCTCCGGCTTCGTGTCGTTGCGGTGGGCCCAGCGGTAGGCGGCCCAGAGCCCGACGCCGGCGGCGAGGACCAGCTGCACCGTCAGACGCACCGGGTCGGGGACCGTGAACAGGTCGCGCAGCCAGGCGGCGACGTGCTGGACGGATTCACCGAGCACGATCCCGGTCAGGACGGTGGCGAGCCAGGCAGTCCCGAAGAACAGCAGGATCACGCGGCGCCGGACGCCGGCAGCCAGCGCTGGTACGACGACGAGGGCACCGAACGGATCCAGGCCGGCTATTCCGAACCCGATGATGCCGCCGATCGCAGCCAGCGGGTTCACGAGTGCATCCCCGGCACGGCCGGCACGAGCGGGGCGAAGAGCGCCACCAAGCGGTCGACGGCGGCATCCTGCTCGATGACGCCCGCCTGGATGGCGGTGACGAGGTTGTCGGCCGCACCCAGGAACATCGTCAGCAACGCGGTCTCCTCGCCTGCGGGCAGGCCGAGCATCTCCCAGATCCGGGAGAACGCATCGGGCACCTCGAAGAAGTGATCCTCGACCTCCTCGGTCGCGGCGCGCGCCGCGGAGACCGTCTCGTAGACCGCGCCCGCTCCCAGGCTGTGGTCGACATAGGTCCGGGCCAGGACCGACAAGAGCTCGGCCGGCGACGCCCCGTCCCGGCGTGCGTCCTCGAGCGCGCCGATCACTGCCGCCTCGTAGTCGGCCACGACCTGGCGCTCCATCAGGGTCAACAGATCGGTGAGGGAATCGAAGAGACGGTAGGCGATCGGCTTGGAGACCCCGCAGGCCTCGGCCACCCTGGCGAGCGTGACCGCGCGCCCGCCTTCGGCGCGGGCGATCTCCACGCCTGCAGCCACCAGCAGCTCTCGCCGTTGCGCGGCAGGCAGGCGCGTCGAGCCACTCACGATCGTTCCTCCGGGGCATAAGTTACTGTCCGTAACATTAACAACCAGGAACAAGGCGCTCGGCTCCTGTTGTCCCCGGTGCGCGACGCCGGCCGATGGTGCTGAATAGGCGCATGTCTTCGTCTCCGCAGGTCGTGGTGTGTGGTCCCGCGTCCTGGAACCACCTGATCGCGCTGGACCATCTGCCCGCGCCGGTGCCTCACATGCAGTTCGCGCGCCGGTCCTGGCACACGGTCGGGGGCACCTCCGCGGGCAAGGCGCTGCATCTCGCCGGGCTCGGCGTCGACGTACGTCTGTGGGCTCAGCTCGGCGCCGACGAGGACGGCGCGCGGCTGAGAGAGCGGCTCCGCCGGGTCGGTGTCGTCGTGGAGGCGATCGCCAGCGAGCAGACCGAGCGGCACGTCAATCTCATGGCCGACGGGGGAGGCCGGGTCTCGTTGTACGTCTCGACCCCCTCGTCCCCGAGTGCCGACGCGGTCCGGGCGGCGGTGAGCGGGATCGCCGCCGCGGATCTCGCGGTGATCGACCTGAGCGAGCTGGGCCGGCTGGTGCTCGAGGCGATGTCGATGCCGTCGGTGCCCCAGACTCCGCTGTGGATGGACCTGCACGACTACGACGGGTCCACCGTGTTCCACGAGTCGTTCGTGCGCGCCGCCGAGGGCGTGTTCATGAACGACGACGCCACCGACGACCCCTGGAGGTTGATGGCCTCCTGTCTCGAGCGCGGTCCTCGCCTCGCGGTCTGCACTCTCGGAGCGAAGGGTGCGATTGCACTGGAGGCGGATGGGACCCGGCACGAGGTGGCAGCGGTGCCCGCCAACGTCGTCGACACCAACGGCGCCGGCGACGCCTTCATGGCGGGCTTCCTGGCCGCGAGGCTGCGTACGGAGCCGGTCGCTGTCGCTCTCCGGGCCGCGGCAGAGCAGGCCCGGGTCGCGATCGAGACCGAGCACCTCCACCCGGCGCTCGACCGGGTCTGTTAGCCGGCGGTCTCCTCGGCAGGATGTGCCGGCACGGTCAGCAGGGCCAGCATGGCGATGACGGCGGCGCCGGCGAAGGCGTAGAAGCCCCACGGGTAGGCGATGCCGGCGGTCAGGAGCGCGCCGCCGAGGAACGGCCCGACGATGGCACCGACTCGGCCGATGCCGGCGGACATGCCGAGCGCCGTGCCGCGGATCCGGGCGGGGTAGAGATGGCTGACGAAGGCGTAGACCAGCACCTGCGCGCTGAAGACGAAGATTCCGGCTGCGAGCACCGCGCCGTAGACCAGGAAGCTGTTCTCCATCTTGATCGAGAGCAGTGCCAGCATCACCGCGGCGACGCCGAACCAGGTCACGACCGTCGGCTTGTTGCCCCTGGCGTCGGAGATCAGGCCGGCGAGAACCAGGCCGATCACGGCACCGACGTTCAGGGTGAGGAGCAGACCGAGGCCGGCGTCGAGGGAGTAGCCCGCCTCGCCCATGATCGTGGGCAGCCAGGTGTTCAGGCCGTAGACCAGCAGGAGCCCGCAGAACGATGCCGCCCACAGTCCCAGGCTGACCCACAGCAGGCGGCCGCGAACGACCTCGGAGGGGCGTACCTTCTCGGTGGCGACCGTCTCCAGGTAGGCCTGCGACTCCGGGAGCTTCGCCCACATCACCGGGACCGTCAGCAGGCCCGCGACACCGCCGATCACGAACATCGCCTCCCAGCCCAGCTGCGGGATCACCCAAAGAGCCAGCAGGGCGGTGAGTACGGCACCCACGTGATAGCCGGTCATCATCCGGGTCATGGCGGTGCCCGAGCGTCCCTGGCGGGCGTGCTCGCTCATGAACGCCAGCGCCGTCGGCAGGCAGGCGCCCAGGCCGAGCCCGGCCAGGAAGCGCAGCGCGATGAACACCGTGGCGTTGGGGGCGAAGGCGACGGCAAGGGTGAGCAGCGAGAACAGCGCGATGCTGCTGATCAGCGTCATCCGGCGGCCGAAGCGGTCGGCGAGCGGGCCGATGGCCACTGCGCCGATGCCGACGCCCACCAGACCGAGCGTTGCGGCGGTGGTCAGCGACGCTCTGGTGAACCCGAGGGCGCCGGTCTCGGCCAAGGTCGGGATCACCGCGCCGAGCACGACGAGGTCGTAGCCGTCCAGGGCGACGGCGAGCCAGCAGAGCATGACCGGCCAGAGGCTACGGGTGCCGCCGCGGGCAGCGGTCGACGATGTGGTTGGGGACACATTCATGGGACGAACCTAAGAGGAGTCGCCCCTGTGACCGCCGCCACGACTTCCATCCAGTGGAAAGCCCGGGCAAATTTTTGTCAAAGTCGCCGTCCGATCGACTGAGCGGCGACGCGGAGCGCGCCGTACAACCGCTGCTCGCTCCCCTTGAGCGAGGGAACCACCAGGCCGAGGGCGGCGACGACCCGGTCGCGCTGGTGGATGGGTACGGCGATCGAGCAGGCGCCGAGGGTCATCTCCTCCCGGGTCGTGGCATAGCCCTTCTCGAGCACCTGCCGCAGCTGCCGACGGAGGGTGCCCGGCTGGGTGATCGTGTAGGACGTGATCCGAGTGAGCCCGCCCAGCACGGTGTCCTGGACCTCGCCAGGGGCGTGGGCGAGGAGGACCTTGCCGACCCCGGTGGCGTGCAGCGGAAGGCGGCCGCCGACCTTGCTGACCACCGGGACGGACTGATTGCCGCGCAGCCGGTCGAGGTAGACCACCTCGGTCCCGTCACGTACGGCGAGATGCACGGTGGCGAGGGTCGCGCCGTAGAGGTCGTGGAGGAACGGCTCGGCGACCTGACGCAGTCCGGTCTCGGCAGGCGCGAGATGGCCGATGTCCCAGATCTTGCGGCCGATGACGTACTCGCCGGTTGGCAGCCGATCCAGGGCGCCCCACCGGGAGAGCTCGCCCAGGAGCCGATGAGTCGTGGCGAGCGGAAGGTCCGAGCGCGCGGCGATGTCGCTGAGCGACATCGCGCGGTGCTGCTCGTCGAACGCGCTCAGGATCGCCAGCGCCCGGCTGGTCACGCTCGTGCCGGCCTGCCGACTGTTCCCTGCCATCGTTGCGGAGGCTACTACCTCAGCCCCCGAAGGCGGGGTGCAGCGGCTTGCCGGAGCCGCCGGACCGGGTGGTCGGGGTGGCCTCGATCGGATCGAAGGTCCACAGCGCGTACGCCCCCGGGCCGACGTGCAGCGTCGAGCTGCCGATCGTCTCCGTGTGCGGCTCCTCGGCCGGCTCGTTGAGGGCGAGGATGATGTGGCGTACGCCTGCTTCCTCGGCCGGCACCGGGAGCAGACGGATGGTGGTCATGCCGTCGAAGGCCAGGACACCGCCGTTCTTCAGGACGCGGATAGTGATCCCGGCGGCCCGCCACAGCGGCACCATCTTCTCGATGTCGGCTTCGGTCGTGGCGATCTGGATGCCGATGACGTCGCGCATCTGGTGGTCGAGGTAGCGGTCACGGTTGTAGCGGTCGCGGCTGACGTCACCCTCGTAGGCGGCCGGCGGGAAGCTGAGCCGCGGGTCGTCGAGGAACTCGTCGCGATACTCCATCGCCCAGGAGAAGAAGGTGTCGTAGGCGGTCGTCGTGTAGGTGACGTCGAACCAGGGGATCGGCTCGCCGTCGCCGAGATCGGTCACCTGGGTGAACTCGACCGGGTCGACGCCGAGGTGGTGCAGGTTGTCAGTGGCGGTCGCCAGGTCGCCGTCCTTGTCCGCCGAGACGGCGAGCCCGGTGTCACCGGCGACCGCGTCGGGGGCGTCGCCCGGTCCGAAGAACTCCAGGTAGGTCTCCTTGCCGAGCAGGTAGCGACCGGTCCAGGTCTGGCTCCCGTCGTTGCCGGTGTTGATCCGACGGTCGGCGAACTTTCCCAGATACTCCGAGTGCTCGATCGCGTCAGCCGTCTCCCGGTCGACCATCGCCCAGGCGTGGTTGAAGGCCAAGAGCGGGTCCTGACGCTCCTGCTCCTCGGCTTGGGCAGGGGTCGCTGCCCCCGAAGCGATAACGAGTGCGGCGGTCGCAGCCGCGATGAAGCCCGAGATTCTCCATGGAGTCCGCATGGCTCCCAGTTTGGTTCACCCGGACGTTCCTGTCCTCGAAATGTCGCCGTAGGTCAGGCGCCGTAGGTCAGGCACCGTGGCTGGCGGTGGCCATGGTGGCGCCGAGGCCGATCATGACGACTCCGCCGCCCGCGCTGAGGCCATCGAGGCGCTTGGGCTTGCGGGCGAACCAGGCCTTGGCCCGGCTCGCCGCGACGACCCACCCCGAGTCGCAGGTGAAGGCCATCGCCGAGAAGATCGCGCCGAGCAGAAGGATCTGGGGGACCGCTGGTGCCGAGGCGTCGATGAACTGAGGCAGGAAGGCCAGGTGGAAGACGATCGTCTTCGGGTTGGTCGCCCCGACGATCAACCCGGTGCGGATCGCTCCCCAGGCGGTCGTCTGCGCGACGTCCTCGCCGTGGAGAGCGGCCCGGGCGTCGCCTCGGTGGCGGATCGCCTGGACGCCGAGATAGACGACGTACGCAGCGCCGACCAGTTTCACGACGGTGAACGCGGTGGCGGAGGCCGCCACCAGCGCGCCGAGGCCGACGGCCACCGCCAGGACCTGACCGAACTGCCCGAGCGCGTTGCCGCCCACGGCGAGGACCGCCTCGCGGCGGCCGGCGGTCAGGGCGCGGCCGAGCGCGAAGAGAACGCTCGGGCCGGGGATCAGGATGAAGATGACGGAGGCGAGCGCGAAGGCGGCGAACTGGTTCAGGGTCGGCACGTCAGTCATTCTGCGGCAGGGTCGTAGCGGCGTACGAATGATTTCTGGTGGGCGAGACGCGCTGCGCCGAGTCGGCGCAAACTGACGGGTCCCGCGTCGAGTCGGCTCGTCATGACGAGCCGACTCGGCACAGGGGACGTGCTGGGTCAGCTGCTCTGACGGGCGGCGCGGATCTGCTCGACGAGGATGTCTCCGTGGCCGGCATGGCGGGCCAGCTCCTGGATCATGTGCACGTAGACGAAACGCAGCGTCACCTGCTTCCCGTGCCAGGGGAACTCCTCGTCCAGCTCGTGTGCGGCGGCGACCTCGCGCGAGTGCTCGCAGGCGGCCAGGTAGGCGGCCCGGACGGACTCGACGGTGTCCTCCGCATCGAGCACGAAGCTCTCGTCGACCGTGTCCGGCAGCCCGATCTCCTTGCGGGAAACGTTCGCGACGCGCGAATGGAACCACACCTTCTCCACGAAGGTCGCGTGCTTCACCAGCCCCAGCGGGGTGGTCAGCGACGGGACCAGCTTCCGTCGCGCCTCCTCGTCGTCGAGGTCCTCGAGGATCGTGCTGATCTCACCGCGCTGGATGTCGACCATTCCTTCGAGAAGCGTGCGTTCGTCAGCCCGTCCGATGCTCATGTGTGCAGGTTAGTGCCCGAGCGAGAAGGTCTGAGCCGTAGCCTGATCCCATGTCGACGGAGGACGCCGGACCGGTCTTCGATGGTGTGAAGATCGGTCGTCCGGCCACACGAGCGCTGTTGGCAGCGGGCTATCGCGCACTGTCGGACCTGCCCGACGACCTGGACACTCTGCTGACGCTCCACGGTGTCGGGCCCAAGGCGGTGCGTCTGCTGCGCGAGGTGCTCAGCAGCGCTCCCTGACGTACGCCTCGGCCTGTCGGCGATCCCAGCCACGCGCCTCCTCGAGCCCGCGAACGAGCATCGAGACGTACGCAGCCGACGGCAAGGTGTGCGGGACAGCGTCGAAGCCGTGCGGCGCGGTGAAGGTGAGCATCGGGAGGCCGTCGCGGCGCCCGACCTCGATCAGGGTCTCGTAGTGCCCCGGTCCCGCCTCGTGGCGGCCCTCCTCGAGCCCGTCGATGACGACCTTCTCGATCGGGTCGCCGGGGGCGGGCGGCCGGTCCATCTCCTGGGCGGCGATGTCGGCGAACTGCTCGGCGGTCATCCGGAAGGCCCGGGCAGCGGTCCACGACCCGGCCGCGTCGTGGTCGTAGAACGCCACCCCGCCGGTCCACGTCATCGACTCGCCCGCGAAGTAGAGGCGTCCGGGGAGGTCGACGGCGACGTCGTCGACCGGCATGGCAGGCGTACGGGCCCCGACGTACGACCGCAGCGCCCCCACCGGTTGGCCGCCGAGGACGTAGGCACCGAGACGGTCGCGGCACATGTTGGATCCATAACTGACGTACCAGACCTCTGAAACCATCGCGGCGCAGCCTACCGAGGGCGTGGACCGAGGGGGCCGACGCCTAGAGAACGGCGAGAACTCCGTCGGCGTACTTCTCCAGCTTCGCCTCGCCGATCCCGCTGATCGTGCCGAGCTCGTCGCGGCTGGCCGGTAGACGGGTGGCGATCTCGCGGAGGGTGGCGTCGTGGAAGACGACGTACGCAGGCACGCCCTGCTCCTTGGCGACCTCGCCGCGCCACGCGCGCAGGCGCTCGAAGACCTCGGCGGCCTCCGGGGACAGGTCGGCGGCTGCCACCTTGGGCTTGCGCTCGCCGGAGCTGCTGCGCCGGGCCTGCCGCGGCGGCTCCTTGCGGAGCATCAGCTGCTGCTCCGAGCGGAGCACCGGACCGGCGGCGTCGGTCAGCGAGAAGACCCCGTAGCGGGGGTCGACCGCGAGCATCTCCCGGGCCAGGAGCTGGCGGATGACCGAGTGCCAGTCGCTCTCGGCGATGTCGGTGCCGATGCCGAAGACCGAGAGCTCGTGGTGGCGGAACTGGCGGACCTTGTCGGTCTCCTTGCCCCGCAGGATGTCGACGATCTGACCCGCCCCGAAGCGCTGTCCGTTGCGCTCGCGGTCGAGCCGGATGACGGTGGAGAGGACCTTCTGGGCGGGGATGGTGCCGTCCCAGGACTCCGGCGGCGTCAGGCAGGTGTCGCAGTTGCCGCAGGGCTCCGTGGCCTGGCCGAAGTAGCGCAGCAGCTGCACCCGACGGCAGTCGACGGTCTCGCACAGCGCCAGCATCGCGTTGAGGTTCTGGCCGAGCCGGTGCTTGTGGGCCCGGTCGCCCTCGGAGGTCTCGATCATCTGCCGCTGCTGGACGACGTCGGCCAGCCCGTAGGCCAGCCACGCTGTCGACGGCTGTCCGTCACGTCCGGCTCGGCCGGTCTCCTGGTAGTAGCCCTCGACCGACTTGGGCAGGTCGAGATGGGCCACGAAACGTACGTCCGGCTTGTCGATCCCCATCCCGAAGGCGATCGTGGCGACCATGACGATGCCGTCCTCGCGCAGGAAGCGGGACTGGTTCTGCGAGCGGGTGCGGGCGTCGAGGCCCGCGTGGTAGGGGAGCGCGGGGATGCCGGCGCCGACCAGGGTCGCGGCTGTGCGCTCGACCGAGTTGCGGGAGAGGCAGTAGACGATGCCGGCCTCGCCTGGGTGCTCGGCCCGGATCAGGTCGAGGAGCTGCTTGGCGGGCTTGTCCTTCGGGGCGATCCGGTACTGGATGTTCGGCCGGTCGAAGGAGGCCACGAAGTGGCGGGCGTCCTCGAGGTTGAGCCTGGTGGCGATCTCGCGGCGCGTCTCCGCGGTCGCGGTCGCGGTCAGCGCGATCCGCGGCACCTCCGGCCAGCGCTCGTGCAGGTGGGAGAGCTGCAGATAGTCGGGCCGGAAGTCGTGACCCCACTGCGAGACGCAGTGGGCCTCATCGATGGCGAACAGCGAGATCTTGGCCTGGTCGAGCAGTCGCCCGGTCTCCGGCACCCGCAGCCGCTCGGGAGCCAGATAGAGCATGTCGAGCTCACCGGCGAGCAGCGCCTTCTCCACCTGCTGCCGCTCGTGGGGCATCTGGGTGGAGTTGAGGAAGCCCGCGCGCACCCCGAGCGCGGAGAGCGCGTCGACCTGGTCCTGCATCAGCGCGATCAGCGGCGAGATGACGACTCCGGTCCCGGCCCTCACCAACGACGGGATCTGGTAGCACAGCGACTTCCCACCACCGGTCGGCATCAGCACCAGCGCATCACCGCCGGTCGCCACGTGCGCGACGATCTCGGCCTGGTCGCCACGGAACTCGTCGTATCCGAAGACACGGCGCAGGACATCCAGCTCCGGGGTCAAGTCCGCGCCTCGCGCGGTCGCTTCCTCGCTCACGCGAGCGACCCTACCGGCCGCCACCGACACCTCAGACGCTGATCTGCTCGCGTTTCACCGTGGCCCCGTCGACGGCGGTGGAGCCGTGGGCGCGCTCGAGCGCGGCACCTTCGACGTCCATGTTCGGGAGGATGCGGTCGAGCCACTTCGGTAGCCACCACGCGGAGCCGCCGAGGAGGTGCATCAGGGCCGGCATCAGCAGCATCCGGACGATGAAGGCGTCGAGCAGCACACCGAGGGCGAGGCCGAAGCCCATCGAGCGGATCATCACCGACTCGGCGAAGACGAACCCGCCGAAGACCGAGACCATGATCAGCCCGGCCGCGATCACGACCGAGCGCCCAGCCCGGAAACCCTGGGCGACGGCGAGGCGGGCCGGCGCGCCGTGGACGTACGCCTCCCGCATCCCGGAGGCCAGGAACAGCTGGTAGTCCATCGCCAGGCCGAAGAGGATCCCGACCAGCAGGATCGGCAGGAAGCTCAGGATCGGTCCGGTGCTGTCCAGGCCGATCAGCTCGGCGCCGATGCCCTTCTGGAAGACCGCGACCACCAGGCCGTACGTCGCCAGCAGGGAGAGCACGAAGCCACCGGTCGCGATGAGCGGCACCAGGATGGAGCGGAAGACCAGGATCAGGATCAGCAGGGAGAGCCCGACGACGACGCCGAG
This sequence comes from Nocardioides sp., assembly GCF_014360585.1. Taxonomy (GTDB): domain Bacteria; phylum Actinomycetota; class Actinomycetes; order Propionibacteriales; family Nocardioidaceae; genus Nocardioides. Next base: position 43,092 of record NZ_JACIXG010000007.1, read on the forward strand.
GTAGGGGAGGAGTACGTCGGTGAGCCCCTGAGACACGTCGATCGCGACCGCGGTGGCGCCGGCGACGCCGAGGGTGATGTCGCCGTTGACCGCCGGCATGTCCCTGATCGTGTTGACCAGCTCGTTGGTGGAGACGCTGTTGGGGCCCTCCTCGGGGACGACCTGGAAGGCGGCCGTACGACCGTCCTCGGAGACCGCAACGGGAGCCACAGCGCGGACGTTGTCGAGGTCTGCCAGCGTCCTGGCGACCGTAAGCTGCGCCTGCTGGACGCCGGACTCGCTGAGCCCGTCGGGCAGCTCGGCGGCGACCAGCAGCGGGCCGTTGGCGCCGGCGCCGAAGCTGTCCTCGGTGATCGTGTAGGCGGTCTTGGCCAGCGAACCCTCGGGCTCAGAGCCGCCGTCGGGCAGGCCGAGGCGCATGTCGAGAGCGGGGACCGCGAGGGCGAGCAAGGCGATCACAGAGGCGATGACCGTGACCAGCGCGCGCCAGGTCGGCATCGGCTTGGCGCGGGCCTCGGCGGCGTCCTGTGCGCTGACCTTCTTCTTCGCCCGCTTGGAGACGATGCGGCCGCCGACGAGCCCGAGGATGGCCGGGGTCAGGGTGATCGCGACCAGGACGGCGATCGCGACGCAGGCGGCGCCGACCGATCCCATCAGGCCGAGGAACGGGATGCCGGTCATGTTGAGCGCGACCAGCGCGACGATCACGGTGGACCCCGCGAAGACGACGGCGGTGCCGGCGGTGCCGTTGGCGAGCGCGATCGACTCGGTGACGTCGGAGCCGTGGAGCAGTTGCTTGCGGTGTCGGTTGAGGATGAAGAGCGAGTAGTCGATGCCGACGGCGAGGCCGAGCATCAGGCCGAGGATCGGGGTCATCGAGGCCATCTGCACGACGCCGGAGAGGGAGAGCGCACCGAGGGCGCCGATGCCGACGCCGGTCAGTGCGGTGACCAGCGGGACGCCTGCGCCGATGATGGTGCCGAGCATGACCAGCAGGACGATCGCGGCGACGCCGACACCGACGATCTCGCCCGGGCCCATCGGGTTGGGTGGCTCCTGGGACAGCTCGGCGGAGACGCCGATCTCGACCCCCTCGACCGGGTCGTCGGTGAAGTGGTCGACGGTGGCCTTCTTGGTCTCCTCGGACATCTCCAGACGGCCGACGGAGTAGGCGACGTTGACCAGTGCGGCCGAGCCGTCCGCGGAGACCATCCGGATCTCCTCCGAGAGTTCCAGCAGCTGGGCGCCGTTCTGGGCCTCGGCGGCGTTGGTCTCGAGGTCGGCGGCGCTGTCGTCGAGCTTCGACTGCTGCTTGTCGAGGGCGGCCTGCTGGGCGTCGATCTGGGTGGTCGGCAGCCCGGCGGCCTCCGTCTTCGCGCGAGCCTCGTCGATGTCGGCCTGCGCCTTGTCGAGCTTCGCCTGAGCACGCTCGAGCTTGCTGCGGCCGGCCTCGATCCTGGCCTGTCCCTCGGCGACCTTCTCGGCCTGCGCCTCGCGCTGGGCCTCGGTCTGGAACGGGTCGGTGACCGCGGCGACGTCGGGGAGGTCCTCGGCACTGGTGATCAGCGCCTGGATCTCCTGCTTCTGGGTGGAGCTGAGCGGGCTGCCGTCCTCGGTCCGGAAGGCGATGGTGCCGGATCCGCCGGCCAGGTCGGGCAGCCCCTCCTGGAGCTCGTCGACCACCTCGGACGACGGCAGGCCTGGGATGTCGAAGGTGGTGGTGAGCTCGCCGGACCAGGCGACGTACGCCCCGGCAGCGCCGGACAGCGCCAGCACCCAGGCAAGGATCACCAGCCAGGCGCGGCGCGCGGCCGTCTTGCCCAATCGATACAACAGCTCCGCCATGGCGGCATCCCTCCGGTAATTCGCAACGGTGCGTCCAGTAAATCACCTGTGTCCTGACGGACAAGGATCGTCGAGGGAGTGATGGGTCACATCCAAGTCTTCGCCACGGGATGGTGAAGGCTCTTAGGATGCCGTTCATGCCAGCGTCAACAGGAGCTCGCCGTCGAGGAGCCGTACGCAGCGAGGAGGCTCGTCTCGCGGTGCTCGAGGCGACCGGGCGGCTCTTCGCGGCCCGGGGCTACGACCACCTCACCATCGAGGGCATCGCGGCCGAGGCTAGTGTCTCCAAGCAGACGATCTACCGCTGGTGGTCGTCCAAGAGCGCGGTCGTGGCCGATGCCCTCATCGAAGACATGCTGCTGCCCGACAGCCCGGTCGTACCCGACACGGGGGACATCCGCGCCGACCTGATCGCCTGGATGCAGGATCTCATCGACCTCGTCGCCCAGCCCGGCAACGACGGTCTCGTCCGGTCGCTCGTCGCCGCAGCCTGCGAGAGCCCCGACATCGGCGCCCGCCTCAACGACGCCCTCGGCATCACTGCGACCGTCTCCACCCGCATCGAGGCCGCCGTCGCGGTCGGTCAGCTGCCGGCCGATCTGCCGGTCATGGAATTCGTACGAGCCCTCGTCGGCGGGTTCGTGCTCCACTCCCTCGAGCGCACCGAGCCCGCGCCGGATGCTGCCGAACGCCTGGTCCGGGCCCTGCTCCACTAGGAACTACCCAAGAAAGAGGGCGTGCGGGCCGTTCGTCCGGGCTACGGTGGAAGGTATGCCGAAGGTGCCTCCGCCCGTCTATGTCGCAGTAGGCCTGGCCGCCCAGCATCTGCTCGCTCCACGCCGCCGACCGACCCCGGTGAGATCTGTCGCCGCCGGTGCCCTCGCGGCCGGATCGGTCTGTGTGGCGGCCAGCGCGGTGCATGCGTTCAGTCGCAAGCACACCACGGTGAACCCGCTGGTGCCCGAGCGCAGCACCGCCGTCGTGGTCGACGGCCCGTTCCGCTACACCCGCAACCCGATGTACGTCAGCATGACCGGCGTCCTCACCGCTCACGCGCTGCTGCGCGGCGGCTGGCTCCCGCTGGTCCCCGTCGCCGCGTTCGTCGCGGTCATGGACCGCATCCAGATCCCCGCGGAGGAGCACGCGCTGTCGTGGAGCTTCGGCCGGACCTACGAGGAGTACCGCCGCGCTACGCCCCGCTGGCTGGGTCCGCCCCGGAGGTGACACGGCGTGGCTGAGCTGCTCCACACTGTCCTAGACACCACCGAAGTACGCCGCCTCGCGGAGTTCTACCGCCAGCTCCTCGGCCTCGTCTACCGGCCGGGCGACGAGGAGCCTGGCGAAGACGACTGGCTCGTCCTGACCTGGCCCGACGGGCGTCGCGCGCTGGCGTTCAATCGGGTCGACGAGTCCGAGACGGCTCCGTCCGGCTGGCCTGCGCCTGGGGCGGTCAAGCACATGCATCTCGACACGGTCGTGGGGTCTGTCGAGGAGCTGGATGCTGAGCATTCTCATGTGCTCGGGCTCGGGGCTGAGCTTCGTTATGACCGGTCTGATGATCCTCAGGAGCCGTTGCGGGCTTATGCGGATCCTGCTGGGCATGTCTTCTGCATCTTCGTCCGCTGAGACCACGCCCCGCTGGTCGAGACCGTGCCCCGCTGGTCGAGCCGCCGGAGCCGCTGGGCGGAGGCGTGTCGAGACCTCCCACTCCCGCTGGTCGAGCCGCCGGAGCCGCTAGGCGGAGGCGTGTCGAGACCAACACAGTTCCCTGCCGGAACGCTCAGTCCCCGGTGGTCGAGCTTGTCGAGACCTCCCTGCCGGAGACGCCCCACCCGAAGGCCGGTCAGGGCCGCCGACCGACTTCGAGGATGTTCTCGACCCGGCCCGGAGTCAAGGACGGCCTTCGGCCGCCGGCTACGCCGGCCGCATTCGCGGTCCTTGACACCGGACCACGTCGAGAAAAAAGATGGCTGGCTATCGGGGCGGCGGCCCGGGTGTGGCGCAGCGCATTCTTGCTTCGGAACGGTGATGTCGTGGGGTGCGAGGGTGGCCCTTCGGGCCACTTGTAGTCCACAAGCACGAGGCCGTTCGCTCACCGCGAAAACAGCGGCTGACCTGCGCATATAAGTAGATTCGTGCGGGCTGAAAGAGTAGAATCAGACCCATCACAACACGCCCCTAAACACACCGGAGAGGAGGGGCGGCGATGAGTCTCGAACCCGAGATCAACCACTGGGGCACCAACCCCAAGGACCCGATCGACGCAGAGCTCGCCGCCCTCGAATCCTCCCTCGACAACCTGCTCACTAGGAACCCTGCCTATTGGCGCACCGGTGAGAAGAAGGACCGGTTGAAGCGTCTGGAGATCATCCAGGCCAAACAAGCCGCGTTGCGGCTGCGGGTCCTCGCTGTCTCGGGTGACATCGCCGAAGAGACCGGCGCGAAAGACGTCTCAGGGTGGATGTGGACCGACCTGTTGGTCGACAAGAAGGTCGGACGTTCCGAGGTGAAACTCGCCGCCGGACTCGCGAAGTACGAGCTCGTCGCCGCCGGCCTAGCCGAGGGGGTCGTGTCCCAGGACAAGGCCCGGGTGATGGTCAAGGCCCTCGAGGTGATCGAGGCCGACCCCGAAGCCAGCACCGAGAACCTGGTGCTCGCGGAGAAGCTGCTGGTCGAGTACGCCACCGAGATGACCGCGACCAAGCTCGAGATCATCGGAAAGCGGATCCTGGCCGAGGTCGACCCCGAACGGTTCGAAGCAGCCGAAGCCAAAGCCCTCCAGCGCGAAGAAGAACGCGCCCAGCGGCGTACGTTCTTCACCTCTCGCGCCAACGGCGACGGGACCGTGGACATCCACGCCCGCGTTTCGAACGCGATCGGTCACCGACTCCGGACCATCCTGGACTCCCTGGCGCAGCCGAGGAAGCTCTCCGCTGAGGACCGGGGCCGTAAAGCCCCCTATGACCGGCTGCTGGGCCAAGCGTTCGCTCGGGTCATCGAGACCTACGACGTCGACCAGTTGCCCCGCCACGGTGGCCATGCCACCACGGTGTTCATCACGATGAGCGTCGAGGACCTCCGCAAGGACCTCGGCACCGCTGCGTTGGGGTTCGATGGGGAGCAGATCACCGCCGCTGAGGCGCGTCGGATGGCGTGCAACGCCGACCTCATCCCCGTCGTACTCGGCACAGGTTCCGAGATCCTCGACTTCGGCCGCAGCATCCGCCTGGCCCACCCGGTCCAACACCGGGCACTGCGGCTACGGGACAAGTGCTGCCAAGCCGAAGACTGCGACGCACCAGCCGCGTGGACCGAGGCACATCATCTGAAACCCTGGTCGATAGGCGGCCTCACAAATCTCGCGAACATGGTGTTGCTGTGTCCCAGCGATCATCGCCGGATCCACGACCCCAACTACGACTATGAACGCCTCCCGGACGGACGGATCCGGTTCACCCGCCGCGTCTGACCGCGCTGCGGCCTGCTCCGGCCCACGGATCCGACCTTGTGAAGGGTTTCACGAGGTCGGACCCTCTGTCCTAGCCGACGACCTAGTGGCCTCGGCGCGGCACGGGAGCGCCCTTGGGAAGGGTTCACGAGGTGTCATCGTCTAGTGCAGCGCCCCCGACGAACGTCCCCTGGCAGGGCAGGCCAACCCCGGTCCCCAATCCCGCACCCGACCCAAACTCGCTGCGCCAAACCCCGCCGCCGACCCGATAGCCAGCCAAATTTCTCGCCGGATCCCGGTGTCAAGGACCGCGAAGCGGCCGGCGAAGCCGGCGGCCGAAGGCCGTCCTTGACTCCGGGATCCGGCGTGAACACCATCCAAAACGGGTCGGCGGCCCCAACCCAACAAAGACGACCAGCCACAAATGCCCGAAAACTCGCCACCCAGGTCAAGAACACATCGCCCACCACCGCATAGCGCTATCGCACACGATCCCCGGCCGCCGCGATAGCGCATGGGCAACCCGCCCCGACCGTGGCACCATCGAGATATGACCATGCCGGGAGTGCTTCGGCCCTACGTCACCTCGCTGGTCACCTACGACGTGGACTTCGGGGCGCCGGGGGTGCACCGGGGGATGCCGTCGACCGAGATCACCTTCGTGCTGTCGGTCGACGAACCGCTGGTCACCTCATGGGGGAGTGGCACTGAGCCGGTGACGGCATGGTCGCTGGTCTCCGGGCTGCACACTCGGCCGGCGGCGATCCATCACCGCGGCCACCAGCGGGGCGTGCAGCTCGGGCTCACCACTGCAGGGGTGCGGGCGCTGTTCGGGATGCCGGCGGCGGCCTGGCGCGGCGAGCTCCTGGCCCTCGACGAGGTGGCCGCACCAGGCGGCGTACGCGATCTTCCGGAGCGGCTCGCAGGGGCCGATCCGCAGACCTGGGGGCAGTTGGTCGTGGCCAGGCTGGTCAACGCTCTGGCGCGCCACGGCGAGCCCGGGCCGCGGGCGGAGGTCGGGCGGGCGCTGGCGTTGCTGACCGGGGGAGCGGGGGTGCAGGAGGTGGCCGACGACGTCGGCTACAGCCGACGGCGGATCAGCGACCTGGTACGCGCCGAGACCGGCGTCGCGCCGAAGCAGTTCCAGCGGCTGGCGCGTTTCGACCGGTCGCGCGGACTCGTCGGCCGGATGCCGCTGTCGGAGGCCGCGATGGTCTGCGGCTACGCCGACCAGGCGCATCTGACCCGCGAGTGGCACGAGTTCGCCGGGTGTACGCCGACGACCTGGCTGCGCGAGGAGTTCCCATTCGTTCAAGACCTCGCCGACCGGCAGCCGGTTGACTCGAGGCATGAGCAAAGAACTTGTTGAAGACGTAGCGAAGATCAAGTACTGGCAGTCGATGGCGTTTCAGGACGCCGAGGCGATGTTGACGTGGCTGAGCGCGATCGGCTTCGTCGAGCACGCCACCTACCGCGAGGACGGCATCGTCGTCCACGCCGAGTGGCTCTGGCCCGCCGGGGGAGGACTGATGTTCGGGCAGGTACGCGACGAAGGGGTCCTGAAGGCCACCGGAGGCTCCTCCGCCTATCTGATCGACGAGGACCCCGACGCCCTTTTCGACAAGGCGGTCGCCGCCGGAGCCTCCGTGGTCCGGCCGATGGTCGACCAGCCCTACGGCGGCCGCGGCGGCACCGTCACCGACCCGGAGGGCAACTCGTGGTCCTTCGGTAGTTACCAGCCGTCATAGGTGCTCCGCGATATCGCACACCCTGGTCGGCAGCCGCGATAGCGCACCACCAGCCCTGAGACGAAGAGGTCCCGGCCGTACCGACCCTTTAGCCTTGGAGCCATGAGACAGGCCTACGAGTCACGGGCCGGGGGAGCGCTGACCGGTCCGGTCGAGATCGTCGGCGTGGGGCTGCTGGGCACCTCGGTGGCGCTGGCGTGTGCGGCGGCCGGACTCGACGTGCTCCTCAACGACGCGGTCGCGAGCCACGTACGCACCGCGACCGGCCTCGGGGCCGGCCGTCGCCGCAAGCCCGGCGACGCCCCGCAGCTGGTCGTCGTCGCGGTCCCGCCGGCACATCTCGGTGAGGTGATCACCCAGGTCCTGGCCGAGAACCCCGACGCGGTCGTCACCGACGTCGGCAGCGTGAAGGCATCGCCGCTGGCCTACGTGCGCGAGCACAGCCGCGACGACGTACGCCGCTACGTGGGCGGGCACCCGATGGCCGGCAGCGAGCGCTCCGGACCGTTGGCCGCGACCGCGACCCTGTTCGAGGGACGCCCCTGGGCGGTGACGCCGCACGCGGACGCCGACCCGGTCGCGACCGAGCTCGTCGCCGAGCTCGCCAGGCTGTGTGGCGCGGTCCCGCTCACCCTCAGCCCAGAGGACCACGACCAAGCGGTCGCCCGGACCTCCCACGTACCGCACCTGATGGCCGCCCTGGTGGCCGGTCGGCTCGCGGTGGCGCCCGAGGGACACCTGGGCCTCAGCGGCCAGGGCGTGCGCGACGTGACCCGCGTCGCCGCCGGCGACCCCGGCCTCTACGGCCAGATCGTGGCCGGCAACGCGCGGGCGGTGACCGATCTGCTCACCGAGCTCCGCGCCCAGCTCGACGAGATGATCTCGGCCGTCGGCAACGGCGACGCCGCTGCCCTGGACGTACTTCTCAAGGAGGGGCAGGCCGGCACCCGGGCCATCCCCGGCAAGCACGGCCGACCCCAGACCGCCCAGGCGAGCGTCTACGTCACGGTGCCCGACGAGCCGGGCAACCTGGCCAGGCTCTTCGCCGACGCGGGGGAGAGCGGCGTCAACATCGAGGACGTACGCATCGACCACGACCCCGGCCGCCCGGTCGGTGTCATGGAGCTGATCGTGGCCGCCGACGCGGCCGACCGGATGCAGGCCGTTCTGGAGTCCCGAGGTTGGGTCGCTCACCGGTAGGCTCCCGCCCGTGAGCAGCAGCAATCCCACCACTGACCCCGCAAGCATCGTCATCGCCGTCGACGGCACGTCCGGCTCCGGAAAGTCGAGCACCTCCCGCGGGGTCGCCGACCGTCTGGGGATGCGCTATCTCGACACCGGTGCGATGTACCGGGCGATGACCTGGTGGATGCTCAGCAACGACATCGACGTGCACGACGCCGAGGCGGTCGCGGCCGCGGCCGGCAAGCCGGTGATCACCTCCGGCACGGACCCGCTCGGCCCCACCATCGCCCTCGACGGCGGCGACGTCTCGGTCGAGATCCGCAGCGACCGGGTCAACGGAGCGGTCTCCCCGGTCGCCACGGTCCCCGAGGTCCGGACACGCCTGGTGGCGCTCCAGCAGCAGGAGATCCGCGATTCGCTCGCCGCCGGCTCCGGCATCGTCGTCGAAGGCCGTGACATCGGCACCGCGGTGTGGCCCGAGGCCGATCTGAAGCTGTACGTCACCGCAGACCCGGCCGCGCGTGCGGCGCGTCGCGCCGCCGAGGAGGGCGGCACCGACGCGGAGGCTGTCCGGGCGTCGCTGGAGAACCGCGACAAGATCGACTCCACGAAGGGCGGTGCGGCGGTGCCGGAGGGCGCCACCCACCTCGACACCACGCCGTACACGCTGGAGGAGGTCATCCAGCAGGTGGTCGAGCTCGTCGAGACCACTGCACGCGGCACATCCGACAAGGCGGGGGAGTGAGCGCGAGCCCGCACGCGGGTACGCCCCGCAGTGAGCTCCCGCGCACGGATGACGTTCCGCACCCGAGCCGGTGGGCGCTCTACCACATCAACGTCTACGCCCGGTGGGTGATCCGGCGCCGCTTCGACGTGCGGTTGCACGAGACCGACAACATCCCGAAGACCGGTCCGGTCGTCTTCGCCTCCAACCACATCGGGATCATCGACGGCCCGCTGCTGGCGATCTTCACGCCGCGACCGGTGCACGCGCTGACGAAGCTGGAGATGTTCGAGCACTGGTTCCTCGGCCCGTTCCTGCGCTGGGCGGGGCAGATCCCGCTCTACCGCTTCGGCAGCGACCCGACCGCGGTGAAGATGGCGCTGCGCGTGCTGCGTGAGGGCAACGCGATGGGGATCTATCCGGAAGGCACCCGCGGCGCCGGCGACCTGGCACACTTCAACCGCGGAGCCGCCTACCTCGCCCTCGCCTCGGGCGCCCCGGTGGTGCCGGTCGCCATGTTCGGCAGCCGCGACCCGGGTGGCGGGATCTCGTCCCTGCCGCACAAAGGTGCTCTGATCGACATCGTCTATGGCGAGCCTTTCCACGTGGAGCGCGTAGGCTGGCCACGTACCAGGGAACAAGTCGGGCATGTGTCGGGTTTGCTCCAGAAGCACATGCTGGTCCAACAGGACCACGCGATGGCGTTGACCGGACGCGAACTGCCCGGTCCGCTACCTACCGAGGAGAACGATGACTGACCCCGACGTTTCGTACGAGGACGTACGAGACCTGAACGAGACCGACGAGACCCCGACCGGCCCGCAGCCGGTGCTGGCGGTCGTCGGCCGCCCCAACGTCGGGAAGTCGACCCTGGTGAACCGGATCATCGGACGCCGCGAGGCCGTCGTCCAGGACGTCCCCGGGGTGACCCGCGACCGGATCTCCTATGACGCCAACTGGAACGGCAAGGGGTTCACGCTCGTCGACACCGGCGGCTGGAACCCCGACGCCCAGGGTCTGGCCGAGCGGATCGCCGCCCAGGCCGAGATCGCGGTGTCCCTGGCTGACGCCGTCCTCTTCGTCGTCGACGCGACGGTCGGCATCACCGACGCCGACGAGGCGGTCGTACGCATCCTGCGCAAGTCCGGCAAGCCGGTCATCCTGGCGGCTAACAAGGTCGACGACATGCGCACCGAGGCGGAGGCGGCCGGGCTGTGGAACCTCGGGCTCGGTGAGCCGTGGCCCGTCTCCGCCCTCCACGGCCGTGGCTCCGGCGACATGCTCGACGCGATCCTCGCGGTGCTTCCCGACCCGCCGCCGATGCCCGAGGGCGCCGAGATCGGCGGTCCGCGACGTATCGCGCTGGTCGGCAAGCCCAACGTGGGCAAGTCCTCCCTGCTCAACAAGCTCGCGAAGGAGGAGCGGGCGGTCGTCGACAACGTCGCCGGCACGACCGTAGACCCGGTCGACGAGCTGATCATGCTCGGTGACCGGGAGTGGCGCTTCATCGACACCGCCGGCATCCGCAAGCGGGTCAAGGAGTCCTCCGGGCACGAGTACTACGCCTCCTTGCGCACCACGACCGCGATCGATCGTGCCGAGGTGGCCGTACTCGTGATCGACGGCGGGGAGAAGATCTCCGAGCAGGACATCCGCATCCTCCAGACGGTCCGCGAGGCCGGTCGCGCGCTGGTCATCGCGTTCAACAAGTGGGACCTCGTCGACGAGGACCGCCGCTGGCAGCTCGACCGTGAGGTCGAGCGCGAGCTCGTCCAGGTTCAGTGGGCCCCGCGGATCAACGTCACCGCCCGAACCGGATGGCACGTCGACCGCTTGGTCCCGGCGCTCGACAAGGCTCTCGAGGGCTGGGAGACGCGGATCGGCACCGGCGCGCTCAACTCGTTCCTCGGCCGTCTCGTGGCCGAGCACCCGCACCCGGTCCGCTCCGGCAAGCAGCCCAAGATCCTCTTCGCCACCCAGCCCTCGACGGCGCCGCCGACCTTCGTCCTGTTCACCAGCGGCAAGCTCGAGGCCTCCTACGAGCGCTACATCGAGCGCCGGCTGCGCGAGGAGTTCGGCTTCGTCGGCACCCCGATCGTGCTCCAGCAGCGGGTTCGGGAGAAGCGCAAGCGCTAGTGCTCCGCGGGAGCGGGCGCCAGCTGAGCGTCCGCCCCCGCGTGCACCCAGCCGTTGTTCGCGGCGTGCCAGCCCAGCTGCATCCGGGTCTCCACGCCGGCCAGGTCCAGCAGCGCGCGAACCCTGCGCTGCACCGTACGCAGCGACGTACCCAGCTGTTTTGCGACGACCGCCCGGTCGGTGAGCCCGGCGAGCGCGTGCTCTCCCGCACCAGCAGCGCACCGACGACATCGCCCGAGAAGGTGGCCTCCGCGTTCGGGATCAAGCGCTAGCCGAGCGAAACGGGCCCGCAGGTCACCACCGGTGACCTGCGGGCCTGACGTACGTCCTAGGCCGGCTTGGCCTCGAGGCGCTCGAGCACGCCCTGGTAGAGCTTGGTCAGGGACGCGACCTCCTCGGGGGTGAACGCGTCGAACATGACCTGGCGGATCAGCTTCACGTGCTCGGGGGCCGCGGCCTTGATCGCCTCGAGCCCGGCAGGGGTGAGATCGACATAGGCACCGCGCCGGTCGTCGAGGCACTCACGACGTTCGACGAGACCACGCGCCGCCATCCGCATCACCTGACGCGAGAGCCGGCTCTTCTCCCACTGGAGCTTGTCGCCGAGCTCGAACATCCGCAGCGAGCGGTCGGGGACGTCGGTCAGGTTGACCAGGACGTCGTAGTCGGCGAGGGAGAGGCCGTTCTTGGCCTGGAGGTCGCGGTTCATCCGAGATGTGAGCTGTGCGTTGACGGCCAGCCAGGCACGCCACGCGACCTGTTCGTCATTGCTGAGCCACTTGACCTCATCCATGAGGGCTACCTTACCGAGTCGTGACCGGCGCCTTCAGCACGACCGTGGATCGGCGGCCTGACGGCGTCGGCTACGAAAACGGTTGATGCAGAAACTAGACTCTGTTCCGGCCCCTTGGGCGCCGGCCACGTAGGGCGGGTCGGGCTCCGGCACCGGCATGAGGAGAGCGATGAGCATCGACCTGGACAACATCTCGAAGGACCGTCAGCGGATCAAGAAGGAGTACCTCCGCGAGGAGGCCGTCCGCCCCGCCAGTACGGCCCGCGGGATCCATCACACCGCGCTGCTCGCCTCGGACGTACGCAGGTCGATCGACTTCTACCAGGGGCTCCTGGAGTTCCCGTTGACCGAGATCTTCGAGAACCGTGACTACGCCGGCTCCGACCACTTCTTCTTCGACGTCGGGGCGGGCAACCTGCTGGCCTTCTTCACCCTGCCCGGGCTGGACCTGGGGGAGTACGCGGAGGTGCTCGGCGGGCTGCACCACATCGCGATCTCGGTGACCGCGGAGAAGTGGGACTACCTGCGCGCAAAGCTGGACGACGCGGGGGTCGACTACCTGATCGAGTCGAAGTCGTCGATCTACTTCGCGGGACCCGACGGCGAGCGGCTCGAGCTCCTCGCCGACCCGCTGGGGGAGATGTACGGAACCAAGGTCCTCTGACCGGACCGCTGAACTGCTGGACCGGTGAGACGGCCGGGACGGGCTCACGCCTGTCCCGGCCGTCTGCTCACGGACGGTCGAACGGGTCCTCGGGCACCTCGAGCTCGAGCTGCTCCTCGTAGACCTGCTCCTCTGCCCGCCGGTCGGCGAGCCACGCCGTCAGCGCCACCACGACGAGCTGCGAGCGGGACTCCGCGGCCATCTCGTGGACCATGGCATCGAGCACGTCGACGTTGGTCGCCAGCAGGCGCAGGGGCATCGTGACGTACGGGTCCTCGAGCCGTTTCGGCTTCGGGACGTTGCGCATGAAGGTGCCGTCCGAGACGGGTCTGGTCTTCTCGCGCAGCGCGGCCTGGTGGGCGCGCAGGAGGACCGGGAGCCGGGGGCGGGTCGCGGCGACGGCGTCGAGCATCACGTCGACGAGCGAGCGCGGGACCTCCTGGCTGTAGGTCTTCCACTGCGCCGCCAGGGAGGCCGGCACGGAGAGGCTGATCGCCTGCACCGGCATGCCCTGGCGCCGCCCGGCACCCTCGCGCCGAGACTTGGTGCGGTGAGCAGGGGTGCCCTTGCGGGAGATCGGGTCGAGTTTGACGGGCGAGTCCACGGACGCCTCGCTGGCAGCTGTCGCCGGAGCGGTGGTCTCGTCGGTGGCGGATGGGGAAGATGAATCCGACACGGTGAGCTCCTGGGTTGGGGGTGTTCCTTCGGTCACAGATGATTCTGTCGGAGACCACCGACAGTTTCAGTGACGGATGGGACCTGAGTGGCTTCTGGGACCGTTCTGGCCGGATGTCGGTTGGATCTAGGAGCGCGCGTTATCGCACATCGGGGTTGCCGAATCGGCTCATGCACAGGGGCGCCGCCTATGGCGACGCCCTTGCTTGAACCCCTACTGATCAGGCCAGGAAGCTCGGCCAGGAGGAGCTGGCGAGGTAGCGGTCGACGATCGCGTCGATGTCCTGGTCGATGTCGATCGTCGTGCCCGGCTCGTCGGGGGCGAGCGGCTCGAGAGTCGTGAACTGCGATCGCAGCAGAGACGCCGGCATGAAATGGTCCGCGCGAGCGGCGAGACGCGCCTCGACGACTTCTGGGGTGCCGCTGAGGTGGAGGAGCCGGAGGCCGTCGGCGCGGCTGTGGAGCAGGTCGCGGTAGCTGCGCTTGAGCGCTGAGCAGCTCAGTACGGCGCCGGTGGGCTCGTGCTCGGCCAGCCAGTCGCCGAGCGTCTCCAGCCAGGGGCGGCGGTCGTCATCGTCGAGCGGGCGGCCGGAGGCCATCTTCGCGATGTTCGCCGGCGGGTGGAAGTCGTCGGCGTCGGCGAAGGCGACCTGGAGGCGCTGGGCGATGGCAGCGCCGACGGTGGACTTGCCGCAGCCGGAGACGCCCATGACGACGAGGAGGGGGTGCTGTGTCACGCGTCACAGCGTGCACGAAAAGGCATCCGTTTGGCAAGAGCGGTCGTCGAAAGGACCCTGATTGTGGCAATCCAGGGGTGTGGGACGATGCCGACGTGACGACTTCCAGCGGGGGCGCCGTACGTCGGCTGCATCAGAGCGTCCGGGACGCACTCGGACGCGACATCGTCTCTGGAGAGCTCCCGACGGGGGCGGTCCTCACCCTGGAGGGGATCCAGGCGACGTACGACGTCTCGCGCCCGATCGCCCGGGAGGCCGTGCGCGTGCTCCAGGCCATGGGCATGGTCACGACCCGGCGACGTGTCGGCATCACGGTCCTGCCGCGACAGGAGTGGAACGTCTTCGACCCGCTCGTCATCCGGTGGCGCCTCGACGGCGAGGGCCGGCGTGAGCAGCTGCTCTCGCTCTCCGAGCTGCGCCGGGGGTTCGAGCCGATCGCCGCCCGCCTCGCCGCGGAGCGCGCGGAGCCGGAGCATCACGGCGCCCTCGCCCAGGCGGTGGCGGACATGGTCGTGCACGCCGCCGCCGGCGACCTGGAGGCCTACCTGGACGCCGACACCACCTTCCACCGGGTGCTCCTCAACGCCTGCGGCAACGAGATGCTCGCCGCGTTCGGCGACCTCGTCGCCGAGCTCCTCGCCGGCCGTACGCACCACCACCTGATGCCGGCCAAGCCGAACCCGACCGCCATCGAGCTGCACGAGAAGGTGGCGATCTGCATCCGCAACGGCGACCCCGCAGGGGCCGAGGAAGCCATGCGCGCCATCATCGACGAGGCCGCCGCCGCCCTCGCCTCCGCGGACGACCCGCCGTAGGGGTACCGATTGGAGGCCGCCCGGCGCCGTGCGGTAATGTTCGGAGCGCTTCGAACGGAGAGATCCGCTCGCAGTTTCGGGCTGTGGCGCAGCTTGGTAGCGCACTTGACTGGGGGTCAAGGGGCCGCAGGTTCAAATCCTGTCAGCCCGACAGATTCGCCCCTGACCTGCATCGCAGGTCAGGGGCTTTTTTGTGCCTGTCCGCGAGGTTCACCACGTTGCCCGTCGGCGTCGCCGTGGGCCCATTTTGGGCCCACCAGATCGAAAATGCGTCTCCAGCGGCGGTCAAAGCTTGGTGGTCAGGGTGCAGGTAGCGCTGAGTCACTGCCGGATCTGTGTGTGACCCGAAACACGCTGCAACATGTGGAGCGGAACGACTCTGTCGGCCGTCCAGGTCAGGGCGGTGTGGCGTAGGGCGTGCGGGTCTAGGCCAGCGAGGCCGAGCTTGTAGGACCACTGAAGCGCCCCAGGTTCTCTGCCGCTTCTATACGGGTTGCGGCTCTCGGTTGAGGGCCGCGTAGTGGGCGGTTTCGAACTCTACTGGGGTCATCATGCCAAGTGAGCCGTGCAGTCGTCGCTGGTTGTACCAGTCGACCCAGGCGCTGGTGGCGTACTCGACGTCGGCGATGGTCTTGTAGGGGCCGTCGTGGAAGACGGTCGTGCGGATGCACTCGGACTTGTACAGGCCGTTGATCGTCTCCATCAGCGCGTTGTCGTAGGCGTCCCCAACCGACCCGATCGAGGGTCTGATGTCTTCCAGTGCGAGGTGCTCGGTCAGCCGCAGGCTGGTGTATTGCGAGCCCGCATCGGAGTGGTGGATCAGGTCGGGGCCGACCACGGGGTGGCCCTCGTGGTCACGGACCCAGATCGCCATCCGCAGCGGCCGCATGACCAGCTCGACATCCTTCGATGTTGCGGCGTGCCAGGCGATGATCCGCTGGGCGTAGACGTCGAGGATGAAGGCGACATAGACCCAGCCGGCCCACGTTCGGACGTAGGTGAAGTCGGTGACCCAAACACGGTTCGGGGCCGACGCGGTGAAGTCGCGATCGAGCAGGTCACCGGCGCGTTTGCCGTCCTTGGCCGGGATCGTGGTCCGGACCTTCATGTCGCGGCGGATCCCAGACAAGCCCAGCAGCCGCATCGCCCGGTCCACGCTTCCCGCGCTGGCATCGGGCAGCCGCGTGCGCCGGACCAGGGCGGTCATCTTCCGACGCCCGTAGAGCCCTTCTGGGGCCAGTTTCCGGGCACCAGTTGGGGCGCTGGTGCGTGGGTCTTGGGTCCAGGCCAGATCCCGGACCACATCGACCACCAGCGCGTCAGTCATGGTGCGGGCCGCGACCGGACGGGAGGCCTGTTTCCAGGCCCGGTAGGTGCGCGCGGCGACCTGCAGGCCCTGCTCGCGCAGGACCCGACAGACCGACTCGACCGCGTGCCCCTGGGCGCGTTGCTCGTCGATGAAGGCGACGATCACCGGTTGCGGGAGTCGAGTTCCCCCACGAAGAAAGTCGTGGCCGCCTTCAAGATCGCCACGTCCTCACGCAGCCGACGGTTCTCAGCCCGCAGCCGCTTGATCTCCTCGTTCTCCTCGCTGGTGGTCCCCGGCCGATCCCCAGCGTCGACCTCGGCCTGGGCCACCCAGCGCCGCAGCGACTCCTTGCCCACCCCGACCTGCTTCGCGACAGCGACCAGCGCAGCAGACAGGGTCGGGTACTCCCCACGGTGCTCCATCACCAAGCGCACCGCCCGAGCCCTCAGCTCGGGATCGATCTTCTTCGGCATGAACTGCATCCTTCCAACTCAGAAAGATGCGGCATCAAACCTGGGGCGCTTCACCACGGCATCCCAGTTGGTTGCCCGGCGCGATGATGCTGCGGTGATGACCCCGCCACGCGGTCACAATATGAGTCGGGCCCAGGAGCGCGGCCGTCGGCCAGTCGCGTAAAGGCATCCACGGTTATGCTGACAGCCCCCTCGGCGCCATTGGCCACTCGCTGCCATCCACCGCCCAACTGCCGCGGGAGGGTTACAGTCGCGCGAGAATCTCCGCCTTCTTTGCGGCGAACTCGTCGTCGGTCACAACGCCAGCATCTCGCAGCTTGCCGAGCCGCTGCAGTTGCTCTATCGGATCTGCGTCTGTAGTGGGTCTTTCTGATTCAGGTGCGGCCGCCGGTTGAAGGGGGTAGCCAGCGCCCTGGTACCGCATGGTGTTCTGTTCCTGCTGAAGGCGCAGGCGCTCGTGATGTGCGGCCTCGTTGATCACGCGCTGAGCCTCGCGGCCTTCGCGGATGTCCTCCATGGGCACGTGCTCCATCACATGGCCTCGGTTCACGTGAACGAAGACACTGAACACCCCTCGGGCCTTTTGCGTCATCGTCTGTTTTACGTCCACGTCCATGACCTGGTGCAGCGGCACTTGCTGTGCGTCAGTCCGTAGGACGCCGCGTTCGAAGTAGAGGTGTCGAGCGTCCATCCAGTACCGGCCGGCGCCGATCCCGGTGATCGGCATGCCGACGGCAGACCACACGGTGTCGTGCGGGAACTCCGCGCCAGATGTATTGAACCGGCCCGCGGCCCGCGACGCGGCCTCCTTCATCGCGCCCGGCTTCGCAGGCTCGGGTTGGCGGAACGCAGTCCACTTGTCGCCGTCCCAGTATCCAGTCCGGCCGTCTCCCGTCGGATACCAGCCCGGCTGGGCGTTATTACCAATCATGCTGCGCACTGTAGTGCTGGAAATCGGCCTCGTTTGCAGGAAATCGAGCCCTGGCCGTCATTGCGCGTGGAAGGCGTTCGGCGACTACTCCAAATTAGGTAGGTCCTGCAAACCGTGCGCTGTGGCGGGCGACTCATCAGAGGCCCTTGCGCCTTAGCAGCGGCAGCGTAGCGTCGGCCTGATCGCGCGTAGGTGACCGGCAACCAACAGCGGACCTCGCGTCGATACCTCGTGCCTGGATCTCGCGGGATTGAGAGCGTCCTGGCCAACGCTGAGGCTCGATCTGGTTGGCGAACAGATGATTGATGACTCCACGTTCCCAACTCCTCATCGCGGCGCGCACGTGCATCCGAAGGTGACGTCGGCGAGGCGCTCAACGTTGACCTTCGTGCACCGCTGGCATCGGACATGATGAGGGTCGTCAGGCAGGGAAGGCGCGGTGAGGGGGCCGAGGTAGTCGTAGCCGTGCTTTTCAGCGAGTCGTTGTGCCTCGTCGTAGGGCACAGGTTCGCGCCTGGCGTAGGGGCCCTGCGTCGCGCGAACCTGGACTGCCCATGTGCGCCAGTAGCAGGCTCGGCAGGTTTGTTCGTCCAGGGGATTCTTCTCCAGGGTGTAGTTGAATCGGTAGTGGGCCTGGACTGCGCAGTTTTGGCACTCTGTCATTTGGTAGTCGTTGGGGTGTGTGAACGACTCGAGGGCCAGCAGACCACCAGCACGCTGGATCTCGGCGATGTGCTCGGTGCACCAGGTTGGCTTGGTACGGGTCTTGAATGCTGCGGGCTGATTGCAGCCCGTGGTCGAGCACAGTTGGTCTGTCGGTGCTGGAGTCCGCCGTAGCGGTCGCGGTGGCTTCGGAGACGCTGGGAGTTCAGGTGCAGGCCGGAGGCTGAGCGGCATAGTCCGCTGATTCGAACCCGCTGCAGCTGCCCCTGTCGCAGGTTTGGTGGCCGCCGCCAGAGTGTCCGCAAGGAGGATCTCGGCGCCCTTGAGGCGGTTGCCGGTCAGGCAGTTCAGAAAGTCGTCCTCGGTCATCACCTCGATCTCCTGACCCTTGTCCTGGAGTTGGAACGCTTTCCGCGCCTTGCCTGTGAGGATAGAGCCCGGTCTGAGAACCGCGGGATTGATGTCACCGACGACGAGGACGTTGGTGCGTTTGGTGCTGGTCAGTTCGGCAATCGCGCCGACCTTGGAGCATTCGTCCCAGGCGACTTGGCGCGTCATCGACATGAGCTTGCCCGTGAAGACGATCACGCGGCCATACAGATAGCCGTCGGGATCAGCATCCGGATTGAGCTCGGCCTTGCAAAGTTTCCCACTGCTGCCGGTAGTGACAACGCTGCCAATGTAGATGCCAGCGCTCATATGCCCGATCTGGACGCCGATGGAGTCGGCGAGAGCCTCCAGGTTCTCTGCATCACGCGACGCGGCCAGGCCGTCGATGACGCCGACGACAGCTTTGGCGTCGGCGAGGGCATCGTGATGGTTGTGGAGTGGCGCCCCAAAGTGCTGCGCGACGTACGGGAGTCGGTACGACGGGAGCGGGATCGCACGACGGCTGAGCACGAGAGTGTCGAGGAACCGGAGTTCGGGCCAAGCGATGTTGTCAACGGCGCATGCGTAGCGGATGACGCCAATGTCGAAGCCGGCATTGTGAGCGACGACCACGTCGTTGCCAATGAAGTCCATCATCCCCGGCAGGAGGTCCTGCCAACGCGGGGCGTCCTGAACCATGTCGGGTGTGATGCCGTGAATGGTGACGTTCCAGGAGTCGAACCAGTCAGCCTTAGCCGGCGGCCGCATGAGCCAGTGCCGCTGATCGACTATGTGGCCGTCGCGAACGCGGACGAGTCCCACTGAGCATGGCGAACCGCGAAAGGAGTTGGCAGTCTCAAAGTCGATGGCGGTGTAGTCGAACACCGTTACACCATCGGTTGCTCGGCTAGGCCGGCGGCGAAGCGCTCGGGAAAGACCGGCGAGGTTTGATCGCTCATGTCTTCAGGCATGATCCACGGGGACTTTCCGGTTCTAGGTTGAACCGTGCGGCGACGGCGCTCGAGATCGGTCTGAAGCCAGTTCGACCAGGCGGCGGCGGCATAGGACGCCAGCGCGAATGCTCGTCCTGGGGGCGTGTTGTTGGCGGCCTCCAGATCAGCGAGGACAGGCCTCGGAGAGAACTCTGGGTCGACCAAGGTGCGGGATCTTGTCTTCTTGCGGTGGGCTGCCAGCGCGCTACGAATACGGTCCTGCCACTCGTCTACGTCATCGAGCATCCGGTCGATGTCTCCAACCGTCAGTGCTCCCGTGATCGGCAAGCCTTCCAGCGTAGAGCCGTCGGTGGTCAACACGACGCAGCAGCGAGTTAGCGACCGGACCTTCTCGACTGTATCTGGATCGTTTACAGCATCGATGACGACAGCGTTGCTGTGGTGAACGCGCCCCGAATTGTTCGTGACCCACACCGCGATCTGGTTGGATCCCGGTTGACGGTCGATGGTGGCGATTCCGCATAACCTGACGGTCACCACCAGGCCGCTCCAACATGACCCTGAATCTCTGCACGGAGATGTGACATAAACGCGATGCTTCAGCAGGTCGAGGGAGAGCACATCGCATCAGTTGGGCCGTCCCTCAAATTGGGGAGGTCGCAAGTGCGACGGTGAGGACGAGGCTACTTCGAGACGCTCTGTCAGCAACTACTTCGATCCCAGGTTGTACGCAACAGCTGCGACCGCTGCGACCGCTACTACCGTGGGTTCCGCAGGTGCCCACGAGCGCCCAGAGTTGAGGCAGGGTGAGCGATGTCAACAACTCTTTGATAGAGCGTTTGGCAGTAAAAGAGCAACGTGACAATCTCGCCCCACGAGCACCTCATCGGCTGGCCTCGGCCGCGTGGCGGAGCGTGGGCAGCGGCCGCTGCCAACGACGGCCTTCGCATTGCCGGCCCCTACACGCTGGGCATCGCCGGGTTCGGCTTCCTGCTCGAAATGTTCACGTCCAAGTCGCTCACCGGCGAGCGCTCGACCCTGCTCGGGGTCGCTGCCTTCGCGATCTGGGCCTTCTCCTACGCCTTCATCAGCCTCGCCATCACCGGCCGGACGATCGGGAAGGAGCTGGCCGGACTGCGCGTCGTACGGGCCGACGGCGCTGCACCGGGTGTGCGCACCATGCTCGTCAGGACGCTGGTGTTTCCGTTCAGCGTGGCCTTCTTCGGGAACGGCCTGCTCCTGATCGTGGTTCAGCGTGAACATCGTTCCGTCCACGACCTGATCGCCAAGACCTGTGTTGTCTATGACTGGGGCGACCGGAGCGATGAGATGCCGGGGCCGCTCTCGAACTTCCTCAACCGCGCCCAATCGGACTCCCCGCAGCGCTGACGACGCCCGCAGGATCAGGAGCCGTTGTCGTCGCCGAGGCGGACCTCGGACCAGTCGAGACCGTCGAGATTCACGACGATCGCCTCCTGGGTGGTGCGGGCGATGACGACGACGGCCTCGGCGTCGGGGTCGGGGTTCTCCTCGCGGTGGGGGACCCACGGGGGCACGAAGACGTAGTCGCCGGGGCCGGTCTCCACGCGGGTCTCGCGGGGCTCGTCGCCTTCGGTGTCGAGGAAGACGAAGACCGGGTTGCCGGAGACGACGTAGATCGCGGTCTCGGAGGCGCCGTGGTGGTGGTTGGCCGAGACGGTCGAGGCGGGGACATGGGTCTGGCCCATCCACAGGTTCTTCGCGCCGACGGTCTTGCCGCTGACCGCCTCGAGCCGTCGCATCCCCGAGGTCTGTCCGGTCTGGTCGACCAGACCGGAGGGAGCGACGTGGCTGAGATGGCGGTGGAAGGCGTCGATCTCGGCGGGGACGAGGACGCCGCTCGGAGTGCGGATGTAGTCCCCGTCGGAGGACCCGGCAGGTACGTGACTGGCGGACATCAGGCTCCTTTGGCCAGGGTGAGGACGGGGTAGTTGCCCGGCAGAGCGAGCCGCGGGCCTCACAGTCGAGATCGTAGCTCTAGCCTGAAGAGGCGCTTCGTCGCTCGGGTCTGGGCGACGTACAGATCGCGCAGGCCGGCGTCGCCATCGGCTCGGATGCCTGCAGGATCGACGATGATCACGGTGTCGAACTCCAGGCCGCGCGCCTCGGGTGCGGCGACGATCGTCGCGCCGGCACCGTGGACCTCGGCCTCCAGAGCCAGCGAGCGCTCGGTGGCTGCGATGACACCGATCAGCTCACCCGGGTGCTCGTGGCGGACGTCCGCGATGAGCGTGCTCAGAGTGGACGGGAGGCCCTCGGCGGTCACGTCGAGGATGCGTGGCTCTTCACCGTGCCGGATGGATCTGGAGAGCTGCTGATCCGGGGCGATCTCGGCCAGCAGCGGTTCGGTCGCAAGCAGGATCTCGGTCGTCGTGCGGTAGTTCACCGTGAGTCTGTGGTGAGCGAACCGGTCGCCGACGAACGGCTCCAAGGCCGCATCCCACGTCCGGACGGTGGTCGATGGCCCCGCCTGGGCGAGATCTCCGACGACCGTCATCGACCGGTTCGGGCAGCGGCGCATCAGCGCGCGCCATTGCATCTCGGAGAGCTGCTGGGCCTCGTCCACCACGATGTGGCCGTAGCTCGCCTCCGGGGCTCCGTCGACGAGTGCGCGGGCCTCGTCCAGCAGAGCGAGGTCTGCGTCGCTCCACCCGTCGCCATGGTCGACGCCGAGGTCGTTCAGCAGCTCGCGGACGAGATCGTCGGCGACGAGCCGAGGCCAGGCCCGGGTGATCGCTCGATCGATGGACGGGTCATCGATGAGTTCGTCGCGGACGGTGTCCCAGTCGATGTCCAGATCATCCGTGGAGGGATCGTTCCCTGTGAAGCGGTCGAGATCGATGCCCAGGTGCGCCTCCAGCTCCTCCTCGAAGTCGGACATCTCCTTCGCGGTACGCCGTTCCAGCTCGTTGACCAGCTCGTCGACGACGTACTCGGTGAAGAGCCCGCGAGCGCGGTTGTGCCCGATGTCGTCCTGCAGGGCCTGGCATCGAGCGGAGTCGACCACGGCCGGGTCGAGCCTCACCGTGTCATGCGTCGTCTTCAGCTCCAGCGGGACGCCGTGGGGCTGGTGCTGCCGCACCAACCGAGCGAGGTCGTCGGCGAGCGCCGCGCGCCCCTTGGCCCGCGCGAGGTGATCTGGCTCGGTCCGCGTCGCCTCCACGCCCACCAGATCGGACATGGTCGCCAGCCGTACGTCGTTCTCGCCGAGCGACGGCAGCACCTCGGAGATGTAGGTGAGGAACCGCCGGTTCGGCCCGAAGACGAGCACCCCCTGGTCGGCGATCGATGGGAAGGCGTACAGCACATAGGCCGCGCGATGCAGGGCGACGATGGTCTTGCCGGTGCCGGGACCGCCGTCGACCACCATGACCCCGCGATGCGAAGACCGTACGATCTCGTCCTGCTCGGCCTGAAGGGTCGCCGCGGCCTCGTGCATCCGCCCGGTCCGCGCCGTGCTCAAGGCCGAGACGAGTGGGCTGTCCCCGACGAGGTCGACGGCTGTCGGCGACGTACCGTCGAGGATCTCGTCGTTCACGTCGACGACCTCACGGCCGTCGAGGCGTAGATGCCGACGCCTGCGTACGCCCATCGGTGCGGCCATCGTCGCCGCGTAGAACGGTCGCGCGGCCTCGGCCCGCCAGTCGATCAGCAGCGGGCTCTCGTCCTCGGTGCGCAGCCCGATCCGGCCGATGTGCAGAGACTCGCCCTCATCGGAGCGGTCGATCCGCCCGAAGCACAGCGAGTGCTCCGCTGCCTGCAGCTGTCGAATGCTCTCGGTCAGCTGGGCGACCTCGAGGTCCCTGGCATAGCGCTCGCTCGGCCCATCGACAGGCGCCGAGATCGCCCGCTCCTGTGCTGCCCGTCTTGCGCTCAGGTCGTTGTGTAGAAGCGCGTACATCGCGTCGACCGACCGCTGCTCCACGCCGACCTGACGGGCCCTGTCCTGCTCGCCCACGTGCCCCCGCCTTCCGTTTTCGGAGGTCAACTATGAGCGGCAGCCGGGGTAAAGACAACGTTGATCTATCTTAGGATCCGTGGCCTTGCCCTCGGCGCTCGCACCCGCCGGAGGCCGCGCCTGCCGGGACCCCGTAGGCGAACATCGCCGTTCTCATGTGGCGAACTCGTCGACCGCGGTCAACACCCGGCGGTCAAAGACACGGCGCTGGGCGGCGAGCTCCTCTCCAGTTGGCGCTTCACCGACGATGAGGTTCCCCAGGTCGTCGACCGACTGAGGCTGGTCCTCCGCATCCGGAAGCACCGCGACGGCAGACTTCGCGAACCCGCAGTAGTAGGCGATGCCCTCGCTCAGCTGAGCCTCCAGAAGGTCGACCATGGGCGCGACGATCGGGTCCTCGGCTGTAGCACCGGCGAGCCCGAGCCACAGAACGCGCTTCCCCGCCAACCGCGGAGCGCTGCGACCGTAGGCGAACCCGTAGTTCCACACGCGGTCGATCCACCCTTTGAGGAGCGCCGGCGTGCTCTGCCAGTAGATCGGGAAGACCACGACTAGCAGGTCGGCGGCGAGGACTCGTTCCATGTGCCGCTGCACTTGCATCGAGTACGCCTTGTCCCGGTTGGTCCAGTCGGGCTCGTCCTCGACCGTCATCCTGGGGTCGAACCCCTCGGCGCGAAGGTCGAGGACATCAATCTCATGCTCCGCCGCACGGAGTCGTTCGGCGACCAGGTCGGCGACGTGCGCGGTTCGTGAGTCGGGTCGGTGATGCGAGAGGACGACGAGCGTTCGTGTGGATGTCATGAGATGAGTACAGCGCGATGTGCGTAGACGATCCATGGGTTGAAGGCTCTGATCGATAGGAGTTCGTCTACGCTTTGGACGTGGATCCACTGAGCTCGCTCCTGGCAGGCATCCGTACTGAAGGCTCCGTCGTGACCTCGGCCGTGCTGAGCACGCCGTGGTCCATCCACTTCGTGGACGAGGCAGTACTGACGATGGTCACGGTGCTGCGTGGCGGCGGGGTGCTTCACCTCCCCGACGGAGACAGCCGGAGGGTGAGGCCGGGGGAGACCGCACTCGTACGCGGTCCTGCTCCGTTCTTGCTCGCCGACCGTGCCGACGTCGTCGATGACCCCGCGACGACCTACGAGGTCGCCTGCTTCCTGTGCGAGGACGAGGACCACTACGTGGCGCCATCACCCCACGCGGACGCGACGACCCTCGTGGTCGGTGTGTATCGAACGGTGGGTCATCGATCGAACAGGGTGCTCGACACACTTCCGACAGTGCTGATCATCCAGGAGGAGCCCGGCGTCTGCGACTGGATGGAATCGGTGGCCTGTGACGCTGCGAACCTTCGACCTGGATCGCAGGCGCTCATGGACCGGATGCTCGATTGGGCCCTGGTGTGCACGCTGCGTACCTGGTTCGAACGAGTTGGCGCCGAGGCACCGGCGTGGTACCGCGGGCTGGCAGACCCCGTAGTCGGACCAGCTCTCGATGCGGTCCATCGCCGACCGACCGAGCGATGGACGGTGGCTCGGATGGCGGCCGAGGCCGGCGTGTCTCGAGCGCTGTTCGCCCGCCGATTCCGCGACGTCGTCGGCCGTCCTCCGTTGACGTACCTCACCGAGCATCGCCTCGACGAGGCGTCCGACCTTCTGATGAGTACGGACCTGGGTGTCGCGCAGATCGCCAAGGCGGTCGGGTACGCCGACTCGTTCGGGTTCAGCGCGGCATTCAAGCGGGTCCGTGGCAGCAGCCCGACCGCGTTCAGACGCTCATTGTCATCCACTTCCCGCGCCTGAACGATCGCTAGCTGTGATGCCTACTCGCGCCGCAGGACGACCCAGGTGAATGGCTGTATTACGCCCCATGGGGTCACGTGCTCGTCGGTCTCCGCATGCTCCAGCGTGAAGGCCCCCGCGAAGAGGCGGACGAGCGAGTCGGCGTCATGACGGGCGGTCGGCAGGCCCGAGCATGACTCGGGGCCTGTGGGGGCGAAGGTGCCCATCACCAGCCCGCCTCCGGTCTGGACGGCTGTCGTCGCTTGGTTCACGTAGCGAGCCTGGTCGGCTGGGTCGGTGAGGAAGTGAAAGACCGCTCGATCGTGCCAGACCGCGTAGCTGTCGACTGGCGTCCAAGTCAGCACATCGGCGACGACGTACGTCGCCTTCTGGCCCAGCCGTTGGCGGACCTGTTCGAGTGCGTTGGAGGAGACGTCCAGCACGGTCACGTCATAGCCTGCCGGCAGCAGCGCGTCCGCCAGGCCGGAGGCGCCCGCGCCGACATCGATCACCCGCCCTGAGGTCGCAGCCATCGTGATGAGTCGCCGAGAAGTCGCTGGAACCGGCTCGTACCAACTCACATCGTCGACGTCCTTGGCCGCGTAGACGGTGTTCCAGTGGGCGTCAGGCTCTGAGGCGCTCATGCCTGCGCATTCTGCCGTTGTTGGCCTGCCGGTGGCGCGGATCAGCTGGAACTCGGAGGAGGTTGCGCTGCCGCCTGGCTGATGCCATGGATCGCGGCACGGATCCGTTCGGCCGCAGTGTCGGGGTCGGGCTGTCCGCTGTCGAGCCACGCGATCACCGCGTCGGTCGTCAAGGTCGGGATCAGCTGGGCGGCCCAGTCCAGCCAGGGGCCATCGGGGATCTGCTTCGCGAGGTTGGAGCGTGCGACCGTCACCGCGGCGGCGGAGAGGCTGTCGGTCAGATCCTGGAACTCGCGCTCGCGGGTGGCGAAACGAAAGAGCAGCCGAAAGGCATCAGGGTCCTCGGCGGCAGCGCCCAAGAGCGCCGGAATCGCATCGTCCTCGAAGTCGTCGGTGCCCACTCGCTCGGCGAGGCGACTGCATGCCTGATCCAGGATCGTCCGATACAGCTCGGCCTTGGAGTCGAAGTGCCGGTAGAGCACGACACGCGTGACCCCGGCTTCCTCGGCGATCTCGTCCAGCCCGGTGTCGGCGAACCCGTGCCTGGCGAATGCGCGTGTCGCGGCCGTCAAGATCTGGGCCCGTCGTTCCGCACGGGGCAACCGGGTCCTGGCTGCAGGTTGGGGCATCCCACTTCCTCTCTTGTATACCTCGAAGTTTACATCTACGGTTGTATACATGCGAGTAAACATACGTCGAGATGCCCATCTTTACCGCACCAGCGGCACCGCGGTCCTCGCGGGTGATGACGATGCGTGAGACCGATGCGCGAATCGAGGCCCGCGGGCTGACCAAGCACTACGGAGGGATCGCGGCGGTCGACGACGTGAGCTTCACCGTCGAGCCCGGATCGGTGACCGGATTCCTCGGACCCAACGGCGCCGGCAAGACCACCACCCTGCGGATGATCCTCGGCCTGGTTCGACCAGACCGCGGCCGAGCAACCATCGGCGGGACCGCGTACGCCGATCTGGCGGCCCCTCTCGAGATCGTCGGTGCGGCCCTGGACTCCACCGGATTCCATCCCGGGCGAGCCGGTCTCGACCACCTTCGGATCTACGCCGCGGCGGCTGCTCTGCCCTCCTCGCGCGCCACCACAGTGCTGGACGCGGTCGGGCTCGGCGACGTCGGCAGTCGAAAGGTCGGCGGCTACTCGCTCGGCATGCGGCAACGCCTCGCCTTGGCCACGGCTCTCCTCGGCGATCCCTCCGTACTGGTCCTTGATGAGCCGGCGAATGGCCTCGACCCCGAAGGCATCCTCTGGTTGCGCCGGTTCCTCAAGGAGTACGCCGACACCGGACGCAGCGTGCTCGTCTCCAGCCATGTCCTGACCGAGATGCAGCAACTGGTCGACCGCGCCGTCATCCTCCATCGCGGCCGCCTGATCCGACAGGCAACACTCGTGGACCTCGCCGCCGAGCACGGTGATCTCGAGACCGCCTTCTTCAACCTCACCACCGACCAGGAGACCCGGCCATGAGGCCACTGATCACCTCCGAGATCCGCAAGCTGTTCTCCACCAAGCTCTGGCTCTGGCTGCTCCTGGCCTCGATGGCGCTGACCGCACTCTATGCGGCCCTGCTGATCGGGTTCAGCGACGATCCAGACACCCTGACCGCGCCCCTGGACAGCGCCGCCGGCCAACAGACCCTCTTCGCTGTTGCATCGGGTGGTGCCAACACCCTCGTCGCGGTCCTGGCAGCGATCGGAATCACCGGAGAGTTCCGCCATCGAACCGCGACCTCGACCTTCCTCGCGACGCCTCGCCGCTGGAAGGTGGTCGCTGCCAAGCTGGCGGTCTACACCGCGACGGGTGCCGCATACGCGGTCGTATGCCTATTGGTCGTCGCCTCGATCGCCGGCCCGTGGCTGAACCTCAAGGGCATCGACCTGACACTCCTTGGCAACGGACTGCCGGCCACGTATGCAGGTGTCGTCGCCGACGTGACGATCTTTGCGGTGCTGGGCGTCGGCCTCGGAGCCCTCGTACGCAATCAGGTCGGCGCCGTCGTCGGTCTTCTCGTCTACCGATTCGTGGCCGAACCCATCGTCACCGCAGTCCCGGCGCTGACCGACTGGACCGCCTACCTCCCCGGATCCGCATCCGCCGCGCTCACCCAGGTCTCGCTCAGCACCCAGGATTACCTCGCCCCGTGGGCTGGGGGCCTTGTGCTCGCGGGCTACGGGTTAGTTCTCGCCGTCCTCGGAGCCCGCGTCTCCATGAGCCGAGACATCACCTGACGCGGATCGCCGCATGGTCGCTTGCGTCTTCTCACCCGACTCGGGTGATCCAGCATGGTGATGGTCGGGATGAGATCGGTGGCATGCCCCGCCAGATGGTGAACGTCGACAACTTCGTCCGCGCCGAGACCGACCGCATGTTCGCTGCCCTTCAACAGCAGAACGGCGGCATCAATGTCCTGAACCATTTCCGGGAGCCGTCTCCGCTCGACCAGCAGCCCGTCATCCGGCAGAACCGGGACACCCTCTACTCCAGTGCGGTGGTGAACATCTCCGGCGTTGCTGCGCTGACGCTCCCGGACGGCCGCGGGCGTTACCTGTCGGTGATGATCGTCAACGAGGACCATCACATCAACCGCATCTTCCACGAGCCCGGCACCTACGAGCTCACCGTCGCCGAGTTCGACACCGACTACGTTCTGGTCGCGGCCCGGATCCTGGTGGATCCGTCCAGCAGCGCTGACGTGGCAGAGGCCAACGCACTTCAGGACCAGATCCAGCTCAAGGCCGGTTCCGCTGATGAGTTCGTCTTGCCCGACTACGACAAGGCGTCGCTCGACACCACCCATGAAGCCTTGTTGACGCTCTCGCGTGGCCTACCTCGCTACGACCGGGCTTTCGGCAGCAAGGATGAGGTCGATCCGGTCCGACACCTGATCGGCACCGCCTCGGGCTGGGGCGGACTGCCTGAGCACGAGGCCTTCTATCTCAACGTCGAACCCCGACTCCCGGTCGGAAGCTACGAGCTACGAGTACCCGACGTGCCGGTGGACGCGTTCTGGTCCATCTCGGTCTACAACGCAGCCGGCTATTTCGACCAGGTAGGGGACGCAGACGTGAGCCTCAACAGCGTCACGGCACATCGAGACGGCGACGGCTCCATCACTATCCGGTTCGGCGCCGAAGCAGGCCCCAACACCCTCGGCATCATGGACGGCTGGAACTACATGGTGCGTCTCTACCGGCCGCGAGCCGAGGTTCTCGACGGATCCTGGACGTTCCCGTCCCTCGGGTCGGATGGTTGATCGCGAGCGCCCCGCGCGGTGCTCTCGCGCGCTGCGGATCCTGGCCCGATTGGCTGGCGTGGACGAATCAGTCCGATTGGTCTAAAATCAGACCGTGCGTTCTGAAACGTCCGGTCCCCGCATCCCGGCGCAGCCTCGCGAGGGTTCGGGCTCTTTCATCGAGACGGCACGGCGTCGGCAGCTGATCGAGGCAGCTGTCGAGACGGTGAACGAGATCGGGTACCACCGTGCGTCCCTGGCGGAGATCGCTGGTCGGGCGCAGATCGCCAAGAGCGCGGTCGTGTACTACTTCGCCTCCAAGGACGGGCTGCTGCTCGAACTCGTGCAGACGGTGTTCGGCGCTCTCGGTGGGCGCCTCCTGGAGGCAATCGACGGGGTCGACGGACCTGCTGCGCGCCTGCGGGCCTATGCGGAGGCCTACCTCGCGTACGTCGATGCCGAGCGCCACGCGATCTCCGCGGCGGTGGAGATCGTCGTCTCGCACCGAACCTCCGACGGGACCCCGCTCTACCTCGTCGAGAACGACGAAGACACTGCCCTGTTGCGGAGCATCCTGCGCGCCGGCATGGAGGACGGCACGTTCACCTCGATGCCTCTAGACGTCGCGACCGGGCTTGCCGAGAGTGTGGTGGACCGCGCCATCACCCTCGTGCAGCGCAACCCCCATGTCGACCTCAGCGAGCTGCGCGCGCACGTGGTGCCCTTCCTGTTCCGAGGTCTGGGGGCCGAGGATGCGTGATCCGGTACGCGGTTCGGCTACGACGCCGGTGTGAATCTACGAGAAGGCGGCCGCTCACGCCGCCGCACAGCGCTATAGGAGAGCAACATGACGATCTCGCCCCCACGAGCACCTCGTCGACTGGCCTCGGCCGCGTGGCGGAGCGTGGTTGCTGCTCTGCCGCTTGGCGTGGGCCTGGCCGTTGTGTCGGTTCTGCTGCCTGCCACCCGCGGCCCTTCCGACCCGACGACGTTGGCGATCCGGATCGCCACAGGCGTCGTGATCAGCGCTCTCACACTTGCCGTGATCGCTGTACTGGTCGGCTATGTCGACCGCAAGCGGATGAGCGACGTGGGGCTCACGAGCATCCGAAAGGGATGGCGGCTCGCCGTATGGGGTGGCATCGTCTGGACCGTCCCGGCTGCGGCGATGTTCGGCGTGCTCGCCCTCCTCGGCGCCCCGCTCGCCGTCACTGTTTCGGCATCGGAAATGGTGCGTACGGTCATCCTTCTCCTCCTCGCGGTGCTGATCACTGAAGCTCTTCCCGAGGAAGCCGTCTTTCGCGGCTACATCACGAGCGCACTCGGAGCGGTGGCCAGCGGCTGGTGGGTCATCGTGATCCAAGCGCTGATGTTCACCCTGTTTGCAGGGCTCCTGCGACAGAACTGGAACCCGGCTGACCTATCCCTCTTTCTCACGATGGGGATCGTCTTCGGCTACCTGCGCATGATCACCGGCTCGGTGTGGATCTCCATCGGATTCCACACCGCCTTCCAGACCGGAGCCCAGCTCGTCCTGACTCACGACGCCATCGAATTCGCCGGTGGCACCGGTATGGCCATGCTCGCCCTCGGCATCATCCCCTTCTCCGTGGCCGCGTTCCTTGTCGGCAGCACCGGCATCCCGCGCATCATCCACCCGGTCACCGCAGCGGAGGCGGACTAGGCCTGCCGGGCGCTGCTCGTCGGCTCACGGCAGTCTCGCGCTGCACGTGCGACAGCTTCTCGGGGTTGCGTACGGAGTAGAGGCCGGTGACGAGACCTTCGTCGATCCGCACCGCCACCACCATGTCGAGGACGCCGTCGAGCCGCAGGAAGAGGCCGGGGGAGCCGTTGATCTGCGCTGGCTCGACGGACAGCTCGGCACCGACGGTGTCGAGGAGGAGAGCGAACAGGTTGGCCACCTTGTCGGCCCCGACGATGGGCCGTGGCATGGCTTGCTTGATTCCGCCCCCGTCGCTCAGGGCCACGACGCCGGGCGCGAGGATGTCGACCAGACCCTGTAGATCGCCTGTCTGGATCGCGCGCTGGAAGGCCTCGAACACCGCCAGGGTCTCGGCGCGGGCGACGGCCTCGCGCGGCCGTCGCGCGGCGACATGCGACCGCGCCCGGTGTGCGATCTGGCGGACAGCGGGCGACGTCTTGTCGACGGCCTCGGCGATCTCGTCGTAGCCGAGGTCGAACACCTCGCGGAGCACGAACACCGCCCGCTCGGTCGGACCCAACGTCTCCAGCACGAGCAGCATCGCCATCGACAGGCTGTCGGCGAGCTCGATGTCCTCGGCCACGTCCGGCGCGGTCAGCAGCGGTTCGGGCAGCCAAGGGCCCACGTAGGACTCCTTGCGGCGGCCGAGCGTACGCAGCCGGGTGAGTGCCTGGCGCGTGGTGATCTTGACGAGGTAGGCCCGCTGGTCTCGCACCGTGTCGAGATCGACGCCTGCCCACCGTAGCCAGGTCTCCTGGAGGACGTCTTCGGCGTCAGCGGCCATGCCGAGCATCTCGTAGGCAACCGTGAAGAGCAGATTGCGGTGGGTGAGGAATGCCTCGGTGGCGGGGTCCGGCTCGCCTCGATGGCTCATGGTGGCTCCTGACGTCTCGTATCTCGTGGCGACCACAAGACGCCAGGAATCGCCGCGTTGTGACATCGCGGCGGCAAGAAAGCGGACCCGAAACCATACTGCGCCGCTGGGCCATGGCGCGTGCCTCGGAAGTGAGGTGTCACAGGATCGAGGTCACCGGCATCTCTTGTTCGACCGGGTGCCCTGATGGGCCCGTCCGGTTTCGAGTACGTCATCGCTCACCGACTACAAGGAGATACTCCTCATGAACCTGGCTCTTTGGATCGTTGCCGGAGTGCTTGCCGCTGCCTACCTGTTCTCCGGCGGCGGCAAGCTGCTTCTCACCAAGGAGAAGATCATCTCCATGTCGGCGAGCGCCGGATGGGCAGAAGACTTCAGCGCGGGAAGCATCAAGACCATCGGAGCCCTCGAGGTCCTGGCTGCCGTGGGCCTGGTGCTGCCCGCCGCGCTCGACATCGCGCCGGTCCTCGTGCCGCTCGCAGCGCTTGGCCTGATGATGATCATGGCCGGCGCGGCGCTCACACGCATCCGGCGTCACGAGCTCAAGTACATGGCGGCGGACCTGGTCTATCTCGCCCTCGCCACCTTCGTGGCGTGGGGCCGGCTCATTGGCCCCGAGTCCTTCGTACGCTGACTGGCGGCGCGGTGCGTGGACGTCATCGCCCTGGCCCGTGTGGGCGGCCCGTTTCGCGACGATGCGAACCGTGAGCAGCCGTGGAGGGGGTGTCGGATCGGTGGCGAGGGTCGTCGCCAGGCGACCTCATGCCACCCGGCTCGCCGCCGGTCGGCGTGCTCGGCGCCTCGTGATGGTGCCGGTAGGTCCTGGCGAGGTCGCAGATCATGAACGCGACCAGTGCGCCGCCCCACACCGCGAGGCCGACCCAGGCGAAGACCTCGCCGATCGTGATGGCCTGTGCCTCGGCCGATGCCAGCAGTTGAGTGTGCTCGGGCCGGGACGCTTCGGTGCTGCTCGCCTCGGCGTCGGTGAGTGGTGGTGGGGACGACGCCCCGAGAACCGATCGATCCCACAGGGTCGTAGACATTTCTGCACCTCCATCGGATGGTCCGACGAAGGTCTTCCTCAGCGGGCGCTCCACGGGCCGGGCGGGAGGCCGTGATGACGACACGTGGCGATGGAGGTACTCCCCTTCAAGAACATGTTAACTCGGGCCGACTCAACTTCGACAGAGTTTCGATGCATCATTGGGTTCGCAGATGGTTACCGGCGATCCACTCGATGAAGCAGTCAGGGTGACTACTACCAGCCGCGTGGCCGGAAAGCGACACCACGATGAGTCGTCGGGTGCCGCGGCCCCGGCAACAGTCCGGGGTCGCGGTCTGGTAGCAGGCCGAGAACCGGGTTCCGCTCGGTCCCGAAGGCAGTGGGGTGGGGATCGACGGCGCCGGAGACGGCGACTGAGCACCGGTCGATCGGGCGCAAACCGACCTCACGGCGTCCGGTTCGGTGATATTTTCGAACGACCAGCGAAGTCCTACTGAAGGGCAGTCTCATGTCGGTTCAGTTCGAAGTGCGCATCGATGGAATGACCTGCAACCGCTGCGTCGAGACCGTGACGAGCGCTCTCGGTGACCTGGACGGCGTCCAGGGCGTCGAGGTCGATCTGAACCCGGGAGCCGTGTCGAGCGCCCGTGTCACCGCCGACGAACCGGTCGAACCGAGGGTGCTCAGGTCCACGCTCGCCAAGGCCGGCTTCACGATCGCCCGGTAGACCCGAGTAGCAGTCGGCCGTGCCCGACCTCGGCTCCCGCCGACTCTTCCCTGCACTCACCGCCGAACCTGAACTCTCCTACCTCGACGCTGCCTCCGGCACACCCTGCCCGGAACCGGTCATCGCTCGGCTCAGCGCCGAGCTGCGGGGGCCGGCAGCCAACCCCGGCCGGGGCGGGCACCCGTGGGCCCGGGACGCATTGCGCCGCGTCGAGGAGTCCCGCGCCGCCGTCGCCGGATTTCTCGGCGCGGCTTACCCGGACGAGGTGGCCTTCACCCGTGGCGCCACCGGCGCGATGGCGTTCATCGCGGACCGGTGGGGGCCGAGTGTGCTCGCGAACGGGGGAGAGATCCTCTACTGTCCCGGCGACCACCTCTCGACGGTCCGGCCCTGGCTCC
The DNA here is from genome assembly GCF_014360585.1 of Nocardioides sp. Classification (GTDB taxonomy): domain Bacteria; phylum Actinomycetota; class Actinomycetes; order Propionibacteriales; family Nocardioidaceae; genus Nocardioides. The sequence continues at coordinate 76,958 of NZ_JACIXG010000007.1, forward strand.
GGCTCGCCGAACGGATGCGAGACCAGGGCGTCCGAGCGGTCCCGTACCGGCGTGACCGCCTGGGACGCATCGACCCCGACGACTTCGCTCGCGCCGCGAGCGACCGCACCGCGGTCGTCGTCGCCACCGACGTGCACAATCTCCACGGCACCTGGACCGACCTCGATGCGCTGGCGATCCCGCCGAGCGCGACGGTCTGCCTCGACTGCTCCCAAAGCGCCGGCCGGCGGCCCCTGCGCCTGGCCGATTCCAGGGCCGAGCTCGCCGTCGTCTCGGGCCACAAGATGTTCGGCCCTCCCGGCACGGGCACGGCCTACGTACGCCGGGGTCAGCATCATCGGATCGCTGTCGACCGGGCCGCCGCGCGGAGCGGACCGGCCCGGCACGTCTCCCAGCTCACCGACGCGGCCGAGGAAGGGAGCCTCGACGGGGTCGGTGCGGTGGGGCTCGCGAGCGCCGCCGCGTTCATCGACGCCATCGGCCTCGACCACCTCGGAGACCACCTCACCCGGCTGGTCACGCGGTTCGCGGACGGCGCCGCACAGCTCGTCGGCTTGACCCTGCTCGGGCCGCCCGTCGACAACGACCGAATGCACAGCGGCATCCTCGCCTTCGCGCTCGACGGTCACGTCGGCGCCGACGTCGCCTTCGTGCTCGAGCGCCGCGGTGTGTACGTACGGGCGGGCGACCACTGCCTGGAGGGACCCCGGGAGGACGCGGTCCGGGTGAGCTTCCACGTCTACAACGACGAGACCGATGTCGACCGACTCCTGCAGGGCCTCGCCGCCGCTGCCGAAAGGAACTGAAACGTGGAGAACGAAGGCATCCTGTACGACCGAGCCGCAGCCGCCCGCATCCTGGCCGAGGTCGCCGGACCCGACTTCCTGAGCGGCCCGGCTCCGGCAGTCCCAGCCGTCTCGGTCGACTATCGCGTCGAGGAGCTCCGGGCCGAGGCAGGGGGAGCGCTCACGACCGGACAGCGCCGTTACCTCGAGTCGTACATGCGGCCGTGCCGACCTGACCAGGTGGTCAGCGGAACGCACCGCGTCACCTGGCGTGACTCCCGTGGCATCGCGAACAGTGGCCACATCGGTCCCGGTCCGCTCGGACCGATCCTGCCGATCGCGGCCAGGGAGGCCGTGATCGCGGTCGCTGACACGATCGCCGCCGCCGATGCCGTCACCGCCCGCTCGAACGAGCTCGGCGACGACGACCTCGACGTGCTCGCCGACACCACCACCGACCAGGAGCCGGCCGAGATCTTCCGCGTCGGCGCCGAGGCCGCGGGCCGTGCGCTCGTCCAGCACGGCATGCTCGCCGGACAGGTCGGGATCGAGGATCCCGTCGAGTTCGCCGAGGCGATGCTGGCCTCCGGGATGTACGGCACGGTCGCCTCGACCTGGTTCTGGGAGCTCCAGGCCTCGACCTACCGCCGGGGCATGCTCCCGGCGCGTCTGGAGCGCGCCGGTGGACGCCTGCGCTACACCGCCGACACCGTGGCGCTGCTCGCCGAGATGAAGCGGCGCACGATCGCCGATGCCCACGAGGTGATGGACCGGGCGCGCGCGGAGGGGCTGGGGGTGCGTGCCGCCATCCAACGCCATCACGTCGAGCTGGACCAGATCTCGCGACAGTACGCCCTGCTGCCGGTGGGGGAGCGTCCGGTCTGCCTCGGCCAGCGGGCCCAGCAGGTCGACGGGCGGCGCGTGCAGCCGCTCGCCGCGGTCGCCGAGGCGCTCACCGGCGCCTTCGCGGCCGCGGTCGCGTCGGTACGGGTCGCGGAGGCGCCCGAGCTCGCCTCGCGTGACGTACGGTTCGCCGCGGGGGAGCAGGAGTTCGGGGTCCCGGACATGACCTGCCGGCACTGCCGGGTGACGATCACCGCCGTCTTCGACGCCCAGGCCGCCGAGCTGATCGAGGTAGACCTGCACGGAAAGGTGGTGCGGGCCAGGTTCACCGACGCCGGGCAGCGCGACCGGGTCTTCGCCGACCTGCGCGACTCCGGCTACACGGTGGCCGAGGGGTGAGCGCTCGCCATCCGCTCCCGGCGGCACGGCATCCGATCGCGGCCCGGCTGCTCGGCGACCCTGCCGCGGTCGCCGGGGTGATCGAACGGTTCGGCTCGCCGATCCACGTGGTCTTTCCGCAGGTCATGGCGGAGAACGCCGCAGCACTGACGGCCGTTCTGGACCGCCACGAGGTTCCGCACGAGATCTTCTATGCGCACAAGGTGAACGCCTCGACCCGGTTCCTCGCCCAGGCGTGCGCCGCCGGGCTCGGCGTGGACGTGGCCTCGGCGGCCGAGCTCGACCGGGCGCTGGCCGCGGGGTTCGCCCCGGACCGGATCGAGGCGACCGGGCCGAAGTCTCCGGCGCTCATCGAGCGGATCGCGGCCCTCGGGGTCACCGCCAACGCCGACGATCTCTGGGAGCTCGACCGGCTCGCGGCGGTCGCACCGCGTGGCAGCAGCGTCCCGGTCCTGCTGCGGCTCTCCGGCTTCGCCTCGCCGCTGGTGCCGCTGTCCCGGTTCGGCATCGACCTCGCCGACGTCGACGCCGCCCTCGAGACCGTACGCCGCGCCCGCGGGCTCGAGCTACGCGGTGTGGCGTTCCACCTCGACACGGCTGACCCGACCGCTCGGGTGGACGCGCTGACCGAGTCGATGACAGTCGTGGCCGCTGCGTACGGGAAAGGCCTGCGGCCCTCGGTGGTCGACATCGGCGGCGGGTTCCGCCAGCGCTTCGTCGATGACCCGGAGCCGTTCCAGAGGTACTCGCAGGCGCTGGCCACCGCGGCGCCGGAGGAGCTGGTGTGGCCCGGATACGACCTGGCGGCGCCGACCGCGCACAAGTACGGCAACCACCGCCCCGCCACCGACGTGCTCGAGCGGTTCCTGACCGCCGAGATCGAGCGACGACCGGTGGCCGAGGTGCTGCGCGAGTGCATGCTCACGCTGTGGCTCGAGCCGGGCAAGGCCCTGGTCGACCACGCCGGGATCACCCTGGCCTCGGTGCTCTACCGCAAGCGGGCGGCAGGTCGCGACCTGGTCGTGGTCGACCTGTCTCGCAACCAGGTCACCCCTGCCGACCAGGAGGTGCTGGTCGATCCTGTCCTCGTGAACGGGACGGGCGATCGACCGGGGGAGGGCGTGTTCCTGGCCGGGAGGCTGTGCCTGGAGTCGGACCTGATCAGTCGCCGGAAGGTCTTCCTCGAGTCCGAGCCGAGGAGCGGCGACGTACTCGCCTTCGTCAACACCGCCGCCTACCAGATGGACCTGTCAGCGTCCTCCGCCGGCGGGCATCCGCCACCGCCCAAGGTCGCGGCGTTCCTGGAGGGTGAACGATTCACGTTCGTCCCCGACGACATCCACGGGAGCTGAGCATGCGCTACGACAGCGTCCTCGACATGATCGGCGACACTCCGCTGCTGCGCCTCGATCCGGCCGTCCACGGCGTACCCGACGCCCAGATCCTCCTGAAGCTGGAGTCGGCAAACCCGTTCGGCTCGGTCAAGGACCGGGTCGCCTGGGCGTTGCTGCGCGACCACATCGGTGAGATCGCCGAGGAGGGGCGGGTCGTCCTGGAGGCGTCGAGCGGCAACACCGCGAAGGCGCTCCAGATCATCGCCTCGATGCACGGGGTCGGGTTCCGCGCCTTCACCAACCGGGTCCGGGTGCGTGAGGTACGCGAGATGCTGACGCTGCTGGGCACCGATGTGACCGAGATGCCCGGCCTCTCGGAGTGTCCGGACCCGACCGCGCCCAACGACGTGTTCGGGGTCATCGGCGACCTCATGGACGGTGAGCCCGGCCGCTACCACCACACCTCGCAGTACACCAACGAGGACAACCTGCGGGCCCACTACGAGCAGACCGGCCGCGAGATCTACCGCGACGTGGGCCCGGTCGACCTGCTCGTGGGCGGGCTCGGCACCACCGGCTCCACCCGAGGTGCCGCGACGTACCTGCGTGAACGCAATCCGCAGACCGCCGTGGTCGGTGTCGTCGCCGCGGAGGGCGACTTCATCCCCGGCATCCGCTCGGCGGCCGAGATGTGGGAGGTCGGTCTCTTCGAACCCGGCTTCTACGACGCGATCACCGTCGTCGACTCGGCCGACGCGATCGTGGCGAGCCTCGAGCTCGCCACCCGCCACGGTGTGCTCGCCGGCCCCACCACCGGGGCAGCGTACGCCGCGACGCGGGAACGGCTGCTGTCCGAATCCGTAGCCGGCTCGAGGCGCGATGGCCCGGTCACGGCGGTCGTCATCGCGTGCGACCGCATGGAGCCGTACCTCTCCTACTTCCGCCACCGCCGGCCCGACCTGTTCGGCGCGGCGAGCGACCCCGCGACCGCCGAGGCGGCGCCCATGGCGGCCCCCGAGGACGTCGAGGCATGGATCGCCGCAGGCGAGCATGTCGTCGTCGTGGACGTACGCACGGCGCTGGCGTTCCGGGCCGGCCACATCCCTGGGGCGATCAACCTCCGCGACGACCTGCTCGAGCAGATCCTGGAGGCGGGGATGCCGTTCTCCGAAGCGTCCCGTGTCGTGTTCGCCTGCCCGACGGGGGACCGGTCGGCGCGATTCGCCGCCCGGGCCGCCGCGACCGGTCGACAGGCCTACAACCTGGCCGGCGGCGTCCTCGGCTGGCGTGACAGCGGACGGCCGCTCGCCGGGGTGTGAGCCCTCGGCGTCCCGTGCCTGGCTCTCATGCGGGCAGGAGGAAGAGCATCGTGCCCATCCCGCCCGCCATCAGGCCGTGGCCGATGGCGGGCAGACGGTGTGTGCGCACCGCGGCGGCCTGCACCAGCCACCAGACCACCCCGGCCGCGCAGACCGCGACGAACAGCGAGTTGACGGTGATCGCCCAGCCGGGAGTGTCCGCGGCCGCTCCGATCGCCGCTGCGCTCCCATGGCCGGCATGACCCTCCAGGCCGCCGGGATGCACGTCTGCCATGAGCAGCGGCATCGCGGCGAGCATCCAGATCATCGCGGCATTCAGGGCCAGATGGCCCACCAGATCAGCGCGCCGAGCCCCGTCGCTCGCCCGCCGCAGGGCAGGCAGCAGAGCCAGGGCCAGGACCGTGAAGAGCGCGACCTGCGCCCAGACTGCGACATCCGAGACGATCACCCAGATCATCAGGATCATCGCGGCGCTCATCACGGCATGGTTGAGATGGAGAACGGTCTCGGCCCCCGACGGCGGGCACACCACGAGGATCCAGATCCCCGCGGTGCCGGTGAGCACGAAGGCCACGGTCAGCAGAAGGTCCCAGGGAGGATCGACCACACGAACAAAGGTACTACCGCGACGCCTCGGAGGAGGCCGGTCGTCGATATGGGTGCCGCGGGCTGGGAAACGCCACGCTCAGGCGTCGAGATCCTGCGCGACGAGCGCTGCGACGGCGTCGACCGCCGCCTGGTCCGCGCCGGCGACCTCGACCTTGTCGCCGTTGGCGGCACCGAGGGTCATGATCAGCAGGGAGGAGGCGGCGTCGACCGGCTCGCCGCCAGGAACGGCGAGAGTGATCTCGGCTCCGAGCTCTTCGACCTTCTCGGAGATGATCGCTGCGGGGCGGGCGTGCAGGCCAACGGCGGAGCCGACGGTGACGGTCTGGGTGGGCATGATGCTCCTTCGTTTGATGGGTTCGAGACGTACGGGTGGATCAGCCGGCCGCGCCGGCAGGAACCGGAGCGCGACCGATGGACTTGAGGGCGATCACGGCGGCGGCGCCGACGATCACGCCGGCAGCCAGCGCGATCAGGTAGCCGAGGATGTTGGTGACGGCGAAGAGGACGAAGATGCCGCCGTGAGGTGCGCGGACGCCGACCTCGAAGAGCTGGGACAGGCCGCCGGTCACCGCGCTGCCGAGCATGATCGCCGGGATGACGCGCATCGGGTCGCCCGCGGCGAACGGGATGGCTCCCTCGGTGATGAACGAGGCGCCGAGCAGCCAGCCGGCCTTGCCGTTCTCGTGCTCTGCGTTGGTGAACAGCTGCGGACGTACGACGGTGGCCAGCGCCAGCGCGATCGGCGGGACCATCCCGGCGAGCATGACCGCGGCCATGATCCGCAGCTCGGGGGAGTCGGCGGCGAGCGAGGCGGCACCGACCCCGGTGGCGGCGAAGCTGTAGGCGACCTTGTTGAGCGGGCCACCCATGTCGAAGGCCATCATCAGGCCGAGCACAGCGCCCAGTGCGACGGCGCTGGTGCCGTCGAGGGCGGCGAGGCCGTCGGTGAGCCGTTCCATCAGCCAGTTGATCGGCTTTCCGAGCACGACGATCATCACCAGACCGGCGAGGATCGAGGTCACCAGCGGGATCACCAGCACGGGCATCAGACCCCGCGCCCAGCTCGGGACCCGCCAGCGGCTGACCCAGTGGGCGATCACGCCGGCCAGCACGCCGCCGGCGATCGCCCCGAGGAAGCCGGTCGCGGGGGCCGCGACGCCGTCGGCGTTGACCACGCCGAACAGGTTGACGGCCAGCGCGCCCATGATGAAGCCCGGGGCGATGCCGGGGCGGTCGGCGATGGCGTACGCGATGTAGCCCGCCAATGCCGGGATGAACAGCATGAACGCGGTCTTGCCGATGACGAAGAGGAGCGCGCCCAGGTAGACGGCGAGGGCGCTGTCGAACAGGGCGTGCTCGAGGCCAAGAGCCTGTACGTCGGGGAGGTTGGTCACGGTGTTGTCGACCATGACCGCGCCGTAGACATCGGTGATGTCGTAGCCACCGAGCAGGAAGCTCAGCGCGATCAGCAGGCCGCCGGCGGCGACGAACGGGATCATGTAGGAGACGCCGGTCATCAGGATCCGCCGGGTGCGGCCGCCCCAGCTCTCCGAGGCGGTGTTGGCGGTCTCGGCGGAATCGCTCCGGCCGGACTCCACGCGCGCGGCGTTCGGGTCCGCGGCGGCAGCGAGCGCCTCGCCGATCATTGCGTCGGCGTCGTCGATCGGACGCTTCACCCCGGAGGAGACCAACGGCTTTCCGGCGAACCGGCTCCGGTCGCGGACGCCGACGTCGACGGCGAAGATGGCGGCGTCGGCCTCGGCGATCGTCTCGGGCGGCAGGGGTGTCGCCCCTGCCGAACCCTGGGTCTCGACCGCGATCTCGACCCCGGCCCGCGCGGCCGCGGCCTGGAGGGCCTCGGCCGCCATGTAGGTGTGCGCGATCCCGGTCGGGCAGGCGGTCACCGCGACCAGAGAGCGCTTCTCCGCCGCACCCGGTGCCGGCGCCGGGGTGGTGGCCGGCGCAGGCGCCGGCTCGTCGCTGACCGCGGCGAGGATGGTCTGGGCCGCCTGCGCGGGCGAGTCGGTCTCGCGCAGGGTCTGGCCGAACTCAGGGCGGGCAAGCGCACGGGCGAGCTTGGTCAGGATGGTCAGGTGGGTGGCGTCGCCGCCCGCGGGTGCCCCGATGAGGAAGGCCAGGTCGGCCGGGCCGTCCTTGGCGCCGAAGTCGACCGGAGGCGAGAGCCGGGCGAACGCCACCACGGGCTCGTCGACCCCGGACGTACGGCAGTGGGGGATCGCCAGGCCGCCAGGGAGCCCGGTCGCGGAGACCTCCTCACGGGCCATCGCGTCGGCGATGAGCACGTCCAGGTCGGTGGCACGGCCGGAGTCGGCCACGCGCTGCGCCAAGGCGCGGATGACATCGTGCTTGTCGGGGCCGAGGTCGGCGTCGAGGGCCGCGAGCTCGGGGGTGATGAGTGCGGACATCAGAGTCCTCCGGTGATGGGGTCGAGGTCGCGGACGGACACGAGGTCCGCTCGGACCTGGGGTGGGGTGGGGAGGGTGGTGCCGGGGAGACCGGCGGCTGCACTGCCGTACGCGACGGCGAGCCCGAGACGTTCAGGGGCGGAGAGTCCACGCAGGTCGGCGAGGAGATAGCCGAACAACGAGCTGTCCCCGGCGCCGACGGTGCTGACGACCTCGGTGGGCGGCGGGGTGGCGTGCCACGTACCTTCCGCGGAGACGAGGACGGCACCGTTTCCACCTAGCGTCGCGAGCACGGCCGCGACCCCGCGGTCGACCAGAGTCCGGGCTGCCGAGGCTGCGGCGGCCGGATCGTCGAGGGAGTCGGAACCGGTGATGGAGGCCAGCTCCTCTGCGTTGGGTTTGAGCAGGTCGGGTGCGCCGGCGGGGAGGTGGGCGGCGAGCGCCTCGAGGGGTGCCTCGCTGGTGTCGACGGCGATGCGAGCGCTGGTGGAGCGGAGCGCGCTCACGACCTCGGCGTACCAGCCGGCCGGTGTCCCTGGCGGCAGCGATCCGGCGAGGACGACCCAGCTGGCGTGCTCGGCCTCCTGGACGAGCCGGGCGGCGAGCGCGTCGAGCAGCGCCGGCGTCGCTGCGGTGCCGGGACCGTTGAGCTTGGTGGTGGTGCCGTCAGGCTCGGTCACGGTGGTGTTGATCCGTGGCCGGCCGGACGGCCCGACCGCGACCACGTCGAGACCGGTGGCGCGCAGCTCGGCGATCATCGGATCGAGGTCGGGGCAGGGGAGCACGGCGCGGGTGGGAACGCCGGCGGCGTACGCGGTTCCGGAGATGTTCACGCCCTTGCCGCCGGGCTGCGACGTGGTGGTGCGGGCCCGCAGCACCTCGCCGCGGCGCAGCGGGCTGGTGAGCATCACGGTGTGGTCGATGCTCGGGTTGGCGGTCAGGGTGACGATCATGCGATCAGCACCTCCAGGCCGCTCTCGCGGAGCTCGGTGGCGACGTCGTCGTCGATGTCGCTGTCCGTGACGAGGACATCGACCTTGCCCAGCGTGGCGAAGCGCAACGTGGTCTCGACGCCGATCTTGCTGGAGTCGGTGAGGCACACGACCCGGCGGGCGGCGTTGACCAGTGCGCGCTTGGTCGCGGCCTCCTCGTGGTCGGGGGTGGAGAGGCCGTGGGCCAGCGTCAGCCCGTTGGTGGCCACGAAGCTGACGTCGACCCGCAGGCGGCTCAGGGCGTCCACGGTCTCGGTGCCGACGGCTGCCTGGGTGGCCGACCGGACGCGACCGGGGAGCAGGTGAAGCTCGATCTGCGCGCTGCCGGCCAGCATGGCGGCGACGGGGACCGCGTGGGTCACCACGGTGAGCTGGTGGTCGCGCGGAAGGGCGTGGGCGAACCTGCTGGTCGTCGTGCCGGCGTCGATCGCGATGGTGCCGCCGGCGGTGGGGAGGAGCGTGAGGGCGGCCTGGGCGATGCGGTCCTTCTGTGCGGTGTAGGTCTGCTCGCGCTCGCCGAGCGCGGACTCGAGGACGGCCATGGTCTCCACCGGAACCGCGCCGCCGTGCACCCGGCGGACCAGTCCTCGGCGCTCCAACGTGGAGAGGTCTCGCCGCACGGTCTCGGTGGTGACCTCGAAGCGCTCGGCGATGTCGGCCACGGATATCCGCCCGCGCTCGGCGACGAGACGGGCCGTCGCGATCTGTCGCTCTTCGGCGTACATCGCGGCCTCCTTCGATCGATGTGGTTTCAAGTTGGTTTCGGGCTCCAGGGTGCCCGCATATGTTGTTCTATGCCCGAATGTGTTGACTAGTCAAGGGTTCAGGGCGGATATTTGTGGTTATGGTCACGTCTCACACTTCTGTCCTCGCTGGCACTCCGGTGGTCCCGGGGGTCGTGCTGGCACCCGTCCACGTGGTGCGGACCGAGGTCGATCCCGCCGCGCTGGAGGCCTTGGAGCGGCGCGGCTTCGACCAGCCCGAGGACGCCCTCGCGGCCTACGTGGCGGCTGCGACCGACGTCGCCGACGGGTACGCACGCCGGGCGGAGACCGCCTCCGGGGCAGCCGCCTCCGTCCTGAGCGCGAGCGCTGGTCTGGCACGGGACAAAGGGCTGAGGGTCGCCGTGGAGAAGCACCTGCGGGCGGGGGAGGGGCTGGTCGCCTCCGTCGGTGCCGCGGTGGAGCAGTTCGTCACCCTGTTCAGCGGCATGGGCGGTCTGATGGCCGAGCGCGTCACCGACCTACGCGACATCGAGCGACGAGTGCTCGCGCACCTCGCCGGGGAGCCCGAGCCCGGAGTGGACCTGCCGGAGAGCCCGTGCGTGCTGGTCGCCGCCGACCTGGCGCCCTCCGACACCGCCGCCCTCGACCCGGCCCGCGTGGTCGCGCTGGTCACCGAGCGAGGCGGACCCACCAGCCACACTGCGATCATCGCCCGCCAGCTCGGCATCCCGTGCTTGGTCGGCGTGGCCGGAGCAACCGCCATTGCCGCAGGCGCCCTCGTGCTCGTCGACGGCCAGACCGGCATCGTGGAGCTCGAGCCCGGCCCGGACGCCGCCGCGCGGGCCGATGCAGACCTCGCCCGGCGCCAGGCGGTCGCGGTCTGGACCGGCCCCGGACGCACCGCCGACGGCCACCCCATGGCGCTCCTCGCCAATGTCGCCGACGGCTCCTCGGCGCGCGATGCCGCCTCCGGCCAGGTCGAGGGCGTGGGTCTCTTCCGCACCGAGCTCTGCTTCCTCGACCAGCGCGAGGAGCCGACCGTGGACGAGCAGGCCGACGTCTACGCCGAGGTGCTCGCACCCTTCGCGGGCCGAGGTCACGTCGTCGTACGAACTCTGGACGCGGGTTCCGACAAGCCGATCGCCTTCGCGACCCACGAGGGCGAGGAGAACCCGGCCCTGGGCGTACGCGGCCTGCGGCTCGCCGCCGACAACCCCGGACTCCTGGAGCGCCAGGTGGATGCCATCGCGATCGCCGCGGAGCGCACCGGCGCGGACACCTGGGTGATGGCGCCGATGGTCGCCACCGTCCAGGAGGCCGCCGACTTCGCCGCTCTGGTCCGTGCCCGCGGCCTCAAACCGGGCGTCATGATCGAGGTGCCGGCAGCCGCCCTGATGGCCCATCGGATGCTGGAGGTCGTCGACTTCCTCTCCATCGGCACCAACGACCTGACCCAGTACGCCATGGCCGCCGACCGCCTCGCCACCGACCTGGCCCATCTCACCGATCCCTGGCAGCCGGCAGTGCTGCAGCTCATCGCGATCACCGCCGAGGCGGGGCGTACGGCCGGCAAACCCGTCGGGATCTGCGGCGAGGCCGCCGCCGACCCGCTGCTCGCGCCGGTGCTCGTGGGCCTCGGCATCACGTCGCTGTCGATGGCCTCCGCCGCCGTGGCCGCGGTCGGTGCCCGGCTTGGGTCAGCGACAGCCGGACTGTGCGGCACCGCCGCCGAGGCCGCCCTTGCCGCGAGCTCGCCGCAGCAGGGCCGTGAGGCGGTCGCGGCTCTCCTGGGGTGATGGGGCCGGGCACACTGGCCCCATGCCCTCGCACTACGTGTTTGCCGAGACCTGGGAGCTGCCGATGCCGGCGGAGGCGGTGCGGGACGTCCTGGTCGACGTGGAGCGCTATCCGCAGTGGTGGCCGCAGGTGCGGGCGGTGGCGAAGCTGGGGGAGGACGACGCGCTGCTGGTGTGCCGCTCGAGGCTGCCCTACGACCTGGAGATCGTGCTGCACGCGGTCAGCCGGGAGCTGCCGACGCTGGAGGTCGGGCTCGGCGGCGACCTGGACGGCTTCGCGCGGTGGACGCTGACACCGGCCCCGGGCGGGAGCCGGATGATGTTCGAGCAGGAGGTCGTCGTAGACGGCCTGCTCGGCGTGGCTTCGATGCTGCTGCGGCCGGTGCTGACCTGGAACCACCGGCAGATGATGCTCGGCTGCCGGCGCGGGTTGGTGGCCCGGGGGTAGACATCTGGGCCGTCTGCGTGGAGTACCCGGGCGCACAACGAACGGGCCTCGGCGCGTTTCATCTCCTGGTCGCCGTTGGGAAGCCGTACGGCGAAGTGTCCGCGGATCAGCATGACCATCGTGGTGCGCACCTCGCTGGCCGCATCGGTCCACTCTGCGCGCTCCTCGCCGGCCGTGTGCGTGCCCCACTTGATCTCGACGTCGCTTGAGTGCAGGGGGCTGGCGTCGGGCTCGATGAAGTGGCCGATCAGCCAGCCGCGCCGCTCGGCGCCGTCGTCGTACGCATTTCCTGTGGCCGTGGTCAACTGAGGAATCCCATCTCTATGTCGGTGAGCGCCACACGCTCGGGGTGTAACTCTTGCAGGCGACGGATGCCTAGGAGGAAGGCGAAGAGGCCTTCATCTGACCACGTTGGCGTCGACCCGGACAGCCGATGTCCCAGCTGGGAGACCTGGGCGACTTGGCATTGAAGTGACTGGCTATGTCAGTGAGTTCTGACCCGGATGTCGACGAGTTTCGGCACCAGCCCCTGAGCCTTGTCGCTATGTACAGGCTCAGGGGCTGTGGTAAGCGAGCGGGTGCATCTGCGCCATGACCAGCTCAAGTGGCGCATCAGGTGTAGCCGTGGTCCGCTCTGCCCTGACCGGGCTACTCGGGAACCGTCTTGACCGAGCTCGCCACCCCGATCGCAACCGCGAGAGTAGCGCCGAGGCCAGCCCCGAGTCCGGCCCCGATCCAGTTCAGGACGACATCACTTAGCATGAACCCGACCCGTCCCATCGCTGGAAAGAGCAGCTGAACCAGCTCCACCAGGAGAGGCAGCCCCACCGCGGTGCCAACAGCGACGCCTCGGCGGCCGGCGCACCACATCAGCACCGACACCGCTCCCAGGGTTGCCCCAGCTAGGACATTGAGTGAGTCGGAAGTGATCATCAAGAGGTTCCCAAGTGGCGGCAGCTGGATGTCGAGGCTGACCCCACGAGACCCGCCCGGAGTCGACCACAGGCCGACTTCGGTCGGCGTTGCGGTCACGCCCAGGTAGGCGCCGCACACCGCAATGAACAAGACCGCGGTCGCGCGCGGCACTTGCAACCACCTTGCCCACCATGGTGCTCCCAGGACGGCAAGCACCCCCGAGCCGATGATGGTCGGCAACGCGAGCGGTAGCGAGCGGAAAAATGGCTCGATGAACATCAAAGTCTCCGGCTCTGCAGTAGCGGCCGGCTCTTGGCCCGCCTCGATCCTGATTTCACGACGACGGACCCGCACGTAGTCACGCACCATCGCCTACGACACCTCGTTCGCGTCGTGCTCATGATGGAGGCGGTCGAAGATCCGCTTCGCGGTATGCCGCTGCTTGTAAGGGACGCTCAAGTCCTCACGCAGCCACCTGTCGATGACCGGTTTGTGCCGATCCAGCCTCGAGGCCCGCTCGGGCATCGGCTTGCGAGTCGAGGGCCACGCGGACCGCAACGCGGCCTGTACCGTCCGAAAGCCCCCGGTACTTCCGCTGGAGCACATGCTTCGACAGCCCCTGGCGTGCATCACAGGTGTTGTCGAAATTCATCGACATCCGGTGTCGAAAGAGACTGACGTAGCCAAAAGTGACAATGCCCGAATGGAAACACCGAGCTCCTGGCGCCGGTCCAGGTCAGAGCGCGGAGCCCTTCTGGTACTCGGCCCAGGACAGGTTCCAGTCGCCGAAGCCGTTGTCCCACTCCATCTTGCGGTCGGTGCCGACGGTGTCGACGATGTCGCCGACGCGGGCCAGGCCGTAGAGCCAGCCGGCGTTGGCCGTGGAGAGGCCGGTGCAGCCGTGGGAGACGTTGGCGCTGCCCTGGGAGCCGGTCGACCACGGCGCTGCGTGGATGAACTCGCCGGAGTTGGAGATCCGCATGGCGTACTCGACGTTGTCGAGGGAGTAGTAGTCGCTCGAGCTCTGGTCGGAGATGCCGATCGTCTCCGAGCGCATCTCCTTGACCCGGTGCTTCTCGGAGATGACCTTGATCCCCGAGCGGGTGGTGAAGCCGGGCTTGCCGGTGGTGATCGGGATCGTACGCAGCAGCTTGCCGTTGCTGAAGACCTTCATCTGGTGGGTGCGCGCGTTGACCTTGAAGACGTGCGCGTCGCCGACCTTGTAGGTGGCGGTGCGGCTGTGCTGGCCGTAGACGCCGGCTCCGGCGGAGGCGCCGTTGATGTCGAGGTCGACCTTGATGGTGGTGCCGGGCTTCCAGTAGTGCTGCGGGCGGTAGCGGGCCTCGGTGTCGGAGACCCAGTACCAGGAGCCGGCCTGGGTCGGGGTGGAGGTGACGTGCATGCGCTTCTCGAAGGAGGCGTGGTCCTTGACCGGGACGTCGAAGTAGACCGCGACCGGCATCCCGACGCCGACCTTGGTGCCGTCGACGGGGACGATGGTGGCGAAGGTCTGCTGCGCCAGGGAGAGCGCGCGGGTGGTGAAGCTGCTCGTGACCGTGCCGGTCTCACCGGTGGCGGTCACGGTGTAGCGCAGCGCCGGGTCGAGCAGGTCGTTGGCGGTCCACTTCGTCTTGTCCGTCGAGAGCGAGCCGGGCACGGTGCTTCCGTCGGGCCTGGCAACCTTCACGCTCGTGAACTCGCCCGAGGTCGCGGTGACGGTGACCGTGCTGTCGACCGGCACGTCCTTGGCTCCGTCGGCGGGGGCGATGTCGGCGGTCAGCGGCTTCGCGGACGGCGAGGCGGCAGACGACCCGCCCTTCCCCGAGTCCGGGGTCTCCGGGGCGCCGGCGCAGCCGGAGAGGGCGATCAGGGCCATCGTGGCCACGAAGACAGAGAAGGAACGAACCCGCATGGGACAACTATGCGTTAGGAGGGCAACCGAATACTTGCACACCCATGACGTCGGGGTGCGTGTCGTGGTGACCCTTGTACGCCGGGAACCGGGTCTCGACCCGCGGTCGCGGGTTCGCAAGCTCACCCGCGCGCTCGCTCGACCTCCTCGCGTTCGGTCCCGGCGCAAGCGCCGGGCCCGAGGCTCGGATGTCGGTGGTGCCGCGTACGGTATCTGCCGATGAGTGAGACTCGCGTCGAGGCGGCGTACGCCGGGGCACTGGCCGCCTTCAAGAACCCGATGCTCGACCTCCTCCACGGTCGGTTCGCACCGTTCGTGGTGGCGGTGCTCTCGGTGACCTTCACCTCCGATCGAGCGGCGGTCCCGGTGGTGGACGCGCACGCCGAGATCGGCGACATGCTGGACCGGCTCCGCGCCACGGGCTACGCCGAGGGTGAGAGCGGCGAGGTGATGCTCCCGGTCGGTACGGCGCGCGAGCTGTGCCGTCAGTGGGTGCGCGCCGGCTGGCTGCTGCGTCAGATCGAGGGCGAGGACGAGGTCTACCGCCTCTCCGCCCACGCGGTGGGTGCGCTGGAGATCGCCGGACGGGCGAGCGGGTCCCGGGCACGGGTCTCCGAGTCGCGGGTCCGGACTCTCCTGGAGGCGGTCGAGCGGCTCGCGCTGGACGCCGACCCCGACGTCTTGACCCGGGTCGCCCGGCTGACCGAGGAGATCGCCGAGCGGCGCGCCGAGATCGCCCGCCTGGACCGCACCGGTGTGGTCGACACGGTCGACGACGACACCCTGCTGGAGCAGGCCGAGAACATCCTGCACCTCACCCGCGAGCTTCCGGCCGACTTCGCGCGGGTGGTCGAGTCGATCCGGGCGATGCAGCGCGATGTGGTCACCGACCTGCGCCAGGACGTACGTCCGGCCGGCGAGGTCCTGCGCGAGTACCTTCAGCGCGGCAAGGACGTGATGGCCTCCACGCCCGAGGGAAAGGCGTTCGCGGGGGCGCTGCGGATGATCGGCGACCCGCGCCGCCTCGATGTCCTCGCCACCAACCTGCGTACGGTGCTGCGACACCGGTTCACCAGTGAGATGAGCCCGCCCGAGCGAGCCGAGCTGGCCGCGGTCGGCCGCCGGATCGAGACCGGCGTCGCAGAGGTCCTGGCGGCCCAGCAGACCGCCTCGCACGTGATCACCACCCAGGTGCGTACGCACGACCCGGCCCGCGACCGGCAGGTCGACGACCTGCTGCGCGACGTGATGGTCGGGCTCCAGGCGTGGATGCCCTCCTCACGGACCGCCGAGGCGGTCGAGCCCTTGCGTCGGCTCCCGGTCGCCGACCTGGGCCACCTGCGCCAGTCGGTCAGCGAGCTGCGTCCGCCCGAGCCGCCGGCACCGCTGGCCGACTGGGGTGACGTGGAGAGCGCGGCCGAGGACACCAGATCGTGGGGCGGTCCGGGCTACCGGGCGATCGAGGCCCACCTGGACCTCTACGTCGCGGCCCACGCGGGCGAGGAGGCGATCGACCTGGCCGAGGTCTTCGCGGCCGCGCCGGAGGAGATCCGGCGGCCAGTCGACCTGCTCGGGCTGCTGGAGATCGCTCACCGACGCGGGATGAGCGAGACGGGGGAGATCTCCACCATCGAGGCCGTCCGGGCAGACGGGGTACGCCGCAGGTTCGCCTTCGGCGGGGTGACGATGACGACAGCTGGCGAAGAGGATGACGACGATGAGTGAGACCGAGACCGAGGCCGGCACGTCCGTGGCCTACGGCAGCGAGCCGGAAGGCTTCATCGAGCCCGTCTCGATGGAGGACGACCCGACCGAGCTCTTCGTCGGCGACCACGGTGTCCTCGACGCCGACGTACGCCGGGTGCTGGTCCAGCTCCTGCGCCGCCGGTTCATCACGGCCGAGCGGAACCCGCGTCAGTGGCGTACGTTGCTCGACCACCAGGCGGTGATCGAGTCGCGTCTCCACGACCTGTTCGTCCGGCTCGTCGTCGACCACGACCGCGGGATCGCCTACAAGCGGCAGGTGCGCTCGGAGGAGCTGGACGTGCCGGTGCTCCTCAAGGACGACGCCTACTCGCGCGCCGAGACGCTCGTGCTCGTCCATCTGCGCACCGTCTTCCAGCGCGAGCGCGGCGCGGGCGAGAGCTCCGCGCGCGTCGACGCCGACGAGCTGGAGCAGACCGTGCTCACCTACTTCGACGTCGCCAGCGGCGACGCCTCCGCGCGCCGCGAGATCCGTCGGGCGGTCGACCGGCTCGCCCGGGAGGGGCTGATCGAGGAGGAGTCCGAGGACCGGTTCCGGATCACACCCCTGGTCGAGATCGTGCTGAGCGTCGAGAAGCTGGCCGAGCTCAAGGAATGGCTGAGGGAATCGGCTGGTCGAGCCGCGAGGCCGCCTGCGGCCGAGCGTGTCGAGACCAACACGGTTCCATCGGCGCTCGGCGGTGACCGTGTTGGTCTCGACACGCCTCCGCCTAGCGGCTCCGGCGGCTCGACCAGCGACGACGACAGCGACGACGCGGAGGAGATCGAAGAATGAGCATGATCGACACCCTCTTCGGCCTCATCCCGGCGCGCTCGACCGGGCGGCAATGGGTCGCGAGCGAGCTGCAGGTGGTCAACTGGGGCGGCTACGACGGCGCCCACCGGGTGCGGTTCTCGCCGACCGCGACGCTGCTCACCGGCGGCTCCGGATCGGGCAAGTCGACGCTGATGGACGCCTACATCGCGTTGATCATGCCGCACACGACGCCGTTCAACGGCGCCTCCAACGGCGGCGTGGTGGGCCGTCCGCGCGGGCAGGACCAGCGCAACATCCTCTCCTACGCGCGCGGCAAGATCGATGAGGCGAAGACCGCCGAGGGCACCAAGATCCGGGTGCTGCGCGGCGACGGCCGCGACACCTGGTCGGCGATCGCGATGACCTGGGCGGACCAGACCGGCTCCCGCTTCACCGCGGTCCGTGCCTGGTACGTCCCCGCGTCCGCCAAGAACCTCGACGACGTGACCAAGCTCCGGGCGGTGGCCGAGGCAGGCTTCGACGTACGCGATCTGGAGCCGCCCGCGGCCCACCGGTTCACGCGCGCATCGGTCTCCGAGATCGGGCTGACTCCGATCGACACCGACCGCGACTTCACGGCACGGATCCATTCGGCGCTCGGGATCGGCGCGGCCGGCGACGGTGAGAAGGCGGTCAACCTGCTGGGACGGATCCAGGCTGGGCAGCAGATCACCACGGTCGACGATCTCTACAAGAAGATGGTGCTCGAGGAGCCCGAGACCCTCGCCACCGCCGACGGTGTCGTGGCCCACTTCGACGAGCTCGCCGCGACCCGCGACCGGATGGTCACCGCGCAGCAGCAGGTGCGTGCGCTGACGCCGATCCGGGAGCATCGGGCAGACGTCGAAAACGCCGTGGCCACGCTGGAGGTCATCGACGGGATCGGCGACTTCGTGGACGAGACCACCCCGGCGGGCCTGTGGCGGGCCGGCAAGCGGGTCGACCTGCTCAGCGAGCTGGAGGCCGATCTCAGCGCCCGCAGGGGTGCGGCGGAGAAGGCGGTGACCGAGAAGCAGGCGATGGTCGAGGCCGCCGAGTCCGAGCGCGACGGCCTCGCGGTCACGGTCGCCGCCTCCGGAGGCCGGCGCCTCGAGGAGGCCACCCGTGAGATCCGGGCCGCCGAGACCCGCGCGGACAACGTACGCCGCGCCCGCGAGGCCCTGGACGAGGAGCTCGCCGTCCTCGGCGCCGTCGCGACCACGCCCACCGAGTTCGAGAGCCTCCAGGCCGCCGCGCAGGAGGCCCTGGTCGACGACGATGCCCGCACGACCGCCCTCAACGCGTACGCCGCGGCGCGGTCCGCCGAGACCGCCGCCGTGGACCTGGTCGGCCGGCTCGAGGACGAGCTCGCCGATGCCGAGAAGACGAAGAACAACATCCCCGAGCCGCTGCGTGCCGCTCGTGCGGTGCTGGCCGAGGCGGCCGGGCTGAGCCCGGCGGAGATGCCGTTCGTCGGCGAGCTGATCGAGGTGCGCACCGAGCACGAGGCCTGGCGCGAGGCCTTCAACCTGGCGCTGGGCGGGTTCGCCACCACGATGCTCGTCGATGCCGCTCACGTGGGCGCCTTCCGAGCCGCGATCGACTCGGTGCGGCAACGGACACGGATCCGCTACGAAGCCGTCCCGACCGGTTTGAAGGACGGTGCGCAGCCGCTGGACGAGGGCACCCTGCCAGGACGTCTGGACTACCGCCGCGGCGTGTTCACCGGCTGGCTCAAGCAGCGGCTGAGGGAACGGCACGGCTACGTCTGCGTGCAGACCCCCGCGCTGCTCGGCCAGCACCGGATGGCGCTCACGGTCACCGGGCAGGTCTCGCAGGGAACGCGCGGCGCGCACGGCGGCCACGGTGCCGGCAACGTGCTCGGCTTCACCAACACCCGTCGCGTCGCCGAGCTCACCGAGCGCCTCGAGAGTGCCCGCGAGGGCGCGGAGACCGCGAAGGGCGCGGTCGCGGAGACCGAACGGGCCATCAAGCAGCTCGACCTGCGGCGTACGTCCTTCAAGGCGGTCTCCGCGCTGACCTGGGACCAGGTCGACGTGACCGGCGCCGAGGCCGAGCGGGACCGGTGGGCCTCGGTGATCGCCGAGGTCACTGCCGAGAACCCGGAGATCGCCACGCTCCAGGAGCGCCTGAAGAGCGCTCGGGCCAAGGTCGACTCGCTGCGGGAGGGCATCGGCGCGGCCAAGAGCAGCTTCCAGGAGCTCGACGACCGCTGGAGCGACGTGGTCGAGCAGGTCGACCGGGCCAAGGACGCGCTGGAGGACGCCGCGGCCTCCGGCACCGACGTGGCCCCCGCCCAGGCCGACTATCTCGAGCAGCTTTTCAAGGCGTCCGGTGGAGAGGAGGCCGGCCGCCGCGAGGACGCGCTCGCCGAGCTCGATGCGGTCTTCGCCCGGGCGAGCGAGAGCCTCACCGCAGACCGGGCCGGCGCGCAGGAGACGATCGGGACCGCCCGCGGCCAGCTCCGGCAGACCTTCGAGGCCTTCCTCGAACGCTGGCCCAACCCGAACCTCCACACCGACCCGGAGGACTCCTACGCCGACTTCGACCGCCTCCTCGACGAGCTGGAGACCAGCGGCCTGCACGAGCTCGAGGTCGAGTGGCGCGACTCCCTGCTCAAGCTGTCGGGCAACGACCTGACGAACCTCGACTCGACCCTGTCACGCGCGGTGCGCGAGATCCGCGACCGGATCGACCCGATCAACCAGATCCTCGCCGGGCTCCCGTTCAACGACGACGCCCACCGGCTCCGCATCGACACCCAGGAGGGCCAGTCGGCGGTGCGCGGCAGGTTCCGCAAGGAGCTGCGCTCGGTGCGCGACCTCATCGAGAAGGCGTCGACCAACGACTCCCGCGAGCAGGCCTACACCCGGATGGCGCGGCTCATCGACCGGATGCGGCGTACGGCTCCCGACTTCGCAGACCTGATCGACGTACGCAACCACGTCCGCGTCAGCGCCGAGAAGGTCACCGCCGACACCGGTGAGCACGTGGCCCTCTACGACCACATCGGCGAGAAGTCCGGTGGCGAGTCGCAGGAGCTGGTCGCCTTCATCGTCGGAGCCGCGCTGCGCTACCAGCTCGGTGACGCCGGTGCCGAGCGGCCGCGCTACGCCCCGGTCTTCCTCGACGAGGCGCTGATCAAGGCCGACGCCCGCTTCACCGGCCGTGCGATCGGCGCCTGGCGGGGTCTGGGGTTCCAGCTCATCATCGGCGCCCCCAACGACAAGCACAGCGCCATCGAGCCGCATGTCGACGTCCAGTACACGGTGCTCAAGGACGCCGAGGGCCACTCGTTCCCGAAGCTCGAGGTGGGACTCGAGGAGGTACCGGCGAAATGATCCCAAGGTTGTTGAGCCCTGCCGAGGCGGGCTCCCGACTCGCTGCTCAGGTCAAGGACAAGTGGGCGGCGGCGCTCTGTGCGGAGACGCGTGGTGATCCGTTCCCGTTCCAGGTCCCGCTGAGTCCGAATGTGACCAGCGGCGCCATCGTCGAACGGCATCTGTTGGACTCCTGGGGCGACTGGCGGGCCGAGTGGCGACGGCTCGGGCTGCCGACGTCCGAAGGCGTCGGCTGCTGGGTGACGGAGTCGACACTCTCGGTGGCAAGAGGCGAGCCAGTTGACTTCCCCAAGACGCTCCATGCATCTGACCTGGAGTCAGCTGTAGCCGCAGTGTCCGTTCTGGGCGGCGAGCCGTCGAGGACCGACCTGGCCCGCGCCAGGAATATCGCCCAGCATCTTCATTCGCGCAAAGCCGGGCTCAGCTCGAGCGCACTCAAGAAAGCCATCGCTCTGTCTGAACCGGATCTGCGCGCCCTGCTCAGCGTGCTTGACTGGCTCGCGGACCATCCCGACGTGAGTGCATGGAGTGTTCGTCAGCTTCCGATCCCTCGCGTCCACACCAAGTGGCTGGACAAGCGCATGTCGCTGATCCGCGACCTCACCGGTCGTGATCTCAAGAGCGAATTGCGCAAGCGGCCTACGGCGGTCCACCTGACGTACGTAGACCCCGTCTACCTCGCTGGATCCGATCTGCCTCGCAAGCATGACTCGTGGACTGCCGGTGACAGCCACGAGATCCCATACGCACCGCACACCGTCCTGGTCGTCGAGAACCGAGATTGCCGAGTGTTCTTCCCCGAGGTCTCTGGCACGGTCGTCGTCGAGGGCGGCGGCGCGGCGGCTACCGCGCTGGTGGCGGAGATCCCATGGGTCCGTGACGCGGAACGCGTTGTCTACTGGGGAGACATGGATGCAGATGGCTACGCGATCCTGGACCAGTTCCGTGCTGCTCTACCCAAGGTTTCGTCGATCTTCATGGACCTTCTCACCATGAACCGCTACGAAGATCAGGGCGTGAGCGAAGACAAGGACGGCGTTCCGCTCAAGCCGTCCAGCCGTGAGCTCGGTGAGCTGACAGAGGACGAGCGCGCGGCCTACGAGATGGTCGCCACTGCGGGCCCTGCCCCGTTCCGCCGGATCGAGCAGGAGAAGCTGCCGATTCAGGAGGCGGCAGCGATCCTGCGCGCAATCTGACGCGGTTCACCCGCTGCCACAGTCAGCATCGGCTCACGGCTGCATCGACAGGAACAGGAACGATGCGAGCAGTACCAGGTGGACGAACCCCTGCAAGGCGTAGACGCGACCCTGGACGACGGTAAGTCCGGTGACGAAGACGGTGATGACCAGCAGCACGATCTGGGTCGGTTCGAGGCCCAGATCGAGGGGACCACTGAGCCAGATCATCGCGACGGCGAGGGTGGGAATGGTGAGACCGATCGAGGCCATCGCGGAGCCGTAGGCGAGATTGAGGCTGGTCTGCACCCGGTCCCGGGAGGCGTTCCGGACCGCGGCGATCGACTCGGGAGCGAGCACGAGGAGGGCGATCACGACGCCCACGACGGCATAGGGGAACCCGAGACTCTTGACAGTGTCCTCGATCGTGGGGGAGAGGACCTTCGCCAGGCCGACCACGGCGACGAGAGAGACCAGGAGGAGGGCCAGGCTGAGGCCAGCCTCGCCCGCCGAGGGCGGGTCGGCGTGGCCGTCCTCGTCGAGGTCGACCAGTCCGGTCATCCGGCCTTGCTCGTCGCTGGTGACCGGGAGGAAGAAGTCGCGGTGGCGGACAGTCTGGGTGAAGAGGAAGGCGACGTAGAGGGCCAGCGAGGCGATGGCGGCGAAGACGAGCTGCGAGGTCGAGTACTGCGGGCCCTGCGCCGACGTAGTGAAGCGCGGCAGCACCAGCGTGAGACCGGCCAGGGCGATGACCGTGGCGACCGCGGACCCGGTGCCGGCGGCGTTGAAGCTGACCAGTCCGTGCTTGAGAGCTCCGATCAGGAGCGAGAGCCCGACGATGCCGTTGAGGGTGATCATCACCGCGGCGAAGACGGTGTCGCGGGCATAGGTGCTGGTGTTGTCGCCACCGCTGATCATCAGCATCACGATCAGGCCGACCTCGATCACGGTCACCGCGATCGCGAGGATCAGCGACCCGAACGGCTCACCGACCTTGTGCGCGACCACCTCGGCGTGGTGAACGGCGCTCAGCACCGCGCCGACCAGCACCGCCGCCACCACGGCGAGGATCGACCAGTGGTCGTGGCGAAGCCACGCGAGCACCAGCACAACCACGGCGAGGATCGGCACGACCACTGACCACTGGAGACGGCCCCGGACCGCTGGCGCACTCATGGGGCGACCCTATCCGGTGACGGCCCGCCGACAAGGTGCCCGGTTCCCGCTCGTAGCCTGGGTCTGTGCCCTTCGACACTTCGAAATCCGCCCCCTCCCGCTACACGCATCCCGCCGCCTTCAAGACCCGTCCCGACCTGCTCGGCAGGTTCGGCATGGTCGGCTCGACGCACTGGCTGGCCAGCGGCACCGCGCAGGCGGTGCTCGAGCGCGGAGGCAACGCCTTCGACGCTGCGGTCGCGGGTGGGTTCGTGCTGCACGTCGTCGAACCCCACCTCAACGGGCCGGGTGGTGACCTCGTCGGGATCTTCGCACCCGCCGGTGGCGAGGCGACGGTGCTGATGGGGCAGGGGCCGGCGCCCGCAGCGGCGTCCGTCGAGCACATGCGGGCAGAGGGGCTCGAGCTGGTACCCGGCTCCGGGGCGCTGGCGGCCGCCGTCCCCGGTGCGGTCGACGCCTGGCTGATGCTGCTGCGCGACCACGGCACCTGGGAGCTGGGAGACGTGCTCGCCTACGCCATCGACTACGCCCGCGACGGCCACCCGATCCTGGGCCGGGCGGTCTCCACGATCGCCGCCGTCGCCGACCTGTTCCGTGACCACTGGCCCACCTCGGCCGCCCACTGGCTCGTCGACGGCGAGCCGCCCGAGCCCGACACCATGGTCCACAACGAGGCCTACGCCGCCGTGCTCGACCGGCTCGTGGCAGCCGGGGACACCGCCGGGACCCGGGCGGAGCGCATCGACGCCGCCCGCGCCGCCTGGGGCGGCGGGTTCGTCGCGGAGGCGATCGATCGGTTCGTACGCACCCCGCACCGCCACTCCTCCGGAACCGACCATTCCGGAGTGATCAGGTCGGCTGACATGGCGGGGTTCTCGGCTGCGTACGAGAAGCCGGTGACGACGGAGTTCCGCGGCCACACGATCGCGAAGGCGGGGCCGTGGACGCAGGGGCCGGTGCTGCTGCAGACGCTCAACCTGCTCGAGCCGCTGGACGACGCGCTGCTCGACCCGAGCCGCCCGGAGGGCGCGCACACGATCCTGGAGGCGACCAAGCTCGCCTTCGCCGACCGCGACGCCCACTACGGCGACGGTGCCGAGCCGGACGTGATCGAGACCCTGCTGTCCAAGGAGTACGCCGCCACCCGCCGCCCCCTGATCGCCGACGCCGCCTCGGCCGAGGTGAGGCCCGGCCTGGGCGCGAAGACCTTCCCGCCGCTGCGGGAGACCTACGACCCGGCCGCGGTCGCCTCCGGGGTGGGGGAGCCGACCGTCTCGCGGGACGGCGAGACCCGCGGCGACACCTGCCACATCGACGTCGCCGACCGCTGGGGCAACATGATCGCGGCGACCCCGTCGGGCGGCTGGCTGCAGTCCTCGCCCACGATCCCCGAGCTCGGCTTCTGCCTCGGCACCCGGCTGCAGATGACCTGGCTGGAGCCGGGTCTGCCCTCGACGCTTCGTGCGGGGCGCCGGCCGCGGACCACGCTCACTCCGACCCTGGTGCTCCGCGAGGGTCAGGCCGTCACTGCGGTCGGCTCTCCGGGCGGGGACCAGCAGGACCAGTGGCAGCTGCTCTACCTGCTGCGCACCATCGTCGGGGGCTACTCGCCCCAGGAGGCCATCGACGCTCCTGCGCTGCACTCGACGTCCTTCCCCGGCTCCTTCTGGCCGCGTACCTGGACTCCTGCTGGGGCGGTGCTCGAGGATCGGCTCGGGGCTGAGGTCGTCGCGGAACTGCGGCGGCGTGGGCATGTCGTCGAGCTGGGTGGGGACTGGTCGCTTGGGCGGCTTTCTGCGGTTACGCGGGATCCTTCTACCGGGGTTCTGTCGGGTGCTGCCAATGCTCGGGGGGCTCAGGGGTATGCGGTTGGGCGTTAGCGTGGTCGGGGGTCGGGCTTGTCAGACCTGCCGGTGGTCGAGCCGCCGGAACCGCTGCTTCCCGCTGGTCGAGCCGCCGGAGCCGCTGCTTCCCGCTGGTCGAGCCGCCGGAGCCGCTAGGCGGAGGCGTGTCGAGACCAACACGGTTCCCGTCGGGGAAACCTCGCTACGCGACTGTTTCTTCGCTTCTAGGGTTCGCCGCCGACCCTTTCTCGAGTGTTTCTCGATCAGCCGCCGCGTCAAGGACGGGCCTTCGGCCCGCCGGCTTCGCCGGCCGCTTCGCGGTCCTTGACTCGGCACCTGATCGAGAAAGAGTTCGCCTATATCGGGGCGGCGGCGAGGGTGTGGCGCGGGGTTCAGGTTGCTTGTTGCGGACTGCGTAAATTGGGTCTGACCAGCAAAAACAGGTAGTCACAGGCGACGCTTTCACATATAATGAGGCGTATGAGCGAGACCGTTGACCAGCTCCTTGCCGGGCCGCCTTTGGGTGCGTCCGAGGGTGAGTTGGTCGACTGGATCAGTCGTCTCGAAGAGATCAAGTGCACCGCTGAGGCCGTGCAGGCAGAAGCAGCCGTACGCCTCGAGGAGGCCACCCGGGCACGGCAGGCCGAGGCAGGGATTCCGGCCCGGAAACTTGGAGAGGGCGTCGCCTCCCAGATCGCGTTGGCGCGGCGAGTGTCGCCGGCCAAGGGCACCAAACTCTTGGGGCTGGCGAAGATCCTGGTCGCGGAGATGCCACACACCTTCGCCCTCATGAAGGCCGGGCTCTTCTCGCAGTGGCAGGCCACCATCCTCGCCCGCGAAACCGCCTGCCTCTCACTGGAGAACCGCCGCGTCATCGACTACCAGCTCTGCTCGTCCGGTTCGGGGGCTGAACCCCCTGCTGTGGTGACCATGGGGCTGCGGCAGCTCGAGAACGCCGCCAAGAAGCTCGCGATCACCCTCGACCAGGAATCTATGGTGGCTCGTGCAGCGAACGCGGAGAAAGACCGCCGGGTCAGCGTCCGGCCGGCACCGGACACGATGACCTGGCTGGGGGCGCTGCTGCCAGTCAAGGACGGGGTCGCCGTCTACGCCGCGCTGGACCAGGCAGCCAAGGCCGCGCAGGCGGCCGGAGACGAGCGGACGCGGGATCAGGTCATGGCCGACACTCTCGTGGACCGGGTCACCGGTCGAAGCGCCACCGGTGCGAAGCCTCGGATCGAGGTGAAGGTCGTGATGACTGCTGACTCGCTCACCAACGACAGTGACCAGCCTGCGGTGGTCGAGGGCTATGGTCCCGTGCCCGCCGCCTGGGCCCGTGAGGCATTGAGAGATGCTGAGGTCTTCATCCGCCGCTTGTACGCCGACCCGGCCGGGCAGCTGGTTGCGTTGGAGTCCCGGTCGCGTAAGGCTCCCCACGGGCTGGCCGAGTTCATCACCACCAGGGACGGCGGGATCTGTCGCACCAACGGCTGCGATGCGCCGATCCGCAATGTCGACCACGCCCAGCGCCACGCAGACGGCGGCGCCACCAGCGCCCAGAACCTGCAGGGGCTCTGCGAGCGCTGCAATCAGGCGAAGGAAGCTCTCGGTTGGCGGGCCAGACCGGGACCCGACGGCAGCATCATCACCATCACGCCGACCGGGCACACCTACGTCAGCCCGCCACCCGACACCTGGCGACCAGACCCACCACCCCTGTCCAAAGCCGAGTTCATGCTGCGCGACGTACTCCTCGACCACACGCTCGCGGCCTGACACCCGCGCCCAGAGCTTTCTTCGGATCGGTGCTTGACCTTGACCCTGCGTCAGGGCTGCACGCTTCTTTCGCGGCCTCGAATCGGAAGCTGAACGAGAACACCGATCGAAGGAGCACGACATGAACAACCTGCTGACCCGGATCATCGGCGACAAGAAAGACTGGAAGCGCATGGAAGCCCGTGCCGCCCAGCTCCCCGGGTCCGACCTGGCGGCCTTCTGCGACGCCCGACTGCCGGAGCAGCACGACGCCTACAGGGCGAAGCTTCGGGCCGACCTGAACGCGGTCGTCCGCAACCTGTCGTGAGGCTCGCAAAACGTAAGAGCCCCGCTGGAGTCTCGGGTCTCCAGCGGGGCAAGAACAATGTTGCCTCATCACCTAGGGGCTTGTCACCCCTTTCTGGCAATCTTTGCAGAATTTTGCATTGCAGGGTTTTGCGGCGCGTTCAGATGACTGTCCCGACGTCGTTGGCGACGATGTTGTCCATCGCGCGCTCGGCGATGGCGGCGATGGTCATCGACGGGTTGCATGCTCCGGTGGTGCCGGGGATGAGGGCACCGTCGAGGACGTAGAGGCCCTCTTGGCCCTGGACGCGGCCGTCGAGGTCGCAGACCGTGCCCATGTTGGCGCCGCCGAGCGGGTGCCAGGTGCTGTTGACGATGGCATTGGTGTCGATCAGGGCACCGATGCCGCCGCTGATCTTCGAGACCCGCTCGTGGATGGCGCGATAGCTTGCCGAGTCGCCACCGAAGGGGAAGCGCAGACTCACCGAGTCGGTCAACGAGCTGTAGCGGAAGCTTCCCCGGCCGGCGCTGACCCCGAAGCCGACCAGCATCGTGGCGCCCAGATCGAGGCCGAGGGGGAGCGGTGGCAACGACGCCTGGATGACGGTGTTGGCCGTGCTCGGGTCGGCCCAGTCCTGACTCTGGTAGACGACGGGCCCGCCCTGCGTACCGGTGAGGTTCTCGTCGAAGGGGCGCCACATGTAGATCCGGTCGCCGTTGGTGCCCCAGCCCTGTCCGAGCTGGTCGGGAAGGTCGGGGATTGTGTCGGTGGCCGCGGCGCGGACCAGGAGCTTGCTGGTGTTGAGCGAGCCCGCCGCCATCACGAGCGCGCGGGTCGTCAGGATCTTCTGCTCGATCACGTCGCCTGCGTCGTCGGTGCGGTCGACGTGGACCTCCCAGCGGCCGTCGGCGGCACGAGCCACCGAGGTCACGTTGTGGCGGGTGGCGACGTGCACCAGCCCGGTGGCCTCGGCCTGCTCGATGTAGGTGACGTCGACGGAGTGCTTGCCGCCGTTGTTGACGCCGAGGGCACAGTCGCCGTTGGTGTAGGACCGAGCCATCTCGCCGCGCAGCTCCGCGAGGGCATAGGACCAGTCGATCGGCATCGGGATCTTCTGCAGGTCATAGCCGGCGGCCTCGACACGCTTGCCGAAGGTGCGCGAGACCCGATAGCTGTCCGAGGCGATCAGCTCGTCGGGTGCGGTCGCGGCGCCGAGCATCCTGGCGACGCGCGGGTAGTGGACCCGGTCCATGAGCTCGTAGTCGAGCTCGTTGGGAAACCAGGTGTTGAAGACCTCCGCGGAAGGCTGCAGCGTCATGCCCTGGTAGACCAGCGAACCGCCGCCGACACCGGCCGCGCACATGGCGAGCATGTTCTGGCCGAGGACCGGCTCGAGCAGACCGACGTGCGGGCCGAAGTCCAGGGGAGTGCCGAGCAGCTTCTGCAGCGGCTTCAGCGCGGCAGGCGCGGTCGTGTGGAAGAGCACCCGCTTGTCGAGCGTACGCACGGTCGGGAAGGTCTGCGCGTCAGGTCCCGTCGGCCAGCGGCGACCGCGCTCGAGCACGGTGACCGGCACCCCGGCCTCGGCGAGCCGCAGCGCGGCGACCCCGCCGCCGAACCCGGAGCCGACGACCACTGCCCGGTGCTCCTCCCGAACCAGCCGTACGCGACGGGGCGACTCAGCCGCCCCCGGGCCGGCGATCAGTCCGGACGCCGCGCCGGCCGCGCCTGCGGCGCCGGCCAGGAACGTACGTCTCGTGGCGGCAGGCGCGGACGTGGACAACGAGGACTTGGTCAAGGGGGCTCCCTCGGTCGTGGATCGTCGGTTACTGCCGCGTAAGAGTTGACGAACGGCCCCAACGTGTCAAGGCTCACGCCGCTGTTCTGGACAACCATGTCCGGAACTCGGCGCGTGCCGACCGTGGCGGCCCGGCGACGCAGGCGGCGCAACCGCAGCGATGTAGGCTGTCGGCACTTCCAACAGCTAAGGACGATCTGAACCCCGATGGACGGACCGCAACCCGGCCAATATCCACGCTCGCTGCGGCAATCGAGGTCGGCCTGATGACCGAGTTGCTGTTCATTCTCCTGGCGCTGCTGCTGGTCGCCGCCTGTGGAGTGTTCGTGGCAGCCGAGTTCTCTCTGGTCACGGTCGACCACGCCCAGGTGGAGATGGCCGCCGAGCAGGGCGACAAGAGTGCCCAAGGCGTGCTCCGCGCGATGAAGGAGCTCTCCAGCAACCTCTCCGGCGCGCAGGTCGGCATCACCGTGACCAACCTCGGCATCGGCTGGATGTCGGAGCCGGCGATCGCCGAGCTGATCGATGACCCGTTGCTGACTGCAGGACTTCCCGAAGGTGCAGTGACGCCGGTCGCTCTGACGGTCGCACTGACGCTCTCCACGATCGTGACGATGCTCTTCGGTGAGCTGGTCCCCAAGAACCTCGCCCTGGCGCTACCGCTGCAGACCGCGCGCGTCACCCAGGGCCCGATGCGGGCCTTCACCAGGATCATGCGCGGGCCGATCAAGGTGCTCAACGGCACCGCGAACGCCATCGTGCGCCGCTTGGGCATGGAGCCGCAGGAGGAGCTGCGCTCCGCGCGCAGCTCGGCCGAGCTGTCCTCACTGATCCAGCGCAGTGCCCACCAGGGCACCCTCGACGCCGACACCGCCGAGCTCATGGAGCGCTCGGTCGAGTTCGGCACCCGCACGGCGGGGGAGATCATGACCCCGCGCGTACGCGTCAACAGCCTCGACCACAACGACCGCGCCGAGGCGCTGATCGAGCTCACCCGACGTACGGGAAACTCCCGCTTTCCGGTGCTCGACGACAACGAGGTCGTGGTCGGCACCGTGCACGTCAAGGCCGCCGTGGCGCTGCCGGTGCACGAACGCTCCACGGCCAAGGTCAAGCACCTCATGGTGCAGCCGGTCGTCGTCCCCGACTCGCTCCGCCTGGACCCGTTGATGGCCCTGCTGCGATCCGAGGGGTTCCAGCTGGCCGTGGTGCTCGACGAGTACGGCGACCAGGCCGGCATCGTCACCCTCGAGGACGTGATCGAGGAGATCGTCGGCGACATCGCCGACGAGCACGACCCGCTCAGCGCCCGGGCCCGGCTGCGCCGCGACGGCAGCTGGTCGCTCTCGGGGCTGCTCCGTCCCGACGAGGTCGAGGACATCACCGGTGTCTCCCTGCCCGAGGGCGAGGACTACGACACGATCGCCGGCCTGATGCTCAGCCTGCTGGGCCGCATCCCTGAACGCGGCGCGAACGAGGAGCTGGCGGTCCCCGGAACCCCACCCCCGGACTCCGATGACGACGACGTGTACGCGAGGTTCGTGAGGCTCACCGTGGAGGTCATGGACGGGCGCAGGATCGACCGGATCTCGATGAAGGTGATCGGCTGATGTCCACCACTATGGGGCTGCTGCTCGGCCTGGTGCTGCTGCTCGCCAACGGATTCTTCGTCGGCTCGGAGTTCGCCCTGGTCTCGGCCCGGCGCAGCCAGATCGAGCCCGCCGCCCAGGCCGGCTCGCAGATGGCCAAGATCACCCTGCGGGCGATGGAGAACATCAGCCTGATGATGGCCGGCGCCCAGCTGGGCATCACCGTCTGCTCAGTGCTGCTGCTGGCGATCACCGAACCGGCGCTCGCGCACCTGCTCGAGCCCGGCTTCGACCTGGTCGGCCTGCCCGAGGCGTTCCATCACCCGGTCGCGTTCGTGATCGCGATGCTCGTGGTCACCTACCTGCACGTGGTGGTCGGCGAGATGGTGCCGAAGAACATCGCGCTGGCCGGTCCCGACAAGGCCGCCCTGGTCCTCGGCCCGGCGATCTACGCGGTCGTCTACGTGCTGCGGCCGATCATCGTCGCCTTCAACTACGTCGCCAACATGTGCATCCGGGCGCTCGGCATCGAGCCCAAGGACGAGGTGAGCTCCGCGTTCACCCGCGCGGAGGTGGCCGCCATGGTCGAGGAGTCGCGCGGCGAGGGCCTCTTGGAAGAGGACGAGTACGGCCGCCTGGCCGGCGCGCTCGGCTTCACCGAGAAGACGGTGGACAAGGTGACCATCCCCATCGCCGACTGGACGATCGTGCCGCGCGGTGCCTCGGGTGCCGACATCGAGACGGTGTGCGCCGCCACCGGCTACAGCCGGTTCCCGGTGGCCGAGGAGAGCGGCGACCTGGTGGGCTACCTGCACATCAAGGATGTGCTCGAGCCTGATGACGTACGCCGCCGGCAGCCGGTCCAGAACAAGTGGATCCGTCCCTTCGCGACCGTCTCCCCGGACGACGCGCTGCACGAGACGCTCGAGACCCTGCAGCGCCGCGGCGCCCACCTGGCGCGGGTCGTCCGCGAGGACGGCACCACCATCGGGCTCGCGACGCTGGAGGATGTCATCGAGGAGCTGGTCGGGGAGATCCGCGACGCCGCACACGCCGATGAATCCACGGCTACCGAGTAAGCACTAGGGTTTGTCCGTGCCCAACCGTCGATTCGGTGATCCCCGCCTGCAACCTGGCCGGAGCTCGCGTCCGCGACCGCAGGGCTCTGCCGACCGCAACCGGCCCGTGCTCGGCAAGCTGCTCAGCATCCTCCGCCTCGTCTACGCGCCGGTGATGCTGTGGGCCGTGCTGATCGCGAAGGACGACACCATCGCGCTGGCGGCGTTCGGTCTCGCGGTCGTCACCGACCTGCTCGACAGCTGGCTTGCCCGCAAGGAGCTCGGCCGGCGCCGCTCGGGAGAGCTGCTCGACGTGGCCGCCAACACGGTCTTCGTCCTGGCCGCGACGTTCGCGCTCTGGCAGATCGACGTGATCCCGTGGCCGATCGCGCTGCTGGTTCCGCTGCGGCTGCTGGGTCTGCTGGCGATGGTCCCGGCGCTGCGCAGCCGCGGGGTGCGTACGCTGCCCGTCCATCTCCTCGGCAAGGTGGCCGCCTTCTGTCTGCTGGCCTCGTTCCCGTTGCTCTATCTCAGCCATGACATCCCCGAGAAGCTCGACCTCGGCCTGGAGCCGGGCCTGCCGATCCAGCTGGCGCAGGCGTTCGGCTGGGCGTTCGCGCTGTGGGGGATTCTGCTGCTTTGGTGGAGCCTGGTCCTCTACGCTCAGGAGGTGCGTCGCCTGATGGCCACCACGCCACCGTTGGAGAAGGGCGGGGCGTCTCGTGCCTGACCTGCCTGACCAGATCCCCGGCGAGGACTTGCGCGACTACGTCACCAAGCCGCTCTTGGACCGCATCACCGACCAGGCGGTCGACTCCGACTACAAGGCCGCTGCCGCACGGCGGGACCCCTCGGAGGAGGAGCCCACCCGACGCCGCCGGCCCGGGCTGTGGGCGATGGTCGTCGTCGGCCTCTTCGCGCTGCTGGCCACGACCGCCGCGGTGCAGACCTCCCGCAACGAGGACGTCCGCCAGACCAGCAGACAGGTCCTCATCGACCGCATCGAGCAGCGCCAGGAGCGGGTCGCCGGCCTGCACCGGGAGATCTCCGAGCTGAGCAAGGACACCCAGCGCCGGGAGGCCACGCTCAACGCACTCGGGCAGCGGGCGGAGGCGGCGTCCGCGGCAGCTGCCGCTACCGCGGAGAGGACCGGGTTCGCCCCGGTGACCGGCTCTGGGATCAGGATCACGATCGACAACGCCTCCGACGGCTCCGAGGGCGGCACCGTGCGCGACTACGATCTCGCCGTGATCGTCAACGGGCTGTGGCAGGCGGGTGCGACCGCGGTGGCCGTGGACGGCCAGCGGGTCACCCCGCGCAGCGGCGTGATCACCTCCGGCGCCACCCTCCGGATGAACGACGTCTCGCTATCGCCGCCATATGAGGTGTCAGCCATCGGTGACACGCGTACGCTTGCCGCACGATTCGCCGAGACGGTCTCCGGGGCGATGATCCACACGACGACTCAGGACTACGGAATGCCGTACGAGGTCGAGAACATCGAGCGGCTCACCCTTCCGGCGGCGCCGTCCGCCCTGCTGGAGCTGACCCACCTCGGGACCGAGTCCGAGGACAAGGGCTCCAAGGGCACCAAGGGCTCAGCGAAGCCGACCAACACCGACGAAGACTCTGAACAGAACAGCGAAGGGGACCGCGAAGAATGATCGCCGTCATCGGCCTAGTGATCGGCATCGTGCTGGGGCTGCTCTTCCAGCCCGAGGTGCCAGTCGGCCTGGCGCCTTACCTGCCGATCGCCGTCGTCGCCGCGCTCGACGCCGTCTTCGGTGCCCTGCGCGCGTTCATGGACGGCATCTTCGACGACAAGGTCTTCGTCGTCTCGTTCATCAGCAACGTCGTCATCGCCGCCGGCATCGTCTACCTCGGAGACCGCCTCGGTGTCGGTGGCCAGCTGTCCACGGGTGTCATCGTGGTCCTCGGCATCCGGATCTTCACCAACGTCGCAGCCATCCGGAGGCACATCTTCCATGCCTGACCGGAAGAGGCGGCCGGCGGTGAAGCGGACCGCGGCCAAGCGGACTCCTGCGAAGAAGACTGCGGCGAAGAAGCCTGCCGTGCCCGCGGAGGAAGCCGTCAACGAGGACGTCGCCGCGCCCGAGGACGAAGGTACGCCGCCGGCTGAGCCGGATCCGAGCGGTGAGCCGGCCGAGGCGACCGACGACGCCGAGGGCGCGTCCGAGGAGACGGCCGAGTCCGAAGCGGCGAAGGCGGAGCCCGACGAGCCCGCGGTCGAGTCCACGGACGAGTCCACGGACGAGACCGATGCCGTGGAGGAACCTGCAGCGGCGGAGCAGCCGGCGGTCGATTCAGCTCGAGACGAGGTCGAGCCTGACGAGACTGATGAGAGCGTCGAGACGGTCGAGACGGTCGACCCTGATGAAGCGGCGGAGGCGGAGGAACCCGCGGCTGAGAAGGCCGACGAGCCTGCTGACCCCGACACCCGCGAGGACGAGGACGTCCCGAACGATTCCGACGAGCCCGACGAGTCCGACGAGTCCGACGAGTCCGACGAGCCCGACGAGTCCGGCGAGGTGGCCGAGGTCGCTGAGCCCGAGGAGCCGGAGAAGACCGAGGAGCCCGCTGCCACTGAAGAGCCCGAGGAGGAGCCCACGCCGCTGGTCGGCCGGGCACGGCTCTTCGACGCGCTCACCCACTTCCGGCGCGGCCAGGTGGCGGTGGCGGTCCTGCTCTGCATCCTCGGTTACGCGGCCGTGGTGCAGGTCCAGACGAACACCGAGGACTCGACGTACGCCGGCCTGCGAGAGCAGGAGCTGATCGACATCCTCTCCGGCCTGGCCGGGACGACGCAGAAGGCCCAGGAGCAGATCGAGGAGCTCGAGGCGACCCGCGACGAGCTCGAGGACCAGACCCTGCAGCAGCAGACGGCGCTGCAGCGCGCCGAGGAGCAGGTCGACACCCTCCGGGTGATCGCCGGGACGGTGCCGGTCAGCGGGCCCGGCATCACGATCGAGATCGACCCCGGTTCCGACCCGCTGCGGCTGACCGCGCTCCTCGACCTGATCGAGGAGCTGCGTACGAGCGGTGCCGAGGCGATGGAGATCGAGGGGGCCGACGGCGAGGCCGTTCGGCTGGTCGCGTCGTCCTCGATCGAGGTCAACCAGCCGACGCCCGGTCTCGACGTCGGCGGCGAGATGATCAGCCCGCCCTACCGTCTCCAGGTGATCGGGCCTCCCGACACGCTGGCCGGTGCGATCGACTTCTACCAGGGCCCGCAGGACCAGCTCGAGGAGCAGGGTGCGGAGGTCGAGGTGGAGTCCGAGGAGAAGATCGACATCGAGTCGATTCACACCGTGTCCCGCTGAAGGTTTCGACAGTGCGGCGCAGTAGGGTTTCGTACACCGGCTCCGCGGGACGATCAACCGCTGCCAGACCAGTACGCCTGATGAGGAGATTCCCGTGTACCCCGAGGACCTGAAGTACACCAGCGAGCACGAGTGGCTGCGCAACCCCGGCGAGACCGAGGGGTCCGTACGGATCGGGATCACCAACTACGCCCAGGACGCTCTCGGCGACATCGTCTACGTCTCGATGCCCGCCGTCGGCGACACGATCAAGTCCGGCGAGAGCTGCGGCGAGCTCGAGTCGACCAAGTCCGTCAGCGACATCTACGCGCCGATCTCGGGCGAGGTCGTCGCGGTCAACGGCTCGCTCGACGCGACGCCCGAGCTGGTCAACGACGACCCCTACGGCGGTGGCTGGCTCTTCGAGATCAACCCGGCCGATCCTGCTGAGCTGGAGAGCCTCCTCGACGCCGCGGCGTACGAGGCATCACTCGACGCGTAAGTCAACCGAACACCTGGGCCGACCTGATAGGTTGCGGATACCATCCCTCAACGTTCACTTGAGGGTATGTGCCCGGCCCTCGATGAACCTGGAGCTCAAATGTCCGTGTGCCCCGCTTGCGGAAGCCAGAACCCCGACCAAGCGCGGTTCTGCTCGCAGTGTGGCGTAAGCCTGACCGGGACCGACCAGACCTCGACGATCCAGCTCGGAGCTGACGCCGACACCTCTGACCGGGTGCTCAGCCCGATCGAGGCGGCCACCGTCGAGGCGCTGCCGCGGGGCAACGGCATGCTCGTCGTCCAACGCGGTCCCGGTGCCGGAAGCCGCTTCCTGCTCGACCAGGACACCGTGGTCGCGGGTCGCCACCCGGACAGCGACATCTTCCTCGACGACGTGACCGTCTCGCGTCGCCACGCGGAGTTCGCGCGCACCGGTGACACGTTCGAGGTCTCCGACGTCGGCAGTCTCAACGGCACCTACGTCAACCGCGACCGGATCGAGAAGTTCGTCCTCAAGGACGGCGACGAGGTCCAGGTCGGGAAGTTCCGGCTCGTCTTCTACGCCGGGCACGAAGGGGCGTAGTCATGGCCGCAGCCGCGACGCCTGACCCTCAACGGCCGGCTAGCGACTCGGGGGAGCGGCTCAACATCGGGCAGGTCCTGGACCAGCTGCGCCCCGACTTCCCGACGGTGACCATCCCGAAGATCCGGTTTCTCGAGGACAAGGGACTGATCAAGCCGGAGCGTACGCCCGCGGGCTACCGCAAGTTCTCCCGCCGAGACGTGGAGCGACTGCGCTACGTCCTGCGGATGCAGCGCGACCACTACCTGCCCCTCAAGGTCATCGGCGAGCACCTCGACGCGATCGACCGCGGCCTCGAGCCGCCGGAGATCGAGCCGACCGTGCCCACGGTGCCGACGGTTGCCCTGACTCCCGACGGCACGCCGGGGGCCGAGTCGTTCCGGCGTACGGACAACATGAGGATCTCGCGACGCGAGCTCCTCAAGATCGCCGAGGTCGACGACTCGCTGCTGAGCGAGCTGGAGAAGATGGCGCTGGTGGTCCCGCTGCGCAGCGGTCACTACGACACCGCCGCCCTCACGATCGCGCGCACGGCCAAGGAGCTGGCCGCGTTCGGCATCGAGCCCCGCCATCTGCGCGGTATGAAGGCCGCCGCCGACCGCGAGGTCGGTCTCATCGAGCAGATCGTGGCGCCGCTGCGGCGTCCCGGCAACGCCGGAGCGCAGGGCAGGGCCGAGGAGATCGGCAGCGAGATCGCCTCGCTGGCGGTGCGTCTGCACGCCACCTTGGTGAAGTCGGGCCTGCGCGAGCGCTGAGGCTGCTCAGCCGACCGGGTAGGGTGGACACATGCGCGAGGTCGATGTGCTCGGAGTCCGAGTGGAGATGCCCTCCAACCAGCCGATCGTGCTGCTGCGCGAGGTGGCCGGTGAGCGATACCTGCCCATCTGGATAGGCGCGGTCGAGGCGACCGCGATCGCCTTCGCCCAGCAGGGTGTGGTGCCGCCGAGACCGCTGACCCACGACCTGCTCAAGGACGTCCTGGAAGCGACCGGCAACGAGCTGACCGAGGTGCAGATCACCTCGGTCACCGACCGTGTCTTCTATGCCAACCTGGTCTTCGCCTCGGGCGTCGAGGTGAGCGCGCGGCCCTCGGACTCGATCGCGCTGGCGCTGCGTACGGGCACCAAGATCGTGGTCTCCGACGAAGTCCTCGACGAGGCGGGCCTCGCTGTCCCGGCCGAGCAGGAGGACGAGATCGAGAAGTTCCGCGAGTTCCTCGACGAGATCACGCCCGAGGACTTCGAGTCCCACTGACCCTAACTCTCAAGTTGAGATTGAGAGTTAGCGGCGGCGACACGCCGGGGAGGGTTCTTTGACCAGGGCGCTTACGGCGCTTACCTTGTAATTGTCTCTGTTGTAACTCCAACGGTGTGGTCCCCCCGCCGCAGCCGTTCATTCCCCGAGTGGAGTTACGCACAACGGAGTAGACGATGGAGGACATCGTGTTCGACCACGAACAGAAGCCCGGCCACGGCGCCGACGACGCGCAACGCGCGGCGGAGCAGGCTGACGAGCAGGGCCTTCTCTTCACCGACGATGTCTCGACCCTGCCCAGCGACACCGGTTACCGCGGACCGACGGCCTGCAACGCGGCCGGGATCAGCTACCGCCAGCTCGACTACTGGGCCCGCACCGGGCTCGTCGAGCCGAGCGTGCGCGGCGCGACCGGCTCAGGCACGCAGCGGCTCTACTCCTTCCGCGACATCTTGATCCTCAAGGTCATCAAGCGTCTGCTCGACGCCGGCATCTCGCTGCAGCAGATCCGTGCCGCAGTGCAGCACCTGCGCGAGCGCGGCACCGACGACCTGACCCGCGTCACCCTGATGAGCGACGGCGCCTCGGTCTACGAGTGCACCAGCAACGACGAGGTCATCGATCTGCTCCAGGGCGGACAGGGTGTCTTCGGCATCGCCATCGGTGGTGTCTGGCGCGAGGTCGAGGGGACTCTCGCCGAGCTCCCCAGCGAGCGTACGTCCGAGGACGGCGAGCAGGTCGCCTCGATGTCCGACGAGCTGGCCGCCAGGCGCGCCGCCCGCACCGCCGGGTGAGATAGGACTCAGTCGACACCGGCCCCTGAGGCCCCGCGAAGGCGGGGCCTCAGGGGCTCGTCCTTTATGCTGGGGCTGCTGACCATCCCGCACGGGAGAGCCCCACGTGTTGGGGCGCCGAAGGGGCAATTCCTCCCCGGAAACTCTCAGGCACCCACGACTGTGCGGACCAGGCAACTCTGAAGCCGTGCATGTGCGGTGACAGAGGGGGAGGGCTTACGAGTTGTCTTAGATGCCCTCAGGAGCCACTGTGTCCGACACGCCCACCCTGTCCGAGCTCGATGCCGCCTCCCCGTTCGTGGAGCGCCACGTAGGGCTCTCCGCCGCCGACGAGAAGACCATGCTCTCGCGGCTCGGGTATGACTCGGTAGCGGAGATGATGGACGCCGCCGTCCCGGCCGGCATCCGGTCGGTCGAGTCGCTCGACCTTCCGCGCGCGCTGTCCGAGGCGCAGGTCGCCTCGCTGGCGAGGGAGATCGCGGCCTCCAACAAGCCCGGCGAGGCGATGATCGGGCTCGGCTACCACGCCACCGTGACGCCGCCGGTGATCCGTCGCAACGTGCTCGAGGACCCGAGCTGGTACACCGCCTACACGCCTTACCAGCCCGAGATCTCCCAGGGCCGCCTCGAGGCGCTCATCAACTTCCAGACCATGGTCGGCGACCTGACCGGCCTGCCGGTGGCCAACTCCTCGCTCCTGGACGAGGGCACCGCGGCCGCCGAGGCGCTGGCGCTGGTGCACCGGGCCAACCGGAAGGGTTCTGGTCCGTTCGTCATCGACGCCGACGCTCTGCCGCAGTCGATCGAGGTCGTCAAGGTGCGTGCCGAGGCGATGGGTCTCGAGGTCGTCGTGGCGGACCTCTCCGAGGGCCTGCCCGAGGGTGACCTGATCGGCGTGCTGGTGCAGTACCCCGGCGCCTCCGGTCACGTGCCCGACCTCAAGCCGGTCATCGATGCCGCCCACGAGCGGGGCGCGCTCGCGGTGGTCGCCGCCGACCTGCTCGCGCTGACCGTCCTTGAGGCGCCCGGCACGCTCGGCGCCGACGTCGTCGTCGGGTCCACCCAGCGCTTCGGCATCCCGCTCTTCTACGGCGGCCCGCACGCCGGCTACATGGCGGTCCACGAGGGGATCGAGCGGCACCTGCCCGGTCGCCTGGTCGGCGTCTCCGTCGACGCCGAGGGTCGGCCTGCGTACCGCCTCGCCCTGCAGACCCGTGAGCAGCACATCCGCCGGGAGAAGGCGACCTCCAACATCTGCACCGCGCAGGTGCTGCTGGCCGTCGGCGCGTCCATGTACGCCGTCTACCACGGTCCCGCGGGCCTGCGGACGATCGCGACCCGCACCCACCGCTACGCCGCCGTGCTGGCCGCAGCGCTCCGGTCGGCCGGGCTCCCGCTGGTCTCGGAGACGTTCTTCGACACGCTGGGCGTCAGCGTGCCCGGGCGGGCGGCCGACGTCGTCACCGCCGCGCGCCGGTTCGGCGTACACCTTCGTCTGGTGGATGCCGACACCGTCGGCATCTCCACCTCGGAGGCGACCACGCGCTCGACCCTCTCGGCAGTGCTCAACGCCTTCGGCGTCTCGGGCGTGGACCTGGAGGAGATCGACCGCACCTCGGCCAGCGCGCTGCCCGACGCGCTGCTGCGCACCACCGACTACCTCACCCACGAGGTCTTCAACACACACCACAGCGAGACCCAGATGCTGCGCTACCTGCACAAGCTGGCGGGGCGCGACTACGCGCTCGACAAGGGCATGATCCCGCTCGGCTCGTGCACCATGAAGCTCAACGCGACCACCGAGATGGAGCCGATCTCGCTGCCCGGCTTCGCCGACCTGCACCCGTTCGTCCCGGCTGAGGACGCTGCCGGCTACGCGCGTCTCGTGGGGGAGCTGGAGGGGTGGCTGGCCGAGGTGACCGGTTACGACGAGGTCTCGATCCAGCCGAACGCGGGCTCGCAGGGTGAGTTCGCGGGCCTGATGGCGATCCGTGGCTACCTGGACGCGCAGGGGGAGGGGCACCGCAAGATCTGCCTGATGCCGTCCTCGGCGCACGGCACCAACGCCGCCTCGGCTGTGATGGCCGGGATGAAGGTCGAGGTCGTGAAGTCGTCCGAGGACGGCACCGTCGACCTCGACGACCTGCGGGCCAAGCTCGACGCCCACGGCGAGAACGTCGCCGCGATCATGGTGACCTACCCCTCGACCCACGGGGTCTACGAGGAGGGCATCACCGAGGTCTGCGAGCTGGTGCACGCGGCCGGCGGCCAGGTCTACATCGACGGTGCCAACTTCAACGCGCTCCTGGGCTACGCCAAGCCCGGCGAGTTCGGCGGTGACGTCTCCCACCTCAACCTGCACAAGACCTTCTGCATCCCGCACGGCGGTGGCGGACCGGGTGTGGGTCCGGTCGCGGTCCGCTCCCACCTGGCCCCCTACCTGCCTTCGCACTCGCTGCACCCCGACGCCTCGAAGCGTTCGGGCATCGGCGCGATCTCGGCGGCTCCGTACGGCTCGGCGGGCATCCTGCCGATCTCGTGGGCCTACGTCCGCCTGATGGGTGCCGAGGGCCTGACCCGGGCGACCTCGGCGGCTGTGCTGTCGGCCAACTACGTGGCGGCGCGGCTGGGCGGGCACTTCCCGGTGCTCTACCGCGGTGAGACCGGCCTGGTCGCCCACGAGTGCATCCTCGACCTGCGTCCGATGACGAAGGAGACGGGTGTGACCGTCGACGACGTCGCCAAGCGGCTCATCGACTACGGCTTCCACGCGCCGACGATGTCCTTCCCTGTCGCCGGCACGCTCATGGTCGAGCCGACCGAGTCCGAGGACCTCGCCGAGCTGGACCGGTTCATCGAGGCGATGATCGCGATCAAGGGTGAGATCGACCGGGTCGCCTCGGGAGAGTGGACCGCAGAGACCTCGGTCCTGCGCGGTGCTCCGCACACGTCTCGTGCGCTCGTCGGCGAGTGGGACCGCCCCTACTCCCGCGAGGAGGCTGTCTTCCCCCGCGGCATCGACCCGGACAAGTACTGGCCGCCCGTGGCTCGGATCGACAACACCTACGGCGACCGCAACCTGATCTGCTCCTGCCCGCCGGTGGAGTCCTTCGCCGAGTAAGCCCGTCGGTCGAGCCGCCGGAGCCGCTAAGCGGAGGCGTGTCGAGACCAACACGGTTCGTATGCGACCGTGTTGGTCT
>NZ_JACIXG010000070.1 GCF_014360585.1 Nocardioides sp.
GACACGCTCGGCCGCAGGCGGCCTCGCGGCTCGACCAGCGAGGTGTTGGGTGGGACGGTGCGCTTTTCAGCCCTCGAGAGCGCCGACGGTGACCGTGTTGGTCTCGACACGCTCGGCCGCAGGCGGCCTCGCGGCTCGACCAGCGAGGTGTTGAGTGGGACGGGGCGCCTTTCAGCCCTCGAGAGCGCCGACGGTGACCGTGTTGGTCTCGACACGCTCGGCCGCAGGCGGCCTCGCGGCTCGACCAGCGGGGAGTTGAGTGGGACGGGGCGCTTTCAGCCCTCGCAGGCCTCGCAGTCAGGGCCGTTCTCGATGGCGCAGACCTCGGCATCGCTCCAGTCGTCCCAGGTCAGGTCGTCGATCGCGTCGGTGGTCGGGTTCTGGTTCATGGTCGTACCTCTCAGTTGGTGCGGGTCTGCTTGCTGGCTTGGACACCGGCACGCGAACGCAGGTAGTACAGGCTCTTGATGTTCGGGTCGAGCAGGGCGAGCTTGTGGATCTTGCTGATGTACTGCGGGGTCGCGTCGGCCTGGAAGAACAGGTTGAGCGACTGGGCCTGGTCGATGTAGACCTGCCGGTCCGACGCGCGGGCGAGCAGGATCTCCTGGTCGATCTCGTAGCCGGTCTTGAAGACGTCCTTCTCGTGCTCGTCGAGCCAGTCGACGTGCTGGACCGAGCCGCCGTGGTCGACGATGTCGTCGATGTGCGCCTGGTCGTAGACCCCGCGCTCCTCCATCACCTCGACGAGGTTCTGGTTGGCCCGCGGCATCTCGCCGGCCGAGGTGGTCTGGTTCCAGACGTTCGCGACGTACGGCTCGATGCCCTGGCTGGTGCCGCCGACGATCACCGCGGTGCTCATCGTCGGCGCGATCGCCATCAGGTGGGAGTTGCGCCGTCCGACGCACCACTCCGGGACGCCCGCGACCGAGCCCATCCACCGTGACGCGGCGTCGGCGTGCGACGAGATCCGCTCGAAGATGTCCTTGTTCAGCGCCGCCGCCTTGTCCGACTCGAACGGCACCCGCTGCTTCTGCAGGTAGTCGTGGTAGCCCATCACACCCAGCCCCAGGCTGCGGGCCTTCTCGGTGTAGCGCACCGCCCGCTCCAGGCCGCGGATGGCGCGGGCCTTGCGCAGGAAGGCCTCGGCGACGGCGTCGAGGAAGACGGTCGCGACGTACGCGGTGTCCTGGTCCTTCCACTCGTCGTAGGTCGAGAGGTTCAGCGAGGACAGCACGCAGGTGTAGGAGTGGTCCTCGTCGCTGAACAGGGTGATCTCCGAGCACAGGTTGGAGGCCTTGTTGGCCAGCCCGTTGGCTCGGTAGGACTCGGTCTGGGCGGCGTTGACGGTGTCGACCTTCCAGATGTAGCCCTTGCCCAGCACCACCCGGATCTTCAGCACCCGCTGGTAGCGCTCCAGGGCGTCCTTGTCGCCGGCCAGCATCCTGTCGATGAACGCCTGGCTGAAGATCCAGCCGATGTTCTTGTTGGCGGGCTCGCGGAAGATCAGGTCGGCGAGCTCGAAGAAGTCCGGGTGGTCCACCGGCAGGTAGCCCGCCCAGGAGCCGCGCCGGGTCGCGCCCTGGCTGATCTGGTTGGTCATCTCCACGAAGTTGCAGAAGACCGGGACCACGCCGTTGGCCTTGCCGTTGTCGCTGAACTTCGCGCCACGGGGCCGGACGTCGCCGAGGTACGCCGAGGTCCCGAACCCGTTCTGGGAGAGGATCGCCGCCTCCTTGAGGGTCTCGTAGAAGCCCCAGACCGAGTCCTCGACGTACGAGCCCTCGCACGAGACGGGCAGGCCCCGGTCGGTGCCGAGGTTGGACAGCACCGGCGTCGACGGGGAGAGCCAGCCGTTCCAGATCGCCTCGAAGAACCGCTCCGTCCAGGAGACGCCGTCCTCGCGTGGGTACATCTCGTCGGCGAGGTCGCCGGCGGTGCTGGCGATGGTCTCGTAGCGCTCCCGCACGCTCTGCTGCTCATGGGCGTACTTGGCCTTGAACATGGCGTAGCCCGCCGTGGTCATGAAGGCGGGCACGGTGTCCTCGGCCTGCAGCGCCTTGCGCTCGGCGGAGAGTGCCTCCCAGTTGTTGTTGCTCATCAGAAGCTGAACTCCGTCTCGCCGATGTTGCGGTTGTATTCGTTGCCGGTGACCTGGAAGAAGTCGTGGAACTGGGTGCCGTTGATGCCGTTGTAGAACCATTCGGCGATCGGGTTGGCCTCGACGTCGAACAGCGGCTCCATCCGCATGTTCTCCAGGGTCATGTCGATGCGGGACCTCACGAAGGTCTCCAGGTCGGCCTGGTCGATGCCTGGGATCGGCCCGTGGGAGAAGAGCATCTCCACGATCCGGGCCTCGTGGGCGTAGAGGTGCTCGGCGACGCCGCGGACCCTCGCGAAGAGGTCGTCGCGCTCGGCCTCGAACTTGTCGGCCGGCACGGTCGCGGCGTACTCCTCGAGGGTGGTGTTGAACAGCCAGGCGCCGCCGGTGGCGTGCAGGTTCTCGTCGCGGGCGGAGAAGTTGATGCCGCTGATCACGTTCTGCAGCAGGTTCTTCCCGCCGGACTGGAAGTGCTTGAGGAAGGCGAAGTTGGAGTAGAGGACGCAGTTCTCCATCAGCGTGAAGACGCTCAGCGCGTAGAGCAGGTCCTCGTCGGCGATGGCG
This sequence comes from Nocardioides sp., assembly GCF_014360585.1. GTDB lineage: Bacteria > Actinomycetota > Actinomycetes > Propionibacteriales > Nocardioidaceae > Nocardioides. The sequence continues at coordinate 2,663 of NZ_JACIXG010000070.1, forward strand.
TCCCACACGAAGGCGATCCGCTCGGCCAGCACCGGATCGTTCTTGTAGGAGTCGTAGAACTCCTCGGTGTCGATCATGAGCACCTTGTTGAGCTTCGCGTAGAACGGCGCGTGCATGTTGAGCTCGGCGAACGAGAAGGCGTTGGTCATCATCTGGACCTCCGGGCGCGGGAACGCGTGGAAGAGCCGGTCGCCCCACACCTCGCCGCCGAGGATCAGCTCGTAGATGGTGAACAGCTTCAGCGTCGTCTTGACCGCCGCCTGCTCGGCGTCGGTCATGTTGACCAGGAAGTCCTGCTTGTCGTTCTCGACCGGGATCTCCTCGGCCGTCCAGAAGATGCTCCGCTGCTTCTTCGCCAGGTCCTCGGCCATCGGGTAGTCGAAGACGTACGCCGACTTCTCGGTCCGGATCGGCAGACCCTCGGTGTCGATCATCTCATCGTCCCCTTCGTCCACGGGCCCGCCCGGCCCGCTCGGATGTGTTGCTCATCCGCGCATCGAGGAGAAGAGGACGTCGGCGCCGCGCCGGAAGACGGGCGCGAGGACCTGATCCCCTGACCGTCCCTCGAGGTCGCGGACCACCGCACCCGGCGGGTGCGGTGCGCTGGCAGGTCTTCGGACTCGTGGGCGCGATCGTTCTCAGTCCTACTGGCCGTCGCTTCCCAGGAGCCGGCTTGCTCCCAGTGCTCTGTGACGGCGGTCGTTCCCACTCACCGCTGCGGGGCAGTCCCGGAGTCGAACCGGGTTCCCTCTTGCCTCTCCCGCCCCGTCGCCGAGGTGGGAGAACCAGCTGCGAGCACCACCATATACGGGAACTACATCAATGCAACTTCCTAGATCTAGTGTTTCGCCGGCCTCCTGGGTGACACCGCTGCCAGGCTTCGGTGACCGTGCTAGCGTGTCGCCCGAGTCGAACGCATCCTCTGGGATGCCAGGGAACTCCGGTGTGATTCCGGGACTGGCGCGCAGCGGTGAGGGAGACGGCGACGCTAGACGCCACTGGGATCTGAGGTCCTGGGAAGGCAGCGTCGTCGGCTGAACCCGAGTCCGAAAACCTGTCGGCTCAGATATTCGTCAACGGCCCTCGCGATCAGGGTCCAGGAGACCTGAGAGGCCGACAGCCGTGGATGCGTCCCTCCGCGATGCCCAGCCATCTGTACGTCGCCGGGCCGTCGGGAGGCCCGCTGCCGGCGCGAACCGCAGAGTGCCCTTCCTGCCGTTGGTCGTCGGCCTGGTGCTCGCCTCGGTGCTCAGCGCCGTGGCCTCCCTGGCGTTCGGATCGGAGCGGATCCCGGTCTCCGAGGTCGTCGCCGCGGTCGCCGACCGGGTCCAGGGCAACGCCCCGGGGAAATGGGACGTGATCGTGTGGGACCTCCGTCTTCCGCGGGCGCTGCTGGCCCTGGTCGTGGGGGCGGGCCTCGCGGTGGCCGGCGCCGGGATGCAGACCCTGGTCCGCAACCCGCTCGCCGACCCGTTCCTCCTCGGGATCAGCTCCGGGGCGTCGGTGGGGGCGACGGCGGCGATCACCACGGGTGCGCTGGCCGGCTTCGGCATCTACGCCGTCTCGACCGGTGCCCTGGTCGGGGCGATCGGGTCGGCACTGCTGGTCTGGTTGGTGGCGACCGCGCAGGGCGGGCTGACTCCGATCCGGCTGGTGCTCTCCGGGGTGGTGCTCTCCTCGGGACTCTCCGCGATTGCCTCGTTCCTGGTCTTCATGAGCGATGACCCCCGTGCCGCCAACTCGGTGATGTTCTGGATGCTCGGCAGCGTCGGCGGTGCCACCTGGGAGAAGCTGTGGCTGCCCGCGGCGCTCACCCTCGTCCTGGGGGTCGGGATGCTGGCCATGCACCGCTGGCTGGACGCGCTCGCCGCCGGCCCGGAGACCGCGGTCTCGCTCGGCGTGAACGTCGCGGGGCTGCGTACGACGCTCTTCGTCGGGTTGGCGGTCCTGGTCGGGGTCCTGGTCGCGGTCAGCGGCGGGATCGGGTTCGTCGGGCTGATCGTGCCGCACGCGGCCCGGTTGCTCGTCGGCGCCCGGCACCGGGTCGTCCTCCCCGTCGCGGCCCTGGGCGGTGGGCTGTTTCTGCTGTGGGTCGACGTGCTGGCACGGCTGGTGGCCCGACCACAGGAGATCCCGCTGGGCGTGGTCACCGGTGTCGTCGGGGCGCCGCTGTTCCTGCTGCTCCTGGGCCGCGGCAGGTACCGGTTCGGGAGTGAGGGATGAGCGCGCACGAGAACGGTCCGGTGCTGCGCCTGCGCGGCGTCGGTGTCCGCCTGGGTGCGCGCGACGTGCTTCGCGACATCGACCTCGACGTGCCCGCCGGCACCAGTCTCGGGATCGTCGGCGTCAACGGAGTGGGGAAGTCGACCTTGCTGCGGGTCATCGCCGGAGTGCTGCGGCCGAGCACCGGCCACACCTACCTCGCTGACGCCTCCGGCGCCCTCCACGAGACCAGTCGGACCAGCTCGCGTGAGCGTGCCCGCCGGATGGCGTACGTCCCCCAGGAAGAGGTCGCCTCCGCCGAGCTGCTCGTCGGCGAGATGGTCGCGCTGGGCCGGGTGCCACGCACCCGGCCCTGGGCCAGAGGCGGCACGCAGGAGCGCGAGATCGTGCGTGCGGCTCTCGACGCCGTCGGCCTGGCCGACCGGATCGACGAGCCCTGCGACCGGCTCTCCGGCGGCGAGCGTCGGCGAGCGGTGATGGCCCGCGGCCTCGCCCAGGACTGCCCAGTGATACTCCTGGACGAGCCCACCAACCATCTCGACGTCGCCTGGCAGCTGCGGCTGCTGCAGACGGTCGCCGACCGCGCCGAGACCCTGGTCGCGACGATCCACGACCTCGACCTGGCGCTCCGCTCCTTCGACCGGCTGGCGGTTCTCGGCCGGCCCCAAGGCTCCGACCCAGACACCGGCCCGGCGACCGTCGTGGCCCATGGCCCGCCCGCCGAGGTCCTCGACGCCATCAGCGTCGACCTCCACTTCGGCGTCGGCTCCGTCCAGGTGACTCATCCGCACCTGGCCCAGCCCCACCTGCTCATCCACCCCCGGAAGGACCACCCGGCATGACTCCACGCCTTGCCTGCCTCGCTGCGCTCGCGCTCGGCGCCACGACCCTCACCGCCTGCGGTACGGCGCAGGCGACCGGATCCGCGGCCGCCGGCGAGTCCGCGATCACCGTCGAGAACTGTGGCGAGAAGGTCACGGTCGACGAGCCGCTCACCGAGCTCTACGCGTACGACGGCGGGATCATCTCGATCGCGCTCGCCGCCGGAGCGCGCGACGAGCTCGTCGCCGTCACCGGCCTGGCGCGTGACAAGCAGCTGCTCGAGCTCGGCTACCCGCAGGAGCGTGTCGACGAGCTCCGGGTGGTCGGCGAGGATCAGCCGACCCTCGAGACGGTGCTGGCGGTGAAGCCGCAGATGATGTTCGCGGGCTGGGGCTACGGGTTCGACGAGTCGCGCAACCTGCTGCCCGAGACGCTGCACGAGCAGGACATCGCCACCTACCTGCTCAGCGAGACCTGCCGGCAGGAGGACGGCGACCGCGGCACCATGGACGCCTGGACGGCGCTGCGTACCGACCTGCTCAACATCGGTGAGCTGACCGGTCACCGGCAGACCGCGGAGAAGGTCGTGACCGACATCGAGGAGCGTCGCGAGGACCTGGAGAGGGCGCCCGGACCGGCGAAGGCGCCGACCGCGTTCCTGTTCGACTCCGGCACCGACGCGATCTTCACGTCCGGCTCCTTCGGCGGGCCGCAGGCGATCTTCGACACCGCCGGGGTGACCAACGCGACCGCCGATGTCGACGACACCTGGACCGAGGTCGGCTGGGAGCGCATCGCCGCCGCCGACCCGGACATCATCTACTTCGTGGACTACCCCGGCCAGTCGTACGAGGAGAAGGTCAAGGTCCTCAAGGCCAACCCCGCCTCCCGCGATCTGCGTGCCGTCAAGGAGAACAGGTTCGTCAACCTGCCCTACGCGATGTGGGTCTCCGGGCCCCTCAACATCGACGCCGCCGAGTGGGTCCGCCGCTCGCTGGAGCACTTCGGGATCGTCCCCGAGTCGGGGATCGAGCCGACGCTCGACATCACCGATCTCACCAATCTCGACGGCAACGAGTGGCTCCGCTGAGATCTCGCTATAGTGCACGCAACGGATATGAGGAAGCCGGTGGAACTCCGGCACAGTCGCGCTACTGTGACATCGCCTCGCGGCGGTGGAGTCAGACCCGAGTGTCCGTCCAACCCCATCGAACAGGGACGCAGATATCCCTGAGGAGGACATATGTCGCAGCACGCTGTGGCGCCCGTCGCCGGCGCCGACCTTCCCACCATCCCGCTCCGTGAGCTCGCCCCGTGGGCGCTCTTCTTCGGTCTGCTCGGCCTCCTGGTGCTCTTCTTCATCAGCGCCGACCAGGGCGCCGTCTCGATCCCGTCCGGCACGCTCGTCCACGAGTGGGTCCACGACGGTCGTCACCTGCTCGGCTACCCCTGCCACTGATGAGCCCGCGTGCATTTCTCGTACGCGGCCTGCTAGCCGGACTCCTCGCCGGCGTCGTCACCTTCCTGGTGGCGTACGCCGTCGGTGAGCCGCAGGTCGGCGCTGCCATCGCCCTGGAGGAGTCGGCCGGCGCCGACGGGCATGCGCACTCGCACGCCGCCGAAGGCGACGAGGGCGGTGAAGAGGCCGCCGAGGTCTCCCGCACCAACCAGAGCACCTGGGGTCTGCTGACCGGCACCCTGGCGGTCGGCGTCGCGCTCGGGGGCATCATCGGGCTGGTCGCCGCTGCCACGATGGGGCGACTCGGGCGGCTCACGCCGGGCCAGTCGACGGCGCTCGTCACGCTGATCGGCTTCGTCGCGGTCGCGCTGGTGCCGTTCCTCAAATATCCGGCCACGCCACCCGCGGTCGGCAGCGGGGACACCATCGGGCTGCGTACGTCGGTCTACTTCGGCTACCTGCTCGTCTCCGTCCTCGCGGCCGTGCTCGCCACCTATGGCGCGGTGCGGCTGGGAGTGCGGATCGGGACCTACGCGGCCGTGGTCGGCGGCATCGCCGCCTATCTGCTGGTCGTGGTCGTCGCGGGTCAGCTCTTCGTCACGGTCAACGAGATCGGCGACTTCCCGGCGGACACGCTGTGGTCCTTCCGGATCGCCTCGCTGATCACGCTCGCCACGATGTGGGGCGTGCTCGGGGTGGCGCTCGTCGGCCTCGTCGGTCGGCTCTACGCGCAGGAGCAGGCCGTTGCCGAGCGCAAGGCACTCGCCGCCACGTTGTGACCCGCACCGAGTCGGCTCATCCTGACCGGAAATCACGTCGAGTCGGCGCGTTACAACGCGCCGACTCGACGTGGATCTGGGTGAGGATGGGCCGACTCGGCGGTCAGCGGGGGAGGCGGTAGGCCTCCACGGGGCGGCCCTCGGCCAGGTGATCACGCACGATCACTCGGGCGGCGGCCGCTTCCACGTTGCCGTACCAGACGTCGTCGGGCTGCACGCTGAGCACCGGAGCCTGGTTGCACGGGAACTGGCAGCCGGTGTGGGTGATCAGCAGGTCGTCGTCGCCGAGCCCGGCCTCCATCGCGCCCAGGACCACCGCCCGGGCGGTCTCCTCCGAGCCCTTCGCGGTGCAGCGTGGGCCGCGGCAGATGAGGACCTGGCGTACGTGGCTGGGCACCTGCTCCCACGCCGGCGAGGTGAGCCCGGGCTCGGTGCCGGTGATCGGGCGGGTCTCGGCCAGCTTGTCGGCCAGCGCCGCTGCGACCTCATCGGGAGCGGTCACCAGTCCGGTCGCCACCTGGATCTCGGGTCGCCGGCCGGTGCGCTCACGCCACCAGTGGGCGGCGATCCGGCGTAGCCAGGAGTGACCCGGGGCGAGCGGGCCGAGGCTGATGCCGATCAGGGTGACGGTCGCGACGCCGTCGTCGGCCAGGCGGGTCAGCTCGTGGGAGAGCGACGGGTCGCCCAGCTGCAGGAAGGCGACGCTCGCGTCGTGGTCGCGCGCCCAGCCGAGGAGCTCGTCGCGCCGGTCGACGTCGGTCACGGACATACCCACGAGGACCCGCGCCTGTGACTGAGGGTCCAGCAATGTGTCGACGTTCACGAGGTCGGACCCGCTGTCATAGCGATCGCCGACCCAGCACCCAGCTCACCGCTTCGCCGACGTCGTCGACCGTCGCCACGTCACCGGGGCCGACGGGCCGGCGGACGACGACCACCTGCACGCCCAGCTCGGCGGCCGCCGCCATCTTCGGCCAGGTGTAGGCGCCGCCGGAGTCCTTGGTGATGAGTACGTCGGCGCCGTGCTCGCGCATCAGGGCGAGCTCGCCGTCGAGGTCATAGGGCCCGCGGCTGGTCAGCAGGGTCCACGGCTCGGGGAGGTCGAGCTCGGGAGGATCGACCACGCGGGCCAGCGCCGAGTGTGCGCCGAGAGCGGGGACGAACCGGGCGAGCTCCTGGCGCCCGACCGTGATGAAGGGACGCTCGCCGAGGTCGGCGGCGAGCGTGGCCGCCTGGTCGTGGGTGTCGACGTAGGCCCAGGACGGGTCGGTCGGCCAGCCGGGCCGTTCCAGCCTGAGCAGCGGATGGCCGGTCTGCCCACAGGCCGCGGCGGCGTTGGCTGACATCCCGCGCGCGAACGGATGTGTCGCGTCGACGACCGCGTCGAACTCGACGAGCGCCGCCTTCAGCCCCTCGACACCCCCGAACCCACCGATCCGCACCTCTCCGACGGGCAGCCGCGGTCGCGCGACCCTGCCTGCGAGGGAGGAGGTGACGTCGACACCGACGTCGATCAGTTGCACGGCGAGCTCGCGGGCCTCGCTCGTGCCGCCGAGGATCAACAGCTTCATCGTGTGGTCCCTCCGCTGGTCGAGCCGCCGGAGCCGCTAGGCGGAGGCGTGTCGAGACCAACACAGTCCTCTGTCGCGCTCGGTGGGACCGTGTTGGTCTCGACACGACGTCGTTCGTCCCTCACGACGTCGGCTCGACCAACGGGTGTGGCTCGACCGACGGGGGAGCGGGCGAGGTCGAGCAACGCGTCGACGTCGAGGTGCTCCTCGACGAGGTCGCCGATCAGATCAATGCGACGCTCACGAGCAGCCGGGAACGAGACGTCCGACGGCTCGCGGCCCAACGTCGCCTCGAGGAAGGCACCCCGCAGCGCGTCGCCCTCCAGGCTCCCGTGCCACATCGTCCCGAAGACCTGCCCAGAACGGGCACCGCCGAGAAACTCCTCCACCCCGTCGCCGCGCGTGATCCGGCCATGGTGGATCTCGTAGCCGCTCGCCTCAACGCCGAGCGCCGACCCCGTCGGCAGGCGGAGGTTCTTGGCCGGGGAGAAGTCGGTGCGTACGTCGAGCAGACCCAGCCCCTCGACCTCCGCGGAGCCTTCGATCCCGCTCTGCTCGACCCCGTGGGGATCGGCGATCACGCGACCGAGCATCTGGAACCCACCGCAGATCCCGAGGAGCGGACGGCCGCGGCGGACGTGCTCGGCGACGGCCACGTCGAGACCCCGCGAGCGGAGCCAGGCGAGGTCGCTGATTGTGGACCGGGTGCCGGGGAGCACGACGAGATCGGCGTCGGCGACATCGGCCGGCGAGGAGGCGAAGACGACGTCGAGGTCCGGCTCCAGGCCGAGCGCGTCGACGTCGGTGAAGTTGGAGATCCGGGGGAGACGTACGACCGCGACCTTCCGGGTGGCGCCGGCAGCCGCGCGGCGGCCCTCGAGATCGAGGGCGTCCTCCGAGTCGAGCCACAACGACGGCTCCCAGGGGAGCACGCCGAAGACCGGGCGCTCGGTGAGCTTCTCGAGGGAGGCGAGACCGGGAGCGAGCAGCCCGACGTCACCCCGGAACTTGTTGATCACAAAACCGCTGATCAGGGCCTGGTCCGCGGGATCGAGAAGGGCCAGGGTGCCGTACATCGCCGCGAAGACCCCGCCCCGGTCGATGTCACCCACGACCACGGTCGGCAGCCCGGCATGCTGCGCCAGCCCCATGTTCACGTAGTCGCCCGCCCGCAGGTTGATCTCGGCCGGACTCCCCGCACCCTCGGCGACGATCACCTCGAAGCGAGCGGAGAGATCGTCGTACGCCGCGTGGGCCGCAGTCGCCAGATGCCGGCGCCCCGCCTCCCAGTCGTGCGAGGACACCTCGCCCGCGGGCTGCCCCATCAACACCACATGGCTGCGGCGGTCGGAGCCCGGCTTGAGCAGCACCGGGTTCATCGCCGGCTCTGGAGTCACCCGGGCAGCCAGCGCCTGTACCCATTGCGCCCGGCCGATCTCGGCCATCGTCCCGTCGGGCGCCGAGCCGCCCCCGGTGGTCGAGCCTGCCGAGACCCAGTCCCCGGTGGTCGAGCCTGTCGAGACCCAGTCGTCGGTGGTCGAGCTTGTCGAGACCACCATGGAGTTGTTCGACATGTTCTGCGCCTTGTACGGCGCCACCTTCACACCCCGGCGGGCAAACGCCCGGCACAGCCCGGTCGTCACAACCGACTTGCCCGCGTCGGAAGTCGTGCCGGCGACGAGCAGCCCGCTCACCGCCGCGGAGCCCGGAGCAGATAGATGTCCATGACCCACCCGGACGTCTCCCGCAGCCGGGTCCGGGCCTCGTCGATCGCCGGAAGAACCTCACCGACGGTGCCGGCGACCAGCTCCTCCTCACGAGTGCCGAGGTTGCCGCCCCACCAGATCCGCCAGTCCTCGAGGCCGGGCAGTTCGACGACGCGGTTGAGCATCACCACGAGATTGTCGTGCCCCGCCTCGACGGCTTCGCGCACCGCACGGCCGGTGGTGACGTAGAGCGGGCGCCCGACGTCATGGAGGACGAGTCGATGACGGGCGGCGAGCAGCTGCACCGAGGAGATCCCTGGGATGACGTCGACCTCGATCTCGATCTGATCAGCGATCTGGTCGACGACCCGGATCGTGGAGTCGTAGAACGCCGGGTCGCCCCAGACCAGGAAGCCGACGTCGCCGGGGTTCTCGGCCAGCACGGCGAGATACTTCTCGACCCGGGCCCGGTGCCAGGCGGCGACCGCGGCCCGATACTCCGCGTCGGTCCCGGTGAACTCCTCGCGCCGCTCGCGGGGTGCGTCTGCGACCTTGACCACCCGCGCCGGCCGGTCGAGGTGCCGGTCGAGCAGCTCCTCGCGCGCCCGAACGAGCGGATCCGGCATCCCGCCCTTGGCCGTGCCGGACTTGTCGGTGACGAGGAAGTAGTCGACCGACCGCATCGCGGCGACGGCTTCCAGGGTGACCTGGTCGGGGTCACCTGGACCGACGCCGATGATCTTGATCGTGCGCGTCACTCTTCCTCCAGGTCACCTTCGATGTCGAGATAGATCTCCTGCATCGCCGCGACGACATCGGGGTCGGGCGACTCCCACAGCCCGCGCTCCGCAGCCTCGTGCAGTCGCTCCACGATGCCACGCAGGGCCCATGGGTTCGAGGTCCGCATGAACTCCTGGTTGGTCTCGTCCAGGACGTACTCGCGGGCGAGCTTCTCGTACATCCAGTCCTGCACCACGCCGGCGGTCGCGTCGAAACCGAAGAGGTAGTCGACGGTCGCGGCCAGCTCGAAGGCGCCCTTGTAGCCGTGCCGCTGCATCGCAGAGATCCAGCGCGGGTTGACCACGCGCGCACGGAAGACGCGGTTCGTCTCCTCCTGCAGCGTCCGGGTCTTGATGGCGTCGGGAGAGGTGGAGTCGCCGACGTACGCCTTCGGGTCCGAGCCGGTCAGCGCGCGGACGGTGGCGACCATGCCGCCGTGGTACTGGAAGTAGTCGTCGGAGTCGGCGATGTCGTGCTCGGCGGAGTCGACGTTCTTGGCGGCGACCTTGATCCGGCGGTAGTTGGCGCGCATGTCGTCGGCCGCCGGGGCGCCGTCGAGGTCGCGGCCGTAGGCGAAGCCGCCCCATGCCGTGTAGACATCCGCCAGGTCGGCGTCGGAGCGCCAGTTGCCGGCCTCGATCACCTGCAGGATCCCGGCACCGTACGAACCGGGCTTGGAGCCGAAGATCCGCGAGGTCGCGCGGCGCTGGTCGCCGTGCTCGGCGAGGTCCGCGAGCGTGTGGGCGCGGACGTAGTTGTCCTCGGGCGACTCGTCCAGGTCGGCGACCATCCGGACCGCGTCGTCGAGCATCGAGACGACGTGCGGGAACGCGTCGCGGAAGAAGCCGGAGATGCGTACGGTCACGTCGATCCGGGGCCTGCCCAGCTCCTCGAGCGAGATGATGTCGAGGTGGGTGATGCGGCGGGAGGCCTCGTCCCACTCGGGGCGGACGCCGAGCAGCGCGAGCACCTCGGCGATGTCGTCACCGGCCGTACGCATCGCGGACGTGCCCCACACCGACAGCCCGACCGAGGTGGGGTAGTCGCCGGTCTCGTCCAGGTAGCGCTGAAGCAGCGAGTCGGCCATCGCCTGCCCGGTCTGCCAGGCCAGCCGCGACGGCACCGCGCGCGGGTCGACGGTGTAGAAGTTGCGCCCGGTCGGAAGTACGTTGACCAGCCCGCGCAGCGGCGAGCCCGACGGCCCCGCGGGGACGAAGCCACCGTCCAAGGCGTGCAGGACGGCGGACAGCTCGTCGGTCGTCCCGTTCAGCCGCGGCACCACCTGCTCGGCGGCGAAGACGAGCACCTGCTGGACGGCTGGGTCGTCGTGCAGCGTCTTGGCGACCGCCGGGTCCCAGCCGGCCGCGTCCATCCGCTGCACCAGGTCCCGGGCCTTGGCCTCGATCTCGTCGACCGCCGATTTCCCGGTGGTCGAGCCTGTCGAGACCCCTTCTTTGAGCCCGAGCGCCGCTCGCAGCCCGGGCACGGCGCCGCCGACGCCGCCCCAGACCTGCGCGGCCCGCAGGATCGAGAGCACCAGGTTGACCCGCGCCTCGCCCTCGGGTGCGGCGCCCAGGATGTGCAGACCGTCGCGGATCTGGGCGTCCTTGATCTCGCAGAGCCAGCCGTCGATGTGGAGCATGAAGTCGTCGAAGTCGTCGTCCTCGGGCCGCTCCTCCAGGCCGAGGTCGCGGTGGAGCTCGGCGGCCTTCATCAGCTGCCAGATCTCGCCACGGATGGCAGGCAGCTTGGCCGGGTCCATGGAGGAGATCCGGTCGTACTCCTCCATCAGCCCCTCCAGGCGCGCGATGTCGCCGTAGGACTCCGCGCGCGCCATCGGCGGCACCAGGTGGTCGACGATCGTGGCGTGCGCGCGGCGCTTGGCCTGGGCACCCTCGCCGGGGTCGTTGACCAGGAACGGGTAGATCAGCGGCATGTTGCCGATGGCCGCGTCCGGACCGCAGGACGCCGAGAGGGCCGCGTTCTTGCCGGGCAGCCACTCCATCGAGCCGTGCTTGCCGAGATGGACGACCGCGTCGGCCTTGAAGCCGTGCTCGAGCCAACGGTAGGCGCCCAGATAGTGGTGGCTCGGCGGCAGGTCCGGGTCGTGGTAGATCGCGACGGGGTTCTCGCCGAACCCGCGCGGCGGCTGGATCAGGATCACGATGTTGCCGGCCTGGAGCGTGGCCAGGACGAGCTCTTCGTTGTCGTTGACGAAGAGGCTTCCCGGCGTCGGCCCCCAGGTCTCGACCATCTGTTCGCGCAGCTCGGCGGGGAGGTCGGCGGTCCACTGGTCGTAGTCGGCCTTCGAGATGCGGACGTGGGCGTCGGTGAGCTGGGCGTTGGTCAGCCACTCCTCGTCCTGGCCTCCAGCCGCGATCAGTGCGTGGATCAGTGCGTCACCGGCAGCCGTGTCGTCGGCCGAGTCGATGATGCGTACGACCTCGTTGTCCTGCCCCAGGTCGTAGCCCTCCTCGCGCAGCCGACGGAGCATGCGGATCGCGGAGACCGGGGTGTCGAGGCCGACGGCGTTGCCGATGCGGGAGTGCTTGGTCGGGTAGGCGGAGAGCACGAGCGCGAGGCGCTTGTCCTGGTTGGCCGTGTGCCGCAGACGCGCGTGGTTGACAGCGATCCTGGCGACCCGGACGGTGCGCTCGGGGTCGGCGACATAGTGGGGCAGCCCCTGCTCGTCGAGCTCCTTGAAGGAGAACGGCGCGGTGATGATCCGTCCGTCGAACTCCGGGATCGCGATCTGGTTCGCCGAGTCCAGCGGCGTCACGCCGTCGTCGGAAGCCTCCCACTCCGCGCGCGAGCTGGTCAGGCACAGACCCTGCAGCACCGGGATGTCCAGCGCCGCCATCCGCTCGACGTCCCAGGCCTCGTCCTCACCGCCGGCGCTCGCCGAGGCCGGCACGGAACCGCCGGCCGCGAGCACGGTCACGATGAGCGCGTCGAGGCTGCCGAGCGCCTCGTAGAGGTCATCGGGGGCCGAGCGCAGGGAGCCCGCGAAGACGGGTACGCCGGTGGCCGCTCCGGTCGCGTCGATGGCATCGGCCAGCGCGTGCGCGAACGCGGTGTTCCCGCTGGTCTCGTGGGCGCGGTAGTAGAGGATCCCGATCCGCGCCTTGTCGCTGGTCGAGCCGCCCCCGTCGGTCGAGCCGCCGGAGCCGCTATGCGACCGAGCGAGGCCGCCCGGCGAGCTTGCTCGTCCGGGTGTGCCGAGCGAGGGAGCACCCGAGCGAAGCGAGGGCGGCGAAGGCGTGTCGAGACCAACACGGTCAGCGAAACCCCACGCCGGCACCGTGGCCGGCGGCTCGAACCCGACCCCGGTCAGCAGGACAGTGTCGGAGAGGAACGCGTGCAGCTGGGCGAGGTTGCCCGGACCGCCCTCGGCGAGATAGCGGTGCGCCTCCGCGGCGACACCCATCGGGACCGTGGAGTGCTCCATCAGCTCGGCGCTCGGCTGCTGCTCGCCGCCGAGGACGACCACCGGCGTGCCGCGCTCCTTGACGGCGCTCAGGCCGTCCCAAAGATCGGTGGGCGAGCCGAGGAGCCGGAAGACGACCAGGTCGGCGTCGGCGACGACGCGCTCGAGGTCGGCGGTCCGCGACGGGTTCGCCCAGACGTAGTCGGCCTCGCTGGCACGGGCCGAGAGCAGGTCCGTGTCGGAGGTGGAGAGAAGAGCGATGCGTACGCGTGCAGGATCGGCCACGGCCAGATTCCTCCTCAGGGGTTCTCGCCCCATCGATCGGTCGGATCACCCGTGGCCAGTGTCTGGCTGTGTCCGCGCTCCAACGCGGACAACACAGTGGCGGAACCGCCCCGGACTCTCACCGGGTTCCTGCACCACGAGCGTGGTCGCAGCCTACCCCGGCCGGCTCGCGAGCCACTGCGCGCGGGTGATCTCGTACTCGACCTCGCCCTCGGCGTGCCCGGCGAGCGGCTCCTCGAAGTCCTGGTGGAAGCTGCGCGTGAAGCTCATCCCGACCGCGACCATCGTCGCGCGGGAGGCCTCGTTGACGGCCATCGTCTGCGCGATCACCCGCTCGACCCCGAGGGCCTCGAACCCGTGTCGGAGCAGCTCGAGCGAGCCCTCCTTCGCATAGCCCTTGCGCCAGTGGCGCTGCGGCAGCCGGTAGCCCAGCTCGGCGGCATCGGTGCGCGGCGGGTCGTCGGGCGGCTCGAGCATGTAGAGCCCGATCGGCTCCCCGGCGGCGTACGCGATCCACTTGCCCTGCCCGTCGGTCTCCTTCGCCACCCGGATCCACCGGTGCATCCGCTCCTCGGTCTCCTCCGGCGTGAGCGCGCGGCTGAACAGATAGCGGAGCACCACCGGGTCGGAGTTGAGCTCGATGAGGAACTGCAGATGCTCCACGCTCAGCGGGACCAGCTCGAGGCGCTCGGTGCGCAGATGGGCTTGTGGCATGGGCGAGACACTAATCAGGACGTACGCCGCAGGCACCTGGTTTCTGTCCCACGATCTCTCGGGGACTGTGGGTGGGACAGTTACGCCGACTCGGCCGCTAGGTGGCGCAGAGCGCGGTGGGCAGCGTGGTAGCCGCACATGCCGTGGACGCCGGGACTCGGCGGGGTGGCCGCGGAGCAGAGGAACATCCCCGGGATGCCGGTTTCGTAGCCGGCGAGCGTGGGACGGATGATGAGCTGGCGCAGGGTGTTGGCGCCGGTGCCGATGTCGCCGCCGACGTAGTTGAGGTTGTACGCCGCGTAGTCGGCCGGCGTGGTGACGTGGGTGTCGACGATCTGGGACCGGAAGCCGGGAGCGAAGCGCTCGATCTGGGCGAGCACGGCATCGGTCGCGTCGCCCTCGTAGGCGTGCGGGACCTGGGCGTAGGCCCAGACGGGGTTCAGGTCGCCGGCCGAGCGGGTCGGGTCGGCGACGTACTGCTGGCCCAGCAGCACGAACGGCCGCTCCGGCATCCGGCCCGCCGCGATCTCCCGCTCGCTGTCCGCCACCTCGGCGATGGTCCCACCGAGATGGACCGTCCCCGCGCGGGCGATCTCCGGGTCGCGCCACGGGATCGGGCCGCGGACGGCCAGATCGAGCTTGTACGCCGCGGGGCCGTACTTCCATCTCCGCATCGCCCGGCGTGACCGCTGGGGGAGCGCGGCGCCGGCGATGTCGGCGAGGGCTTCGGGGCTGGTGTCGAACAAGGTGACATCGGACTCGGGCAGGTCGGCGAGGCCGCGGACCGTGGTGCCTGTGACGATCGTGCCGCCGAGCTCCTCGAGAAGCTGTGCCATGGCGAGGGTGATCGCATGTGAGCCGCCCTCGGCGACCGGCCAGCCGTAGCGATGCCCGCTGACCGCGAGCATGGTGCCCACGGCGGCTGTGCCCGGGCGGTCCAGCGGCTGGAAAGCGTGCGCGGCACAGCCGGCGAAGAGTGCCTTCGCCAGCTCCTCACGAAAGACCCGGGCGAGCACGGTGGCCGGCGGCGCAGCCCGCAGCCCGAAGGCGGCCATCCGGAACGGGTGGCGGGGGACGCGCAGCATCGGACCGAGGACGTGGTCGGCGACGGAGTCGAAGTCGCGTACGACCGGGCCGAACACCTGCTTCCAGCGCCGCCCGTCGGCCCCCAGCCCCGCGGCCGTCTTCTCGATGGAGCGGTGCAGCAGCGCGGCCTGGTCCCCGTCGAGGGGATGGGCGAGCTCGATCTCGGGGTAACGCCAGGTCAGGCCGTACTTCTCCAGGTCGAGCTCACGCAGGAACGGCGACGCCACCCCGAGCGGGTGGATCGCCGAGCAGACGTCGTGGCGCAGCCCGGGTGCGGTCAGCTCGGCCGTGCGAGTGCCGCCGCCGACCGTCTCCGCGGCCTCCAGCACGACGACCTTCACCCCACGCTGGGCGAGCACGATCGCGGCCGCCAGGCCGTTGGGTCCGGCGCCTACGACGGTCGCGGAATGCGGGTTCATGGGACTAATCCAACCGCTGGTCGAGCCGCGAGCGCCAGCGAGCGTGTCGAGACCAACACGGTCGACTCGAGCGCCGATGGGACCGTGTTGGTCTCGACACGTCGTCGTTCGTTCCTCACGACGACGGCTCGACCAGCGGAGAGCCTCAGTCGTTCAGGACCCGGTTGGCGACGGCGAAGGCGCTGTTGGCGGCGGGTACGCCGACGTAGACGGAGGTCTGCAGGAGCACCTCGATGATCTCCTCGCGGGTCAGCCCGTTGGTGAGAGCAGCACGGAGATGGAACTCGAGCTCCTCGAAGTGCCGTCCGGCGACCAGGGCGGTGAGCACGGCGATCGAGCGGTCACGACGAGCCAGGCCGGGGCGAGTCCAGATCGTGCCCCAGGCGTAGCGCGTGATGAGGTCCTGGTAGTCGCGGGTGACGTCGGTGATCGCAGCGGTCGCCCGGTCGACGTGTGCGTCGCCGAGCACCTGGCGGCGTACGTTCATCCCGGCCGCATAGGCCGGGTCCGCCGCGGTCACGTGAGAGGTGATCAGGGTGGCGACGGTGTTCGGTGCCTCCGCGGGAGCGAGGTGACCGACGCCGTCGAGCGAGACGAGCCGACCGTTCCGCACCCCGACCGCGATCTCCTCGAGCGAGGCCGGCGGAGTCGGGGCGTCCTCGACTCCCGCGACCGTCAGGACAGGTGCGGCGATCTCGGCGAGCCGCCCGCGGACGTCGTACGCCGCGAGCGCCCCACAGGCCAGCGCATAGCTCTCCGCGTCGGCGTCGCGCAGCGAGTGGAGCAGGGCGCCGCCGCGGGCGGGCTCTCGCTCGAGGAAGCCGGAGGCGAACCAGCGCTGGGTGGAGCCGGCGATCTGGGATGCGGTGCCGGCGGCGCGTACGGTCTCGGCGCGGTCGTTCCAGCCCTCGGGCTCGCCGATCTTGGCGCCGGTGTTGGTGAGCACCGCGGCACTCACCCGGGTGGGTGCGTCGAGCAGCAGCTGCAGACCGACGGCCCCGCCGACCGAGTCGCCGGCGTAGGCGAACGTGCCGTGGCGCTCGCCGCGGTTGGTGAGAACCGTGTCGACGCTGGCGAGGACGCCCGCCGCGAGGTCAGCCATCGAGAACGCGTCGGTGGTCGGGGCGCCGTGGCCGTGGCCCGGGAGCTCCCAGCCGATGACGTGGAAGCTGTCTCCCAGCAGCTCGGCGGTTGCGGACCAGAGCGCGGTCACCGAGGTGCCCAGGGACGGGCCGACGACCAGGATCGGCTTGCTCGGGTCGCCGGCCAGCTCGACAGCGGTGATCCTCGGGGTCATGGCCCCTCCTTTGAAAGTTCGGTCTTCCAGATTTCGTAGGCACGGGCGACGGTGGCGTCGATAAGGGTGTCAGTGGCGCCGAGGTAGTCCTCGAGCCGGGCAGCAGCCTCGGACCCGGCGAGTACGCCGCCACCCACGAACCCGGTCAGCGACCGCTGCTCGGCCAGCAGGTCCGCACCCGCGGCCTCGGCGGTGGCGCGCATCCGGGCGGCGTCGACGCGCAGCCCGCCGAGGAGCTCGGTGGCCTGCGAGGCGGCGACGACGCTGTGGCGCGCGAGGGTCGCCAAGGTCTCCCACTCGACGTGCCAGGCGCCGTCGGGGCGCTCGTCGACGTAGCTCGCCGCGGCGGTGTGGAGCGTCGCGGCCAGCGGGGGAGCGGCGAGCGCGTGGCGGCGGACGAGGACCGAGAGCACCGGGTTGGACTTGTGCGGCATGGTCGACGAGCCGCCGCGGCCCTCGCCGGCCGGTTCGGCGAGCTCGCCGATCTCCGGGCGGGCGAGCAGGGTGATGTCGCCGGCGATCCGGCCCCAGGCGTCGGCGGCGGTGACCAGCGCGTCGGCGGCCGCGGTCAGCGGTGCGCGGTTGGTGTGCCACGGTGCTCGCCGGGGCAGCCCGAGGGTGTTCGCCGTGGTCGCGGCAGCGGTCTCCGCGGCGGCCACGGGGTCGTCGAGGCCACGGAGCCGGGCCAGCCCGACGACCGCCGCCAGGGTGCCGGCGGCGCCACCGATCTGGGCGGGCAGGGACGTCCGCGCGCGTCGGAGGGCCTCGGCGGCGTCGGTCAACCCGGAGAGCCAGGTCGCCGCCTTGAGCCCGAAGGTGATCGGCACCGCGTGCTGGGTCAGGGTGCGGCCGGCCATCACGGTGGCGCGGTGCTCCCGGGCGAGACCGACCAGGGCGGCGGCCTGCGCCGCGAGCTCGTCCTCGATCCGATCGAGCACATCGGCCAGGCAGAGCACGATCGCGGTGTCCACCACGTCCTGGCTGGTCAGCCCCTTGTGGAGCCACCGCGCGGGCTCGCTCTCGAGGCGGCCACGCAGCAGCTTCACGAGCCCGATGACCGGGT
Organism: Nocardioides sp.; assembly: GCF_014360585.1. GTDB lineage: Bacteria > Actinomycetota > Actinomycetes > Propionibacteriales > Nocardioidaceae > Nocardioides. The sequence continues at coordinate 20,294 of NZ_JACIXG010000070.1, forward strand.
TGGCCCCGGCCTCGGCACCCTCGGCCAGCCCCGGGACGTCGACTTCAGAGACCAGGCCGGCCAGCGGCGTACGCGCTTCCTCCGGGGCTATCCCCGCAGAGGTGATCGCGCCCAGCCAGGCCTCCTCGACCCGCACCATCGCGGCGAGGTAGGCCGCCTCGGAGAAGAGACCCCCGGCGCGCTCCTCGCCCGGCCACAGCAGCGACATTCGACTCCTCAACGGTAGGTGAGAAAAGTGGTCTCGCGGTCGCCCTGGAGGTGGATGTCGAATCGCAACCCGGTTGCGTCCGCAGTGGCCACCAGCGTCGCACGCTCGTCCTCGGACAGCGATACCAGCAGGGGGTCGCCGGCGTTCGCGGCGTGCTCGGGCAGGTAGATCCGGGTGTGCAGCTTGTCGAGCAGACCACGGGCGAAGACGGTCACCCCAAAAGAGGGTGCAGCGGACGGCGCCTTGCCCTTCTCGGACGCGCCAGGGAGCACCGTCGAGAACGTGTAGTGGCCGTTCAGGTCGGTGGCGGCGCGGCCCCAGCCGGTGAAGGTCCAGCCGTCACGGTGCAGCGAGCCCTCGGCCTGCGGGACGTTGCCCTCGGCGTCGGTCTGCCAGATCTCGATCAGCGCGTCGGGGATCGGGTTCCCGGCGCCGTCATAGACCCAGCCGTGCAGCCGGATCGAGCCGGGGCTGCCGGGCGGGACCAGATCCGCGTCACCCTCGTAGGGGAGTGCGTAGCCGAAGAACGGGCCGATCGTCTGGCCCGGAGTGGGGCTCTGCGAATTCTTGGCAGGGGTGCTCACAGGTCGCCCTCCTCGGGCTCGGTCCAAGTGCGGCTCGGGCCGGTCAGGACGATGTCCCAGCTGTAGCCCATCGAGTATCCCGGGGTGGAGAGGTCATGGTCGTACGTCGCCACCAGCGCGTCTCGCGCCTGCTGCGAGGTGATCGACTGGTAGATCGGGTCGAGCGCGAAGAGCGGGTCGCTGGGGAAGTACATCTGCGTGATCAGCCGCTGCGTGAACGCCCGTCCGAAGAGCGAGAAGTGGATGTGCGCCGGACGCCAGGCGTTGATGTGGTTGCCCCACGGGTACGGTCCGGGCTTGATCGTCTGGAAGCGGTAGCGCCCCTCGTCGTCGGTGAGGCAGCGGCCGACGCCGGTGAAGTTGGGGTCGAGCGGTGCCGGGTGCTGCTCGTGCTTGTGGATGTAGCGGCCGGCGGAGTTCGACTGCCAGATCTCGACGAGCTGGTTGCGCACGGGGCGCCCCTCGCCGTCGAGAACCCGCCCGCTGACCGTGATCCGCTCGCCGATCGGCTCGTTGCTGCCGGCGATGGTCAGGTCGGCCTCGAGCGGGTCGACGTCGGAGTGCCCGAAGCACGGCGACCACAGCTCGATGGTCTCGGGGTCCGCATGGCGCGGGTCCTTGGTGGGGTGGCGCAGGATGCTGGAGCGGTAGGGCGGGTAGTCCAGCAGCGGCTGGCGTACGTTGCGGCCCTCGGAGTCCGCCTCGATCTTGGCGATCTCGGCCGAGAGGTCCGCCTGGGTCTCGACGGGTGGTTTCTTGGTGGGCGCTGTCACGTTCCGAACGCTAGGTGCGGGAGGCGTACGATGAAAGCGGGGACTTCCGCTGAGCAAAAGAGAGTGTCGAATGGCAGGTGGCAGTGGAGGCCGTACGGTCGCCTCGCGCGTCCTCGGTCTCATCGGTGCCTTCGACGGCGCTCATCGCCGGCTCACCCTCAGTGAGCTGGCGTCCCGCGCGGACGTCTCCCTGCCGACCGCCCACCGTCTGGTCGCCGAGCTGGTCGAGTGGGGTGCGCTGGTCCGCGAGGAGGACGGGACCTACGCCGTCGGCCGCCGGCTGTGGGACGCCGGCCTGCTCGCCCCGGTCGCCACCGACCTCCGCTCGGTCGCGGCCCCGTTCATCCACGACCTCTACGGCGCCACGCTGGAGACGGTCCACCTCGCCGTCCGCGAGGACGACCACGTCCTCTACCTCGAGACGCTCCGCGGCACCCGCAACGTACCCATCGTCTCCTCGGTCGGCTCCCGCCTGCCGATGTACTCCACCGGCGTCGGCAAGGTGCTTCTGGCCCATGCCCCCGAGGACGTACGCAGCCGAGTGCTGTCCGGCCCGCTGAAGCCGTTCACCCGCCACACCATCACCACCCCGGGCCTGCTGCGCCGCCAGCTCGACCGGGTGATCACCGAGGGGTACGCGACCACCGCCGAGGAGATGACCCTCGGCGCCTGCTCGGTCGCCGTCCCGATCACCAACTCGTCCGGCGTCGTCGTCGGCTCCCTCGGCATCGTCGTCTCCGACCTGCGGCGCCACCGTCTCCGCCTCGTCTCCGCCCTGAAGGTCGCCGCCCAGGGCGCCTCCCGCGCCCTCCCGTAGCCGCCGTCGGTCGAGCCGCCGGCCCCGCTGGTCGAGCGCCGGCCCCGCTGGTCGAGCCGCCGGAGCCGCTAGGCGGAGGCGTGTCGAGACCAACACAGTCGATTCGAGCGCGACAGTGACTGTGTTGGTTTCGACACGCTCGCTGGCGCTCACGGCTCAACCAGCGGGGACCGGCCTCAACCCCTTGGGGTACCTTGCCGAGGTGACGATCCGGACTCCAGACGACAACGTACGCAACCAGGCAGCCGAGCGCCTCGGAGCCCTCGCGACGCCTCCTGGCGCCCTCGGCCGCCTCGGCGAGCTGGCGGTCTGGGCGGCGGCATGCCAGGGCGAGGTGCCGCCGCGGCCGGTCGAGAACGTCCGGCTGGTGATCTTCGCCGGTGACCACGGAGTCGCGCAGCACGGGGTCTCGGCGTTCCCGCCGGCGATCACGGGCGCGATGGTGCGTACGTTCCTGAGCGGACGTGCCGGGGTCAGCGCGCTCGCGAAGGCGCACGGCGTCCAGGTCCGGGTGCTCGACCTCGGTGTCGACGAGGAGTTCGAGGATCTCGACGCGACGATCCGGGAGGCGTTGACCCGCCACAAGATCCGGCGCGCGAGCGGCGCGATCCACCTCGAGGACGCCTTGACCGCCGAGGAGACCCGGGCCGCGCTGGAGGCCGGCGCCGCAGTGGCCCGCGAGGAGATCGCCACCGGTGCGCAGCTGCTGATCAGCGGTGACATGGGCATCGGCAACACCACCCCTGCGGCGGCGATGGTGGCCGCCGGGCTCGGACTGCCCGCGAGCGAGGTCACCGGTCGCGGGACCGGCATCGGCGACGACGCGATGCGGACCAAGTCCGACGTCATCACCACCGCCCTCGCGCGTGCCGGCGAACGCGCCGACGACCCGATCGAGACCCTCGCCGCGCTCGGCAGCGCCGACCTCGCCGCGACGACCGGCTACCTCCTCGAGGCCGCCCGCAACGGCATCCCCGTCCTCCTCGACGGTCTGATGAGCGTCGCCTGCGCGCTCACCGCCGACCGGATCGAGCCCGGCGCCGCGAAGTGGTACGCCGCGGGTCACCGCTCCACCGAGCCGGCCCAGTCGCTGGCCCTGGAGAAGCTCGGCCTGGAGCCGCTGCTCGACCTCGACCTGCGGCTCGGCGAGGGCTCCGGCGCGGTCGCCGCGCTGCCGGTCGTCCGTAGCGCCGTCGCCCTGCTGCGTGACGTCGCCCTGCTCTCCGAGCTCGCGCCGGGAGACCCTGCCTGATGCTCGTGCGGGACGCCTGGCGTCTCGCGGTCGGCACGCTGACCGCGATGCCCGTGCCGCCTCCTGAGCACGTCGACCGTCGCCGCGCCGGGGTGGCGATGGTGCTGGCGCCGCTGGCCGCACTGCCCCTCGCACTAGGCGCAGCCGCTATCGCACTCCTGGGGCAGCTCGCCGGACTGTCGCACCTGGTCACCGCTCTGCTCGCGATCGGCGTCGTGGTCGTCGGCAACCGAGCGCTCCACCTCGACGGTCTGGCCGACACGGTCGACGGGATGGCCGCCTCCTACGACCGCGAGCGTTCGCTCCAGGTGATGAAGACCGGCACCTCCGGGCCCGCCGGCGTCACCGCGATCGTCCTCGTCCTCGGTCTCCAGGTGGCGGGGCTGGCCTCGGTGCTGGCGGGGGAGGGCGGCGTACGCCTGGCCGTCCTCGTCCTCGTCGCCGTCTGTGCCTCGCGCGCGGCGCTGTCCCTGTGCTGCGCCCGCGGCATCAGGCCGGCGCGCGAGGACGGGCTGGGGCGGACGTTCACCCAGACCGTGCCGCCCCTCGTCACGGTCCTCGTCTGGACTGTCGTCGCCGCCGCGCTCGCCGGCGCCGGTGCCTGGGCGGGTCTGCCGTGGTGGCGAGGAGCCCTCGCGGTCGCCGTTGCCGCAGCCGTCGCCGGCGCGATCATCCTGCGGGCGATCCGGCGGTTCGGGGGAGTGACCGGCGACGTCCTCGGCGCAGCCGCCGAAGCCGCGTTGGCAGCAGTGCTCGTCACCCTGGCCTGACATGCCGTGACGCGTCCCGCTGGTCGAGCCCTACTCCGCTGGTCGAGCCGGATTCGTGAGGAACGAGCGAATCCGTGTCGAGACCAACACGGTGACCTCCGCGCTCGATGGGACTGTGTTGGTCTCGACACGCCTCCGCCTAGCGGCTCCGGCGGCTCGACCAGCGCGGGTCAGAGCTTCAGGACTCGCCCGGCGATGACCAGGTGCACCTCGTCGCAGAACTCGGCGATGCGTTGATTGGCTAGCCCGAGCAGGTCACGGAAGAGGCGGCCGGAGCGGTGTGCGGGCACGACACCGAGGCCGACCTCGTTGGTGACGAGCACGGTGTCAGCCGTACGTCCGTGGAGTGTGCGCGTGATCTCGCCGAGGCGGCCGGTGATCACCTCGGCGGCGTCGTCGGTGGACGCGTCCCAGAGGGCCTCAGCATCTATCACCGCCGTCAGCCAGGTCCCCAAACAGTCGACCATAACGGCCTCCTGGCCAGCTAGAACGGTCGCGAGGTCGTGCGATTCGATGGTTGTCCATGACGCCGGTCGGCGGAGCCGGTGCGCAGCCAGTCGGGCGGCCCAGTCAGGATCCGGGTCGTCCTCCACCGTCGGACCGGGGGCAACGTACGTCACCGACTCGGCTGCCGACAGCAACATCTCGGCATGCCGCGACTTCCCCGACCGCACCCCACCGGTCACCAGAATCCTCATCGGGCCAGTCTCCCAGCCATCGCATAGCCTGCGGCCCATGACCCCAGAGCGGATCGCGTTGATCTCGGACGTGCACGGCAATCTCACCGCCCTCGAAGCAGTCCTCGCCGACATCGAGGCACGCGGGATCACCAGGATCTTCAACCTCGGCGACTACGTCGGCAAGGGACCGAGAGGACGCGAGGTCGCCGAGCTCTGCCGGGAGAGATGCGAGGTCAACCTCCTCGGCAACTGGGAGGACTTCCTGCTGACCCCGCAGCCCGACTTCGGGCGCGAGTCGGTCGGGCTGATGTGGTGGCGGTTGCAGGCGTGGGAGCAGGCCGAGTGGCTGCGTACCCTCCCGTTCTCCCACGACTTCACCCTCAGCGGCCGTCGGATCAGGCTCTTCCACGCCTCGGAGGAGACCGTCCACCGACGGGTCAGGTTCGACCACGACGAGCAGGAGTTCCTGGGGCTGTTCCGGAACACCGAGGCGACCGGTCTCGACGTGCCCGAGCCCGACGTCGTCGGCTACGCCGACACCCACGATCCCTACTACGAGACCGACCGGGACCGGCGCACCGTCTTCAACACCGGCAGCGTCGGCAACTGCATGAGCGACCCGACCCCGGTCTACGTGATCCTCGAGGGTGTGATGGACAGCGACGAGGAGGCCCCGTTCGGCATCCAGTGGGTCCGGGTTCCCTACGACGTGGACGCCGAGATCGAGTACGCCGCCGGCGTCGGCATGCCCGAGCTCACCGAGTACACCTACGAGCTGCGGACGGGCTTCTACCGGGGCAACCTCAGGAGCGGTGTCGAGAACGGCGAGCAGCCGACCTACCACCGGAAGGGGTAGATCGGCTCTTCGTCGCTATCGAAACAGCGTCGCCATCGGAAGTGTCACCGTGGAGCGGTCAGCTGATCTTGCGTCGGTAGACGGCCATCGCGGCGACGTACGAGACGACCAGGATGCCCACGCACCAGGCCAGCGCGACCCAGATGTCGTCACCGACCGGTTGCTCGGCGAAGAATGCCTGGATGGTGTTGACGATCGAGGTGACCGGCTGGTTCTCGGCGAAGGCGCGAACCGGGCCGGGCATCGTCTCCGTCGGCGCGAACGCCGAGCTGATGAACGGCAGGAAGATCAGCGGGTAGGAGAACCCGGTGGCTCCCTCCATCGTCTGCGCCGCCAGCCCGGGGATGACCGCGAGCCAGGTCAGGGCCAGGGTGAGCAGGGCCAGGATCCCGGCGACCGCGAGCCAGGCGCCCAGGTCCGCCGAGGTGCGGAAGCCCATCACGAACGCGACGCCCAGGATGATCACCATGGTCAGCATGTTGGCCACCATCGAGGTCCCGACGTGTGCCCACAGCACCGCCGAGCGGGCGATCGGCATCGACTGGAACCGCTCGAAGATCCCGCTCTTCATGTCGGTGAAGAGCCGAAGCGCGGTGTACGCGATCCCCGAGGCGATCGCCATGACCATGATCCCCGGGAGCACGTAGTTGACGTAGTTGTCCGTGCCGGTCCGGATCGCCCCACCGAGCACGTAGACGAAGAGCAGCATCATCGCGATCGGGGTGAGCGCAGTGGTGATGATCGTGTCCGGGCTGCGGGTGATGTGCCGTAGCGAGCGCCCCAGCAGGGCGCCGGCATCGGCGAATGCGTACGTGTTCATGCTCGTTCTCCTCGGGTGGTGGAGCCGGTGAGTGAAAGAAAAATTTCTTCCAGGGACGGCTGCTTCTCGACGTACTCGACCTTCGCCGGCGGCAGCATCGCCTTGAGCTCGGCGAGAGTGCCGTTGGCGATGATCGTCCCGCCGTGCAGGATGGCGATGCGGTCGGCGAGCTGCTCGGCCTCTTCCAGGTACTGCGTGGTCAGCAGCACGGTCGTGCCCTGCGCGGTCAGCTCGCGAACGACCTTCCACACCTCGATGCGCGACTCCGGGTCCAGCCCGGTGGTCGGCTCGTCGAGGAAGATCACCGACGGCGAGCCGATCAGTGACATCGCGATGTCCAGCCGCCTCCGCATGCCGCCGGAGTAGGTCGCGACCTTCCGGGCGCCCGCCTCGACCAGGTCGAAGCGCTTCAGCAGCCCGTCGGCCACGTCGCCGGGGGAGGGGAGGTGGCGCAGCTTCGCGACCAGGATCAGGTTCTCCCGCCCGGTCAGGATCTCGTCGACCGCCGCGAACTGGCCGGTCAGCGAGATCGCCTCCCGCACCCGCTGCGCCTCGTCGACGACCGAGGCACCCTCGACCAGCGCCGTGCCGGCATCAGATTTCAGGAGCGTCGAGAGGATGCGTACGGCCGTGGTCTTTCCGGCTCCGTTCGACCCGAGCAGCGCGAAGATGCTGCCCCTCGCCACCTCGAAGTCGACTCCCTTCAAAACCGGTGATCGAGCCTGTCGAGATCCACCTTTGTAGGACTTCTCCAATCCCCGTACGGAGATGGCAGCTGTCGCGCTCATGACTCCTCCTTCCGGTGATCGAGCTTGTCGAGATCACCGTGCGTGATGTTTTCGATGGCCTCGTTGAGCCGGGCGCGCTCCTTCTTGATCCAGGCGCCCTCGGAGTAGTTCCTGGCGAACTCCTCGGCGAACTCGACGGGGTCGTCGCCGACGATCGCGCTCACCGGTGTGCCGTCGGCGGCGCCCTGCTCGAAGAGCTCGAGGAGGTCCTCGGCCATCGCGGTCAGGATCGCGCCGTCGGCGATGCCAGCGGCGTACATCAGGTAGCGCTCGACCGCATCGTGCGCCTTGCGGTGGCTCTCGGGAAGCTGCTGCTTGCGGGCCTTGAGCTGCCGCCAGCGCTTCTTCAGTCCGAGCTCGCCTACGACGGTCTCGAGCATTGATCGGATGGACATGCCTTACTTCCCTTCGGTGCGGAGGTTCTCGAGCCGTTCGGCCAGGAACCCCCAGGTGGTCCAGAACTCTTCGAGGTGCTTCTCGCCATCTGCGTTGAGCGAGTACACCTTCCGCGGCGGCCCCTTCTCGCTCGGCCGCTTCTCCACGTCCACCAGCCCGTTCTTCTCGATCCGGACCAGCAGCGCGTAGACCGTGCCCTCGGCGATCTCGGTGAATCCCTGGCTCCGCAGCCAGGCGGTGATCTCATACCCGTACGCCGGGTTGCCGGTCAGGAACGCCAGCACGATCCCCTCGAGCGTCCCCTTGAGCATCTCGGTCATCTGTTTGCCCATCGGGCACCTCCTCCACTACTCAGTGTTGCTGACTACCAGTACATAGTAGCGCTGAGTAGTGGCTCCGGCGCAAGTTCTTATCGCCGGCAGAAATGCCAGCGGCGCTGCGACCCGGCTGGTTCATACCCCGCATCCGTCCTGGGAGGTGGGGGCGTCCTGGCGTCGAATGCGAATCGCCGACACCGTTCTCCGAGTGGCGGCAGTCGTTGACCCGCACCGAAGGATCTGAAACTTTTCTGTTTAGAACTCCGGGATCGGGGTATGAGGTGGTTGTATCCACCGTCGACGCTTTGGGGGTCACGCATGAACGTAGAGATGGTCGAGGCAGACGTCAGGACCTCTGCGCAGAAGATCCAGGCAGCAGCCAACAACGTGAAGGGGATCGACTTCAGCGAGTCGATCAGCGCGATCACCTCGGCGCTGCCGGGCAGTACCTGCGGTGGGGCTGCCAACAAGCTGAAGACTGAGCTGAAGAACGATCTCGACGGATGGGTGAAGGCGGCGAACAACCACCACGAGCTCACCAACAACGCAGCCGACCACATCGTCGCCGCCGACGTGACCAGCCAGCAGACTGGCCAGAAGATCACCCAGCAGGTGGAGTGATGACCGTCACCTACGAGAAGTTGCAGAGCTGGAAGCCTGACGGCTTGGGCGACGCCGCTGACAAGCTGAACACCCTTCGCAAGAAGCTGGTCGACCAGCAGGACGAGATGGATGCGGGCAAGCCTCCGGGCACCTGGCAGAGCGACAGTGCCCAGGCGGCCCGGGATCGACACAAGCGCCTGGTCCAGGACATCAACGACATCGCCGCTCCGCTGTCCGC
>NZ_JACIXG010000071.1 GCF_014360585.1 Nocardioides sp.
GTACGCTTCCCGATGCTGACCCGACATGCAGGCTCGGCCTGGAGGTTCCGATACCACTGCGCCTCGGTGCCGAAGCCGCTCACCACCACGATCTCGTGCTCGCTCGGCCGCTCGACGACCTCGAGGCAGACATATCGCGGGACCCCTGATCGGCGTCCGATGTGCTCGAGCATCAACATCCGGGATCCGAGGAGCCACCCGGCCCGGTGGCGATAGAGCCAGATCGGCGCGCGTACGACCGCGCGGGTCTGCAACAACCGGGACACGACCGAGTCGATCATGGACGTCACCGAACCGACCTTACCCACGGACTTGGTCGATCCAGCCCGGTCGAGCAACGCCACGAACTACGCTCCAAACATGGCAACGCTCCAAGACGTGGCTCGGATCATCGGTGAGCTGCCCGAGGTCGCCGAGGGCGAGCGTTACGGACAACCGACCTGGTCCGTACGCGGCAAGGGCTTCGCCTGGCTCCGTCCGTTCAGCAAGGCCGACCTCAAACGCTTCGGCGACCAGACCCCGCCGGACCCGCTGATCCTCGCGGTCAACACCGCCGGCTTGCATGAAAAGGAAGGCGTCCTCGCCGCCGGCATCGACGGTGTCTTCACCATCGAGCACTTCAACAACTACCCCGCCGTGCTCATCGAGCTCAGCGTCATCGCCCCAGGAGATCTCCGCGACCTGCTGGTCGACGCCTGGCTCGCCGCCGCCCCAGCTGAGCTGGTCGAGGCGTACGACGGCTGAAGCACCGAGCCGAACGACGATCGACTGTACTCAAGTCTCTGTTTGCCGACCCAGCGGTTCTCGGCATCAGAGCCTAGTTGTCGCCGATCACTGCGGACGGGGCCACCCGACGCCCGCGTCATCGCGCGCCTACGGGTCCTCGCTAGTCCGGTGGTGCTCCCCGAGCCAGGTCACTCTTCGGCGAGCTGACGCGCGCGAAAGCCAAGCCTCCTGCACGACCTCGGCGAGTTCGTCATAGCTGATCTCCCCGAGCCGGCTGGCTCGGACCAGAACCGACAGGTGGCCGTCGAAATGCGGAGTGGTGAAGAACGGCGAGGACTCGTCCTGCACCATCGCCAGCTTGTCACCCTCACTTGGCACCCAGAAGACGACGACGTCGTCGTAACGCTGGCCTGTGTCCGGGTCGAACGCGTCAGGACGCGGGTTCCGGAAGAAGACGAACGACTTTCCACCCACCTGATAGATGGGCCTGTTCTGGGTCCCCGCGTAGACGCGGACGTGGGGCATGCCAAGGGCAAGTTCGTGCACGTCTTCGACCCGGGCCGGCCGGTCGCCTGTTCTCCTCACACAGTCAGGCTAGGTGTCACGGTCAACGCGTGGGCGACCTCCGCGTGCGTCACTTCGCCCACAATGACGCTGGCGAAAACGCTGGCACCAGTCGGCACGAGGATCGACGACGCGGAAGGACATTCGCGACGCTCCGTGGCCGCCCCTCGGACAAAGTCTTCGACGAGATCAAGGGGCGGCGGCGCTACCTAAACCTCCACACAGGCGCTTAGCGGGCATCAGTTCGAAAATCGGAGCTTCGAGACCGCGCCCCATCAGCTGATCGGCCCACGTGATCGGCCCGGCCTTTCGATGAGCATGATCGCCCATTCGTCAGCGCCGTACGCTCCGGTTGTGGGAGCCTCCTCCGGGTCAGGTAAAGGCGGCGTTCAGGCCGCCGCCATGTGAACAGGCAAGGGGTTGGTCGTGCATCTGCGGAAGGTCACAGTCGAGGGCTTCCGAGCGTCTGCGAACTCGCCAGTCTCGGTCGAGTTCCCGGGACGCTTCAGTGTTCTGGCCGGATCGAACGGGATCGGCAAGACCACCATCAACGACGCGATCTACTGGGCGCACCTCGAACGGTTCCCGCGATTGCAGCCACCAGATGCCTCCCTCCTCGGTCCGGCGCCTCGGACTATCGACGTCGAGTACGCCATGGAGGTCGATCCCGTCGATGAAGGCGCGCTTGGGACCGCTCGGCAGTCGATGGGACTCGGCGCCCCCTCCTGGCGGCGCAATATCGAGCGGTCGCTCGGTCAAGTACGGGCCGCCGGCATCGACTCCACCGTTGACGGCCACGATCAGCTCCGACTGGTGTACCTGCCCGCCGCGAGGAATCCGGTTGACCAGCTCTCCCGGCGCGAGACCCGGGTGCTGCTCGAGCTCATGCGCGCCGAGCAGCGCCGTAACCCGTCCGGTGGCTCGCTGGCCCAGGTGAAGGCCCAGGCCGAGCGGATGCTGAAGAGCCTGACGACCCAGCAGCTCCTCGTTGACGTGCAAGGGCGCATCGCCGAAAACCTGAAGGACCTGACCAGTGGCGTCCAGGAGCACTTCGCGTTCCTTGGCACCCAACGCGTCGATGACGCCTACCTGGCTCGCGTACTCGAGCTGCTGCTCGCGACGACAGCCACAACGGATGATGCGCGTCGGCTTGAGGGCGCGAGCCTCGGGTACGTCAACCTGCTCCACATAGCGGTCACCCTTGCTGGCATCCCTGACCCGGCGAAGCCGCCCGCCGGCCCGCCCCCGCCCGCCCCAGGCGTTCCCACCGCCGACCAGGCCGGCGCAGCGGCCGCGGAAACGGTCTCTGGGCAGCCGGCGGCCCACGCCGCGGAGCTGGGCGACGAGGAGACCGCGGCAGTTCGCCGAGCCCGCCTCGCCGAGGCGGACGAACGCGCGGACGAACAGCAGGACTCGTTCTGGCCGGACCTCTTCCATGCCACCGTCCTTATAGAGGAGCCCGAAGCGCACCTGCACCCACAGCTCCAGCACGGCCTGATTCGCTACCTGCGCGCGAGCGCCGACGAACGCCCCGATCTTCAGGTCATCGTGTCGACGCACGCTGGCGAGATGATCTCAGCGTGTAAGCCGAACGATCTGGTCATCGTGCGGCGCGACACCTCCGGACAGGTTGTCTCACGGGTCATCGCAAACATCCCATGGGAAGCGGCCACCGGCCGTAAGGTGCGCCGGATGGCACAGCTGCACCTGGACGCCAGCCGGTCAGGCGCCCTTTTCGCCGACCGGGTAGTGCTGGTCGAGGGCATCACCGAAGTTGCACTCCTACGGGCCTACGGGCGAGCCTGGGCATGCGAGGACAGGGCCAAGCGGGCGTTCATCGACGCTCTCGCCGTCGTGCCGATCGGGAACCGGATCGGTGAGTGGCCGGTGCGCCTGCTCGCCGAGCCGGGTCACGAACTGACGCGACAGGTGGCCGTGTTGTGCGACACCGACAAGCGGCCGGAAAATCCCGGCGACCCGCTCCCCGCGCCGCAGCCACCGCCATGGCACGACGCGTTCGCCTCGTCGGATCATGTTCAGTTCTTCTGGTCTGCACCGACGCTCGAGCCGACCCTGGTGCCAAGCAACGAGGAGCTCGTCAAGAAGGCACTCGAGGCCTGCGGTAAGGACCTCGGGTCGACACCGACGGCGACGAACGTGGATGACTTCTTCCGGAAGGAGAAGAACAAGCCGTTTAAGGGCGAGTTCGCCTTCGAGCTCGCTGCTCAAGTCGAGGACAACCTGGCCACAGCAACGGGTCCTCCGCAACTCGTGGAGTTGTTCGACTGGCTTTGGCACGATCATGCACCCGCACCCGACGGCACAGCGGAAGGCCAAGAAGTGGCAATGGAGGACGCGCCCATCGACGTCAACCACGTCGCCGACGACCTTATCGACCTGCTCTGATGGGTGTCCGGCTCACCGACCGGCAGGTCATCGCGGCCGCAACCGATGACCGTCTGGTCAACATCGTGTCCGCCCCCGGCTCTGGCAAGACAACAGTCGCTACAGCACGATTCGGTTACCTGCATCACGGCGCCCCGGACGGGCGGCGCGGCGTCCTCGCATTGAGCTTCAACCGCGCCGCTGTCGGCGAGCTCCGCAGCCGGATCGCTGCCCGCTGGGGACGCCAGGCACTCGCCTTCCCGAACCTCGTCACCACCTTCGACGACTTCCACGAACGAATGCTGAAGCACCTCCTCCGCCTAGGGCTCATCAAGTGGCCGGAGGGTCATCTCCACCTCGACGTGATCGATGACTACTCCAGCCTGAGCGGCTACCGGTCGATCAGCGCTGGCGGCTGGCTGCGCGTCGCCAGTTCCAAGCCGGACGGCACCGTGTTCAGCGATTGCATCCGGTCGCCGAAGGCGACCTTTGGGTTGACGCAGGCCGAGCCCCACCGTGCGGTCCTCGCCGCTGGCAAGGTCAGCCACGACGACGTGCGCGTTATCCTGCGCGTCGCTTTGCAACGCCCGGAGTTTCAGGTCGCGGTCGATGCATGGATGGCGGAGAACTTCCGCAGCGTCGTCGTCGACGAGATCTACGATGCAGACGAGCTGGACCTGCACGTCGTCTCGCAGGCAGCGTCGCTCGGCCTTGCGGTGACCGTCGTGGGCGACCCATGGCAGGCCCTTTACGGCTGGCGCGGCTCCACCCCAGAGAAGGTGCAGAGCAACCTGCTCGACCAGCACGACTTCCGCAACTTCGACCAGCCCGAGTCGTTTCGGTTCAAGACCGACCAGACGAGGGAGCTTGCTGGCCAATTACGCGGAGGCGAGAGCGTCAACGTGCCGTCGATCGCCAGCGACGAAGTCGATGTCGCCTTGGCCCGCCAATGGAAGCACCTGTGGCCGGCCGGCGAGAATATCTTGCCCCTGGCGTTTCGATCCGGGGCCAGCAGCGACACCGACGCGCTGCTGTGCCTGTTGCTCGATGTCGTGACGAGCGCGAGTCTCGGCTTGCAGGCGTTCAGCCGTCAGAACGCGCTGATCCGACTCGGGATCTCCGAAGACGACCTCGAGAACTTCCGGGATGCCGTCCTTCGGCCCGCTCTTGAGGAGCTGGTCGCCAACCTCCCTGCCGCAGACGTACTGGAGAATCTCCGTGCCCGCGTCGGGACCTTCGGTCGGCGCCGGCCACGGAGGGGCCAAGCCGACGGCCTTCGCGAGGAGGAACTTGACCTTCTTCGGACTCGACTACAGCGCGGCGACCTCATTGCCGGCCTCACCGTTCACCAAGCTAAGGGTCGTGAGTGGGACAGGGTCGGCGTCGTGCTGACACGGGCACAGGAACGAGAGCTCCATGTCGGTCTTCGAGAGCTCGAGCCTGAGCATTGCGTCCTCTACGTTGCACTGACCAGGGCGAAGTACGCCAGCGGATCACTGCACAGCCTTGGCGAGCTCGACCTCACCGAGGAAGCCTGAAACCAGCTTCAGGCAACGGCAACCGCCTGAGGCGCGCTAGCAGAACGAGCCGGGTCGGCGCATTGATCGGGGACACCAGCTAACTAGTGCAGCAATCCCGATTGAGTCGGAGACTCGGTCGGCGGCGGCTGCGGGGATCAGCGCCTTTTCTTCGCCTTCTTGCCGCGCAGCCGCTTGGTGGTTCGACGTGCTGACGGGGGCGGTGATGGTCGGGTGGCGTCACCAACCGGCTGCAATCCCATCTCGGCCGCTAGCGCGTCGACGGCCGGATCGTCGCCGGGCGGGTCGTTCATGTAGATCGTCGCTTGGATGTTCGCGAGTTCGTCTAGGAGGAGTCCAACGGCACGGTCGGACTTCAGTTGGTGCTTCTTGGCACGCATATAGGTCTCGAGCCGTTTCTGGGCGGCCTCCCGCACAGCGGCTGGCGCGGCAGCGATGAAGAGCGTCGGGTGGCCCCAGAGTCCCGCGAAGGACAGCATCGCGTCTCGGTACTGCCTAGATTGCCCCGCAACCTTGGCTCGATCTCTCATCAGTCTCAGGAGCTTCAGCTGAGTGTCCCCGGACAGTCCGAGCAGATCCGCACCGGTCCGAAGTGCTCCCCTTGCGCCAGACGAGACGAGATGAGTGATCAGATCGTGGATGCCGTCGGGAGCGTTGAAGTGCGGTTTCCCGGGTGGGTTGTTGTGTGCCTCGATCAGGTGTCGACCCATCCACGCGTTCAGGTCGCCGCACTGGTCACCGACCAGGGTGCCGACCGCACCCGCCTCGTGTCGGCGGCGCTCATGAGGCTTCACCGGCGGCACGGTTGGATGCAGAGTCCGGATCTCATCTGGATCTGGATCGATGTACAGCTCACCATCCAGGAACAGCATGTAGAGGTCGAGCTCATCTTCCGCTCGGTAGTGCTTGGTGACGTCTGAATCCGTTCGCCGCCGCAAGTAGAGCAGGAATTCCGAGGCGCTGTCGCTGACCTCTGCGATGGTGGCAAGGTCGTGAAGCGAGGTGATCCACGGCGGGCGCACCTCCGGAATCACGCCCACGCGCTGAAGGTCGCCAAGCGCCGTGCCCACGGGGCCGACATCGTCAAGCAGCACCACCACCGACCGGACCTCCTGAATGTGGTCCAACGACAGCCAAGTCCGATCTCCCAGCCAGATCCCTCCGTTTGTCTCGATCAGGGACTGCAGGCGCAGGGCCTGGTCGGAGGCGCCGCCGATCGTTGCACGCACATCGGCTGTGAACCGACGAACATCACCGCGTCGTGCCGCGGCAGCGATCGACTTGGCTTTCACCTCTACACAGATGGCCACATCGTCGATGACGAAGAGTCCGTCTCCCTCGACCTGCTTCGCGACCGCGTTGAGATTGGTGCAGTTTGCGTCAAGTGATGTGGCCGGAGAATCGTTCGCCGGGGCGAAGTACTTGAGACCCGCGTACGAAGGGGCGGTGCCCAAGATCGTCTCAAGGTGCTGGAGTGCCAGTCGCTCGCTGACGACCTGGCGGGCTTTCTGGTCATATCGTCGGACATCGGCCGAGTTCGTCGGCAGCGCGGCTTCGAATATCCGGCGGAGCGAGTCGAGGCCGACATCATTCGTGGTTGCAGCGTAGGTGCCTGCGCCGTCCGACATCAGAGGTGTCGTCAAGAACGGGTTGGCCCCTGTCAGCATGGCGTACACGCGGGCTGAAGGAGCCTCGCTCGGGTCGAAGAACTGCGAGTAGGAGTCCAGGACCCGCCTTACCTGGTCGACCGCGATCCCGGATTCGTCGGATACATCGCCTGCCGCGATCGAGGCTCGATCGGCAGGCAGGAACATCATCGGGATCATGATGTCCATGAAGGCTTGCAGGTCAGCCTTGGGTACATCCGCCGGCGGTGTCCCGTGGTGCCGCATGAGGATTTCTGCCGAGTCGTCGCGGTGCTTGGTCATTCTTGTCGCGCCGATCTCGGTGATTGCGTGCCGGATTTGCAGCACGTCGGCATAGCTGTAGCCCAGATGCGTTTGCATGAGACTCGCTGTCACAGGATGGTTGAACAGCTCCGCCTCATGACGATCGCGGATCGTGTCGTACTGAAGATTCCTGATGAGGAGGACGGATGCTTGGTATTCGGCGGCGATCTGAGCCATCGGATCGGGGTTGAGGTGCGACTCTGACATACGGAGGTACAGCGCGAGTCGCGCAAGCCGTTGCGCTCGGTCGTGGAGCTCGGAGATGGCTTCGTGCGGACGGGTTTCCTCGCGCGGAACGTCACCGGTCTTTCGCTGACCGCGAGCGAGCAGGAGGCAGGCGACGATCTCGACGGCGATGCCGGATCCGCCTGGCATGAAGATACGCGGATCCGGTACTGGCGAGAACTGGCGCATTCGCATCAGCTCGATCACGTCGAAGGCGTCGGCATCGCCGATGAGCCGCAGCATCGCTGAGACCTCGACCTCGACTTGCTCCCGGAACGCGCGCCGAAGTTCTGCGACCGATTTGCAGCCATAGAAGGTTGAGAGGTCATCGAGCGGGTCGCCGATCGAGGCTAGGTCAATGTCGCCGATCAGCCGCTGCAAAGGGGAACAGTCGGTCACGGGAAGTCCTGTCACGTTTGGGGCAACTCAGTGTGTCTGAGGCTAGTGCGACCCACCGACAAAATCGGTTGCCAAGTGGCGCAGCCTAGCTCGGGCCAGAGCCGACCGGACGGCGTCGTCGCGAGACTCGAGCCAACGACTCGTCCCTGAGCGCCCAAGCGCTGCGAAGATCGACCACGCGGCGCAGTCAGGGCGGTTCGTCAAGGCCGCAGCGGGAGGCTCATCAATCTTTCCTGCATCTCGACGAAGTGCGTCACCTCGCCGCGAGTGACTCATCACAACCGCCGGCCGCGGACTGCCGTCTGCGACGACCTTCATTGTCTGCCGGCCGGACCTGCGCCGGCGTCCGCCCGGTCCAGAAGTGTCGCCGCGGTCTTCACGACCAACTCGACACGAGCGCTGTCCACGCCGCATAGCCGTAGGCACGATGACGCGATCCATACGGCCTCATCCACGCCTATCCGGCGGCCCGCGTTTCGACACCCGATGACTTCCTCGACAGTGTGGACCAGCTTCTCTCCGAGCCGAGCCGGTCCGACGGAACCCAGTACGTCTGGTGACGTGATCGGCTCGGCCAAGCGTGCGTAGGTGACCGCGAGCTCGTCGCGGGCTGCGGTGAAGCCGTCGCATCCTTCGACCTGGGCAACGTCGGGAGCAAGGTGAAGCAGGCCGATGTTGTACGGAGCCGTCGCCAATGTACGGACGTCGGTCGACGCCACCAGATACAGGGCAACGCCGGGATCATCGGTGAGTGACTCGATCTGGGCCACGCTGTCCACGGTGGGCCGGACGGTCTGGCACAGGAGCTCGGAGAGGATCTCGCCCTTGCCTGCGAAGTGATAGTAGAGCGACGCCTGACGGATCCCGACTGCCTCGGCGATCTCTCGCGTCGAGGTCGCGGCGTAGCCCTTGCTGCTGAACAGCCGAGCCGCCGCATCGAGGATCTGCTCGCGCGGTGTGCCTGCTAGGCGTTCGGGCACGAGGCGAGGCCGTCCTGGCCCTCCACGTCGTCTACCACTAGCTGATGCTGGACTCACGATGCTCCGTGCTTTCAGGTGGGGACGGCTTCTGATTTGCTGACCCCCGGCACCGGAGACTCGTCAGCCCCAAAAGGATCCTCGTTCTGCCAGTGCCGGGCGTCGTGCTCAAGCCTGCTCAGCGTTCGGGACTCTCGGAACGTTCGGGTGCTGCCCTTCCGCTGCCCTTCCCCTGCCCTTCGGTGCTCAAACCTGATTCAATGCCGGAGGTGGAGACGTGGACGGGGGCAGAAGCGCGGTTGCTGCGTACGGTGGCGCTGCGCCTGAGCCTGCGTGACTTCGCCGACCGTCTGGGCATTCCTTCCCGCACCATCAGCAAGTGGGAGCAGGCTGGTGCAGCCCGCGTGCCGAGACCACACATGCAAGCCATGCTTGACACGGTTCTCGAGCGCGCTGATCCGGAGGCTCGTGCCCGGTTCGAAGCGGCACTTTCCGAGCGGCAGGTCGAGCTCGTGCCCTCTGCGACGATCCTTGGTGATCTCGGTTCGGGCCAGGCGTCGGGACCAGAGTTCGACGACTTGAGTCGCCGCGAGCTGCTGCGGCTGATGACGATGGCCGGAACCCTGATCGCCATTGCTGGGATCGAAGACGAGATCGACTGGGAGCGCATCGGGCATCTCGCTGACAGCACCGGTCGGATTGATCGCGAGACTGTCGATGAGTACGCCGCTCTCAACGGCCACCTCTGGCGAGTCTTCGCCTTGGCCAAGACGAAGCGCCACACCTATCCGATCGTGCGAGAACACCTCGGCGTCCTGGTATCTGCTCTGCAACGTACGCACAGCGATGAGGTTCATCGAGTGCTCTGTTCCCTGATCGCTGACCTCTTCCAGCTCGCCGGTGAGATCTTCTTCGACAGCAACCGCTACACCGACGCCGCGCACTGCTACACCTTGGCCGCGTCGGCAGGAAGAGAAGCCCGAGCGTACGACCTATGGGCCAGCGCACTGACCCGCCACGCGTTCATCGGGGTCTATGAACATCAGCACGCTGATGCCCGGCCGATGCTGGACCTGGCCGCCGGTATTGCTGGCAAGGGCAACCCGGGGCTGTCAACGCGCTTCTGGGTGAGCACCGTCCAGGCACAGGTGCATGCCGGACTCGGTGATCTCGCCGCATGCCAACGAGCACTCGACCATGCTGACCAGGTCCACCACCTGACCGGCCGGATTCATACCGACGGTTGGCTCCGATTCGACGGCTCACGGCTCCCCGAAGAACGGGGCGCATGCTACGTCGCACTGCAACGTACCGACCTCGCCGAACAGGCACTCGACACCGCCCTGCGGATTGACATCTCAGAACGCCGCCGTGGCGGCGTTCTGACCGACCTTGCGTCTCTGGGGCTTCAACAACGGGATATCGACCAGCTTGTCGCTCATGCCGACGCGGCGGTCGAGATCGCCAGAAACACGGGCTCGGGATGGGTGGAACGTAAGCTCACCGGCCTGAACAATCAGCTCACGCCGCTGATGGGTGAGCCGAGGGTGAATCAGCTGAGCCACAAGTTGGCGTCGTTCACGACGCCGTCATGACATCAACGAAGGAGAACACTTTGTCGGTCGACCAGGGACGGGTCTTTCGTGAGGCGTGGATCGCCGGAGTCCGGAAGCACTACCCGGGAGAGCCAAAGGCGGGCTATGTCGCCCCGTGGGATGAAACCCCGGACTGGGAGCGCGCGAGCGCGGCGGCGGTCTACGACCAAGTCCGTGCCTTCGTCGAGACATCGGGCGGTGCGACGAGCAAGCTCACCCGCGAGCAGAAGGGCCGGTTTGTAGCCCTCTGCTGGATCGCGCAGATCTTCAAGCACTTCCCTGACCCGAAGCCTTCCTACGTCGCCGACTGGGACGACATGCCCGGCTGGCAACAAGAGACTGACGCGGACATCTTCGAGACAATCGAAAAAGACGCGTAGCGGAGGCCGCGTCGTACCGCCGCCAGTGGGGCGCACCAACTGTGTCGAGGCTTGAGGCGGTGGTGGACGGAAGCGCGAGTGGCCGAGGCACGTCAGGCACACTGCAGGTGTGTCCGACGCTCTGCGCAATCTGCTCGCCGCGCCGCCCGATCTCCCGGTCACCGCCGGCTTGGCCGCTCTCGACCAGGCGCTTCGTGCCCACGGAGCCGCGGTGGTCCATGCACCACCGGGCACCGGCAAGACGACCTTGGTCCCGCCCGCGGTCGCCGAGGTTGTCGCCGGCCGGGTCGTCGTCACGCAGCCCAGCCGCATCGCAGCCCGTGCTGCTGCCCGTCGGCTGGCGCACCTGCTGGGCGAACCGGTTGGGGAGACGGTCGGATACTCCGTGCGCGGAGACCGGCGCACCAGTCGGCGTACCCGTGTCGAGATCGTCACGACCGGCCTGCTGCTCCGGCGGATCCAGCACGATCCCGAGCTGGTCGGCGTCGGGGCTGTCGTGCTCGACGAAGTGCACGAGCGCCACCTCGACGCCGACCTGACCTTGGCGCTGCTCGTCGACATCCGGGCCCACCTGCGTGAGGACCTGTCCCTGGTGGCGATGTCGGCCACCATCGAGGCCGAACGGACCGCCGCCCTGCTCGGTGGGATCGACACCGCTCCGGTGATCCGCGTCCCGGGTGCTCTGCACCCGGTCCAAGCGGTCTGGTGCCCGCTGTCTGCGGGGGTGCGCCGCACCGACGACCGGGGCATCACCCCGGCCTTCCACGACCACGTCGCAGCGACCGTACGTCGTGCGCTCGCCGAGCACGACGGTGACGTCCTGGTCTTCGTGCCGGGTGTCGCGGAGGTCGACGCGACCGTACGCCGCCTTGCCGACGTGGACGCGGCCGTGCACGCCCTGCACGGACGTCTGTCCGGCGCCGAGCAGGATCGTGCGCTCAGCGAAGGCCCGCGCCGACGAGTGATCGTCTCGACCGCGGTCGCCGAGTCCTCGCTGACGGTACCTGGGGTACGCGTCGTGGTGGATGCCGGATTCTCGCGCGAACCGCGCACCGACCACCGTCGCGGACTGGCTTCTCTGGTCACCGTCGCGGTGAGCCGGGCAGCGGCCGAGCAGCGGGCGGGTCGGGCCGGACGGCTGGGGCCGGGCGCCGTACTGCGTTGTTGGTCCGAGGCGGAGCACGCGCATCTGGCCGCTCACCCGGAGCCCGAGATCGCGACCGCCGACCTGACGGCCTTCGCCCTGGAGGTGGCGTGCTGGGGCAGTGACGACGTGCACGACCTGGCGCTGCTCGACCAGCCACCGGAGCATGCGATGTCGGCAGCCAAGGAGGTGCTGGTGGATCTGGGGGCGATGACCGAGGACGGGAGAGCCACCCCGCGGGGCCGGGTGATCGCCGGCGTACCGGCCGATCCCAGGCTGGCGCGTGCCCTCATCGACGGGGCTGGTCTCGTCGGGGCCAGGCGCGCCTCAGAGGTGGTCGCGATGTTGAGCGAGGACGTGCGCGCCCCCGGCGGGGACCTGGTCGCCGCGCTCCGGTCGCTGCGCGCCGGGCAGGGGGCAGGCTCGTGGCGCGGGCAGGTCGCCCGGTTGGAGAAGGTCGTCGAGAAGCAGGGCACCGCCGGCCGAGCACTCACCGATGACGTGGCGGTGGGGCTGGTGGTGGCCTTGGCGCATCCGGACCGGATCGCGCGCAAGCGTTCGAGCTCCGCGAGCTACCTGATGGCGTCCGGGACGGGCGCGGCGCTCGATCCGCGTGCTTCGGGGCCCTTGGGCGGACTGGAGTGGCTCGCGGTCGGAGACGCGGAGCGGCGGCCCGGGCAACGTGAAGCCCGGATCCGAGCGGCGGCCCCGCTCACCGAGGACCTCGCGCTGGAGGCGGCCGGGTCCCTGTGGACCGAGGTGGACGAGGTCACCTGGACCGGAGGCCGGGTGCTGGCTCGCCGACGTACGCTGCTGGGCGCGATCGAGCTCCGCTCCGTCCCGCTCAGCGATCCACCGGCCCACGCCGTGACCGACGCGATCCGAGAGGCGGTGGCGAGGGAGGGAATCGCTCTCCTCTCCTGGTCGGAGGCGGCCACGGCGCTGCGAGCCCGCCTCGACTTCCTGCACCGTGCGCTCGGTGACCCGTGGCCCGATGTGAGCGACGTGGCACTGACGCAGGACCTCGAGTCGTGGCTCGGGCCCCAGCTGGCGCGGGTTCGCTCGGCCCAGGATCTTCGTCGCGTCGACGTGGCTGCCGCGCTGCGGGCGATGGTGCCGTGGCCGCAGGCAGGCAGGCTCGACGATATGGCTCCCGAGCGGGTGCAGGTCCCCAGCGGGTCGAGCGTGCGGATCGACTACTCCGCCGAACAACCGGTGCTCGCTGTGCGAATCCAAGAGGTCTTCGGCTGGACCGCAGCACCGGTCCTCGCGGACGGCCGGGTCCCGCTCCTGCTGCATCTGCTCTCCCCCGCGCGACGCCCAACAGCCGTCACGGCAGACCTGGAGTCCTTCTGGGACAACGGCTACCCCGGCGTACGTTCTGATCTGCGCGGGCGCTATCCCAAGCACGCCTGGCCGGAGGATCCCCGCAGGGCACCAGCCACCACGCGTACGAACAATCCCCGCCGCCGAGGATGAGCGGCGGATCGACTCGCCTGGAGGATAGCGTCTGGGTGTGGCCAGTCCTCGCCGATCCAGTGCTCGTCGCCGCGGCGGGCGTCCGCGCCGGAGCGGGACGCGACAACCGAAGCGGCCGTTGCCGGCCGTCGGTCCGGACGAGCGGCTGTGGGTGCTCGACATCCCTTACGGCACCCAGGTCGAGGGCGCCACGTGGCACCCGGGAGTCAAGACCCACCTGTACGTCGGGCACGCTGTGCCGGCGTACCTCGCGCCCTACGCTCCGGGTCCGTACACGCTCGGTCGGTTCATCGAGAGCACCCTCAATCCCGACCTTCCGACTCAGACCCTCGAGGCGACCGACGCGCTCGAGCCGCGGCGGATCCAGTACGAGGCTGCTGACGCGATCGCGGCGCGCGCTGCGGCGGGCGGGCGACAGTTCCTGCTGGCCGATGAGCCCGGCGTGGGCAAGACGATCTCCGCGGTCCTCGGGGCGACAGCGGTGGGCGATCTCCGCGGTGCGCGACGGGTGCTGGTCGTCGCCGACCGTCCCGCCGCGATCACGATCGGCCACTGGTGCCGCACGATCGCGGCGCTGGGCGACGGCGGTCTCGAATGGGTCGTGATCACCTGGGACCGCCTGGAGAAGGTCAAGGATCACGCGTGGGACGTGATCATCGCGGACGAGGCCCACGCGCTGCGACGTACGACGACGAAGCGGTGGAAGCTCTGGGCGCGGATCTCGGGCCACGGGCGGCCGCACGACAAGGCACCCTTCGTCATCGCGACGACCGCGACGCCCGGACACACGCCGCTCGACCTGCCATATCTCGCCCCGGCCTATGCGCAGGTCCTCGGCGAGCCGATGCAGGAGTGGACCTCGGCGACCCAGCCCGGCGCCACGTTCGCCACCGCGCTCGAGCGCAACGGCGTCGGGGTCGAGCGCGGACGCTACGGCGCAACATGGACCGCCGACCCGGCGCGGCGCGCCGCGGACCTCAAGCTGGTACGCGGCTGGCTCGAGGACGAGCGGCCGCCCGCGATGCTGCACCGCGCGGCACCGTGGGGACCGGTGCCGATCTCCGGCATGCCGGTGGCACTCACGCCGTCGGAGCGGGCGGCGTACGAGGCCGAATGGGGAGAGTTCTGCCGCGAGATGGACATCGCCCGGCGCGGCCGCAATGTCGCGAAAGGGCGGGCAGCGCTGCTGCGCTTCCGGCAGAAGGCCGGCCTGATCCGCGTCGACTCCACGGTCGCCTGGATCGTCCAGCAGGTCGAGGCCGAGCGACAGGTGGCGTGCTCGGTCGAGTTCGTCGCGACCGCCGCCGACCCGATCGCCGACCGGCTGCGTGACTCCGGCCTCGAGGTCGCCACGATCTACGGCCGCGACCGGTTCGACGCAGAGGCCGAGCGGCTCCGGTTCCAGACCGGGCAGGCGAAGGTCTGCGTCTTCACCACGGTCGCCTCGATCAGCCTGCACGCCGGCGAAACCCTCGCCGACGGTCGCCGGGCCAGCAGCGAGCCGCGGGTCGGCGTCTTCCACCAGGCCCGCTTCTCGGGTATCGCAGGACGGCAGGTGACCGGCCGCACCCACCGCGACCACCAACTCTCGCCGTGGCACATCGCGTACGCCGAGGGCACCGTCGAGGAGCAGGTCGGCAGGGTGATGGTCGAGCGGATCGCCGCGGCCTCTGCCACAGTGGGAAGCGACACCACCGGCCTCACTGCCCTCGCCCAGCTCCTCGGCGCCGACTGGCTTCCCTCCGACGCCCTTACCGAGGACGGGGCCTGACGTCTCGGCTCATGCAAGGCACACCGGCACCGTGGAGAAACCCATGCAGAGGTGCGCGGCACTCCGCCGCAAATGTGAGACGCCTACCGCTGCTGGGTCATGCGCATCCAACGATCGGGCGGCGCCTTGTGAGCCCGCATCGCCGCCTCCTCCAAGACCTCCCAGCGATCCAAGATATGCCGTTCAAACTCACGCGGAAGGCGCACACGGTGGTCTTGGACGTAGTGCGCGAGCCCCTGCGGCCACAGGTACGACCCGTCGGTCAGTTCGGCGTTTCCGTTGGCTGAAAGATCGCAGATCCGACAGGGCGAGAACCCCATCATGTGCAGCACGGGCAGACCACCTCGAAGGTAGGCGACCACGAGGTCCCGCTCGTCGTCATCCCAGGTCTCATCAAGGTGCCCCCGCGGATCTGGCAACGTGGGTTCGTACTCGCTGCGCCAATACCCGACACGGATGAGGCTCGTCATATCAACATCCTGCCGCGACAGTCGCGACGTGTTGCTACATCGTGACCACTCGGTCCCGCCGAGCGCGGCTTCGGAACTGCGTCACACCGCCGCGAACTGGACGCACTTGACTGGCGTGGTGGAGACACTTCCCTTGTGACAGCCTGTGCTCAGGGTCTCGCCTCACGCGGCTTGGAGCGTGCCTCAATGAGGATCGCGAGGTCATCCGACGATGCGATGCTGATGCGCTCATCCACAAGGCTGAGCAAGCGCACCGGGCGACCGGCGGTGGCCGCGGCCTGCACTTTGTGGTGACCGTCCAGCAAGAAGTGGGTGAGGACCCAGTGCTCGTAGTAGTCGTCGCCTACGTCCATCGCCGGCTGAATGACGTCGAGGAGCGAGTACGCGACGGCGGTCGGCGGAGTAGTAGTTCCAGCCCACTCGGCGTACGCCGCAACGCGTCGTCGGTCGTTCCAATCGGGCGGAACCATAGGCACCATGAACTCGTAGAGGTGCTGATCTCGTCCAATCGGCGCCTCGAAGGTTCGGTAGTAGGGCCCGCCGGGGTTCTCGGGTGAGCCGAGCACAGGATCCACACCCCAGGTAGCGACTTGCTCATGACTGAAATAGTCGCCCGCGCTCCCGGGTGTCACGAGCTGAGGAGTCACATCGACCAGGAGCGCCGTGTACAGGGACTGGGGCAGAACACCCCCGTACGTCTCCAAAACGTCGTCCTCGATCGCGCCCAAGCCGGCATTGAGTCGCTCGTTCGAAGCCTCGAGGTCTGCGGCTTCCGGTGCGCTCAACCGCTGAAAGAGGGCTGGGCAGGTCCCGCACCACAGGCCCAGTTCGAACACCGGCACGCCTCGAAGGTTCAGGCGCCTCGGCGGGAACGCCGTGCCAGGCGGCGGCTTAGGTGTTGGCACGGCCACAAGCGCGCGCTCCTCACTGACACCCAGGGGAACGCTGCGCCGCACCTCGATAACCACCGTCAGACCGTACGCGATTCGCAGGTGTTCCAGATCCGCACAGTTGCGACATCACGTCTACGCGGACGCTAACGTTCGGGCATGGCCTACGGTCTCCATCTCTTCCGCGGCGACGATTGGTCTGATCCGGAGCCGTTCTCGATCGAGGAGTGGGACAAGTTCGTCGCCGCAACAAGCGACGTGCGTGGGACTGGACTCGTGGAAACAACCTCGCCGACAGACGAGGCAATCCGAATGGATGATCCAGGTCTGGCCGAGTGGACAGGCCATAGTCGCCGCCCGATCATCCTGCTGTTCCGCAACAACAGGATGACGGTCACGACCCCTGATGACGAGACGATCGCGTGGCTCATCTCGATCGCGAGGCCACTCCGAGCACGCGTCCAGGGCGACGAAGGCGAGTTCTATTCCAACGAGGGTGATACCGATTCCGAGTCGCAGCGCGCCGGTTGGTTACACCGTCTCCGCCGCCGTACATAGGCGCCTTGGGCGGTGCTGGCTTCCCCCGCGAGATGCCGGGAGCCCACCGGCCAGGAGCCGAGCCGAAATCTGGTGGCAGTACCGACAGGTTTGCGGTCAACTCGGTGCCATGAACGTCGAGGTACGCACCATCACCGCTGATGACTGGTCCCTCTTTCGCCACGTCAGCCTGCGGGCGCTGGCCGACTCACCCGACGCCGTCAGGACGACTCTCGCCGAGGCCCAGGCTCACACGGATGACTTCTGGCGGAAGCGGGCCGAGGGGTCAGCACCGATCCTGGTGGTGCTGGAAGACCACAGAGGAGTAGCGATGGGTGCCGCGTTCACTCCCCCGGACAGCGCCGTCGCCTACATCTGGGGCATGTGGACGGCGCCCGAGGCACGCGGCCGTGGGTACGGCTCCGGACTCCTCACCGATCTCGTGAACTGGTGCCGCGACCGCGATCTCGGCGTACGTCTGCACGTGACCGAGGGCAACCAAGTCGCGCGCCGGCTCTATCTCGTCCACGGCTTCAAGCCGACCGGTGTGTGGGAGCCGCTGCGACAAGGATCCGCACTGCGGGTCGAGGAGCTACAGCTGGCCACGTGACTTACGGTGACGCTTAGGACGACGCGTCTCCAGCAAGCACACACCCGGATCTGCCGCATACCGCGCAGGCGGAACCTGCGTCACACCAGCCGCGAGGGGACCTGCGCGCCCGTCAGCGGCGACCGAACAGCCTGCGCCCTTGCTTTGGCGGAACTAGGCGAAAGCCAGCGAGCGGGACGTCGAAGGGGTCGACAGAATCATCATCGGACATGCCCGTGTAGCCCTCGAAGACGAACCCGAAGAGATTGTCCAGGCCGGCTTCCGCGAGTTCGAGCGGATGAAACGGAAACGGGTAGTCCTCGTCATCGTCCTCGACGGCGGAAAACTCGCCGGCCCAGAAGGGTTGTTCGAACGTTAGGGGCTCTCCGACATTCTCGATGATCTCCTCATCCCCACCGCTGATGCTCAGCGCCCGACGAAGTTGGCCATCAGGACTCCAGACGCCTAGAGCGAACCAGTCCACGACGCTGTGCATCGCGTGCAAGTACAGCGTGCGTCCCTGCGCTTCGGCGAGGAATCGCGTATCCAGTTGCGAGGGACGATCCAACGCGACGGCGGCCGTGCACACGATGGTCGCGCCCGGCCAAACAGCCGCGTACACCATGTCGTCCTCTGGGTTTGCGTCCTCGGCCAGTATCCCGTCCTCCTCGGGCACAACGGAGTGATTCGGGAACAGTCGCCGGACCAACTCTTCGGTGGCAGCGCGGTCGATCTCTGGCTGCTTGGCGAGCGACTTCGACACGTCACCGTCGGCGTAGCAGATGAACCAGTCCTTCGCTCCCATGAGCGCGACCCTACCCAACTGCCGGGGCCTAAGGCCGGTGACCACGACGGCCCTGCAGAGCCCCGGCTCCTCTCGATCGGCGGACGCGTTGCCTAGACGTGGCAAGACGGCTGAGCGCTAGGAGTAGCGGTGGCTCTTTGCCTCGTGGCCTTGCTCGCGTGTGCAGGTGCGTCCGCTCATCGAACGGTGGCCACACAGCGCCTCGGTGGGCGTAGGCGGAGCAGCCGTCTTGGCGGCCTGTGCCTTCGCAGGTCGGACCGCCGACCTGGTCGGCGTCGAGTCGGCGGTCGACGCCTCTTGCCTTTCGCGATACCGGGCCTCGCGCATCGCCCGCATTGCGGCGTCCTTGCTCATTGTGTAATCACCTGACGCACTCTAGGCGTGCCCACCGACAGTTTCGTGGCGCGGCTCGCGCGGCCGGGGCCGATCAGTCAGGTGCGGCTGCCGCACCCGTACTGATCCTCGCCACCTCTTCGATCTCAACCGGCTGATCGCCACGGACCCGGTGGATCTTCACGACGACCTCGGTGGGTGAGGTCTCGAACTCGAGGAAGTGCTTGAAGAACGGCGGCTCGTCGAGCGAGTAGATCTCGGAGACGAACCTCTGGATCGGCCCGAACGGCGGGTTCAGGCCGGGGAAGGCAATCTGGGCTCGACGTCGGATTCGCCAGCCGACGCCCTCGACCATTGCGGGTTGGGCACCCATCCGGTCGTGCTCGGCCTCGATGATGGACGCCGCGGCCGCCTCGCTGATGAAGTCGTAGTGCGTCGGGACTCCCTGGCGGTAGCGGGGGCTCACCCACGCGTTGGGGTCCGCGATCAGCGAGTGGGCGCCGAGGAACACCAAGTGGGCGAGGAGGGCGGCGGTGCCGACCGCGACGGCGGTGACGAGGGCCGCGGCGACCGTCACGGCCGGCCACCACGTCCTGAGCTCGTTCGCGAGGCGGCCGGGCCACTCGAAGCCCGTCACGGCGAGCAGGCCCGGCACCGCCGCACCCAGCACAAGCACCCCAAGAGCCAGGACGGCGACGATCACCAGCGGCATGTGCAGGAGCTCGTGCTCCCGGCGCACCCAGTCGAGGACCAGCAGGCCGATCGCGATCACCACGAGAAGTGCCGGCAGAGCGAAAGCGGCCCGCATCCACCCTGAGTCGGCCGCGTCGGCGGCCCACCACCAGAGCGCCAGCGTCACGGGCCGCCGCGAGGAACACGAAGGGCTGAACCAGCCAACGCCGCCAGCGGAGCCACGCCCGTGCCCGGCGTCGGGGGTGGTTGCGCAGGTGGCGGGTGAGAAGGTCCGGAGCCAGCGGCGTCGCGAGCAGCAGCACCACGATCACGGCCAACGGCACGAGTCCGAGCAGGCCGCTGAAGAACAGCAGGGTCAGGCCCTCGCCGCTCAGCACGCGCAGCATCTCCCCCGACACGACGGCCGCCTGCGCGAGCACCGCCCACACGACCGAGCGCTTGAGCCAGCGCTCGGCACGGTCGCCGCTCAGGTCGTCGACGATCCGCTTCCGCCAGCCGACGACCGCCACGACGACGTAGATGCCGACCGCGACGAACAGCCACCAGGACCCCGTACGTCCGTCACCCGAGCCTCTCTCGTCCAAGCCCAAAGGCAGAAGAGCCAGGGCCACGAGAGCCGCCAGCACGCACCCGAACGCGATGTGATGCCATCCGGGGACCCGCTCGACGGGGCCCCACCATCTCGACCAGCGGATGCACCAGGCGTTGAGGCAGATCCACAAGGTGCTCGACCCGAACAGCACCAGCAGCGCCCCGGCCGCATCAGGCAGGTAGTGGTGCAGGAACAGCGTCGCCAGCACCCCTGCGACCAGAGCTTCGAGACGCAGCAGCAGGCGGCGTCCGAACTGACTGCGCCCGGGACGTTGCGGCAACAGGTGCAGCAGCACCAGCACCACCATCGCGGCGATGGCCACTCCCCCGGGCCCGACTCTCACCGGCTCGCCCCAAGGCTGAACCTGAAGGCTCCACCCGGTGTCGGCGAGCCACCAGCCCAGGACCACTCCCCCGCCGAACATCACAGCGCTCAGCAGCAGCCGCCAGATGCCGGGGACGAGCTGCTGGGCGAAGTACGACAGCGACTCGGCCGACCGCGGGAAGACCCTGCTCGGCCGAAATTGTGAGTGGTTTCGCGCGTCCGATCTGGCCGTCTGGATGGGATGGGTGGCGTGGGTGTACGCGCCACCACCGCCACTGACGATGTGCCACAGGCGGTCCGGCGAGCTGTCCGGGCTCTGCGGGTCGTACAGCTGGAAGTTGTGCGTGTCACCGCCCACCGTCGCGACGTAGCGGCGCTCCGGGTCGGTCACGACGTCGTAGACGGTCTTGCTGGGTCGTCCGGCCACCTCACCCTGGTGGAGCTCACCGTTGTCGAGCATCGGCTTGCCGGTCATGAGGATCTTCGGCTTCTCACCGTCCAGCGAGCTCAGCCAGTCGTACTGAGGGCCGTCGATGGTCCCGTCGATGCCGGTGTCGATGCACACCAGCTCCACGTGCTCGGTCTCGATGACGAAGTACGGCGCCGGCTGCAGCGGGGCTTCCGGTGCGGGCCCGCCGTCCTCGGCCGACTCCCCGCGTCGCGCCGGCGCGGACCTGCCTTCCGGTTCGCTGGGGGTGCGCCACATGGCGCGGCCGAAGCGGTCCCGGATCAGCTGCCGTAGCCCCAGCTTCTCGTCGAACGACGGCGCCAGGAGATCGCTGGGCCAGGCCGGCGGCTCGTCCGCCGGGTAGAGGAACTGGTGGGCGAAGCCGTGGAGACCGTCGTACCAGTCGTGGTTGCCCGGCACCGCGTAGACCGGGACGCTCTCGGGAAGCGCGAACTCGTCCCGTACGTCCTGGGGCGCCTCGAGGCCCTGCACCCGGTTCGACCGGTACGGCTTGTAGAAGCCGTCCACGTAGTCGTTGACGTTGCCGGACGGGTAGATCACGTCGCTCAGGATGAGCACGAAGCCAGCCTGTTCCTGGTCCGGCCGCTCCCCCGCGGCTCGCGCCAGGGCGGGCGCGACCACGTACTGCGACGGGTCCTGCTCGCCGGTGTCACCGATGACCAGGAACCTCGAGACCCCAGGGACGGGGATCGTCAGATCGTCCGTCCTCGTCCAGTGCGCACGCAGGTTCTCGACGAGCCCGTGCGTGCCTCGCCCCAAGATGTCGTTGGCCGACTCGATGAGGGTGCGCGCGGTGGTCCAGGAGAGGCTGTTCCACTTCGTCGGGTCGTGCTGCAGGTAGGCCTTCGTGAGACTCCAGTCCTCGCTCCCGGTGTCGGAGTCATCACCCTGAGCCATGGACATCCCCTCTGCAGGACAGATTTGTTCGGCTTGGACCCACGCGGACCGCATGCAACAGGCCTAGACAGATCCCCACGCGGCGCTACGGTAGCGCGAGCCATCTACTCAAGATGCGGTACCGGGCACCGCGGCTCTATTCCTTCATGCGCTTGGTCTCGTACGCCCACATCGCGACCTCGACGCGGTTGCGGGCGCCGAGCTTGTTCATCAGCGCGGCGACATGGCTCTTCACCGTGCTCAGGGTGATGTTCAGCTCCTCGGCGATCTCCGCGTTGGTGCGCCCGCGGGCGACGGTGAGCAGGACCTCCTCCTCCCGCTCGGTGAGCGGCTCGATCGGCTGGGTCGGCGGGCTGGCTCGTTCGAGGCCGGCCAGTGTGGTGAGGAGGCGGCGGGTGATGTTGGGCGAGATGAGCGCGTCGCCGTTCGCGGCCGCGTGGATCGCCTGGACCAGCAGCTCGGGACCGGCGTCCTTGAGCAGGAAGCCCCGGGCGCCGGCCTTCAGGGCCCCGTGGACGTACTCGTCGAGGTCGAAGGTCGTGATGACCACGATGGCGAGCGGGTCCTCGACGCCGGGGCCGGCGAGCCGGCGGGTGGCCTCGACACCGTCGATGCCGGGCATCCGGATGTCGAAGAGGCAGACGTCGGGACGCAGCTCGCGGGCCACGGCCACCGCCTCGTGACCGTCCGTCGCCTCGCCGACGACCTCGATCCCGGGCTGCGCGTTGAGGATCATCGTCAGGCCGGTGCGGACCAGGAGCTGGTCGTCGGCGACCACCACCCGGATGGTCCCTTGGCTGGTCACCGCAACACCTCCCGCGGCAGGGTCGCCTCGACGGTCCAGCCGCCGGCCGGGTCCGGCCCGGCCTGGCACACGCCGCCGAGGAGCTTGGCCCGCTCGGCCATCCCGAGCAGGCCGTAGCCCACGCCTCCCGAGAGGCGGGCGGCTTCGCCGTCGTCGTGCACCCGCAGCTCCACGACGCCTGCCTCGCCCCGGACCTCGACGCTGACCCGCGTGGGATAGAGGGCGTGCCGGATCGCGTTGGTGACCGACTCCTGACAGATCCGGTACACCGACACCTCGACCGGCTGCGGCAGGCCGGCGAGATCGCCCACGCGCCGCACCTCCACCAGCGGGCTCATCCGCGTCAGCTCGTCCAGATCGCCGATGCCCCGCTGGGGTGCGTAGTCGGCCGCGTCGGCCTCGCGGAGGACTCGGACCATCGTGCGCATCTCGGACAACGTACGCGACGCCTCGGCCTCGATCACCGCCAACGCCTCGACCGCCAGCGCCGGGTCGGTGGCCGCCACCGCTCGCCCCGCCTGGGCCTGGATCGCGATGGCCGAGACGTGGTGGGCAACGGTGTCGTGCAGCTCGCGGGCGAGCTCACCGCGCTCGAGCGTACGGACCTGCTGGACCTCGCGCTGGCGCGCAACCGCGCGATAGCGCATCGCGGCACCGAGCGCGAACGAGGCGATCACCACGGTGGCGCCGCCGATCAGGTCCCCGAAGTTCTCGGTCGCGGCGAGTCCCAAGCTCACCGGTACGGCGACGATCGCCGTCCCGACCAGCGCCTCTCGTCCCGATGCCCAGCGGTACAAGGCGTAGGGCAGCAGCAGGACGCAGGCCATGGTGTAGAGCCCCGCATCAGCGACGTCGGCGACGATCAACGGGATGTGCAGCACCATCGCGCCGCCGAAGCCGACCGCGGTCGCCAGGAGTGGATGAGTACGCCGCCAGAGCAGGACCGGGATCACCAGGAGCGCGACCACGGTGGCCAAGGGTCGCCACGGTACGTCGGGACGGAAGATCGCCTCGCCCGCGGCCGTGACCAGCAGGGCGCCGACCAGGACCCAGTCCCACCACACCCTCGCCGGCGGGTCCGGTGCACGCGGCTCGGCGAGAACTGAGCGGACGAAGGCGGTCACCATCACTCGACCCTAGCGATCCGACAGCCTCGTCGTACGGGGCACAAGCACGAGCCTCTCCTCGTACTTTCGGCCGAGGAGCCGACTGCTCCTTGGCCCGATGTGGATCGTTCCTCGCCGGGCCACGGTAGGGACATGTCCAATCTCCTCTACCGGCTCGGCCGGTCCGCCGCGACTCGACCATGGACCGCCATCGGCGCCTGGTTCGTTCTCGCGATCGTCGTCATCGCCTCCTCCGCCGCCTTCGGGCGCGATCTCGAGGAGAGCTTCGAGGCACCCGGCCTCGACTCCTACCAAGCCGCGGAGCTGCTCGCCGAGGCTCACGCCGACGAGGGCGGCGTCACCGCCCACGTCGTCCTCGAGGCGCCGGACGCCAGGACGCAGGTCGCGCCCGTGGAGGCGGCCCTCGCCGAGCTCCCGCGCGTGCTGGCCACGACGAGCAGCGTCTCGCCGGACGGCGACATCGCGCTCGTCCGGGTGCAGTATCCGGCGATCGAGCACCTCGATGCCGCCGATCTGGACAACCTCAAGGAGGCCGTCGCAGACCTGCGTGAGGAGTCGTCGCTGACGCTCGAGACCGGCGGCGATCTGTTCTTCGCGTTCGAGGAGGCACCCACCGGGCTCGGCGAGGTGGCGGGGCTCGTCGTCGCGATGATCGTCCTGCTGATCGCCTTCGGCTCGTTCGTCGCGATGGGGCTGCCGATCGGAATGGCGCTGTTCGGCCTCGTCATCGGCATCACCTCGATGAAGCTGGTGACGTACCTGATCGACATCCCGGCGTGGGCGCCGCAGCTCGCGGCCATGGTCGGGCTCGGCGTCGGCATCGACTACGCGCTCTTCCTCGTCACCCGGCACCGCGAGAACCTGGCTGCGGGGATGCCGGTCCCCGAGGCGGTCGGCCGAGCCCTGGCCACGGCAGGACAGGCCGTGATCTTCGCCGGCGGCACGGTCGTCGTGGCGATCCTCGGGTTGCTCGTCGCGGGGATCCCGTTCGTGACCGGTGGCGGGGTCGCCATCTCCGCGATGGTGCTCGTGATGGTGCTCGCCTCGATCACCTTGCTGCCGGCGCTTCTCGGACTGGCGGGGCAGCGGATCAACGGACGCCGGCGTACGCAGCACCGGCCGAGCACCGGCTGGTACCGGTGGGGTGCTCACGTGACCCGCAACGCGACGGCGTACCTCGTCGGCGGCGCGGTCTTCATGATCGCCCTGGCCGCACCCGTCCTCGCGCTCAACCTGGGCTTCCCGGACGACGGCACCAAGCCCGAGTCGAGGACCGAACGACGGGCCTACGACCTCATCGCCGACGGCTTCGGCCCCGGCGCCAACGGGCCGCTGGTGATCGCGGTCGACATCTCCCAGGACAGGTCCGCCGTGGCACCGCTCGCCGAGGCGATCGCAGCCGACCCGGGCATCACCTCGGTCAGCGACCCGGCCATCGACTCCAGTGCAGGCGTCGCGACCCTGGTCGCGCAGCCGACCACGTCGCCCCAGGACGTCGCCACCCAGGAGACCGTCACGAGGCTCCGGAGCGAGGTCTTCCCGGCGGTGCTCGACGGCACCGCCTCGACCGCCCACGTCGGCGGCCAGACCGCCACCTTCGCCGACCTCGGTGACCGGGTGCAGGAGCGGATGCCGCGCTTCGTCGCGGCGGTCCTGGTGCTGTCGTTCCTCCTGCTCACGCTGCTGTTCCGGTCGGTGCTGGTGCCGCTGAAGGCGGTCGTGCTGAACCTGCTGAGCGTCGGCGCGGCGTACGGCGTGCTCGTCATGGTCTTCCAGTGGGGCTGGGCGGCCGGCCTGATCGGCGTGGAGTCGACGGTGCCGATCGTGTCGTTCATCCCGCTGTTCATGTTCGCGATCCTGTTCGGGCTCTCCATGGACTACGAGGTGTTCCTGCTGTCGCGGATACGCGAGGAGCACCGCCGCCACGGCGACAACACCCGCGCGGTCATCGCGGGGATCGCCGGCACCGGACGCACCATCACCGCAGCCGCGCTGATCATGGTGGCCGTCTTCTCGGGCTTCATCCTCGGCAGCGACCCGGTGGTGAAGATGATGGGAGTGGGACTGGCCACGGCCATCTTCCTCGACGCGACCGTCGTACGCCTGGTGCTCGTCCCCGCCACCATGAAGCTCCTCGGCGACGCGAACTGGTGGCTGCCGAGGTGGCTGGACCGGCTGCTGCCGGAGCTGGACGCTCAGTCGGTGGCGGAGCCGGTCCAGGTAGAGGCCCTCACGCGCTCCGCTGGGCGGCCGGACGGATGACGATCTCGTTGACGTCGACGCCGGCCGGCTGGGCGATCGCATAGCTGACCGCGCCGGCGATGGCATCCGCAGGGATGCTGGCGGCCCGGTACGCCTCCATCGCGGCCGACGCAGCCGGATCGGTGATGTGCTCGGCGAGCTCGGTCTCCACCACTCC
>NZ_JACIXG010000072.1 GCF_014360585.1 Nocardioides sp.
GTTGAGTGGGCAACGTTGTGCCCACTCGACCGACGTACCTGACGTCTCGACCGACCTAAGTGACGTCTCGACCGGGAGTCAGCGGGGCGGCCGAGGAGCGCACTACCAGCTCCGGAGCGATCAGCGGCGGAACCTCGACGGTTCCCTCGGCGATGGCCTCCGCGGCCACCTCGACCGCGAGCTCGCCCAGCGATGCGAAGTCCTGCCGGACGGTGGTCAGCGGCGGCCACAGGTACGCCGCGTCCGGGACGTCGTCGAAGCCCACGACGCTCACGTCCTGAGGGACCCGGCGGCCCGCCTCGTGCAGCGCCCGGATCACGCCGAGCGCCATCGAGTCGTTGGCCGCGAACACCGCGGTGACCGAGGCGTCCCGGGCGATCACGGCGCCGGCCTCGTACCCGCTCCTGCTCGACCAGTCCCCGAAGATCTCGGGCCCCGGCTGCGCCCCGCCGTCCCGGAGCGCGGCGAGCCACCCCTCCCGGCGCTGCCGGGCGTCGATCCAGCCGACCGGGCCGGCCACATGGGCGATGTTGCGATGACCGAGACCCAGCAGGTACTCGGTCGCCAGCACGGCGCCGGCATGCTGGTCGATCCCCACCGAGCGCACCCCTTCGGGCGGGTCGCTGTGGATCATCACCACCTCGACCATGGTGGCGAGCTGGGCGACCAGGTCCTCGAAGGACTGGTGCGAGACACCGAGGAGCACGGCCTCGACCGCGTCGTCGAGCAGCGCCTCGATCGCGCGCTCCGTCGAGGTCGCCTCCAGATGAGGGACCGGGCTGAGGATGATGTCGTAGCCGGCCCGCTGTCCGGCCTGGTGCACCGAGGCGGCCAGCGTGCTCGGCCCGTAGAGGTGTGGCTGCGAGTAGAGCAGGCCCAGCCGACCCGACCGTCGCGTCACCAGCGCTCGCGCCGACTTGTTGCGCCGGTAGCCCAGCTCGTCGATCGCGGCCTGCACCCGCTCACGGGTGTCGCCGCGGACGGCGTCGGAGCCGTTGACCACCCGGGACACGGTCTGGTGGGAGACCCCGGCCAGCGCCGCGACATCTGCCATGCTCGGCGCGTTCTTCGACTCCCCGTTGACCATGCGGTGATCCTAAGCGGGTTCGCTCTGCGGGGAGGGAAGAGCCTCAGCTCTCCTCGAGACCGGGAAGCCCGTGACGCGCTCTGGTGAGGGCTGCGGCGAGCGGAGCACAGCGTCCGTCGGGGACCAGCGAGGCGAGCTCGTCCGGGTCCTCCGGCAGGCCGAACTCACGCGCCTGCTCGAGGAGCGGGCCGTCGAGGAAGGGAGACAGCTCGGGCCACACGTCCTGCACCTCACGGCAGAAGATCCGGGCCCCGACCGGGCCGATGCGGGGCGACTCGGTGAGCGCGTCGATCAGGGTCTCGGCGTCGTCGCGCGAGGTCGGGCGGAGCCGGCGGAGGTCGCCGCGGCAGGTCTCCAGCAGCCACTGCGCCTGCTCGGCGAGCTTGGTCGCGGTGCTCTCGTCGTAGCGGCGGTAGTGGGCCCGGCCGAGAGCGTCCACCCGCTGCTGCCAGGTCGAGTCGAGCAGCCGTTGCGGCGTACGCCATCCGGCGGCCGACAGCTCGCGCGCGGCCCCGACCGCGATGTCGGTCGAGATCCGGGTCGAGGAGAGCATCGTCAGCACGAGGAGGCGATAGAGCGGGGACGGCTTGTCCCGGAGCCGGATGCCGGCCTCTTCGGCATACGTCGTGCCGCCGGCGTCCAGCAGGCGCCGCATCACGTCGCGCTCTCCTCTGCTCACTCTGTCGACGTACCCGGCGCGAGCCGGACGCATGCGGCGAGGGCTGAACTTCGCTGGGCGAACGAAAATTCGTTCGTCGCCGACCGCGAGCTCTCGACACCGGACTTCAGTTCGGCCGCGCGAACGAATTTTCGTTCGCCCTGGACCTACCCGGTCCGAGACTCGCTCAACGACGCCATCATCGACCCAGTACGTGGCGCAGCGCCGTCTCCAGCGAGGCGTGGCGGAACTCGTGGTCTGCGAGCGCGACCGACTCGACCCGCTGGCTCGCCAGCGCCACCTCCTCGGCGCCCTCCTTGCCGAGCAGGAGCCGCGGACCGAGGGCCGGCGTGGGCAGCAGCGCGGGCCGGTGGAGCACGTGCGCGAGCGTCTGCGCGTAGTCCCGGCCGGTGACCGGTTCGGGCGCGACTGCGTTGATCGGGCCGCTCAGCGACTCGTCGAGGATCGCGCGGTGGTAGATGTCGACGAGGTCGTCGATGCCGATCCAGCTCAGCCACTGCTCGCCGCTCCCGAGTCGGCCACCCAGGCCGGCAGCGAAGAGCGGCCGCTGTAGCCGCAGCGCTCCCCCGGCCGGCGTCTGGACGATCCCGGTCCTCACCGCGACGTTCCGCGGCCCGTCCACCCGGCCGGCCGCCTCCCAGTCGGCGACCACGTC
Organism: Nocardioides sp.; assembly: GCF_014360585.1. Lineage (GTDB taxonomy): Bacteria > Actinomycetota > Actinomycetes > Propionibacteriales > Nocardioidaceae > Nocardioides. The sequence continues at coordinate 2,422 of NZ_JACIXG010000072.1, forward strand.
GGCGAGGAAGCCGGTGCCCGGCGCCGAGGACTCGGTGAGCATCTCGTCTCCCCTGTTCGAGCCGTAGATCCCGATCGCGGAGGCGCCGACGAACGTGGGTACGCCGCTGCGTGCCGCCGCCTCCGCGAGCCGTCGGGTCGGCTCGATCCGGGAGTCGCGGATCGCCGCCTTGTGCGCCGCGGTGAAACGGCCGGCGATGGACGCCCCGGCGAGATGGACGACCGCATCGACACCGTCGAGCAGGTCCGGCGCCGGCGCCGAGGGATCCCAGCAGCGCTCGTCCACACCCTGCGGGGTCCCTCTGACCAGCCTGATCACCCGATGGCCACCCGTGGTCAGGAACGGGACGAGCGCTTGCCCGACGGTCCCGCTCGATCCGGTCACCGCGATGGTCAGGGACCTGCCCTCGGCGTACGTCCTGTGGTGAGCGGCGAGGTCGGCGCCCAGCTGGGAGTGGCGGTAGGCGAGCATGCGGTCCACCATCCGCCCGACCACGTTCGTCTCGATCCGGTCGGTGACCAGCGTCGCGGCGCCGTCGGCGGCGAACTCGTGCCGATGGGTCCACGACAGCGGTCGCAGCGAGGCGAGCCGGTCGGTGAACAGGTGCGGCGCCTCGTAGGCGGCCGGGTCGTGACGAGCCACCCAGTCCACGCCACGGCCGAGCGAGATCACCGCGGTGCCGTCGGCCAGGTCGGTCGCCTCCTCCCGCGCCTCACCCGGCATCCACGGTGGCATCAGCCGGTGGATCGCCCCGGGGCGCCGATGCCACTCGAAGACCTCCTCGATCGGCGCATCGATGCGCGTCGTCAGCGAATGGGCCCGGACCAGCGGTGACGTCATACCGGTAGCCTCGCGCGGATCCGCCGGGCAGACAATCTCCCTCGCTGGCTCAGCCCTGGAACTCCTTCACCATCTGCTTGGCGATGATCAGCTTCTGGATCTCGCTGGTGCCCTCGTAGAGCCGGAACAGCCGCGCGTCCCGGTAGAACCGCTCCACCGGCACCTCGCGCATGTAGCCGAGGCCGCCGTGGATCTGGACCGCCCGGTCGGCGATCCGGTCGACCGCCTCGGTGCAGAACAGCTTGCACAGCGACGGTGCCATCCGGCGGTCGCTGCCGTCGTCCCAGCTGCGGGCGGCCTCGAGCACCATCGCGCGACCGGCGTACGCCTCGGTCCGGCTCTCGGCGAGCATCGCCTGGATCAGCTGGAACCCGGCCAGCTTCTGGCCGCCCTGGCCGTTGGTCGTGGCGTGCCGGAGGCTCTCCTCGATCAGCCGGTCGGCCAGGCCGACGGTCAGCGCCGCGATGTGCAGACGGCCCTTGGCCAGCGATCGCATCGCCGCGGAGAAGCCCTCGCCCTCGACCTCGCCGACGAGGTTCTCGGCCGGCACCCGGACACTGTCGAGGAAGATCTCGGAGGTCGTGGTGCCGCGCTGGCCCATCTTGTGGTCTCGCGGACCGACGGTGACGCCGGCGGTGTCGGTCGGCACCACGAACACCGAGATGTTCTTCGCGCCCTCGCTGAGGTCACCGGTGCGGGCGAACACCATGAGCAGGTCGGCCCAGTTCGCGTTGGTGATGAAGCGCTTCTGACCGTTGATGACGTACTCGTCGCCCTCGCGCACCGCGCGGGTGCGCAGGCCGCTCGGGTCGGAGCCGGCCTCGGGCTCGGTGAGCGCGAACGAGGCCACCAGCTCCCCGCTGGCCAGCCGGGGCAGGTATTGCTGCTTCTGCCGATCGGTGCCGCAGTTGACCAGCACCTGACCGGCGATGCCGTTGTTGGTGCCGAACACCGAGCGGAACGACGGCGTTGTCCAGCCGAGCTCCATCGCCAGCCTGACTTCCTCCGACATGGTGAAGCCGAGACCGCCGTACTCCTCGGGGATCGCGTAGCCGAACAGCCCCATGGCCGCGGCCTGCTCCCGGAGCCGGTCGGGGATCCGGTCGGTCTCCTCGATCTCGTCCTCGGAGGTGACGACCTCCTTGCGGATGAACGCGCGGACTGCGTCGAGGATCGAGGCGAACTCGTCGGGCTCCATGGGTGCTGCTCCTTCATGCGGGACGGTCAACGGCTCAATGATTGTCCCAACTGGACCAAGGCCCAACTGGCCAATGCTGCGAGGGCATCGAGCGATGCCGTTGCGATGTTGGACGCGTATCGCCTCCGCTCCCTAGCCTCGGGATCCGACGTCGTCGAAACCCCTGAGGAGATCCCATGGGCCGCTACACCCCCACCGAGCTCCGTGACGCCCTCGGCACCGGGCTGCTGTCGTTCCCCGTGACCCACGCGACCGCCGACTACGCCTTCGACGAGGAGGCCTACCGCGCACACCTGCAGCACCTCAACGGCTTCGACGTCGCCGGCCTGTTCGCCGCCGGCGGCACCGGCGAGTTCTTCTCGCTGACACACGACGAGGTGTCCCGGGTCCTCAAGGCGACCGTCGAGGAGGTCAAGGACGGCACCCCGGTGCTGGGAGCGGCCGGGTACGGGACCTCCCAGGCAGTCGCGATGGCGCAGCGCGCCGAGGCGGACGGCGCCGACGGCATCCTGCTGCTGCCGCCCTACCTCACCGAGCTGTCGAGCCGTGGGCTGTACGAGCACGTCGCCCGCGTCTGCTCCGCCACCTCGCTCGGCGTGGTCGTCTACCACCGCGCCAACGCCCGCTACGACGCCGACATGATCATCCGCCTCGCCGAGGAGTTCCCGAACCTCATCGGCTTCAAGGACGGCATCTGCGACATCGACCTGATGGCCACGCTGAACGCCCGCCTCGGCGACCGCCTGGTCTACATCGGCGGCCTCCCCACCGCCGAGACGTACGCGCTGCCCTACCTGGAGCTCGGCGCCAGCACCTACTCCTCGGCGATCTTCAACTTCGCCCCGCGCTGGGCGGTCGAGTTCTACACGGCCGTACGCAACCATGACCGCGACGAGGTGCTCACCCGCCTCCGCGACTTCGTCGTCCCCTACATCGCGATCCGCGACCGCGGGGCCGGCTACGGTGTCTCCATCGTCAAGGCCGGCCTCACCGCCGCCGGGCGCCCGGCGGGTCCGGTACGTCCCCCGCTGACCGACCTCACCAAGCAGGAGCTGGCGGAGCTGACCGCTCTCGTCAAGACCGTCGTCTGACTGACAGGAGAACCCGTGAGCCGCCGCATCCTCCAGGTCGGACCGCTCAAGCCGTCGCTGGCCGCCACCCTCACCGAGCGGTACGACGCCCTCGTGCTGCCCGACGACGACACCCGGGCCGCGTTCCTCGCCGAGCACGGCCCCTCGATCGGCGCCGTGGTGACCACCGGGCGCACCGGCGTACCGGCGGACCTGATGGCGCAGCTGCCCGCCCTCGGTGCCATCGTCAACTTCGGGGTCGGCTACGACACCACCGACGTCGAGGCCGCCGCCGCACGTGGCGTGCTGATCTCCAACACCCCCGACGTCCTGACCGACTGTGTGGCCGACACCGCGATCGGCCTCACCATCGACACCCTGCGCCGGCTGAGCGACGCCGACCGGTTCGTACGCCGCGGCGACTGGCCAGAGGCCGGCACCTACCCGCTGACCCGCAAGGTCTCGGGCAAACGGGTAGGCATCGTGGGCCTGGGCCGGATCGGCCAGGCGATCGCGACCCGGCTCGAGGCCTTCGGCTGCCCGATCTCCTACCACTCGCGCCGCGAGGTCACCGGCTCCCCCTACATCTATGCCGCATCTCCGGCCGACCTCGCCGCCGACGTCGACATCCTGGTCGTCGCCACCTCCGGCGGCAGCGGTACGCAGCACCTCGTCGACCGCCAGGTGCTCGAGGCGCTCGGCCCCGAGGGCTACCTGATCAACATCGCGCGTGGCTCCGTGGTCGACCAGGACGCCCTGGTCGACCTGCTGCGCACCGGCGGGATCGCCGGAGCCGGGCTGGACGTCTACACCGATGAGCCCACGGTGCCCGCGGACCTGATGGCCCTCGACAACGTGGTGCTCCTCCCCCACCTGGCCAGCGGCACCGTCGAGACCCGTGCCGCCATGGAGCAGCTGGCCCTCGACAACCTCGACCGCTGGCTCGCCGACGGAACCGTCCTCACTCCGGTGCCGGAGGTGACGCCTCGGGGTGCATCGTGATCTCGGTGATCCGGTTGCCGTTGCGGGCGGCCACCTCCAAGATGCCACCCGGGACAGCCAGCACCTCCCCGACCTGCGGGATGTGTCCCAGCCGGGCGATCAGATAGCCCGCGACGGTCTCGTAGCCGCCGTCCTCGAGCTGGATGCCGGTGGTGTCCGCGAAGTCCTCGAGCGTCATCGCGCCGTCGATCCGGGACAGGTCGCCGTGGTCGCGGATGCGGGCCTCGCCGTGGTCGTACTCGTCACGGATGTCGCCGATCATCTCTTCCACGAGATCCTCGAGGGTCACGATGCCGTCGGTGCCGCCGTACTCGTCGACCACCACCGCCAGATGGGTGCCGCCCTCGCGCATCGTGGCGACCGACGGGATGACCCGCTTGGTCCCCGGCAGCGCCAGGACCGGACGGCACACGTCCCGGATCGAGCGCTGGTCGGTCGTGGTGACACCGAGCAGGTCGCGCACGTGCAGGAACCCGAGGATGTCGTCGAAGCCCTTCCCGGTCACCGGGTAGCGGGAGTAGGGCAGGTCGCGCACCTTCTCGGCAGCCGCGGGGAGCGGCATCGAGGCAGGCAGGAAGGTGACGTCGCCGCGCGGGCGCATCACCTCCCGCAAGGTCGTCTCGGTGGTGGCGAACACGTCGTGGAGGATCCGGCGTTCCTCCTCCTCGAGGTCCTGGTTCGTGGAGACCATCTCCCGCAGCTCCTCCTCCGAGACCTGCTCGGCCGCGGCCTTGGGATCGCCGCCGAGCAGGCGCACCACGGCGTTGGTCGAGATGGAGAGCAGCCAGATGACCGGCCGCATCACGTTGGCGAACCGGTCCAGGACGGGCGCGACGGCGAGCGAGATGCCGGCGGACTTCTGCAGCGCCAGCCGCTTGGGCACCAGCTCGCCCAGCACCAGGGAGAGGTAGGCGATGAACAGAGTGAGCACGATCAGAGCCGTGGTCTCGGCGAGCGTCTCACCCATACCGAGACGCTCGAGATAGGGCGCGACGTCGGGAGCGATCGCCGACCCACCGTAGGCCGCGGAGAGGAACCCCGCGACGGTCACACCGATCTGCACCGCGGCCAGGAATCGGTTGGGATCGCGGGCGACCTCCGCCACCCGGGCCCCGCGAGGCCCCTGACGCTCCAGAGCGGTCAACTGGCTCTCCCGCAGCGATACCAGCGCCAGCTCGGTCGCCGCGAAGACACCGCCGACCAGAACGAATACCAGGACCAGCCCGAGGCTGAGGAATGTCTGCGTGTCCATCATGCCCGCTCACCCGTCGTGTCGAATTCGGGTGAGCGGTAGGAACTTCGAGGCTTCTTCACGCAGAAGAATCTACAGCCAGGCCGCACGTCAGCCCGGATCCGACCCCGCGCCCTCGAGTCGGACCACCACCCCCTTCGAGGTGGGCGTGTTGCTGCCCTCGGCGACACTGTCGAGCGGCACGAGGACGTTGGTCTCCGGATAGTACGCCGCCGCCGAGCCCCGGCTCGCCGGGTAGGCGACCAGGGTGAACCCGGGTGCCCGCCGCTCGACACCGTCCTCCCAGACCCCGACGATGTCGACGCGGTCGCCGTCGGCGAGCCCGAGCTCGGCGATGTCGTCCGGGTTGACCATCACCACCCGCCGGGCCTGGTGGATGCCGCGGTAACGGTCGTCCATCGCGTACGGGATGGTGTTCCACTGGTCGTGGGAGCGCAGCGTCTGCAGGATCAGGTGGCCCGGTGGCGCCTGCAGCCAGGTCAGGTCGTTGCGCGTGAAGACGGCCTTGCCGCTCGGCGTGCGGTAGACGCCGGAGTTGACCGGGTTCGGGAGAACGAAGCCGTTGGGCTCCTTGATCCGCTCGTTGAAGTCTTCGAACCCCGGCACCACCCGAGCGATGCGACCGCGGATCCGGCTGTAGTCGGCCTCGAAATCCGCCCACGCGATGCCGTAGCGGCCACCGATCGTGGCTCGCGCGATGCGCGAGACGATCGCGACCTCGCTGAGCAGGCTCGTCGAGGCCGGCGCGAGCTTGCCGCGGGTCGCGTGCACCGAGCTCATCGAGTCTTCGACCGTCACGAACTGCTCACCGCTCGCCTGGACGTCGATGTCGCTGCGGCCCAGCGTGGGCAGGATCAGCGCCGTCTGCCCGACCACTGTGTGGGAGCGGTTGAGCTTGGTGGAGATCTGGACCGTCAGGCTGCAGCTCCTCAGCGCCGCCTCGGCGACGTCGCTGTCCGAGATCGCCCGGACGAAGTTGCCGGCGACGCCCACGAAGACCTTCGCCTTCCCGTCCCGCATCGCCCGGACCGCGTCCACCGAGTCGTACCCGTGCCTGCGTGGCGGGTCGAAGCCGAACTCGGCACCGAGCGCGTCCAGGAAGGAGTCGGGCATCTTCTCCCAGATGCCCATCGTCCGGTCGCCCTGCACGTTGGAGTGGCCACGGACCGGGCACACGCCCGACCCGGGCTTGCCGATGTTGCCCCGCAGCATGAGGAAGTTGACCACCTCGCGGATCGTCGGCACACCGTGCTTGTGCTGGGTCAGCCCCATCGCCCAGCAGACGATGACCGAACGGCTCGCCAGCACCTGCTCGTGGACGGCCTCGATCTCCTCGCGGGTCAGCCCGGTGGCCTCGAGCGCGGTCTCCCAGCTGATCGAGCGGGCATGCTCGGCGAAGGCATAGAACCCGGTCGTGTACTCCGCGATGTACTCCCAGTCCAGCACCCCTCCGCCGGCTTCCCGGTCGGTCTCGAGCAGACGGCGGTTGAGCATCTGGAACAGGGCGAGGTCACCGCCAGGGCGGATCTGCAGGAACTGGTCCGCGATCTGGGTGCCCCGGCCCACCACGCCACGAGCCTTCTGCGGGTTCTTGAACCGCATCAGTCCCGCCTCGGGCAGCGTGTTGACCGCGATCACCCTGCCGCCGCGCTGCTTGGTCTCCTCCAGCGCCGACAGCATCCGCGGGTGGTTCGTACCCGGGTTCTGGCCGACGACGAACACCAGGTCGGCGTTGTAGATGTCCTCGAGCTGGACGCTGCCCTTGCCGATCCCCAGCGTCTCGTTGAGCGCCGAGCCGCTGGACTCGTGGCACATGTTCGAGCAGTCCGGCAGGTTGTTGGTGCCGAAGGCCCGGGCGAAGAGCTGCACCAGGAACGCGGCCTCGTTGTTCAGCCTGCCCGAGACGTAGAACAGCGCCTCGTCGGGAGAGTCGAGGCCGTTGAGCTCGGCGCCGATGGTCTCGAACGCCTCCTCCCAGGTGATCGGCTCGTAGTGGGTCGCACCTGGCCGCTTGACCATCGGCTCGGTGAGCCGGCCCTGCTGGTTGAGCCAGTGGTCCGACTTCTCGTCGAGCTCCGCGACCGAGTGCCGGGCGAAGAACTCGCGCGTCACCCGACGCGAGGTCGCCTCGTCGGCGATGTGCTTGGCGCCGTTCTCGCAGTACTCGTTCCGGTGGCGGTGGGCGGGCTCCGGCCAGGCACACCCCGGGCAGTCCATCCCGTCGGCCTGGTTGAGGTTCAACAACGTCAAGGCCGTACGCCGCACAGAGGTCTGCCCCAGCGAGTACTCGATCGCCTTCCGCACCCCAGGCACGCCTGCGGCCCAGGTCTTCGGCTCGGTGACACCGAGCGACTCCACCGGCTCGTCCACGGGGTACGCCCCGCCCGCATCTCGTTTCACCACGCCTGCTCCCTTCGCGACTCGTGCTAGCTGGCCGGCCGGGGCAGCGCGTCCTCGTCATCGACCGGCTCGACGACGGGCTCGACGACGGGCTCGGCCGAATCGACCGACTCGACGACCGCTTCGACGACCGTCTCACCGACAGGCTCGCCAACCGGCTCGTCGGCGGGAGCATCGGGGTCACGGGAGACCCTGATGACGAAGTCGTCCCCGTGCTCCGAGACCCCGTAGACGACGGCCTGCTCGACAGCCTTGGAGGCGTACTGCGCGCGCACGACCAGCGGGTCCTCCCGGAGGTCCTTGACCAGGGACACGCACAGCCCGACCATGACCACCACGAAGGGGACCGCCGCGACGATGGTGATGGTCTGCAGGCCGCTGAGCGCGTCGGAGCCGCCGACCAGGAGCATCACGGCGGCAACCGCGCCCGTGGCGACACCCCAGAAGATCACCGTCGGCCTCCCCGGCTCGATCGAGCCGCGCTCGGAGAGCGTGGCCATGACGATCGAAGCGGCGTCCGCACCCGAGACGAAGAAGAGCGCGACCAGGACCATGACGACCACGCTGGCCGCGGTGGCGAACGGGAAGGACTCCAGAGTCGTGAACAGCTGGGTCTCCACGCCCCCTGCGCCCGCGATGTCCACGCCGTTCTGCTGCAGGTTGATGGCCGCGCCGCCGAAGATCGCGAACCAGGCCAGGCTCACCAGCGAAGGAACCAGGAGCACACCGGTCACGAACTGGCGAATGGTCCGGCCGCGCGAGATCCGCGCGATGAACATCCCGACGAACGGCGTCCACGAGAGCCACCAGGCCCAGTAGAAGACCGTCCAGCTCGACAGCCAGGAGGCGGTCACAGACCCTTCGGCCGAGGTCCGTGCCGACATCATCGCCACCTCTTGGAAGTAGCTGCCGACCGTTGTCGGGACGAGGCTGAGGATGAACACCGTCGGTCCGGCCAGGAAGACGAACAGGGCCAGCCCGACGGCGAGCACCATGTTGATGTTCGAGAGCCACTGGATCCCCTTGGCCACTCCCGTGACCGCCGAGATGACGAAGCCCACTGTGAGCACGGCGATGATGGCGACCAGGATGCCGTTGCCGGTCCGGCCCAGCCCGCCGACGATCTCGAGCCCGCTACGGATCTGGAGCGCGCCGAGGCCGAGCGATGCCGCCGACCCGAACAGCGTGGCGAAGATCGCGAGCATGTCGATGACCTTGCCGCCGGCACCGTACGCGTGACGTCCGAGGAGCGGCTCGAACACCGAGCTGATGAGCAGGCCGCGCCCCTTCCGGAAGACGCTGTACGCGATCGCGAGACCGACCAGGGCGTAGATCGCCCACGGGTGGATCCCCCAGTGGAAGAGGGTCGTGGCCATGGCCGTCTGGATCTTCTCGGACTGACCGTCGCCGACGGAGCCCGGCGGCGGGGCGATGTAGTGGCTGATCGGCTCGCTCACCCCGTAGAAGATCAGGCCGATCCCCATGCCGGCGCTGAACATCATCGTGATCCACGAGACCGTGCGGAACTCGGGCTCCTCGCCGTCCCTGCCGAGCGGGATGTTCCCGAACTTCCCGAAGGCGAGCCACAGCACGAACCCGACGAAGGTCGACGCCGCGGTGACGAAGAGCCATCCCAGGTTGGCCATCACCCAGGACAACGACGTCCCCGAGACCGACGCCAGCGACTCCGTGCTGAGGAACCCCCAGACCAGGAAGCCGACCGCGATGAGCGCGGTCACCCCGAAGACGATGCGGTCGACGCCCCCCGTGTCCTTGGCCGGCTCCTCGGGAGGACAGTCGAGCGCGGGATGGGTCGGACTTCCGCTCTGACCGACGGCCTTGTGACGCGGCGACGGGACAGGGGAAAGGTCTCCGCTACCTGCGGATGATCTCATGACGCACTCCGATCGAGAGCCCTTGGGACGAGCAGCATCTGTAGGTGCCATGGAGGCTCCGGGTGGCGGCACTACGGTGGGGCGCTACGCGGTCAGACGCTGATATACCAGTGACCATATATGTGATGCATCACAGATGACAAGAGGTCGAATCACAAGGAGATGACCGACCACGCGATTGCCCGGAGGCTGATGTATCAGACTAGGATGGTAAAAGCGCGTCAGGAATATCTGATGCCAACAGGTCGGACCGGACAGGTGGGCACGCACTCGATGACTGTTGACGAGATTCTGGCGACGACGGCGAACCCGCCCGCCTCCTCACTTGCCGAGCAGGCCTACCAGTACGTCCGGGATCGCCTGGTGATGCTCGACATCCGCCCCGGAGCGCCGATCAACGACGCGCAGATCGCCGCGGCCATCGGCATGGGCCGCACCCCTGTCCGCGAGGCGATCAAGCGACTCGAGGCCGACCACCTCGTCCACTCCTTCCCGCGGCGCGGCACCTTCGCGACGACCATCGACGCGACCGAGCTCAGCGCGATCACCGAGATCCGGCGTCAGCTGGCTCCGCACGCGTCCCGCGTCGCCGCGGAGCGCGCGACCGCGCAGCAGCGCGAGCAGATGCGCGCCCTGGCTGATCAGATCGGCAAGGGCAAGCTGGGCGACCAGGACCGCACCGCCCTGATGCGCGTCGACAAGGCCGCCCACGGACTGATCTACCAGTCGAGCGGCAACGCCCACCTCGAGGACATCCTGGTCAGGTACGACAACCTGGCCATCAGGATCTGGTGGATGGTGATCGACCGTCTCCCCGACCTGGCCCACCACGTGGTCGAGCAGGCCCAGCTCCTCAACGCCGTGGCCGACGGCGACGGCGACCGAGCCGAGAAGCTCACCCTCGAGCACATCGGTGACTTCGAGCGCGAGATCCGCCAGGTTCTCTGAGCCATCGGTGGCTGCCAGGTCGACCCCGACCCGGCAGCCACCGGTGCTGCGTACGCCTCAGCAGTCCAGGCGGACGTCACCCAGCGGCTTGGAGCAGCAGATCAGCACCTTCTGCTGGGCGATCTCCTTCGGTCGGATCCCGCCGTTGTGCTGCATGTCGACCTCTCCGGAGAGCATCGACACCTTGCAGGTCCCGCACATGCCCTGACCACAGGCGGCCAGCGGCCGCATACCGGCTGCCACCGCCGCCTCCAGCAGCGTCTGCTCCGGACCGCAGGTGATCATGCGGCCGCTGCGTGCGAACTCGACCGAGAACCCGGTCGCGGCCTCCTCCGCGGCTTTGTCCGCGGCGTCCTGCTCGGCTTCCTGCTCGGTCGGTGGACCGGCCGGCAGGACAGGCGCCGCGGGCGCGCTGAGGTCGAAGCTCTCCTCGTGATACTTCGCCATGTCGTAGTCGAGCTCTTCGAGCAGCGACTTCGCCGCCGCCATGTAGCCCTCGGGTCCGCAGATGAACGTCTCGCGCTCGTTGAGGTCAGGGGCCAGGATCTCGAGCACCGGCTTGGAGATACGTCCCTGCAGCCCCATCCAGCGCTCGCTGGGGGCGTCGCCTTCGCAGATCTCCACCACTCGCAGGTTGGGCATCAGGCGCGCCATCGCCTCGAGCTCCCCGCGGTAGATGATGTCGGCCGGGGTGCGCGCGCTGTGCACGAAGAGGATGTCCGCCTCGGACCCCAGGTCGTACAGGGTCCGCGTCATCGAGAGCACCGGGGTGATGCCGCTCCCGGCCGAGAGGAACAGGTACTTCGGCGCGTCCTCCTCAGGCAGCACGAAGGCGCCCGCCGGGGCGTGCATCGAGATCCAGTTGCCGGGCTCGAGGTTGTCGTGCAGCCAGTTCGACACGACGCCGCCAGGGACGCGCTTGATCGTGATCGCCAGGCGGTCGGGCCGGGTCGGCGGAGAGGCGATCGTGTAGCAGCGGGTCATCATCTCGCCGTCGATCTCGACCCGCATCGTGATGAACTGGCCCGCCTCGAAGTCGAAGGGGCGCCGCTCGGGTGTCGTGAAGACGAAGGTCTTCACATCATGGGTGACCGCCAGAACCTGGCTGCACACCAAGTCCATCACGTCGCTCTCTGCCCAGCAGGGCTCCAGCATCCGCTTGCTACGGACGACCGACGGGCGGCCGTTCTGCAGGCCGAACGAGTTCGGCTCCGACACCTTGGGGATGTCTGTCTCCATGATGCTCATGTCTGCTCCCGAATCCTGCTAGGCGTTGGCTTGGACGCGTTGGACGTACCAGGTGACGAAGGCGTCGACCTCGCCCTCGACGGTCGAGTACGGGCCGGGTACGTAGCCCGGGTCCGCGACCCCTCGCTGCGTGCTCTCCACCAGGACGCGGTCCTGGTCGTTGGTGGCTCGCCAGACAGAGGTGAGGGACTCGACCGAGTAGTCGACCCCTTCGACGGCCTCCGGGTTCACCAGCCAGGTCGTCCGGACCAGCGTCCGGTCGACGGCGAGGGGGATCACCGAGAAGACGACGGCGTGGTCACCGAGGAAGTGGAACCACGAGTTGGGCTGCATGTGCAGCGACAGGTCGCCGAACCTCGGGTCCTCGATGGACCCCATCAGCTTGGCGCAGAGCTGCTGTCCGTCGGGGCCGAACGAGGCCCCCGCGCCGTCGAGTGGGAGGTGAGAGATCTGGAACGCCGTCGCACGTCCCTCGAGCTCGCAGCGCTCTCCGATGGGGAAGCCGATGGCCGCGCAGGCCTTCTCCAGATCGGCCTGCGCCGCCTGGTAACGCTCGAAGGTCGACTGCATACGCGGCGGCACGTCCTTGGCCTCGTACCGGCTGATCGGGAAGTAGGCCGTGACCAGCTCCGGGTGGGAGGCGTCGCAGTGGTGGCACTCGCGGTTGTTCTCCATCACCAGCTTCCAGTTGCCCTCCTCCACGATGTCGGTCTGGTGGGCGACCTTGGCCGAGGCGAGGGAGTAGGGCTTCAGGTAGGGCTCGAGGAACTCGCTGACCTCGTCGAAGTCGGCCGGCGGCTCCTCGGCCAGACAGAGGAAGACCAGCCCGCCCACGGCTCGAACGTTCACCGGCTTGAGCCCGAACTTGTCGTACTCGAAGGAGTCCTGCTGGGACTCGGCGAAGATGAGGCTGCCGTCGACCCGGTAGGTCCACTGGTGGTAGGGGCACACGATGTTGCCGATCGAGCCACAGGCGGACTCGAGCAGCCGTGATCCGCGGTGCCGGCACACGTTCCGGAAGGCGCGGACGTTCTCGTCGTCATCGCGAACGACGATCACGGAGTGCGCGCCCACATCGATGGTGACGTAGTCACCGGGGTCCGGGATCTCGGCCTCGGCGACAGCGAAGATCCAGTGCTGCCCGAAGACGATGTCGAGATCCTGCTCGTAGATCTCCGAGCTTGTGTAGAACGGCGCCTCCAGGCTGTAGCCGGATGCTCGCCTGTCCGCCAAGGACGCCAAGTCAGCAGGCGTCGTTTCGATGCTCATTCGCGTCACGCTCATGTCTCCCACGCTCAGATCCGGGCAGGTACCGGGGTTCAGATGACAGCGGCCCGTCAGTCAACAGTTGTTTCGCTCTGCACAACTACTGCGTACCGTGAAACGATTCTGCCGCGCCAAATGTGGCGCTGTCAACGGATCGATGTCGATTCGGTCACAGGATTTACGCGCGCTCGGCGACACAGGCGAAGCGGCCCGCATGCACAGGGCATGCGGGCCGCTCTTGCGTGCCGGTTTCGTCGCCCCGGCGGGGCGCAGATCACTCGGCCTTGGGGAAGCCGTTTCGCTCGGAGATCGACGCAGCGGCCGCGAGAACGTGCTCGGCCAGCTCGGCCGCATTCTCTGAGGTGATGCGGAACGACGGGCCGGAGACCACCACGGCGGCGATGACCCCGCCACCGATGGAGCGGATCGGCGCAGCCACACCGGCGAGCCCGATCTCGTGCTCGTCGACCGAATAGGCGTATCCAAGCTCCCGGATCTCGGCGAGCTGCTCCTCGAGCCGCTTCGGGTCGACGACGGTCTCCTCGGTGTAGCGCTCGAGCCCACGATCCAGGATGTGCCGACGCTCCTCCGGCCTCATGGTCGCAAGGAAGACCTTCCCGGAAGCGGTGGTGTGCAACGGGCTCCGCTGCCCGACCCAGTTCACCGAGGTGATCTCGGCACTTCCGATCACCTGGTCGATCGTGATGGTCTCCGCGCCGTCGTTGATGACGATGTTGACGGTCTCCCCAACCTCGTCGGCCAGTGCCATGCAGATCGGCCGGCTGGTGACCGAGATGTCGTGCTTACGTGTCGCACCGGCAGCCAGCTGGATGACGCCGTAGCCGAGCTGGTACTGCCCACGGCTGGCGTTCTGCTCCACCAGCCCCCTCGCTTCGAGCGTCGCCAACAACCGGAAGATCGTCGACTTGTGCACCCCCAGCTCCTCCGAGATCGGCGTGACGCCGACCGCCCCCCGCCTGGCGAGCACCTGGAGGATCGAGATTGCTCGGTCGACTGAGTGAACGGTCGTACTCCGCGTTTCGCTCGTGTTGCTCATGGCGAAACAGTATGCACTCTTGACAGATTCACCCCGCGGACCCCCGTCCGAGATGGGTCTTGATGTGCGCGCCATGAACGGTCTAGTTTGGGTCAACGGTTGTTTCACATAGCGCTCTTGTTTCGCATAAAGAAACAACCGTGAAACCTGAGTACGCCAGACGCCCCGTCCCGGGGCAGGAAGAAGAGACGTCATGGCAGACAACAGAGTCGTCGTCTACAAGGGGCCGGGCGAGGTGGCCGTCGAGACCATCGAGTACCCGAAGCTGGAGCTCCCCCAGGACGTGGTCAGTGGCCTGGGCATCAAGCGCGCCGCGCCGCACGCGGTGATCCTCAAGCTCGTGACCAGCAACATCTGCGGCAGTGACCAGCACATGGTGCGTGGCCGGACGACGGCCCCTGTGGGCCAGACCCTCGGCCACGAGATCACCGGCGAGATCGTGGAGATCGGGGACGACGTCCTCTTCCACGAGGTGGGTGACATCTGCTCGGTCCCGTTCAACATCGCGTGCGGTCGTTGTCGGATGTGCAACGAGGGCAAGACCGGCATCTGCCTCAACGTGAACCCGGCGCGGGCCGGCGCGGCGTACGGCTATGTCGACATGGGCGGCTGGATCGGCGGACAGGCGGAGTACGTCATGGTCCCGTTCGCCGACTTCAACCTGCTGAAGTTCCCCGATCGGGACCAGGCCCTGGAGAAGATCCTCGACCTGACGATGCTCTCCGACATCTTCCCGACCGGCTACCACGGCGCGTATACCGCCGGGGTCACCACCGGTTCGACCGTGTACGTGGCGGGCGCCGGCCCGGTCGGGCTCGCCGCGGCGTACTCGGCGCAGCTGCTGGGGGCCGCGACCGTCATCGTCGGCGACATGAACGCGGCCCGACTCGAGCAGGCCGCCAGCTTCGGCTGCGCGACCGCGGACCTGTCCTCCGGTGACGCCCTGGCGGACATCATCGCGGACATCCTCGGCGAGCCGGTGGTCGATGCGGCCGTCGACGCGGTCGGCTTCGAGGCCCGCGGTCACGGCCGTGACGCCGCCGAGCAGCCCGCCACCGTCCTCAACGACATCATGGAGGTCTCCCGCGCAGGTGCCTCGCTCGGCATCCCCGGGCTGTACGTGACCGGCGACCCGGGCGCGGTCGACGATGCCGCCAAGCAGGGTCAGATCGGCGTCCGGCTCGGCCTGGGCTGGGCCAAGTCGCACACCTTCGTGACGGGTCAGTGCCCGGTCAAGCAGTACAACCGCCAGCTGATGAACCTGATCCTCGCCGACAAGGCCCACATCGCCGACGCGGTCAACGCGAAGACCATCAGTCTCGACGAGGCCGCGGAGAGCTACGCCGCGTTCGACCAGGGCGCGGCCACCAAGTACGTGATCGACCCGCACGGCATGGTGAGCTGACCCGCCACCCGCTGGTCGAGCGCAGGAGGAGCCGTGTTGGTCTCGACACGACTTCGCCTAGCGGCTCCGTCGGCTCGACCAGCGGTCGCACGGTCGTTGGTCGAGCCGACAGAGGTCGTTGGTCGAGCCGGAGTCGTGAGGAACGAACGACTCCGTGTCGAGACCAACGCAGTCAACTCGAGCGCGAAGGGGACTGTGTTGGTCTCGACACGCTTCCGCCTAGCGGCTCCAGCGGCTCGACCAGCGGTGGGCCGATCAGGCGGTGGCCCAACCAGCGGGCAACGCAGTCAGAGACCCAGCAGGCGGCGCGCCTCGCCGACGGTGACGACGGAGCCGGTGACCAGCACCTGACCTCCTTCGTGCGCGGAGGCGGCTTGGGTCGCCTCGCGCAGGGCGTCGGCGAGGTCGTCGACCTCGATGACCCGGCCCGCGCCCAGGACCTTGCTTGCCGCATCGGCGACCTCCCGAGAGGCGAGCGACCTCGGGCTGCCGTTCCGGGTGCAGATCATCGTCGTCACGACGGGCTCGAGCTCGGCGAGCATGCCCGCGAGGTCCTTGTCGCCCATCGCGGCTACCACGGCGATGGTCGGCCGCCCGCCCAGGTCGGAGAGGCCGGCCGCCAGGGCTCTGGCGCCGCCGGGATTGTGGGCGGCATCGAGGATCACCTCAGGGGTTCCGGGCAGCACCTCAAGCCGTCCGGGCGACCTGACCGAGCCTAGCGCCCGGCGCAGCGGCTCCACGGGGATCACCTCGCCGAGGAGAGCTTCGACGCTCGCGATGGCGAGCACGGCGTTGTGCGCCTGATGATGCCCGTGAAGCGACAGCGGGAGCTCGGGATAGTGTCCCGCAAGGCCATCGACCGAGATGATCTGGCCGTCGCCGAGCGCTCGTCGGCCGCTCAGACGGAAGTCGAGGCCCTCGACCATGAGTCTCGCGAGAGACGTGTAGGCGTGCGCCCGGAGGAGCTGCTCGACCTCGGGTGTCTGCCGAGCCGAGACAGCCAGCGCACCAGGCTTGATGATCCCGGCCTTCTCCCCCGCGATGTCGAGCACGGTCGGGCCCAGATGGTCGACATGGTCGAGGCCGATGGGGAGGATCGCCGCGACCGGGGCGTCGATGACGTTGGTCGCATCCCATCTGCCACCCATGCCGACCTCGACCGCCGCGACGTCGATGTCGGCGCTGGCGAACGCCTGGTAGGCCATGGCGACCGTCATCTCGAAGAACGACAGCGGAGTGCGACTCTCGCGGTCCAGTGCCTCGGCCGCGGGCAGGACGTCCCGATAGGCCTGGACGAACCCGTCGCGGGAGATCGGCCGGCCGCCGACGCTGATTCGTTCCCGGATGTCGGTGAGGTGGGGACTGGTGAACCTGCCGACCGTAGTGCCCAGCTCGAGCAGGATCGCCTCGACCATCCGCGCGGTGCTCGTCTTGCCGTTCGTACCGGTGATGTGGATCGACCGGAAGCTGTGCTGCGGCTGGTCGAGCGTGTCCATCACCGCCCGGATGCGCTCCAGGGAGGGGGCGATCCTGGTCTCGGGCCAGCGGGCGAGAAGCTCGCGTTCCACCTCGGTGACGTCGAGGTCGGCGGCCGGAACCGCCGCGGCGCCCGGCCGCCGACTCACCGCTCCCCTGCCCGGGCGCCGACCAGCTCGGCTCCGACCGTGCGGCCATGCAGGCGCGCGGCGACCCTGGAGGCGGCAGCGGCACCCGAGACCGAGTGCACGCGCACTCCCCAGGCGCCTCCGTACGCAGCGATGGCGGCCACGGCGTCTGAGGCCTCGTCACGGTCGGCGGGAACGCCGGAGTCACGTCGTCCGTACGTCGCCACCTCGGCGAGGAACCGTTTGCGGGAGGCTCCGACGAGGACGGGGAAGCCGAGCTCTCTGAGCGCCGGCAGGGCCGAGAGCAGCTCCCAGGATTGGGCGGCGTTCTTCGCGAATCCCAGGCCGGGGTCGAGGATGATGCGCTCGGGGCGTACGCCGGCGGAGAGCGCGGAGTCGAGGCGGCCACGAAGCTCGGCGCAGACGTCGTCGACGACCGAGTCGTAGTAGGTGAAGTCGTCCATCTGGACGGAGTGCCCCCGCCAGTGCATGAGTACGCAGGTGACGTCGGCCTCGGCGAGGAACGGCAGCATCTCGGGGTCGGCGAGGCCACCGGAGACGTCGTTCACGATGACGGCGCCGGCTCGGACGGCCTGCCGGGCGACCGAGGCCCGCATGGTGTCGATCGAGACCGGAAACCCTTCCCCGGCCAGGGCCTCGACCACCGGAACCACGCGGGCGAGCTCTTCGCTCTCACTGACACGCCCGGCACCGGGCCTGGTGGACTCGCCACCGACGTCGAGGATGTCGGCGCCTTCCCGCATCAACTCGACGCCTCGGCTGACGGCGGCCTCGACATCGAGGAACCTGCCGCCGTCGGAGAAGGAGTCGGGCGTGACGTTGATGATGCCCATCACCTGGCAGCGCTG
Source organism: Nocardioides sp. (assembly GCF_014360585.1). Classification (GTDB taxonomy): domain Bacteria; phylum Actinomycetota; class Actinomycetes; order Propionibacteriales; family Nocardioidaceae; genus Nocardioides. Next base: position 20,476 of record NZ_JACIXG010000072.1, read on the forward strand.
CGCTGCTCCGATCGAGCCCCGTACGGCACTCATGCCGGCACCCCGACGATCGCCTCCCGAGCAGCCAGATGCTGTTCGGCGATCTCGACGATGTTGGTCAGCAGCATGGCGCGGGTCATCGGTCCGACTCCCCCGGTGGCACCGCTCATCTTGCCGGCGACGACATCCACGTTCGGGTCGACGTCGCCCAGGATGCCCTCGATGGTGCGGGTGATGCCGACGGACAGGACGGTGGCGCCGGGACTGACCCAGTCGGGCTTGACCAGGTGAGCAACACCCGCCGCGGCGACGATGACGTCCGAGGCCCGGGCGTGAGCGGCGACGTCGCGGGTCTCGATGTTGCACAGGGTCACGGTGGCGTGCTCCGTCGGGCGGGTGAGCATGAGCCCGAGAGGCCTGCCGACGGTCAGGCCACAGCCGATGATGCAGAACCGCTGTCCGGTGATCGGCACATCGTGCTGCCGAAGGAGCTCGATGATCCCGCGCGGCGTGCACGGCAGCGGCGCCGGGGTCCCGAGCACCAGCTTGCCGAGGTTCGTGGGGTGGAGCCCGTCGGCGTCCTTGTCCGGGTCGATGAGCTCCAGGACCCGGTGGGTGTCGACGTGCGGAGGCAGCGGCAGCTGGACGATGAAGCCGGTGCAGGTCGGGTCGTCGTTGAGCTGCTGCACCGCGGCCTCGATCTCCGCCTGCGACGCGGAGGCGGGGAGCTCGATCCGGATCGAGGCGATGCCGACCTCGGCACAGTCGCGGTGCTTGCCCGCGACGTACGACCGGGAGCCCGGATCGTCCCCGACGAGGATGGTGCCGAGGCCGGGGTCGATACCGGCCTCGTGCAGTGCCTTCACCCGCTCGGCGAGGCCGGCCTTCAGATCAGCAGCGACGCGCTTGCCGTCGATCTTTGCTGCGATGCTCATGCGCTTCTCCTTCGGGCCGTGACGTCAGCATTCGATGACGTTGACAGCGAGTCCTCCGCGGGAGGTCTCCTTGTACTTGATCTTCATGTCGGCCCCGGTCTCGCGCATGGTCTTGATCGCGGCGTCGAGAGAGACACGGTGGCTGCCGTCGCCGCGGGCGGCGATGCGGGCGGCGTTGATGGCCTTGTTGCTGGCGATGGCGTTGCGCTCGATGCACGGGATCTGCACCAGCCCACCGACCGGGTCGCAGGTGAGGCCGAGGTTGTGCTCGATCCCGATCTCGGCGGCGTTCTCCACCTGCTCCGGTGTGCCGCCCAGCACCTCGCACAGAGCGCCGGCGGCCATCGCGCAGGCCGAGCCGACCTCGCCCTGACAGCCGACCTCGGCGCCGGAGATGGACGCGTTGATCTTGAACAGGATCCCGACCGCGGCGGCCGCGAGGAGGAACCTCACGATCCCGTCCTCGTCCGCGCTGGGCACGAACTTCTCGTAGTAGTGGAGGACGGCCGGCACGATGCCCGCCGCGCCGTTGGTCGGCGCGGTCACGATCCGCCCACCCGATGCGTTCTCCTCGTTGACGGCGAGGGCGAAGAGGTTGACCCAGTCCATCGCTCTGAGCGGGTCGGTGTCGTCGGTGACGGCGTGGAGGTGGGTGTAGAGCCCCGGAGCGCGGCGAGGGACCTTCAGCCCGCCGGGCAGCGTGGGCTCGGTGCGGGTGCAACCGTTGTGCACGCACTCCTGCATCACCGACCAGATGTGCAGCAGCTCGGCGCGCACCTCGTCCTCGGTGCGCCACGCCATCTCGTTGGCCATCATCACGTCGCTGATCCGCTTGCCCGATCGGGCGCAGGTCGCGAGCAGCTCGGCTCCGGTGGTGAAGGGGTACGGGATCGGGGTCGCGTCCGCGACGATCCGGTCGGCGCCGGCCGCGGCCTCGTCCACGACGAAGCCGCCGCCGACCGAGTAGTAGGTGCTCTCCAGGAGCGTCGCCCCGGGGGCGTCGAACGCGCGGAAGATCATGCCGTTCGGGTGCGCGGGCAGGGTCTTGGTGCGATGCATGACGACGTCGGCGGCGTCGAACTCGATGTCTCGCCCACCGCCGAGCCGCAGGCGACGAGCGGCACGCACCTCGGCCACGCGATCGTCGGCGTTGTCCGTGTCGACGGTCTCGGGACGGTTGCCCTCGAGACCGAGGACGACCGCCTTGTCGGAGCCGTGGCCGTGCCCGGTGGCGCCGAGAGACCCGAACAGCTCCACCTGGACCCGGGCGACCCCGTCGAGCAGCGAGCCTTCCTTCAGGGCGTCGGTGAACTGCACCGCCGCGCGCATCGGGCCGACCGTATGGGACGACGACGGCCCGATGCCGACGGAGAACATGTCGAACACGCTCAGTGCCATCAGCCGGATCCCAAGACCTTGAACTCGGCCATGGCGTCGATCAGCCAGCGGCCCAGGAAGTCGGCGTACGAGGCGCGCGGAAGGATCCGATACGACTCTTTCTCGACCTTCCAGAGCAGCACCGGGACACGTCCGATACTGGTGGCGACGGCGGTGCCGGGCGAGAAGGCCCGGGGATGGAGGTCGAGCGGGCAGCCCTTCTCGAGCACCGCCCGCGCCGACGGGCCCTCGAGCCGGAGCGTGGTGCGGTTGGCCGAGAGATCGAGGACCGCGGAATCACCGGCTGCGGCCCCCGCGCGCAGGTAGGACACCAGGGTGGAGCCGCCCACGCTCTGGGAGATGACCAGATACTCGTCGGGCGAGAGCCACAGGACGGCCACGTCGTGGCCGATGGCGACCTCGCCGCAACGGGCCGGCAGCTCGGTGCCGAGGACCTTGGCAAGGCGATCCCGGTCCGGCGAGCCGATCGGCACGCGCAGACCCACCATGGTGAGGAACTGCTCCTCGCGCACCCGCACCCCCCGGGCTCCCGAGACGCCGGCGTCGACGAAGTCGCCGTGGAGGTGTTGGGCCGGGCTGACGCGTAGATCATGGATCGTCTTGTCGAGCGGCTCGATCGTGGTCTCAACCATCGCGGCGGCTTCCTTCCGGGTCGTAGAGGACGGTTTCGGCGACGACGACGTCGACCATTCGGTCTCCGACCGGCGCGACGAGGGTCTGGCCGATGCGGTTGCGGCCATCCTTGATGAGCGCCAGGGCGAACGAGCGCCCGAGCGCAGCGCTGTGGTAGCTTGAGGTCACGTGCCCGAGCATCGGCACCGGTCCGTCAGCAGGAGTGATCGGCGTACCGGCCGCGACCAGCTGGGTGCCCTCGGGCAGCCGGAAGGTCTTGTCGACCGGCAGCACCGAGACGAGGTGCTTGCGGTCGCTGCGGGCGGTGTCGTCCCGGCTGTAGGACCGCTTTCCGACGAAGTCCTTCACCTTGGAGACGATCCACTCCATGCCCGCGTCCTGAGGGGTGACCGTCCCGTCGGTGTCCTGGCCGACGATCGGGTAGCCCTTCTCCGCGCGGAGAACGTGCATGGTCTCGGTGCCGTACGGGGTGATCGCCCATTCCTGACCGGCGGCGTGGATCTCCTCCCACACCCGCTGACCGAACCAGGTCTCGACGTTGACCTCGAAGGCGAGCTCTCCGGAGAACGAGATCCGGCACACCCGCGCCGGGACGCCCGAGGCGAGCGTCGTCTCCCGGAAGCTCATGAACGGGAACGCCTCGTTGCTGACATCGAGCTCCGGCGCGATCTTGGCGATCACCTCGCGCGACTTCGGGCCGACGACGGCGACGGTGGCCCACTGCTCGGTCACCGAGGTGAAGCTGACGTCCAGGGCCGGCCACTCGGTCTGATGCCACTCCTCGAGCCAGTCGAGGACCTTGGCGGCGCCTCCGGTGGTCGTGGTCATGAAGTAGCGGCCCTCGTCGAGGCGGAGCGTGACGCCGTCGTCGAAGATCATCCCGTCGGGCGTGCACATGACGCCGTAGCGCGCGGAGCCGGGGGCGAGCTTCTTGAAGCCGTTGGTGTAGATCCGGTTGAGGAACTCACCGGCGTCGCTCCCCCACACCTCGATCTTGCCCAGGGTGGTCGCGTCCATCATGCCGACGGACTCGCGGACCGCGGCGCACTCTCGGAGCACGGCCTCGTCCAGCGACTCGCCGTTCCGCGGGTAGTACCACGGCCGCAGCCACTGCCCCACGATCTCCATCTCCGCCCCGTGCGCCACGTGCCAGGGGTGGATCGACGTCAGCCGGGCGGGGTCGAAGAGGTCTCCGCGCTCGCGACCGGCGAGCGCGACGAACGGGACCGGAGCGTACGGCGCCCGGTACGTGGTCGTGCCGATCTCGCCGGGGCTGCGACCGTCGTTGAGCGCGGCCGCGATGACCCCAATCGCGTTGACGCCGGAGGTCTTGCCCTGGTCGTTGGCGGTGCTGATGGAGGTGTAGCGCTTGATGTGCTCGACGCTGCGCATTCCGGCACCGGTCGCACGCAGCACGTCGTGCACCGTCTGGTCGCGCTGGAGGTCGACGAAGTGGTCGACCAGGTCGTCGAGCGGTACGCCGTCCTCGGCCGCGAGCCAGAGGCTGCGGGTCGTACCGCTGCCCGTCGCTGCGGGAAGGGGCTCGATCGGAGCCTCCAGCTCACCGACGAAACCGGCGGCGAGCAGAGCCGTCGAGGCCGCATGCCGACCCTCGGTGAGGCACGCCTCGAGGGTGTAGCTGCCGCGGGCCGAGCCCACGATCTGCTGACCGGCGACCTCCCCCGCTGGTACGAAACCGGCCAGGTCCTCGTCCCAGCGGACCTTTCCCTGCCGCTGGCTGTGCAGGTGCACCACGGGGCTCCAGCCTCCGGCGACGGCGACCACGTCGCAGGCGATGTCTCGACTCTCTCCGACCGCGAGACCGTTGTCGTCGATGGCCGACACGGTCGCGGCGGTGACCTGGGGATCGCCGTCGGTGTCGAGGACTGCGGAGCCGAGGAGGACCTCGATGCCGGCGGCTTCGGCTCGGCGGGCGGCTTCGGACCGCTCGGCGCGGGAGTCGACGACTGCCGCCACGGAGACTCCGGCGGCCGTCAGGTCGGCGGCGACGTCGTAGGCGCTGTCGTTCGTGGTGGCGAGCAGTATCCGGTCCCCTGCGGCGACGCCGTACCTGTTGAGGTAGGTGCGGACGGCGGAGGCGAGCATGACGCCGGGCCGGTCGTTGTTGGCGAAGACGAGGGGACGCTCGTGAGCGCCGGTCGCGACGATGACCTGCTGGGCCCGGACGTGCCACAGGCGCTGTCGCGACAGACCGGTGAGCTCCTCCTTGGCGGGGCCGTCGAGATGGTCGAGCCGGCTCTCGAGCGCGATCACGTAGTTGGAGTCGTAGCTGCCGAAGGCGTTGGTCCGGGTGAGAACCGTGACCTCGGGTGCGGCCGCGAGCTCCTCGGTGACTCCGCGCAGCCAGGTGTCGCTGTCGACGCCGTCGATGCTCAGGTCTCGGGTGGAGAGCAGGGAGCCGCCGAGCTCGGGCTGGTCGTCGATGAGGATGACGCGGGCACCGGATGCGGCGGCGGCGCTCGCGGCGGCGAGCCCGGTGGGGCCGGCACCGATGACGAGCACGTCGGCGTGGACGTACAACTTGTCATAGATCGAGGTGTCGTCGGCGGGGTCGAGCTCACCGAGGCCGCTGAGGTAGTGAGCCTCGAGCCCGTCGACGAGCTCGACGGTCGTGGCGGGAAGCATCGACTCGGTGAC
>NZ_JACIXG010000073.1 GCF_014360585.1 Nocardioides sp.
TTGGGTGTGGTTGGGGGTTTTGTCTGGCTTGGGGTTCTCGGGGGGGGCGGGGCTGTGGTGTTGGGGGGCGCTCGGGACGGCCCGCCAACGGCTGCGGACTGATGAGGTGGAGTGCTACGGGTTGAGCGTGATCGACAGGTTGTCGAGGCTCAGCGAGCTGAGCTGGACTGCGTACGCCTTCGCCGACAGGTTGTTCAGCACCTGCTCGCCGCTCTGGCCGGAGGTCTGCGCTGCCTGGAGCGCGAAGCCGTCCGCCACGTAGCCGGGACCGCCGGGGGCGAACCCGGCGTCAGCCTGCGACTGGCCCAGGGTGACGTTGGCCATGGTGGCGCCGCTCGGCGTGTTGAGCGAGGCAGCGTTCAGCGCCACGTCGCCCAGGTCGATCGCCGGGTCGGTCGAGGTGATCCCCAGGTTGAGGCTCAGACCCGGGAGCACCTCGACCTTGGGCGTCACGACGTTGAGCCCGTTGGCGACGGAGCCCTCGGTCTGAGCGTAGATCGTGCCCTGGTTGTTGCCGGCGGAGCCGATCTCCGTGGCGCCGGTGCGCATCTTCAGCGCGTCTGCGGTCAGGTTGGTGCTCATGTCGAAACCGCCGGCGGACGAGATGACCGCCCCGACCATGCCGGACAGCATCGCGTAACCCATGCCGGCGGAGACGACCGCCGCCGGCAGCGTCACGGCCGCGAAGCGGCCGAGACTGGTATGCCCCATCTTGTTCATATGTGCTCCCTCGTTGGAACCCGTCCCTCACGGGCTGATGAATCCGAGAAAAGTGCACCGCCCGCAGGTCCGAATACCCTGGGCGGCATCACAAACTGTGACGGGCGCCACCTGCTATGGTCAAGGAAATCTGGACAATTTGTCCGTAGATGTCTACGTCGAAAGGGTGCCTATGAATAGGTTTGACCCTGCCGTCGTCGATCTGGGCGAAAGGGAGTCTGGTTGTGTTCGGACATCCTCCGAAGGGTCGCGTCGCTGACGAACGCGGCACTGCGGCAACAGCTGTCGGATGGGTCGCGCTGGTGGCGTTTCTGCTGGTCATGACCGTGGTCGTCGCCGCGCTCTTCGGCTCCTTCACGGTCAAGGGGCGCAGCATGCGGCCGGCGATGTCCTCCGGTGACCGGATCCTGCTCGACCCGCTGCACAACGACGACATCGAACGCTTCGACCTGGTCCAGGGCGCCCAGCCGGGGCCGGCGCGCTTCGGCGGCGGCACCCAGATGGTCAAGCGGGTGATCGGGATGGCGGGTGACCGGGTTGCGATCGTCGGCGGCGAGACGCCGGTGGTCTACGTGAGGCCTGCTGGGTCCGCCGGCGTCTACCGAGTCGACAACCCTGCCTGGCCGACCCGGATCGGGGACGAGGTCGGCATGTGCTGCGACCGCGAAGGAACGTACGACGGCGATGCGGGGTCCGCGGGGTGGGCGACGGTCCCGGATGGTTCCCTGTGGGTCCTTGGGGACAACTGGGGCGGCTCGACCGACTCTCGCGCGTTCGGCTTCCTGCAGATCGCAGACGTCTCCGGCAAGCCGTGGCTGCGGTTGCTCCCGGCCGGCTCGTTCGGCAGGCTCGGCGACGGTGGCCTCGAGCTGGTCGCGGTGGCGGAGCCTGTCGCCGGCCTGGGCGTACGGCCATGAGAAAGGTCCTCGCGGCGAGCGGCGTCGGTGCCGGGATCGCGGTCTTCGCTGCGCTCGTCCTGATCGTCGTCGCGCTGGCCTTCTCCGTCACCGTCGACGGCACCAGCATGGAGCCGACGCTGCGCGACGGTGACCGGATGTTCCTCGAGGTCTGGACCCGTGACGAGATCGAGCGCTTCGACGTCGTCGAGGCAGATGCCCCGAGCGCTGTGTCCGGCGGTGCCGCCCGGATCCTCAAACGGGTGATCGGGATGCCTGGTGACCGGGTATCGGTGTCCGGTGACGCGCAAGTTCTGGTCCGGCCCGCGGGCGAGGAGGGGACCTACATGGTCGAGAACCCTGCCTGGTCGGCCGAGCCTGGTGCCGAGCTGGAATGGCTGACCGTCCCAGAGGACGCCTACTGGCTCCTCGGTGACAACTTGGGTGCCTCCACCGACTCGCGCAGCTTCGGTTTCGTCGATGCCGAGGCCGTCCATGGCAGGGTGGTCTTCCGAATGTTTCCCCTCGGACGGAACGGCGCTATCGCCGGTGACGTACGACTTGCTCCCGTCGAACCTGGCTCAGCGCGGTAACGACGCGCGACGCATCTGTTCGCCGGGCCTTTGGATCGATATCAAGGCGATCGGTGGACATTTTGCCCCCAGATGTCAAACGGTGGACTAGCCTTCGCGCCAGGGAGACCACGACACCGTTTGCACCTGGGGCGGTCTCGTGGATGAGGAATGAAGGTCAGGTCTTGTGTCTAACACCATTTCGGCAGGGTTGACCCTGCTAGGCGAGTTCAACTGGTTCGAGTTCTGGTCGGTCCCCGTCTTCACCGCGGTGATCGGCTGGCTCATCAACTGGTCGGGGCTGTGGATGCTCTTCGCCCCGATCCGCTTTCACGGTGTCACCGTGCCGGGGCTCGAGCAGATTGCCGGGTCGCTGCCCCGCAAGATCCAGGAGATCCCGGGCATCCTGCGCGGTGGTCTGGGCTGGCAGGGGATCGTGCCGGCGCGGGCCGCGAAGATGGGCTCGATCGCCGTCGACCGGGCGCTGTCGCAGATGGCGACGGCTCGCGACTTCTACGAGCAGCTCGAGCCGGACAAGATCGCCGCCCACATCGTCGATGTCTTCCGTCCCGAGATCCCGTTCCTGGTCGACGAGATCATGTGGCGCGAGCACTCGCGATTCTGGCGCGACCTGCCACGCCCGCTGCGCGCGACGGTGATCGAGCGGGTCCAGGCCCGGCTCCCGGAGGTCGTCGGCGACGTGACGGTCGAGATCGGCAACCACATCGACCAGCTCTTCGACCCGAAGCTCATGGTGATCGAGAACTTCGAGAAGGATCCCTCGATCATCGTGCGGATCTTCAAGGACTTCGGTGCCCGCGAGCTGCGGATGATGGTGATCTTCGGCGCGGTCTTCGGGTTCCTGCTCGGCATCCCGGTCGCCGTCGTCGACCAGGCCTTCCACATCTGGTGGCTGCTGCCGATCCTCGGTGTGCTGGTGGGCTGGACGACCAACCTGCTCGGCATGCTGCTCATCTTCGAGCCCGCCGAGCCCAGGCGGATCGGCCCGATCAAGATCCAGGCGCTCTTCGCGCGGCGGCAGTGGCAGGCGTCCGACGTCTACGGCAAGCACATCGCCAACGACGTGATCACGCTCGAGCACATCGGCGAGCACCTCCTCAACGGGCCCTCCGGCGACCGCACCCGTCAGATGCTGGCCGCTGCCCTCGAGCCGGCGGTCAACGCGGCGGTGGGACCGGCCCATGGCGCGGTCCGGGTCGCGGTCGGGACCAAGAGGTTCGACGCGATCCGGTCCTCGGTCGCCGAGCACGCGGTCGAATACACCCTGACCCCGCTGCGCGACGCCGCCTTCAGCCAGCAGCAGTCGTGCAACATCCGCCGGCTGATCGCCGAACGGTGTCGGGCCCTACCTCCGAAGACCTTCGTTGAGATGATGAGAGCGGCGATCAAGGAGGACGAGTGGCTGCTCTACGCCCACGGGGCGATCATGGGGCTGGCGGGCGGGTTTCTGCACGTGGCAGTCTTCGAATGGTGGAACGTGTTGTGAGCGCCCTGCACATCAACACCGAGCCAGCGGCCCGTCGACCGGCGGGCGACGCTGTCACCTCTTCGATCGAGCCGACCGAGGAGCTCGTGCAGGGCCGCGAGGGGATGCATCGCCTGCCCACGCCCGCGCCGAGCGGCGGTCTTCTCGACGAGGCCACCGACGTTCTCCCGGGTCTGCTCAGGATCTCGGCGGTGACGGTGGCCCACACCGCAGGGTGGGGCCTGAGGACGTACGCCCGTGGGGTGGGCCGAGTGGCGAAGGCGGTCGTCGATCCCAACGAGGCGGTGCGGCTCACCGACGACGTGGCGTCCGGCGCCCGCCAGGTGACCGGTCTCGCGAAGCGGGTCGCGACGGGCAACCCGGTCACCGGTCTGCTGGAGCGTTTCGCGCTCCCGGCGGCCGAGAACGCGAAGGCGGCGATGGAGGGTCGTGCCGCGCGGGTCAACGGTGCCGCTCCCGGTGCCGGAGCCGACCGGCTGCGGCGGAGCGGCGAGGAGCTGCTGCGCCGCTCGCGCGACGTATGGGACGAGAACGAGCGCCATCCGGCCTTCGTCAGCATCCTCGACGAGCTGGCTCCCGACGAGGCCCGCATCCTGGTGCTGATGCTCAAGGGTGGCCCGCAGCCGGCCGTCGACGTGGTCGAGGGCGGCCTGATCGGCCACCTGCGCGGATCACGGATGATCGCCCGGGGTCTGACGATGATCGGCGCGCAGGCCAGCGTGCGCTATCCGTCGCTGGTTCCGCAGTACCTCAACAACCTGAGCCGGCTCGGGCTGGTGTGGCAGTCCGAGGAGCCGGTCAGCGAGCTGATCCGCTATCAGGTGGTCGAGGCACAGCCCGACGTACTCGAGGCTTGTCATTCCACGGGTTCCGCCCGGATCAAGCGGCGCTCGATCCACCTGACCCCGTTCGGACAGGACTTCGCTCGGGCCTGCTTCGCCGATGCCGAGGATCTCCACCGGCTGCCGAGCCACGAGATTCCGCCGAGTGCGGCGACGGAAGCGTCAACCGAATAGCAGACGCTTCGGGGTGTGTGCGTTCGCCTGTGGGTAGGGTACGCATACCGACGGTCTGGAACTCTGGCGGAAGGAGATCGAATGTCGCCGGAGTGGCAGGAATCGCTGGCCAGCTGGTTCGAGGACTGGGCTGCCCACGTCCATTGGCTCTCGCTGATCACCATCCCGATCTTCACCGGGGTGATCGGCTGGCTGATCAACTGGTCGGGCCTGTGGATGCTCTTCTCCCCGCTCAGCTTCAAGGGGTTCCAGGTCCCAGGGCTGCGCGAGCTGACCAGGGTGCTGCCGCACAAGCTGCAGGAGGTCCCGGGCTTCGCCCAGGGCGGGCTCGGCTGGCAGGGCATCATCCCGGCCCGGGCCGCGAAGATGGGCTCGATCGCCGTCGACAAGGCGATCGCCAAGCTCGGCACCCCTAGTGACTTCTACCAGCAGCTCGGCCCCTCGGAGATCGCCACGCACATCGTGGAGACCTTCCGGCCGGAGGTGCCCGAGCTCGTCGACCAGATCATGATGCGCGAGCATCCCCGGCTCTGGCGCGACCTGCCGCGGGCGGTCAAGGAAGCGATCACCGTTCGGGTGCAGGCGCAGCTCCCCTCGATCGTGCACAAGGTCACCGACGACATCGGCGTGCACATCAACCAGCTTCTCGACCCGAAGCTGATGGTCATCGACCACTTCCGCAACAACCCTGCCCTCGTGGTCAGGATCTTCCGCGACTTCGGTCAGCGCGAGCTCAACCTGATGGTCGCCTTCGGGTTCATCTTCGGGTTCCTGCTCGGCATCCCGGTGGCGCTGATCGACCAGACCTTCCACATCTGGTGGCTGCTGCCCGTGATGGGCGTGATCGTCGGTTGGGTGACCAACCTGCTCGGCATGTGGCTGATCTTCGAGCCCGCCGAGTCTCGGCGCGTCATGGGGATCAAGGTGCAGGGTCTCTTCCCGCGCCGCCAGGCGCAGGCCGCGGAGGTCTACGCCGACATCATCGCCACCGACGTGATCACGCTGGAGCGCATCGGCGACTTTCTGCTCGACGGTCCCCGCGGCGACGCCACCAGGAAGCTGCTGATCAACGCCCTGATGCCCGCTGTCGACCGGGCCGCGGGGCCCTACCGCGGCGCGGTCCGGATCGCACTCGGGTCGGAGCGGTTCGACCGGATCAGCACCTCGGTCGCCACCGAGGCGGCGGATCGTACGCTGGTGCCGTTCCGTGATCCCGGTTTCAGCCGTCACCAGGCGGACAAGATCCGCGACCTGGTCGCGCGGCGCACCAAGGAGCTCCCGCCGGGTGACTTCGTGGACATGATGAGGTCAGCGATCAAGGAGGACGAATGGATGCTCTACGCCCATGGCGCAATCATGGGGCTCGCGGGCGGCTTCCTGCACCTTCTAATCTTTCCGACATGAGTCTCTTGGGCAAGGTCGTACCGACCGCCTCCGCTGTGGCCGGCACCGCTCCCGGCCTGGCGCGGGTGGCGGCAGGCGCTGCCTGGCACACGGCCGGGTGGGGGCTGCGCACCTCCAGCCGCGCCGGCTTCCGGGTCGCGCGGGCGGTGGTCGACCAGGACGTACGCGACGGGTTGGTCCGCGAGACGGCCGAGGCCGTGGGGATCGTCGCCGGCACCGCCGCCCGGATCATCCGGTCCGGGTCGAGTCCGGCGATGGAGCTCTCCGTATCCGACTACGAGACGGCCGGTCACGATGTCGTGCTCGCCCGCACGCGGGAGACCGAGACGTCCGAGGACTCCCTGCCGGTGCTGCGCCGCCGCGGAGCCGACCTGCTCGACCGCTCCCGCGACGTCTGGGCCGACGAGCAGGGGCATCCTGCGTACGCTCGGATCCTCGACGAGCTCGCGCCTGACGAGGCGCGGATGCTGCTCTATCTGCTCCAGGCGGGGCCGCAGCCGTCGGTCGACATCCGCACCGGCGGGCCGTCCGGGCTTGTCGGCAGCACCATGATCGCTCCCGGGCTGAACATGATCGCCGGCCGCAGCGGCGTGCGTTATCCGGAGCGGGTGCCGGCCTACCTGAACAACCTGTTCCGGCTCGGGTTGGTGTGGTTCTCCAAGGAGCCGCTGCCCGACCCGCTGGAATACCAGGTCCTCGAGGCGCAGCCCGACGTGCTGGACGCGCTTCGCTCGGTGAAGTTCGCCAAGATCGTGCGCCGCTCCGTGCACCTGACGCCGTTCGGCGAGGCCTTCGGCCGCACCACGCTGGTCGACGAGGGCTCGGCCGAGTCGGCCTACCCGGAGCATCAGGCGCCGGTGACCGGCGGGGCGGACCTGCCGAAGGCCTGACCGACCGCCTCGGTCAGCTTGGTGAACTCGGGGTCGACGGTCTGCGGTGACACGTCGGTGTCGCGTTCGAGCATGACCCCGGGCAGCGGGCGCCCGGCGTACGCCTCGACCGCGGTTGCGAGCAGCGACAGCACCGGCGGGGGCAGCAGATGACGGGCTTCGAGGACGTCGCCGTGCAGCGGGTCGGGGGAGTCGCTCGCCCGCACGAACGCGACGTGCTCGGAGACGAACGGGCTGTCCAGGACCTCGGCGAGCTCGGCCAGCCGGGTGAGGCGGTCCGTGGCGGGACGGTCGGCGCCGGCCAGGCCGAGGGTGACGCCGTGGGCGATGACCGGGACGCCGAGATCGGTGAGCGACTGCGGGACCTGCGCCGGTGCGGTGTTCTCCGACCGCGGCCGGTGTTGGGCTTTCCGGTATCCTGAAACACCTGTTCTCCGATCGTTTCGCAACCCTCGCCGGTCCTGGCTCGAGGCCCGGGTAGGAGCCCCCATCTTGGCCCGCAAAGTCGTTCGTTCCCTGCCGTTTCATCGCGTCGTGATGCGGTTCGCGGCTTTCATCGGTGTCGCCGCGGTGACGGGCCTGGTCGCCTCCGGGATGGCGATCCCGTTCGTCCACCTGACCGGGGTCGCGGCCAAGTCGGGGGTCGAGGCGATGAACGATCTGCCGCTCGACATCGACATGGGCGAGCTGTCGCAGACGACTCGCATCCTGGACGCGGACGGCAAGGTGATCACGACCCTCTACGACCAGAACCGGTCCTACAAGGCGCTCGACGAGATCTCGCCCAACATGCCGAAGGCGCTGCTCGCGATCGAGGACACCCGCTTCTACGAGCACGGCGCGATGGATCTCAAGGGCACGCTGCGGGCGCTACTGCGCAACTCGGCCTCGGAGTCGGGCTCGGTGCAGGGCGGTTCGTCCATCACCCAGCAGCTGGTCAAGACCACGCTCGTCTACGGCGCCGACACCGACGCGGAGCGAGCCGCCGCGACCGAGAAGTCCACGGCGCGCAAGATCCGCGAGCTCCGCTATGCGATCTGGCTCGAGGATCACCACGACAAGGACTGGATCCTCGAGCGCTACCTCAACGCGGCCTACTTCGGTGACTCCGCCTACGGCGTGCAGGCGGCCGCGAAGCACTACTTCGGCGTCGACGCCGCCGATCTGACCTGGGGTCAGGCCTCGATGCTCGCCGGGATGGTCAAGAACCCCACCGGCTACGACCCGACCGACTACCCCGACGCGACCGTGGCTCGACGCAACCTGGTGCTCGAGCGGCTGGCCCAGGTCGGCGACCTCCCGCGGGCCGATGCCGAGAAGCTCAAGGAGAGCGAGCTCGGGCTCGACGTGCAGAACAGCCGCAACGGCTGCTTCGGGTCGTCGGCGGAGTTCTTCTGCGACTACGCGCTGCAGTGGCTGCTCACCGACAAGTCGCTCGGCGAGACCGAGGCCGAGCGCTGGCGGCTGCTGCAGACCGGCGGCCTGACGATCAAGACGTCCCTGGACTCGAGCTTCCAGAAGGCGGCGCAACGGTCGGTGAGCCGCCGTGTCTCGCCGACCGACAACGCTGTCGGCGCGCTGGCGATGGTCGAGCCCGGCACCGGCCATGTCAAGGCGCTCGCGCAGTCGCGGCCGATGGGGGAGAACCGCAAGAAGGGCGAGTCCTACCTGAACTATCTGGTGCCGAGGGAGTTCGGCGACGCCAACGGCTTCCAGGCGGGCTCGACGTTCAAGGTCTTCGTCGGCGCCGCGGCGATCGAGAAGGGCTTCCCGCTCCGGCAGGAGATCCCGTCGCCGCCCAAGAAGACGTTCAACCAGGCGTCCTTCGCCAACTGCCCCGGACAGGGCAAGTTCAGCGCGAACCCCTACCCGGTCGGCAACTCGACCACCTCGGGCAACAAGAACCTCTACACCGGCACCCGGGAGTCGGTGAACACCTTCTACGTCCGGCTCGAGCAGTTCACCGGCGTCTGTGCCCCCTACACGCTCGCGAAGAAGATGGGCGTCAGCCTGACCGATCCCGCCCACGAGCGGGTGCCGTCCTTCACCCTCGGACCGGTCGATGTGTCCCCGTTGGAGATGGCCGAGGCGTACGCGACGTTCGGCGCCCGCGGCAAGCACTGCGACTCGCGGCCGGTGACCGCGATCATCGGCCCTGACGGGAAGACGATGAAGGAGTACGCCTCCTCCTGCGAGCAGGTGTTGCGGCCGAGTACGGCCGACGCCATGAACGACATCCTCCGCGGCGTGCTGCAGCCGGGCGGGTTCGGGCAGAAGCTCGCACTCAGCGTGCCGTCCGCCGGCAAGACCGGCACCACCAACGAGAACCGCGCGGTCTGGTTCAACGGCTACACCCCGAAGCTCGCGACCGCTTCGATGATCGCCGGTGCCAACTACGAGGGCAAGTGGGTCACCCTCAACGGGCAGCGCCTCCGCGGCGGCTACGTCACCTCGGCGTCGGGCTCTGGTCTCGCCGGCCCGATGTGGGCCGACGCGATGCGGGCGGTCGACAACAAGATCGGCTCCGCCAACTTCGTACGGCCCGGCGCCGCCGTCGTCAACGGCAAGGGCATCAAGATCCCGAAGGTCGAGGGGCTCTCGGTCGCCAAGGCCACCGCCCGGCTCAAGTCGGCCGGGTTCAAGCCGGTCGTCGGCAAGCGGGTGAAGTCACGCTCGAAGCGGGGAACCGTCGTCGGGACTGTCCCGGGCGGCCGGGCGATCAAGGGTGCGACGGTCGAGATGCTCGTGTCGAAGTGACGCAGGTGATGGGTGGATGTTCACCGAGGTAACTCGGTGGATGCCCACCTACTTCGTGGAGTTCCACGATGTAGGTGACTGCTGACCGAGTTACCTCGGTGAGCATTCAGGCAGCCGCGCGCACCCGAGCCGCCTCGACGGCCTCGCGGAAGGCGCGGGTGACGTAGTCGGGGACGGGCAGGCCGCGGTCGCGTGCCCAGAGGAGCTCCTGCTCGACGCGGGCGACGTCGGCGGCGAGGTCACGGCCTTCGTGGTCGACGCCGAGGGTCTCCATGATGTCGCCGAAGTCGGCCAGCTGGGCCACGTTGTTGACCCCGACCGGTGCGAAGGAGATCCGGCGCATTCGCCGGACCAGCCACTTCTGCCAGGCCGAGAGCGTGGCCCAGAGGGAGCGGGCGGAGAGCTGGTAGAAGGCGTAGTGGCCCGGCTCCTGACGCTTGATCGGCGCGATGACCGTCTCGGCGACGGCCCGCTCTCCGCTCTCGATGACTCCGTCGTGGAGCAGGTTGTAGGCGATCACGGCGGAGCGCTCGGTGGCCATCCCGGTCAGGTAGTAGAGCATCCGGCAGACGTCCTGGAACGGCTCCAGGTGGGCCAGCAGGCCGAGCACCTTCAGCTTCAGACTTACATGGTCGAGGTCGGTGGTCGCCGGCGGTCGGCCGACGATCTGCTGCAGCCGGTCGAGGATCAGGCCGTGCTGGATCTCCTGCGGCTGCCACACGTCGGCGTAGAACCGTTTGTCCACCTCGGGCGGGTTGGGGAGCATCGTGGAGATCTCGAGTACGTTGCGGTCGACCTCGAGCTCGACGCGCGCCATGTAGTCGAGGACGTGACCGAAACGGTCTCCGAAGCCGGCCGGGTCGTTGACGGTGAAGTCGACGGAGTCCATCGGGATCGGCGGGTGTTCCTCGCCGAGTCGCGCGACATGAGCGACGAGTCGGTCGTTATCGGTCAGCATGGGGGCAGCTCCTGGTGGTGGGTCCGGCCGCGCCACCAGTGTGCCTGTACCGGGTGGGGTTGTAACGCGATTTAGCCCAACCGAGGAGTGTTGGCCTCGCCACGTTCCGCAAGGGCTGAGCCGACGGCTCGACCGGCAGAGGAGGGATGGTCGAGCCGAGCGCGGACGTGCGTGCCGAGGCCAACACGCTGGGGGCCGAGTCTCAGGAGGGGCCGGCGGAGCCCTCCGAGCCGGCGGACTCGGTCGCGGACTCGCTCTCGGTCGGCTCCTCGGTCGGCTCCTCGGTAGGAGCGTCGGTCGGGGTCGGGTCCTCGGTGGGCGTGTCCGTGGGGTCTCGGTGGGGGTCTCGGTGGGGGTCTCGGTCGGGGTCTCGGTCGGGTCTTCCGTCGGAGAGTCCGTGGGAGAGCCGGACGGATCCGGGTCCGGGGTGGGCGACGGGACGACTGATCCTCCGCCGCCGGGGGACGGTGAGCCCGAGGGTGCGGGTGCGGAGGGCGTGTTCGAGCCACCAGGCGTACCGGTGCCCTTCCCGCCAGAGGGGGAGCCACCCGGGGAGCGCCGGGGCGGCTGGGCGCTGGGCGAGGCGCCGGAGAGCGGATCCGGATCGGAGGCGGGGATCTGCGCGGCGGGCAGGACGACACCGGTCGGTGCCTCGAAGGTGCCGAGCCGATAGCCCTCGGCGATCTGCAGGACGGCCGAGGCGTACGCGCCGCTGCGGTTGTAGCGCAGCACCGCCGTGCGCTGCCCGGCCTCGGTGGACAGGTCGGCCGAGCCCGAGCACAGGTAGACCGCGGCCGCGAGTGCGGCGTCGTCGACGTCCTGCGGGTCGCGGCGACCGTCGGAGTCGGCGTCCACCCCGACCTCGGACCAGGTCGAGGGGATGAACTGCATCGGCCCGACGGCGCGGTCGTAGGTCAGGTCGCGGTCGTACGCCCCACCGTCGGTGTCCATGATCCGGGCCGTCCCGGCAGCCCCGGTGAGCGCGACACCGTAGATACCCGGCGTCGCGACCCCGGTGGCGGACAGCGTGTTGCCGCCGGCCCGGCCGTGGTCGGACTCGACCCGGCCGATGGCGGCCACGAGCGACCAGTCGAGCCCGCAGCCCGGGTCGGCGTCGGCGAGCACGGAGGTCGATCGCTGGTAGGCCGCGAGCGCCACGTCGGGGATGAGGCCGGCCGCGGCGTTCGCGGCGAACCCGGCAGGCTTGGCCGCGAGCGTCGGGGTCACCTTCGGAAGAGGCTTGACCGCGGAGACGCTCACCGGCGGCAGCAGCTCCTGCACCGGCACGTCGACGACGGGCACACGAGCCACTTCGGCCGAGGCGTCGAGGGGTCGGGGGTCCTGGATCGCATGGATCGTCCAGGCGGCGGTCGCGGCGGCCACGGGCACGGCCGCGACCTTGACGAACAGACCGGCTCGTGGGGTCATCCTCGGTCACATCCTCGGGTGGGGCACAGATCGACGACACCGATCCAGCCACGGATGTGAGCCCCGCCACAATGCTTTCAGCGAGGTCTGAGCAGACTCGGGCCGAAATTACTCACGTAGGTGACAAGTTTCCGGCCCGCATCACGCTGACCGCCCCCACCACGGCGGCCATCACCAGGCACAGCAGCGCACAGATCGCCGCGACCACCACCGACCCGAGGCCGAGCATCGCCAGCCCCAGGCCGACCAGCGCGGGCACCGGCCCGAGCGGCCTGGCGAGCCGAGACCCCGCGACCACCCCGCGTGCCGTGGAGAGCAGGGCGGTGATCCGGCCGACGTCGAGATCCTGCAGGCGTACGCCGCCGTCGCCGCCCACCGCCAGGTCGGCCGTGGCCTGCGCCTCGGCGTCCTCCGGGCGAGAGCTCACGAAGGCCACCACGTGCCCCTGCTCCTGGAGCTCGGCGACGAGCCGGGCGCGCTTCTCGGGCGCGATCTCGGGATGACAGCGTTCGATCCCGCACGCCTCGGCCAGGTGCTCGGTGTTGCGGGCGATGTCGTCGGAGACCAGCACCGGGGTGACCCCGAGCGCGGAGAGCCGGGAGATCGCCGTCCGCGCATCCTCGCGGGGCTCGTCGCCGACGACGAGGTAGCCCAGCGGTCGCCCGTCCAGCTCGACCCCGACGACCACGCCGAGGTCGTTGCGCTCGGCCATGCCGACCCAGGCGGGCCGTCCGACGCGTACCGGATGCCGGTCGACCGAGCCCTGCACGCCACAGCCCGGCACCTCCTCGAAGCCGCTGACCTTGCCCCGGGGCGAGAGCCGGGCGATCGCCCGGGCCAGCCGCCCCTCGGCCTCGTGCTCCAGCGCACCCGCGAACCAGCGGAGGTTGCGGACGTGGTCAGGGTCCAGCGGGTCGATCGTGGTCACCTTCAGCCTGCCGCTCGTCACCGTGCCCCACCGGTCGAGCACGACCGCGTCGACCTTCGCGGCCGACGCCCACGCGGGACCGGGCACCGCCTCGATCCCGGAGCGACGCCCGACCCAGCCTGCGACGACGCGTGGAAACCGCGACCCCAGGACGTACGCCGCCAGCGCCCCGACCGCGAGAACGACCAGCTCCAGCACCATCGAGATCACCCCCGAGATCATCCGGTCTGCTGCTGGTAGCGGTCGAAGTCGCTCTGGTCGCCGGCGACCCAGAGCGGCACGCTCGCCTTGAGCAGCAGGAGGAGCTGGGTGACGAACTCGGGGTCGCGCAGAGACTCACCGAAGAGCTCGTTGATCCGCTTCCAGCGATAGCGGATCGTCTGTGGGTGCACCCCGAGCACGGCCGCGATCGCCGGCGCGCTCTCCCGGGTCTCGAGCCAGACCAGCAGGGTCTCGGTGAGGATCTCGCGGGAGTTCTCCGACTCCGCCAGGAGCGGCTCGAGCAGTTCCTGGGCGAGCTGACGGCGCATCACCGGCTCGGCGTGGAGCCAGATCTCGGTGCGGTAGGCGAGGCAGTCGATGACCGGTTTGGCCGGGATGACCCTGGCGTTGACCAGCGCCAGGGCCCGGTTGGCCCACCGCCAGGCGGCGGGAACGTCCTCGGGCGGCACCGGCCAGCAGACCGAGACCCTGGACTTCGGCCCCGCGGCCGCCCGCACCTGTTTGGTGATGATTGCGGCGTCGTGAGGCGGGCAGATCACCACCTGGGTGGGCTCACGGCGGCGGGTGAGGGCGGTGGCGGACAGGGCGTCGGCGGCGATCCGGCCGCCGTCTCGCAGCTCGACCGCCATGACCGTCACCTTCTCGGGCAGGTCCCACTCGCCCAGCGCCGCCTGCACCTCCATCTCGGCGGCGGAGGCGCCCGACAGCATGCGGTCGATCAGCCGCGCTCGGGCGACGTCGTTGTCCTGGTCGCGCGCCTCGGTGCCGGCCTCGAACCCGGCTGTGACCTGCGCGGTCAGGTGGTCGACGTACGTCGTCATCATCTCGTTGAGCGCATTCAGCGCGGCCGCGGAGAGCTCGTTCTCGACCGCTCGGCGGCGCAGCTCGTCCCAGAGCTCGGTGGTGGCCATGTCGATGCCCCCGTCGACGATGGCCCGGGCCTCACCGAGAGCAGCGACCCGGAAGCCGACCTTGCGGAAGTGGTCGTTGATCGCGGTGTAGGGCGCGGCCCGCCCGAGGCCGAGATCGATGAAGTGCGACATCGCGCCGTGCACGGCGGTGAAGATGAGCTCGTCGAAGCCCTCGGTCTCAGCGGGCAGGCTCTCGCGCAGGTGACGGGTGATCTGGAGGGCGATCGGCCGCACCTCGCTCTCCAGGCTCTTCAGCATCCACACAGCCGACCCGGGGAGACCGGGAGACCGCTGGGTCTGCGTCATATCGTGCTCCGCTGCACGTCATGCTCCTTCGTCCAACAAACCCGAGACGGTATCGACCACCATGGCACGCCTTTGCCTTGCCTGCCCTTGAAATTCGGTACGACTGTGCCGCCGTGCGGCAGAACGGGGTAGGTGCGCCGGGCTTCTGCCGGGCTGATTTGTCATGCGCATGACAAATCAGGCCACTGATTTGACCCTTGATCGATTTATCTCTCCCGTGTGACCGGGGCCACACGTACTGTCCGATCGTTGACGCACCCCACATCGGCAGAAACAGGGAGGTCCGCGATGGGCGGCACCGTGGAGGTCACCGGGCTCACGAAGAGCTTCGGGTCCCAGAACATCTGGAGCGACGTGACCCTCACGCTGCCCCAGGGCGAGATCACCGCACTGCTGGGCCCCTCGGGCACCGGCAAGTCGGTGTTCCTGAAATCGCTGATGGGCCTGTTGCGGCCCGAGGCCGGGATCTGCCTGGTCGACGGCGTCGACATGGTCAAGGCGCGCGAGTCCCAGCGCCAGGAGCTGCGCAAGCGGTTCGGTGTGCTCTTCCAGGACGGCGCGCTGTTCGGCTCGATGAGCGTCTTCGACAACGTCGCGTTCCCGCTGCGGGCCCACACCAAGAAGCGCGAGTCGGAGATCAAGCAGATCACGAACGACAAGCTCGACCTGGTCGGACTGATGGGCCAGGAGCACAAGCTGCCCGGCGAGATCTCCGGCGGGATGCGCAAGCGCGCCGGCCTGGCCCGATCGCTGGTCACCGAGCCCTCGATCATCCTGTGCGACGAGCCCGACTCGGGGCTCGACCCGGTGCGTACGGCCAACCTCGCCCAGCTCCTGGTCGACGTCAACGCCGCCACCGACGCCACGATGCTGGTGGTCACCCACAACATCGAGCTGGCGCGTACGCTCCCGGACAACCTCGGCATGCTCTACCGGCGCCGGCTGGTGATGTACGGCCCGCGGGAGGAGTTCCTGCTCACCGACCACCCGGTCGTCTCGCAGTTCATGAGCGGCGACCCGATCGGGCCGATCGGGATGAGCGAGGAGACCGACCACGGCGTCAACGACGACTACGTCGAGGGCCAGGCCTACTACCCCGCTGGGGGAGTGGCGACGGTGCGTGCCGGCGCCCGCGCCATCGAGGTGCTGCCCCGCCAGCTCGCCCCGGCCAGCGGCATGCCCCGCGAAGGGGCGGGGCGACACGCGGACCGGGTCGCGAGCGGAGCCGCAGCGCTCTACACCGCCGATGACGACGACGTGGACCGAGCGCCGGCGGCGGTCAAGACGAAGGACCCGGTCAGCCGGGCCCTCGACAATGTCGGGGCGCTCTTCGCGCTGGGTCTGGACACCTTCCGGGCCGCCTTCCGGAGACCGTTCGCGGCCCGCGAGCTGCTCGACCAGTTCTGGTTCGTCACCTCCGTCTCCTGGATCCCGGCGATGCTGGTCGCGATCCCCTTCGGAGCGGTGATCGCGCTGCAGCTCGGCACGCTGACGGTGCAGATCGGGGCGCAGTCCTTCACCGGAGCCGCCTCCGTCCTCGCCGTCGTGCAACAGGCCGCGCCGATCGTGACGTCGCTGGTCATCGCGGGGGCGGGCGGGGCGGCGATCTGTGCCGATCTGGGATCACGGACGATCCGAGACGAGATCGACGCGATGCGAGTGATCGCGGTCGACCCGATCCAAGCGCTCGTCGTGCCACGCGTCCTCGCCTGCGTGCTCGCGGCGGTGCTGCTCAACGGCCTGGTCAGCGTCGTCGGCGTCCTGGGCGGCTACTTCTTCAACGTCATCATCCAGGGCGGTACGCCCGGGGCGTACCTCTCCTCCTTCACCGCCCTCGCCCAGCTCTCCGACCTGTGGGTGGGCGAGATCAAGGCGGTCCTCTTCGGGCTCATCGCCGGTCTCGTCGCCGCGTACTGCGGGCTCAACACCAAGCCCGGGCCGAAGGGGGTGGGCGAAGCGGTCAACCAGTCGGTCGTCGTCACCTTCATGCTGCTCTTCTTCGTCAACACCGTGATCACCATGCTCTATCTCGAGCTCGTTCCTGGAAAGGGTGCCTGAGATGGCGACCGTCGCTGTGGTGAAGAAGCGGTCGCGGTTGGACCGCTCGCTCGACGGGCTGGTGCAGAGCGGCCGGGACATCCGGTTCTACGGCAAGGTGCTGGTCGGCATCCCGTCGGCGATCAAGAACTACCCGCGCGAGATCCTTCGGATCCTCTCCGAGGTCTCGTTCGGCACCGGCGCGCTCGCGGTCATCGGCGGCACGATCGGGGTGATGACGGGGATGAGCATCTTCGTCGGCACGGTCGTCGGCATGCAGGGGTACGCCGCGCTCGACCAGATCGGCACCTCGACCCTCAACGGGTTCATCTCCGCCTACTTCAACACCCGCGAGATCGCCCCGCTGGTGGCGGCGCTGGCGATGTCGGCGACCGTCGGGGCCGGGTTCACCGCCCAGCTCGGCGCGATGCGGATCAACGAGGAGATCGACGCGGTCAAGGTGATGGGGCTCGGCACGATCCCCTACCTCGTCTCCACCCGGGTGGTCGCCGGCTTCGTCGCGATCATCCCGCTCTACGTCGTCGGGCTGCTGACCTCCTACGCCGGCTCGCGACTGGTGACGGTCTACTTCCACGGACAGTCGGCGGGGACGTACGACCACTACTTCCAGCTCTTCCTGCCGCCCATCGACATCCTGCTCTCGTTCGGCAAGGTGCTGATCTTCTCGATCCTGATCATCCTGATCCACTGCCGGCTGGGCTTCTACGCCAGCGGCGGGCCCTCCGGGGTCGGGATCGCGGTCGGACGCTCGGTGCGCCGGACCATCGTGGTCGTCGCGCTGCTCGACCTGGCGCTGTCGATGGCGATGTGGGGCGCGACGACGACAGTGAGGATCGCCGGATGAGCCTCTCGAGAGTTCGTGATGCGTTCCTCGGTCTGTGCTACCTGGCCGTGGTGGCCGCGGTGGGGCTCGGCGCCTGGCTCGCCTACGACCAGACCTTCGTGGACCGCTCCGAGGTCACGCTGACCACAGGCACCCTCGGTAACGCCCTCCAGGAGGGCTCCGACGTCAAGCTGCGCGGGGTGCCGGTCGGCACCGTCCGCACCGTCTCGGCCCGCGAGGGCGGCGCCGAGCTGACGCTGGCGCTGGAGCCGGAGGCCCTCTCCGACCTGACGACCGACACCACCGCCCGCCTGCTGCCCAAGACCCTCTTCGGCGAGCGCTACGTCGCCCTGCAGCCCACGTCGGGCGGGCCGGAGCTGGAGGCAGGAGGCGTCATCGAGCAGGACCGCTCCGACGAGGCGGTCGAGCTGGAGCAGGTGCTCGACGAGCTGCTCCCGGTCCTGAAGGCGATCCAGCCGCACAAGCTCAACGCGACGCTGAGCGAGCTGGCCACGATGCTGCGCGACAACGGCGACGACATCGGCGAGGTCTTCTCGGCATGGGCAGACTACCTGCAGAGGCTCAACCCGCTGGTGCCGCAGCTGACCGACGACCTGGCCTCGCTGGGACGGGTCGCGGGCCACTTCGAGGAGGCGGCGCCGGACCTGCTGGACGCGCTGGACACCATGACGATCACCGCGAGCACCCTGGTCGACCAGCAGAGACAGCTCGCCGAGACGTTCCGTTCGGTGACCACGACGGCGTCGGACACCGACCGGTGGCTCGAGCGCAACCGGGAGACGATCGTGGTGCTCTCCGACACCTCGCGCGACGCGCTGCGCGCGGTCAGCCCGTACGCCTCGTCCTTCCCCTGCCTGTTCAGCGCGCTGCGCGACTACGCGCCGGCGATGGCCAAGAACCTCGGCAAGGGGACCGACGAACAGGGCATCCACGCGCTGGTCAGCGTCTCCGACATCAGGCAGCCCTATCGCCCCGGCTACGTCCCGAAGCTGCGCACCGGCGGCCCGCGCTGCCCGTACGTCACCGGCCGGACCGGCAGCCAGCCGGCGGTCACCGGAACGGCGGACACGGCGGACACGGCGGACACGGTCGAGCAGATCGAGGCGCCGCCGACGGACCGGGTGCGCACCTTCGGTGCGACCACGGGGCTGGGCGAGCAGAACTCCAAGGGCGAGAACCAGCTGATCGCCGAGGTGATGGCACCAGCGGAAGGCATGGCACCTGATGAGTATCCGACCTGGTCGAGCCTGCTGCTCGGCCCGACCCTGCGAGGCACGGAGGTGATCGTGCGATGAGAAGCGGTAGTGGCGGCTCGGTTGCGGTGACGCTCACCAAGTCGGTGGTCTTCGCGCTGGTGACGGTCCTGGCGATGGCGGCGCTGGCGACGACGATCTCCAACGGGACCACCTCGTCGGGGCGTACGTTCACGGCGCTGTTCACCGACGCGACCAGCCTCAAGAAGGGCGACGACGTGCGGATGGCAGGGGTGAAGATCGGCACCGTGCAGTCCATCGGGCTGCGGCACAACGACACCGCCGAGGTCGTCTTCACCGCAGCCGAGTCGGCGCCGATGGTCGAAGGGACCCGGGCGGAGCTGCGGTTCCGCAACCTGATCGGGCAGCGCTACATCGCCCTCGAGCCGGGCTCCCCGGGCGGCGACCCGTTGCGGGCCGGCTACACGTTCGCGCTCGACGAGACCCGGCCGGCGCTGGACCTGACGATGCTCTTCAACGGCTTCCAGCCGCTGTTCAAGTTCCTCGACCCCGAGGACGTCAACAACCTCAGTGCCCAGATCATCGCGGTCTTCCAGGGCGAGGGGGCGACGGTCGAGTCGCTGCTCTCCTCGACGGCCTCGCTGACCTCGACCCTCGCCGACCGGGACCAGGTGATCGGCGACCTGATCACCAACCTCAACTCGGTCCTCGAGGTGGTCAGCGAGCGCACCGGGATGCTCGACACCACCCTGGTGACGCTGCAGCGGCTGGTCTCCGGGCTGGCCGCGGACCGCAAGACCCTCGGCTCGACGATCGAGGGGATGGGCGAGCTCTCCCAGAGCGTGACCGGGCTGCTGGAGGAGGGTCGCAAGCCGCTGCGCGACTCGATCGACTCCCTCGGCGCCCTCTCGGGGAACCTCGCCGAGAACGAGGAGGTCCTGACGAAGTTCATGACCACGATGCCCCAGAAGACCGACGAGATCGGCCGGATGGCCACCTACGGCGGCTGGCTCAACTTCTACATCTGCTCCATCGACGGGCGGATCCCGAAACCCGAGGGCTACTACGGCGACCTCGGTGTGGACTCGCCGGCAGGAAGGTGCCAATGATGGCCCGCTATCCGAAGTCGTTCGCCGAACGCAACAAGAGCGTCATCGCGGTGATCGGGATTGTCGCCATGACCGGCGTCTTCCTCGCCACGTTCAACGCCGAGGACCTTCCCGTCGTCGGTGGTGGCGAGACCTACGAGGCCTACTTCGCCGAGGCCGCCGGGCTGCGTCCCGGCGACGAGGCGCGGGTCGCCGGGGTGAAGGTCGGCGAGGTGTCCGCCCTCGAGCTCGACGGTGACAAGGTGCTGATCAGGTTCCGCGCCAAGGACGTCACGCTCGGCTCGCAGACCACCGCGTCGATCAAGGTGAAGACCCTGCTCGGGCGCAAGTTCCTCGCCCTGGACCCGGGCGGCTCTGGAGATCTCCGCGAGCCGATCCCGGTCTCCCGGACCACCACCCCCTACGACGTCAACGCCGCCTTCTCCGATCTGTCCACGACCGTCGGTGAGATCGACATGGCCCAGGTCGAGGAGTCGATGCACGCCCTCTCGGACGTCTTCGAGGACACCCCCGAGGACGTACGCGGCATGGTCTCCGGTCTCACCCGGCTCTCCCGAACCATCTCCTCGCGAGACCAGGAGCTGGCCGAGCTGTTGAAGACCACGACGACCGTCACCGGCACCCTCGCCGAGCGCAACGAGGAGATCGGGCTCCTGATCGAGGACGGCGACAAGCTGCTCGAGGAGCTGGCCGCGCGCCGGCAGGCGATCCACCAGATGCTCACCTACACCGACGACCTCGCCAAGCAGGTCAGCGGACTGGTCGAGGACAACCAGAAGCGGCTCCGGCCGGCGCTCGAGAAGCTCGACCAGGTGGCGGTGATCCTGCAGCGCAACCAGGACCACCTCGACAAGGCGCTCTCCCAGATCGGCGCCTACTACCGCGTCGTCGGCGCCTCGATGAGCAACGGCCCCTGGATCGACGTCTACGGCTGCGGCCTCTTCGACGAGAACAACGCGCCGGTGCTCGACAACGACGTCACCCGCGACTGCGTGCCGGGAGGGAAGCGATGAGACTGCGTCGATTCATCTCAGGGTTCCTCGTGGTCGCCGTCGTCGGCGTGCTCGGGTGGGCTGCTGCGTACGGGGTCCGGGAGGGGCGCGAGGGCACCACGTTCGCCGCGCTCTTCGAGGCCTCCGTCGGGCTCTACCCCGGCTCCGACGTGCAGATCCTCGGCGTTCCGGTGGGGAAGGTGACCTCGGTGACCCCGGTCGGTGAGCACGTGAAGGTCTCGATGACGCTCGACCCCGGCCAGACCGCCGCGGCCGACACCGAGGCCGTGATCGTCGCGCCGACGCTCGTCTCCGACCGCTTCGTGCAGCTCACCGAGCCGTACGTCGACGGCCCGGAGCTCCGCGAAGGCACCGTCATCGAGGAGACCGCCGTGCCGGTCGAGATCGACGACCTCTACGCCTCGCTGACCGAGACCGGCAAGCAGCTCGGTCCCGACGGAGCCAACCAGAACGGCGCGCTGTCTCGGTTCCTGGAGGTGATCGCGGCCAACCTCGACGGGCAGGGCGCCGACATCAACCAGGTGATCCGGGAGGGTGCCGACGCCTCCGCGACCCTGGCCGACGTCGACCAGGACTTCTTCGCCACCGTCGAGAACCTCGACACCTTCAACAAGACGCTGCTCGGGCACGACGACGGGGTCAGGGACGCCAACCGCCGGTTCGCGCAGGTCACCGAGTATCTGGCCGAGGATCGCGACGACCTCGCCTCCGCGGTCAGCAACCTCGGCGAGGCGCTCGCGCTGCTGGAGTCGTTCATCGAGGACAACCGTGGCGTGATGCAGACGAGCGTCGAGAACCTGCACGGACCGACCCAGGTCCTCGTCGACCAGAACGAGTCGCTCGAGGAGGCGGTCGCCACGATCCCGCAGGTGCTGCAGAAGTTCGTCAACGCCTACGACCCGGGATCCAACACCCTGGTCGGTCGCACCAACCTGAACGAGCTGAGCGTCTGGTCCGGTGACGGCCTCACCGGCCAGACCTCCGAGGACGCGCCACCGGTCCTGCTGCCCGGTGTCGGTTCCGCAGCTGGAGAGGAGCAGTGATGACGAACCTGGTGAGAACCGCAGCGGTCCTCGCTGCCGCCGCCCTGACCCTCTGCGGCTGCGGACTGGGTGCCGTCAGCGGGGGCGTCTACGAGGCGCCGCTGCCCGGCGGCGCCGACGTGGGGAAGGACCCGATCACGCTGAGCGCCGAGTTCAGCGACGTACTCGACCTGGTCCCACAGTCCAGCGTCAAGGTCGACAACGTCGCCGTGGGCCGGGTCTCCAAGATCCGGTTGACCGAGAACGGCCGCAGCGCGCGGGTGTCGCTGGTGGTCAGCGACGACGTCCCGCTTCCCGCCGGCACCACGGCGCGGCTGCAGCAGACCTCGCTGCTCGGCGAGAAGTACATCGCGCTGATCCGCCCCGCCAAGCCGGTCGCGGGTTCGCCGCTGGGAGATGGCGCGGTCCTCGGGCGGGGCGACACCGAGGCGGCCGCGCAGGTCGAGGAGGTGCTCGGAGCGCTGTCGACGGTCCTCAACAGCGGCGGGATCGCGCAGTTCCAGGAGATCTCTCGCGAGATGCAGAAGATCTCCGACGGCCGGCCGGAGGAGATCAAGGCGTTCCTGACGGAGATCAACCGGTTCGTCTCGGTGCTCGACTCGCGGTCGGGCTCGATCACGTCGGCGATCGAGTCGCTCAACGAGCTCGCGGTCACCCTGGAGAAGGACAAGGACAAGATCTCCAGTGCGCTGGAGGGGCTCTCGCCCGGGATGCAGGTGCTCGTGGACCAGCGTCCGCAGCTGATCGCGATGCTGAAGGCGCTCGACAAGCTATCCAAGGTCACCATCCGCACCCTCGACCAGGCCCAGGACGACATCGTCGCCGACCTGAAGCTGCTCGACCCGATCCTCGACCAGCTCGCCAAGGCCGGCTCCGACCTGCCCTACGCGCTGGAGATCCTCTTCACCTACCCGTTCCCCGACGAGGTGCTCAATGCGATCCGCGGCGACTACATGAACCTGTTCATGGTCACGAACTTCCGTACCCCTGCCGGCTGCCAGTCCAAGGGCTGCGAATGGCTGCAGCCGGTGACCGAAGGCGCGTCCGGCGGCTCGGTCTCCTCCCAGTCCAGGTCGTCGGACGCCCCTCCGGGACTGCTGCCGTCGACCAGCTCGCCGGTGCCGGGCTCGTCCTCGCCGTCGATCCCGGGGGAGTCGATCCTGCCCTCCGACGGCGGCTCGTCCTCCTCGGACCCGTCCTCGGGTGATCCGTCGCCGTCGGACTCCGGGTCGACCTCACCCTCGACCTCGCCCGCCTCGCCTTCCTCGCCGTCCGAGTCACCGGACGGGTCGGAGTCGGCGACCTCCGAGACCTCGCCCGACGGAACCGGCTCAGACCCTGACGCCGGCTCCGTGGAAGGGAGCGAATGATGCAACGACTCACCGGAGGCGTACGCGTCAAGCTCGGCCTCTTCGTCGCCCTCGCCCTCGTCGGCACGAGCTATGTCGGGGCCCGCTACGTCGGCCTGGACCTGCTCGACGACCCCTATCGCGTCGACGTATCGCTGCCCGAGGGCGGCGGGCTCTTCGTGAACTCGGAGGTGACCTACCGCGGGGTGCCGGTGGGTGAGGTGACCGACCTGGAGGTGGGGGCCGACGGCGTACGTGCGGTCCTGGAGATCGAGGGCGACGCTCCCGCGATCCCGAAGGACGCGACGGTCAAGGTCGCCAACCGGTCGGCCATCGGCGAGCAGTATCTCGACCTCCGCGGCGGCGCGGTGGGCTCTGACCGGCTCTCAGACGGCGACCGGTTGTCCGCCGGGAAGGAGGCGCTGCCGTACGACGCCTCCCAGGTCATCGAGACCGGCCGCGACTTCGTCGCCTCGGTGCCCGAGGAGGCCCTGGTGACGACGATCGACGAGTCCTACCTGCTGTCCCAGGGAGCCGGCTACGACCTGCGGAAGCTGGTCGACACGTCGCTGTCGTTCCAGAAGGAGGCCGACCGCAACTTCCTGGTCACAGCGAGCCTGATCCGCAACTCCGACCAGGTGCTCGCGACCCAGGAGGAGTCGGCGACCAGCATCAAGGCCTGGAGCAACGACCTCGCGCTCTTCTCCGAGACGCTCGCCTCCTCCGACCAGGACCTGCGCGACCTCATTGGGGCCGCCCCTGGCGCGGCGACCGAGATCTCGCTGCTGGTCAAGGACGTCGGGCAGCCGCTCGGCATCCTGATGAGCAACCTGGTCACTCCCGCGACCCTCTTCGGCACCAACGCCGCCGCGCTCGAGTCGACCTTCGTGACCGTGCCGGAGGCGGTCAGCATCGGCTGGGCGATCAACACCTCCAACGGGCCGCGGCTGAGCCTGATGCCGTCGTTCTTCAACCCGCCGCCGTGCGTCTCCGGCTACGAGGGCACCGACCTGCGTGCCGGCACCGATGTGAGCAAGGGCAAGCCGTTCAACACCGCGGCGGGCTGCACGGGCGTACCGAAAACCACGAAGACCGAGACAGTCGAGCCGGAGAAGGTTAGCGTCCCCACCACGCTCGCCGGGCTGATGGGGGAGCGATGAGGACAACAACGCAGAGTCGAACGGAGACGCCGGTGGTCGAGCTTGTCGAGACCACAGAAGAGCCCAGGTCGACCCGCGACCGGGTGCTCGCCTGGGCCCTCCCGCTGGTGGCCCTGTGCGTGCTGGTCGCGGGTGCGCTGGCCTGGTGGCGGGCGAGCGGCCACGACCAGGAGATGGTCGACGAGGCCGCCCTTCGTGACCGGGTGCTGATCGTCGCGACCAGCCACATCGAGACCCTCAACTCGCTCGACCACCGCAAGGTCGACGAAGGGCTCAAGGGCTGGGCCGCGGTCACCACCGGCACCCTGCACGACCAGCTGACCAGTGTCACCGAGGAGGACCGCAAGGTCCTCGCCGAGCAGAAGAAGATCTCGACCGGCTCGGTGATGGACGCCGCGGTCACCGAGCTCGACGACGACAGCGCGACCGTGATTGCTGCGGTCGAGATCACGGTCCGCGACGGGTCGGGCTCCGCCGAGGACGCCGAGCCGACTGTCAAGCGCAACAGGTTCGCGGCCGACCTGGTCAAGGTCGGCGACGACTGGCTCCTGGAGAGCCTCGAGCAGGTAGCGGTGAACATGTCATGACCACCTTCGTACGCCGCTGGGCTCCGTTCCTCGCCGCGCTCGCCCTGATCCTGGGCCTGGGTGCGTTCTGGCAGGCCGACCGGGAGCGGAAGACCGACCACGTCGGCAACCGTGCCGTCGTCGACGCCGAGGCCACCGCCGAGGTGCAGTCGGCCGTCTCGACCGGGCTGCTCCAGGTCTTCTCCTACGACTTCTCCGACCCCGGCCCGACCGCCGCTGCCGCCGACGAGTTCCTGGCGGGTGATGCCCGCAAGGAGTACGACCTCCTCTTCAAGCAGCTCCAGGAGAAGGCGCCCGGCCAGAAGCTCACGCTCAGCGCCGAGGTCCAGGTCGCCGCGGTCAAGTCCCTCGACGCCGACTCCGCCGAGCTCCTGGTCTTCCTCGACCAGGCCTCTCAGCGCTCCACCGACAAGGAGTCGTCCATCTCCGCCGCTCAGATCGCCGTCGAGGCAGCCAAGGTCGACGGCCAATGGAAGGTCACCGCCCTCGACCTCTTCTGACCCTCCTCATGCCGACTCGGCGCATCTGCCCCAAATCCAGCCGCCGAGTCGGCGCATCTGTCCCGAGGTCTGTCGTCGAGTCGGCGCATCTGTCCCAGATTCAGCCGCCTAGTCGGCGCGTCTGTCCCGGGATGCTGGTTGAGCCGGTCGCCCGAGTGGGGCAGTTGCGCCGACTGGGCAGCTCTGTGTGGGGCAGTTGCGCCGACTCGACGTGAAAATCTGGGGCAGACGCGCCGGGTCGGCGGGAGGGGCGGGTCAGTCGTCGCCGCCGCCGCCTCCGCCGCAGCTCGAGCCACCGGAGGACGAGCTGCTGCAGGAGGAGCTGCTGCGCCAGTGGCGGTTGTCGCCGGCGTCGTAGGAGGAACCCGACGAGCTCGAGCTGGAGCT
>NZ_JACIXG010000074.1 GCF_014360585.1 Nocardioides sp.
TCTGGCCACCCTCCCATCCCACGAACACCACCGTTCCCAGGAACGAATGCGCTGCGCCACACCCGGGCCGCCGCCCCGATAGCCAGCCATCTTTTTTCTCGAGGAAGCCCGGTGTCAAGGACCGCGTAAGCGGCCGGCGAAGCCGGCGGCCGAAGGCCGTCCTTTACTCCGGGGTTCCTCGAGAAGATCCTCGAAGAAGGGTCGGCGGCCCTGACTGGCCTTCGGGTGGGACGTTCCCGGCAGGGAGGTCTCGACAAGCTCGACCACCGGGGGCAGGTCGTTCCGGCAGAGAGGCCTCGAGAAGCCCGACCGCCGAAGCGACTGTGTTGGTCTCGACACGCCTCCGCCTAGCGGCTCCGGCGGCTCGACCAGCGGGAGTGGGAGGTCTCGACAGGCCCGACCGCCGAAGCGACTGTGTTGGTCTCGACACGCCTCCGCCTAGCGGCTCCGGCGGCTCGACCAGCGGGAGTGGGAGGTCTCGACAAGCTCGACCACCGAGCGACCCGTGTGGGGATCGACGCGCCTCCGCCCAGCGGCGCTCCGGCGGCTCGACCAGCGGGGATGAGGTCGCGGCAAGCTCGACCACCGAGGCCGCACCGTCCGGACGAACCAACTCCAGATCCCCGCGATGCCCCACACGCATCACGAGATTCAAATTCGGGCTTGGACAGGCATCGCCGAAGGTTCATAACGTGATGGGCACCACTTCTGCCTCACAACCCCTGAAGGACGTGACTCGTGACCGAGTACAGCCCGACCGACCTGGCCGCCCAGCTCAAGAGCGGGCTTCTCTCGTTCCCGGTCACTCACTTCAACGATGACCTGCAGTTCGACGAAGAGGGTTATCGCAAGCACTTGAGCTGGCTGGCCGAGTACCCCGTCGCAGGCCTCTTCGCGGCCGGCGGCACAGGGGAGGGCTTCTCGTTGACCCCGGAGGAGACCGACCGGGTCGTACGCGCGGCCGTCGACGAGGTCGCCGGTGCGGTGCCGGTCCTGGCGCCCGCGACGGGCAGCACCTCCAATGCCATCGCGCAGGCCAAGTCGGCGGAGGCGGCCGGTGCTGACGGTCTGCTGTTGATGCCGCCCTACCTCACCGAGGCGGGTCAGGACGGCCTTGTCGAGCACGCCAGCCGTGTCTGTGAGGCCACCGGTCTCGGCGTGATCGTCTACAGCCGTGCCAACGCGATCCTGCACGACAAGGCCGTCGCGCAGCTCGCCGACCGCAACCCCACGCTGATCGGCTTCAAGGACGGCGTCGGCAACATCGAGCAGATGACCCGCACCTACGCCCGGGTCGGCGACCGGCTCACCTACATCGGCGGCCTGCCGACCGCCGAGACCTTCGCGCTGCCGCTGCTCCAGCTCGGCGTGAGCACCTACTCCTCGGCCCTGTTCAACTTCGCACCGAAGTGGGCGATCGAGTTCTACGACGCCGTACGCGCCCAGGACCGCGACGAGGTCTACCGTCGTCTCAACGAGTTCGTGATCCCGTACCTCGACATTCGTGACCGCACGGCAGGCTATGCAGTGTCGATCGTCAAGGGTGGGCTGGCCGCGATCGGCCGACCCGCCGGCCCGGTCCGGCCGCCGCTGACCGACCTGCGCGAGGAAGAGATCGCCGAGCTGCGCGACCTCGTCGCCCGAATCTCCTGACGCCGACCTCCCTACAACCAACCCGATAGGAAGGGACCATGAGCTACCGCTCGATCATCGCCGGAGCCGACTCCGAGCAGCCCGACGTCACCACTGCCACCACCGCCGCAGCCGAGGCGTTCGCCGGCTACCGCGCAACGACCCCCGACGCACGCGCCGACTTCCTCGAAGCCGTCGCCGACGAGATCGAGGCGTCCCGCCCCGAGATCGTCGAGGCCGCCGTCGCCGAGTCACACCTGCCCGAGGGCCGGATCAGCGGCGAGGTCGGCCGCACCACCGGCCAGCTCCGGATGTTCGCCGGCGTCGTGCGACGCGGTGACCACCTCGGCGTACGCATCGACCCGGCGCTCCCCGACCGGACCCCGCTCCCGCGGGTCGACATCCGTCAGCGCCAGATCCCGCTGGGCCCGGTGGCGGTCTTCGGCGCCAGCAACTTCCCGCTCGCCTTCTCGACCGCCGGCGGCGACACCGCCTCGGCGCTCGCCGCAGGCTGCCCGGTGGTCGTGAAGGGCCACCCGGCGCACCCGCTCACCGGCTACCTGGTCGCCCAAGCCGTCACCCGTGCCGTCCAGAAGGCCGGCCTGCCCGCCGGCACCTTCTCCTACCTCCTCTCCACCGACTTCAAGGCCGGCATCGAGCTCGGCCAGGCCCTGGTCGTCGACCCGCGGATCAAGGCAGTCGGCTTCACCGGCTCCCGCGGTGGCGGGCTCGCGATCGCCGCGGCCGCAGCGGCCCGACCCGAGCCGATCCCGGTCTACGCCGAGATGTCCTCGATCAACCCCGTCGTCGTCCTCCCCGGCGCCCTCGGCGGTGACGTCGAGGCCCTCGCCACGGCGTACGTCGGCTCGCTCACCCTCGGCGCCGGCCAGTTCTGCACCAACCCCGGCCTGCTCTTCCTCCCGAAGAACGAGGCCGGCGACGCCTTCCTGGCCGCGGCCGGCCGCGCCACCGCCGAGGCCGTCGGCGGGACCATGCTGACCTCCGGCATCGCCAGCGCCTACGAGAAGGGCATCGCGACGCTCCGCGCCACCGACGGCGTCACCGTCGTCGGCGAGGGCAAGGCCGGCGCCGATTGCGCCCCCGCACCCCAGATCGTCGAGGCCGCCCGCCTCGACGGTGTGACCGACGAGATCTTCGGCGCCTCCGGCGTCGTGGTCCGCTACGACTCCGTCGAGGAGCTGCTGCTCAGCCTGAGCTCCCTCGAGGGCCAGCTGACCGCGACGGTCCACGCCACCGACGCCGACGACGAGGCCGCCGCTCAGGTCGTCTCCGCGCTCGAGCTGAAGGTCGGCCGGATCCTCTTCAACGGCTGGCCCACCGGCGTCGAGGTCGGTCACGCGATGGTCCACGGCGGCCCGTTCCCGGCCACCTCCGACTCCCGCACCACCTCGGTCGGCAGCCTCGCGATCGAGCGCTTCCAGCGTCCGGTCGCCTACCAGGACGTCCCCGCGGCCCTCCTTCCCGAGGCCGTACGCGACGACAACCCGTGGCACCTCGCCCGCCGGATCGACGGCGAGCTGCAGCTGCCATGACCGCCAACACCACGATCGCCAAGATCGAGGTCGTCCCCGTCGCAGGTCATGACTCGATGCTGCTCAACCTCAGCGGCGCCCACGCGCCGTTCTTCACCCGCAACATCGCGATCCTCACCGACTCCGAGGGCCGCGAGGGTGTCGGTGAGGTCCCCGGCGGGGAGCCGATCCGACGCACCATCGAGGAGGCCGCCGAGCTGCTCGTGGGGCAGCCCGTCACCCGCTACCGCAGCCTGCTTCGGCAGGTTGCGGATCGGTTCGCCGACCGCGACGCCGGCGGCCGCGGGGCGCAGACGTTCGACCTGCGTACGACCGTCCACGCCGTCACGGCGCTGGAGTCCGCGCTCCTCGATCTCGCAGGTCAGGAGCAGGGTGTGCCGGTTGCCGAGCTGCTCGGCGACGGTCAGCAGCGCGACAGCGTACCGATGCTCGGCTACCTCTTCTACGTCGGCGACCCCGACAAGACCGACCTGCCCTACCTGCGGGAGCCGGACGCCGCCGACGACTGGGACCGCGTCAGGAGAGAGGTCGCGCTGACCCCCGAGGCGGTCGTACGTCTCGCCGAGGCCGCCCAGGCCCGCTACGGGTTCGCCGACTTCAAGCTCAAGGGCGGCGTCCTCCCCGGCGAGGAGGAGGTCGCCGCGGTGACCGCCCTCCACGAGCGATTCCCCGACGCCCGGATCACCCTCGACCCCAACGGCGGCTGGCTGCTCGCCGACGCGGTCCGGCTGCTTAAGGGCAAGGACGACGTGCTCGCGTACGCCGAGGACCCCTGCGGCGCCGAGGGCGGTTACTCCGGGCGCGAGGTCATGGCCGAGTTCAAGCGCGCCACCGGGCTGCGTACGGCGACCAACATGATCGCCACCGACTGGCGCCAGATGGCGCACGCGATCCGCACCGACGCTGTCGACATCCCGCTGGCCGACCCGCACTTCTGGACCATGCACGGCTCCGTCCGCGTCGCCCAGCTGTGCCACGACTTCGGGCTGACCTGGGGCTCTCACTCCAACAACCACTTCGACGTCTCGCTGGCGATGTTCACCCATGTCGGCGCCGCGGCGCCGGGGGAGATCACCGCGCTGGACACCCACTGGATCTGGCAGGACGGCCAGGGCCTGACCGAGTCGCCGCTGCAGATCCGCGACGGTGCCATCGAGGTCCCGACCGCCCCCGGCCTCGGGATCCGGCTCGACCGCGAGCGGGTCGCGGCCGCGCACGAGCTCTACCTCGAGCACGGCCTCGGTGTACGCGACGACGGCGTCGCCATGCAGTACCTGGTGTCGGGGTGGACCTTCGACCCCAAGCGCCCGTGCCTGGTCCGCTGACCGCCCGGTGAGCGCCGAGCTCGCCTGGCTCCTGCTCGCCGGTATCGGCGCCGGACTGACCGGCTCGGTGGCCGGTCTGGCCTCGCTGGTCAGCTACCCCTCCCTGCTGGCCGCGGGCCTGCCTCCGGTGGTCGCCAACGTCACCAACACGGTGGCGATGTTCGGCGTCACCGGCGGCACCATCGCCGGGTCGCGCCGCGAGCTCCGCGGCCAGGGGCGGAGGATCGCCTGGCTGGGTCTGGCCTCGTTCCTCGGCGGCGCGGTCGGCGCCGCTCTGCTGCTCACCACGCCGGCTGAGGCGTTCGAGGCGATCGTGCCCTGGCTCGTCGGGAGCGGTGCCGTCCTCCTGCTGCTCCGTGACCGGATCCGCACCTGGGCAGCCGCCCGAGCAGCCGGGCGAGCGCGCCGGCGGGTTCCGCCGGCCCTGCCGCCAGACGGCGCGGGCAGACGTACGCTGGCCCGCGGCTTCGGGTGGGGCGTGATCGTCTTCGTGCTCGGCATCTACGGCGGCTACTTCGGCGCGGGCGTCGGCATCATCGCGCTGGCCGTACTCGTGCTCGAGCGCACCGAGGCGCTCGCGATCACCAACGCCGTCAAGAACGTCGCGACCGGCGTCGCCAACGGCACCGCGGCGATCGCGTACGTCTTCTTCGCTCCTGTCGACTGGCCCGCCGCGATCGCCCTGGGGCTGGGTGCGGTGATCGGCGGCTTCCTCGGCCCCGGGATCGTCCGGCTCGCGCCCGAGCGCCCGCTGCGCTGGCTGGTCGGCCTCGCCGGCCTGGGCCTGGCCGTGCACCTCGCCACAACCTGATCCGCCGAGTCGGCGCATCCTGACGCCAATCCCTGCCGAGTCGGCTCGTCAGGACGCGCCGACTCGGCGGGGGTGTGGGTGAGAACGCGCCGACTCTGCCCGATAGTCTCCGGCCGCTGTCACGGGTCACAGGAGGACATTGCGAACATGGGTTCGAGCAATATCTCGGCGCGCGATCGGGTGCGTACGCTGGTCGATGACGACCGTTTCCAGAAGATCATCATCGGGGTGATCATCCTCAACGCGGTGGTCCTCGGCGTCGAGACGATGGTCCCCGAGCACCTGGCCTACGAGCTGGCGCTGCTCGACAGCGTGCTCCTCGGGGTCTTCGTCATCGAGCTGGTGCTGCGGCTGGTGGCGTACGGCCCCAGGTTCTTCCTCGACCCGTGGAACATCTTCGACACCGTGATCGTCGCGATCGCGCTTGTGCCGGCCACCGGGCCGATGTCGGTGTTGCGGTCGCTGCGAATCCTGCGGGTGCTGCGCCTGGTCAACTCGGTCCCGTCGATGCGTCGCGTCGTCGACGGCCTGATCGCGGCGATGCCGGGGATGGGCTCGGTGGCCGGACTGCTGGCGCTGATGATGTACGTCGCGGTGGTCATCTCGACCAACCTCTACGGCCCGATCGCGCCGGAGTACTTCGGTGACCTCGGCACCAGCGCCTTCACACTCTTCCAGACCATGACCGGGGAGGCCTGGCCCGACATCGCTCGCGAGGTGATGGAGGAGGACCCCTCCGCCTGGATCTTCTTCGTCCTCTTCATCCTGGTGATGACGTTCGCGGTCCTCAACCTCTTCCTCGCCGTGGTCGTCTCCGGCATGGAGAACGTCCAGAACCTCGCTGAGCACGAAAAGGAGTCCGACGCTGAGATGATGGCCGTCCTCGCCTCGTTGCGGGAGGACCTCACCGCCGTACGCGAGGAGTTGGCCGCCACCCGAGCCGAGCTCCGGTCGGACTCAGCTGCCCGGTGAGGCGATCTTCTGCAGCACCACGTTGCTGAGGCCGTCGGGGGTGTCCTTGACGACCCGCAGGAAGTAGGGCTGGTCGGGGTTGTGGTTGGTGTCGAAGGTCCAGTTGCCGCGGGGGCTGACGATGGTGCCGACCGATCCGAGGGAGTCGGCGATCTCATCGCGGTTGACGGCGTCGGAGAGATCGAGCGCCTTGTCGAGCGCGGCTGCGGCGTCGTAGGCCTGCACTGCGTAGACCGTCGGAGTGGCGTCGTACGTCTCGCGGTAGTCCAGCACGAAGGCGGCGTTGGCCAGTGAGTCCATCGCAGCGCTGTAGTGCAGTGCGGTCCGCACCCCGGATGCCGCATCCCCCAGCGAGGAGAGCACCTCGCCCTCGGTGAGGAAGCCGGGGCCGTAGAGCGGGATGCTCCGGGCCAGGCCGGACTCGCGATACGCCCTCACGAACGCCTCCGCCTCCTGGTCGGCATACGCGGCGTAGATCGCGTCCGCGCCCGCTCGCTTCGCCTTGGCGAAGATGCCGGGCCACTTCTGGGTCATCCCGGTCTGCGTGTAGCTCTGGCCCGCGATGCTGCCGCCGGCTGCCTCCATGGCGATCATGAAGCTGTCGGAGAACTCGTGACCGGTGGCGTCGTCAGAGGCGATGACGTACGCCAGGCTACGGCCGGTCTCGTCGGCGACCGCCTGCCCGAGTGAGCCGCCGATGTCAGAGTTGGTCGAGGACGTACGCCACAGGTAGTCGGAGCCGCCGGTGAGTCGGTCGGCTCCGGCGCCGGTCACGATCAGCGGCGTCTCGTTGGCGGTCGCGACGGACTTGGCCGCGAGCGCCGTCTCCGAGCCGACCAGCCCGACGATCGCATGGACCTCGTCCTCCTCGATCAGCCTGGTGACCGCGGCGACCCCGGTCTGCACGTGGTCGCCCTCATCGGCCTCGATGACGTCCACGAACCTGCCGCCGAGCCTCCCGTCGTGCTGGTCGAGGTAGAGGTCGAAGCCCCGGGTCATGTCGGTGCCGATCGACTCGTGCACCCCGGAGGCCGGGACCACCAGGCCGATCGAGACTCTCGACTCCGAGCTCGAGACGCACCCGGCGAGGCCGAACGTGAGCGACGAGACGGTCACGAGAGCGAACAGTTGCCGGTTGGCCGATCCGGTCACGGGAGACTCCATCTTTGGAAGGACGTGGAGCAGAATTCGAGTAGCCGAACATTGCCACAGACCCCGGCCTGACAGCGAGCAATTCGTCGCGATGTCCCCAAGTGGGTAGTCTCGCCCTGCCAGTCGTACTCCATGCCTGATGGGGTCAGGGAACCCGGTGCAAGTCCGGGACTGACGCGCAGCGGTGAGGATGACGGGCGGGGCACGCTCTTCTTCGGGGGAGAGCAGTCACTGGAGCCTGGCTCCGGGAAGGCGCTCCGCTCCGATCGATTCCGAGTCCGAAGACCTGCTGGCTCTGGCGGCGCCCGCCGCCAGGTCACCACGTGCCCCGCGCAAGGGCACATGACGCAGAGCAGGTGTCCCGATGACGCGAGTCCGAACCGACCGGTGCCCGGGAGTCGGCCGTCCGTGGCCGGCTGAGGACGGCCTGCTGGTGCGGCTGCGCCTGATCGGCGGGTCCGTCTCGTCGTCGGCGCTGCTCTCGCTCGTC
Organism: Nocardioides sp.; assembly: GCF_014360585.1. Classification (GTDB taxonomy): domain Bacteria; phylum Actinomycetota; class Actinomycetes; order Propionibacteriales; family Nocardioidaceae; genus Nocardioides. The sequence continues at coordinate 7,936 of NZ_JACIXG010000074.1, forward strand.
TCCGTCGCCGAGAGCCACGGCGACGGCAAGGTCTATCTCACCGGCCGCGCGAACCTGCAGGTCCGCGGCCTGCCCGCGGTCGACGGAGCGCTCCCGGGTGAGGTGCTCACCGCGCTGAAGGCGACCGGCCTGGTGCCGGCGCAGACCCACGAGCTCGTACGCAACGTGATGGTCTCCCCGCAGACCGGAGTCGCCGAGGGCCGGGCCGACCTGCGCGGCGTCGCCGCGTCACTGGACCGGCTGCTGTGCGGCTCGTCCCGCCTGGCCGCGCTCCCGGGCCGGTTCCTCTTCGTGCTCGACGACGGTCGCGGCGACCTGGTCTCGCGCGAGTGCGACCTCGGCCTGGTCGCGCTGTCCGCCACCGAGGCTCAGCTCCGGGTCGGCGAAGCGTGGGGGCCCGTCGTACCGCTCACCGAGGCCGCGCCCCGGCTGGTCGCGCTCGCCTCGCGCTTCCTGGACGTACGCGGCGAGGGCCCCTCGGCGCCCTGGCACGTCTCCGAGCTCCAGCAACCGGAGGTCGAGCTCGTCGAGACCCGCGAGGCCGACCCGCGAGTTCCGCCGCCCATCGATCCGCTCGCCTTCGGGTCCGTGCCCGGCGGCGAGCACGTCCCTGCCCCCGACGGAGCCCTGGACCGAGCCGCGATCGAGGCGCTCGCGGCGCGGGCCCCGGCCGTCGTGGTGACACCGTGGCAGGGCGTGTTCGTACCCTCACCGCAGGTGCGCCCGACCCGCCGCTACGAATACATCGACCAGGGCCCGGCGATCTACGTCGACTCCTTCGCGACCATCCGGCGAGAGGCCGACCTCTCCGCGGTGCCTGCCGACGCCGAGCGGCTCGCGGTGCGGATGATCCACGGCAGCGGCCAGGTCGACCTCGCCTCCGACCTGGTCATCCACCCCGACCTGGTGAAGGCCGCGCGAGGTGCGCTGGAGGCCGGCGCCCCGATCCTGTGCGACGCGACGATGGTCGCGACCGGGGTCACCCGCAGCCGGCTGCCGCGCGACAACGAGGTGCTCTGCATGCTCGGCGACGGCCGGGTCCCGGCGCTCGCCCGGGAGTGGGCGACGACCCGCACCGCGGCCGCGCTGTCGCTGTGGGAGCCCTACCTGGAAGGTGCCGTGGTCGCCATCGGCAACGCCCCGACGGCCCTCTTCCACCTGCTCGAGATGATCCTCGACGGCGGTCCGCGGCCGGCCGCGATCGTCGGCTGCCCGGTCGGCTTCATCGGCGCGGCCGAGTCCAAGGAGGCGCTGGCCGCCTTCGCCGATGAGCACGGGATCGACATCCCGTTCGTCACCGTCCGCGGCCGCCGCGGCGGCTCCGCGATGACCTCGTCCGCCCTCAACGCACTCGCCCAGGAGCAGGAATGACTGGCTCAGCAGGAACGATTGGCGTACGCGGGAAGTTCAGCGTCGTCGGCATCGGCCCGGGCGACCCCGAGCTGATCACCCTCAAGGCCGCCCGCCTGATCGGCGCGGCGCCGGTGGTCGCCTACCACGCCGGCGTACGCAAGCAGTCCCACGCCCGCCGGATCGCGTCCTCGCTGATCCCTGTCGAGGCGATCGAGGAGGAGCTCCGCTACCCGGTCACGACCGGCACCACCTCGCACCCCGGCGGCTACGTCGGAGCGATGGCCGAGTTCTACGAGTCCTGCGCGGTCCGGCTCTCGGCTCACCTCGACGCCGGCCGAGACGTGGTCCTGCTCGCGGAGGGCGACCCGCTCTTCTACGGCTCCTCGATGTATCTCCACGACCGGTTCAACGAGATCTACGAGACCTCGGTCGTGCCCGGGGTGCCCGCCTTCGCCGCCGCCACCGCCGCCGTCTCGACGCCGCTGGTGCGCCAGACCGACGTCCTCACCGTCCTGCCCGGCACCCTGCCCGAGCCCGAGCTCGCCCGGCGCCTCGCCGACACCGAGGCCGCCATCATCATGAAGCTCGGCCGTACCTTCCCCGCGGTCCGCTCCGCGCTGGCGGCTGCCGGGCGGCTGGACGGTGCCTGGTACGTCGAGCGTGCCTCGCAGCCCGAGGAGCGCTGGCTCCCGGTGGCCGACGTCGACCCGTCCTCGGTCCCCTACTTCTCCCTCATCGTCGTGCCCGGCGACTCCCAGCCCTCCGCTGGTCGAGGGCCACTTCGTTCAGGCCCTCGGGCGAGCGAGCGTGTCGAGACCAACACAGTCCCCTCTGCGCTCGATTCGACCCAGTTGGTCTCGACACGCCTCCGCCTAGCGGCTCCGGCGGCTCGACCAGCGGGGGCGGCGGCTCGACCAGCGGGACAAGAGCTCCCGGAGGTCGGGTCCGTCGAGGTGACGCGCGGGGGCGACTCGACCGGCTCGGCCTCCGGGGAGGTGCTCGTCGTCGGGTTGGGTCCGGGACCGGATGGGTGGCTGACCCCCGAGGTCTCAGCCGCGCTGGCCGAGGTCGGCCACGTCGTGGGCTACGCGCCGTACGTCAACCGAGTGCCCCAACGCGAGGGCCTGCAGCGACACGCCTCGGGCAACACGGTCGAGGTCGACCGGGCCCGGCACGCCCTGGACCTGGCGAAGGCGGGGGAGAGGGTGGCCGTCGTCTCCGGCGGTGACGCCGGGGTCTTCGGGATGGCGTCGGCCGTCTTCGAGGCGGCCGAGGACGCGGCCTATGCCGACGTACGCATCCGGGTGCTGCCCGGCGTCAGCGCCGTCCAGGCGGTGGCTGCGCGCGCAGGCGCGCCGGTCGGCGCCGACTTCGCGGTGATGTCGCTCTCCGACCGGCTCAAGCCGTGGCCGGTCGTCGAGGAGCGGTTGCGCGCGGTGGCCGCCGCCGACCTCGTACTGGCCATCTACAACCCGGCCTCGCGCTCGCGCACCAAGCAGATCGGCACCGCCCGCGACGTACTCCTGGAGCACCGCAAGCCCGACACCGTCGTGGTCGTCGGCCGCGACGTCGGGCGGGCCGAGGAGTCGCTGACGGTGACCACCCTCGGCGAGCTCGACCCGGCCTCGATCGACATGAAGTGCCTGGTCATCGTGGGCGCGAGCTCGACGCGGGCGACCGCGGCCGGGCAGGTCTGGACGCCGAGGTACGTCCGGTGACCGACCAGACCGTCCACTTCGTCGGTGCCGGCCCCGGCGCGGCCGACCTGCTCACCGTCCGCGCGACGAGGATGCTCGCGGCCGCTGACGTGGTGCTCTATCCGGGCACCTACCTGGACCCCGAGGTGCTGGCGCACTGCAGCCCCGAGGCCGAGCTGGTCGACACCCAGAAGCTGGACCTGGACCAGATCGTCGCCGCGATCGTCGCCGCGCACCGCGAGGGCAAGCAGGTCGTACGCCTCGTCTCCGGCGACCCGTCGGTCTACTCGGCCGTCGCCGAGCAGACCCGGCGGCTCGACGCCGCCGAAGTGCCGTGGGACGTGACTCCCGGAGTCCCGGCCTACGCCGCGGCCGCCGCACTGGTGGGTCGAGAGCTGACCGTCCCGCTGGTGGCGCAGTCGGTGGTGCTCACCCGCACCCAGGCCCGGTCGACGGCCATGCCGGAGGGGGAGTCGCTGGCCGCGTACGCCGCGACCGGCGCCACCCTCGTGCTTCACCTTGCGATCCGGCGCACCCGCGAGCTGATGGCCGAGCTGCTGCCCTACTACGGGCCACAGTGCCCGGTCGTGGTCGTCTACCGGGCCAGCCAGCCCGACGAGCTGGTGCTGCGCGGGACGGTGGCGACGATCGCCGAGGCGGTCGAGGACGCAGGTCTGCGGCAGGCAGCGGTCATCCTGGCCGGGCCCGCGCTGGCCCGCGACGGGGGCGAGTCGTTCCTCTACGACGCGGCCCGCCCGCGAAACCTGGAAGAGCGTGCCTGATGGACCTGTACGACGCGATCAACCGCCGCCGCGACACCCGTGCGGAGTTCACCGGCGGACCGGTCGACCCCGAGGTGCTCCAGCGGGTGCTGTCGGCCGCGCACGCCGCCCCGAGCGTCGGGATGACCCAGCCGTGGGACTTCGTGCTCGTGCGCTCGCCCGAGACGCTGCGTACGTTCCGTGAGCACGTCGCCGCCGAGCGAGAGGTCTTCGCAGACTCGCTGGCGGGGGAGCGGTCCGAGACGTTCTCGAAGATCAAGATCGAGGGGATCTGCGAGTCCGGCCTCGGGGTGGTCGTCGGCTACGACCCGACCCGCGGCGGGACCCACGTCCTCGGCCGCCACGCGATCGCCGACGCCGGCCTCTACTCGACCGTCCTCGCCATCCAGAACCTCTGGCTCGCCGCCACCGCCGAGGGCCTCGGCGTCGGCTGGGTCAGCTTCTATCGCGAGGAGTTCCTGCGCGACCTGGTCGGCCTGCCCGACCACGTACGTCCCGTCGCCTGGCTCTGCGTCGGCCCCGTCGCCGACCTCCCCGACGTCCCCGACCTGGAGCGTTTCGGCTGGCGCCACCGCTCCGCGCTCTCGACGGTGGTGCACGAGGAGAGATTCAAGTAGGCGGTCGGATCAAGGCGGGAAGGCCAGTCTTATGCCACTTTAGGTCATAAAGTGGCATAAGGTGGGGCTGTGGACCAGCCCGGGCCCTGGCGCTCGCTTCGATCGAGGCGAAGAGTGGTCCGAACGCTCAGCTTGTCATGGCCAACGTCGTTGCGATGCAGCGAGCGGTTGCTCGCCGACGACATCAGCGTCGACTCGATCCTGGCTGCCCATGATGCACTTCTCGCGGGACATGAGTACGCCGCGCCCGGACGATTCCGCACATCTCAGGTATGGATCGGCAGCAATGCTGCGAGCCCACACGCGGCGTCCTTCGTTCCCCCTCACCACACGCGGGTGGCGGCAAGTATGGATGACCTGATTGCCTTCGTGAGAAGGGTGGACCTTCCGGTCCTGGTCCAGTGCGCGATCGCGCACGCACAGTTCGAGACGATCCACCCTTTCAACGACGGCAACGGACGTGTCGGTCGGACTCTTGTCCATGCGATGCTGCGTCACGCCGACGTGACGCACCGCCTGACTGTGCCGGTCTCGGCGGGTCTGCTGACCGACACGTCGGCGTACTTCCAGGCGTTGACGGCCTACCGCAACGGCGATGTGGAGCCGATCGTGGGGCAGTTCGTCAATGCCTCCTTTCGCGCCATCCGCAACGGTCGCCACCTGGTTGACGACCTGGAGCGGGTATACGACGGCTGGAGGGAGCGCCTTCCTTCCCGCCGTGGATCAGCCGCACGACGGCTCCTTCCGCATCTGCTCAACCAACCGGCCGTGAACGTCGCTTACGTCGAGGCGGCGACGGGATCAGCGATGTCTGCGGCTCAGCGGGCGGTCGAGCAGTTGGAGAACGCCAAGATCCTCACGCGCGTGGGAAGTGGCCAGCGCAACCGGGTGTGGCTCGCCAACGAAGTCATCGACGCACTCGACGCCTTCGCTGAGCGCGTCGGTCGCCGCGGCTGAGTCCGGATCGGTGCCCCGATGGACCACCGTTTCGTGCTCTCGACGGTCGTTCACGAGGTGGGCTTGGATGGTCCGTCAGGATCAGGTCGTGAAGAAGTACATCCTCTTCGACCATGACGGTGTTCTGGTGGACACCGAGCTCTGGTACTTCAAGGCCGGCGAACGAGCGTTGGCGGAGATCGGTGTGGCGCTGGATCAGGAGCGATATCTCCGCGACATGAGCCAGGGGCTCGGCGCCTGGGACCAGGCTCGGGCGGCCGGTGTCGACGAGCCGGTCATCGACAGACAGCGGGAGGCGCGGGACGCCTACTACCAGGAGTGTCTGCGGACCGAGGCGATCGAGATCGACGGAGTCGTCGACGCGCTCGCCGACCTGTCGCAGTACGTCCGGATGGCCATTGTGACCACGGCGAGGCGGGCCGACTTCGACCTCATCCACCGATCTCGGCAGATCACCGGGTTCATGGACTTCGTGCTGGTCCGTGAGGACTACGACCGCCCCAAGCCGCACCCGGAGCCGTACCTGGCCGGGCTGAAGCGATTCGGTGCGACCCGTGACGAGACGCTCGTCGTCGAGGACTCGTCCCGAGGTCTCGCGTCGGCAGTTGCCGCGGGCATCGACTGTGCGGTCGTACGCAACAGCTTCACCGCGACCCAGGACCTCTCGCGGGCAACCCATCGGATCGACACCTTGGCCGAGCTCGCAAGCATCGTCCGCGGGTGCGGGTAGCGTTCTCGAGCCACGGTGATCGCGGACGGTTGGGTCTGGGGAGCGAGTAATAACTTGTCATGCGCGTGACAAGTTTTCGCTCGGCTCGTGGGTGGTGATGTGACGGTCGATCACGGATTCGTGATCGTCAGTCCGGTGATGGTCCAGGTGCCATCCACATCCAGGGCCTGTCCCTGCGCGATCCCGAGGACCGAGCACAGGAACCCCGCGGGGGCGCCGGATCTGCGTCGACGCATCGGGGGTGAAGACACCGGTGGAGTCGTCGAAGGTGCCGGTGATGTCGCCGGCGACGTTGAAGGAGCATCCGGCCGACCCGACAAACATGGCAGCGTCGGTGATGGCGGCGGGGGAGACCGAGCCGATCTCGGGTCCGGTGATCGCAAAGCCCCAAGCGCCGATCAGGTCGACCGTGACCCCGCCGCCGTTCGGCGAGCTGCACCCGCCGGTCGTGAGGCCGTCCCAGGTGATGGCGTTCGTTCCGAATGGTCTGCTGCTACATGGTCCATGAGGAGAGGCGCGCAGTGGCGGTAATTTGATCGGTTACTGACCCTCGCCGTCCGGCAGCGGCGGCATCGAGGGCTTCTCCGGCGCGGGTAGCGGGCACACCTTTGGGCGTTGCGGGTCGCACATGTTGAGGTCCTCGAGGGGAATTCGGTTGATGATCGACACCTCGCCTTGGGTGGCACGCACTGGGTTGTTTGGGCCCGAAGCCATAGCGCTGACCACCGGGCTGAGGTCGTCACCGCCTGTGCCGCAGTTCACGAAGGGTGGGATAAGGACCCCCGACGATGGGGGGATGTTGCGACCGTTGTCCTCGAAGTAGTAGGGATCGTTCAGCGGCGCCCGTGATCCCGGGTGCAGTCCGTCGAAGGCTCCCAGCGGTCCACCGGAAGCGGGGAAGTACGGCCCGGTGGCCGGGTCGTTCCAGAGATAGAGCTCGGCCGGTCTTTCCGTCCGACACCTTGGGCCGAGATCGACCGGAACCCCGTCGATCTCGAGGTCGCTGAGTTGGATGTTGACCTCCCCCTCCACCAGCGCAGACACCCTCGGAAGGGTACTCGGCAGCGGGGCGCATCCCCTTCCCATGCGCTGCCACACGTGGGAGATCAGCGGTTGGACCTTTCCATTGACCCGCGGGACGGACATCGTCAGTGTGGCGGTGGCCGGGATCGATCCGAAGGCGACCAGATTGATGCTGTCCTCGCTGAGGATTCCGACCTCGGCGCCGCCGCCCTTAAGCGGTTTGAACGGATACATCGGGTTGCGAAAGTAGAACGTTCCCCACTGCGTTGTCGGGTCGTCTGTTGCACACGAAGGTTGGTAAAAAGGATCGGACACGCAGTGAGTCTTGAGGAAGTTGTTGCAGGGAGACTTGAACGTCGTCGGCTTGTCGAACGGAGTGTTGTAGGCGAACAGATACAAGGCACCCCAAATCGGGCGAGAGGTGATGGACATCTTCGATCGCCGCGCGACCGCGTGCTGTGAACTGGTGACGGTTCCCTCGCTGCCACTGATCGACAAATTCACGGGAAGGTCGTCGAAGCCCGGCAGGCCATCTGCCGGATTGTCTGCGATCAACGCCGTCACACCGGGCAGCTGATCCTTCACATCGCTCTGCGATGCGCCCCGGGGAACGACCTCGGGATCCCCCGTGGCTGGGCTGGTAGGAATGGCCATGAGCGTGCCAGCCAGCAGGAGGACGCCGACGACTACTCGACCGGTGCGTGCGCTGGAACGGGGGTGGGGGATGCGCATGAAGAGTTCCTCAGGTGGTCGGGTCCGGCGAGGACCGTAGGGTTATCCGCCACCAGTTAAGACAGCGAATGTGGTGAGTGCCACAGATCGGCTGATCGTTGGCCTCGAAACCGGTGAAACTTGTCACGCGCGTGACAAGTTTCACCGGTCAAGGACCGAACTGTCACGTGCTGGTGATCGACAGCCCGGAGGTTTCCCACATCCCGTTGACGACGTAGGGGTCACCTTTCATGACCCCTACGTAGACGGGGCAGATGAAGCCGAGCGGGTCGTCGACGACGGACAGCGTTGATCCGGTGGGCGTAAACATGCCGGTGGCGTCGTCGAACTCGCCGATCACCTCGCCGGCGAAGCTGAAGCTGCAACCTGCATATTCGAGGAACACATGCACGTTGGTGAGGGCGGCGGGCCAGACCGACCCGACCCCGGGTCCTGTTATCACCATCCCCCAGGAGCCGACCAAGTCGAGGGTGGTAGATCCGGCGAGCGGATTGACGCAGCCACTCGACGTTGCCTGGTCGAGGATGCCGGCTTCCGTGCCGAACGTCCTGCTCACACCGGGGTCGGTGATGCTGCCGGCCAGGTCGAACTGCTCACAGGTGAAGACTGGTCGGCGTAGACGTCGGTGAAGATGATCTCCTCACCGACAACGCTGATTGGTCCGCCATTCGGCGTGTAGGTGTCGGCCGCTTGGGCGGGAGTCGGCATCGCCATGACGGCCGCGATGGCGAGTGCTCCGGCCCCAAGACCGGTGAACACTCGGCTGATGAGGTTCTTCATGGGGCCTGTGCCGGTGGCTGAACGGCCACCGACACAGGCCCCTGGATGGAGCAGTCAGCCCTGGCCGGTCACGGGTTTGTGATGGTGAGACCGTTGGCGGCCCAGGTCCCGTCCACGGTGATGGACTGACCCTGCGCGACACCGAGGATCGGGCAGATGAAGCCCACCGGGTTGTCGGAGATGACCAGCGTCGAGCTGGTGGGGGTGAATAGCTGCGCGGCGTCGTCGAAGGTGCCGCTCACCTCGCCCGCGACGTTGAACGAGCAGCCGGCGGCCTCGACGAATGCGGTCACGGTGGTGAGCGTGGCAGGCGAGACCGAGCCACTCTCGGGTCCGTCGACCTTTACGCCCCAGGTGCCGGTCGGCTCGACCGTGGTGGCACCCGCGATGTCGTTGGTGCAGCCGCTGGACGCGAGCTCGGGCAGCGTACCGGCAGCCTCGCCGAACTCCCTGGTCTGACCAGGGTTGATGATGTTGCCGGTGAGGTCGAACTGCTCACAGTTCAGCGTCTGGTTGGCCTCGACCGCGGTGAAGGACACGTTGTTCCCGATAAACGTGAGCGGGTTCGTGCCGTGCGGGGTGTAGCCGGCGGCGGCCGCCTGGGCCGGTGCGGACATGGCCGCGACGGTGCCGACAGCGAGGGCTCCGGCAGCGAGACCGGTGAGCACGCGGCTGGTGATCTTCTTCATGATGTTTCTCCTTGTGTGGTGGTGGGTTGAATCCGAGAGCCTCACGCGGTGCCCGCGCGGGGGTTGGCGATCTGCAGCTCGAGGGTGTTGTCGGCGCCCGGCACCAAGGCGTTGATCGGGATGGAGCCGAACCAGGGGAAGAAGCCGGGGATGTCGAAGAAGTTCAGCGCGGCACACCCGGTGAAGCTCCCGATCGTGTAGGTCGAGGTGACCCGGCCACCGCCGTTGACGGTGAAGAACTCACCCTCAGGAGTGCTGGCGGTGATGGTGACCGGTTCGGCGGTGTGGCAGCGGCTGCCGACCGCCAGCGGCCACCAGATTCCGAACACCTTGGCCTTGACGTCGCTCAACTGGATGTCATAGGCGACCGTCGAGGTGAGGGTCGACTTGCCGAGCTGGTCGGTGGGCACGATGGCGCCGGTCAGCGGCCCGACCTGGGTCATGGTGACCTTCGCCTGAGCCGGGATCCCGAAGATGTCGAAGCTCATCGTCTGTGTCGGGATGGCGAGGGATCCACCGACGATGTGGCCGTTGGTGAGGTCGAGGGTCGACTCGAGCACCGAGGGCCCGATGGCCATCGATGAGTCGACCTGCGCACCGATGTGGGTCGTACCGACGGCGTCGTAGTCGATCTCGAGCGTCGGGTTCTCGGCAGCTTGTGCAGCGGGTGCTCCGACGAGCAGCGCGGTGGCCACGAGGGCGGTGAATGCCGTGGCGACCAAGGTGCGGCGGCTGGGTGGAGGCTTGGTTCTCACGTGTTCCCCTTACGGTGTGGGAGGAGTGATCGAGCCGGGTGGGAGATCGACCACAACTGCGATGACGGCACCATTGAGGGGGTCGCGGACGGTGGCTGGCTACCGTGGCGACATCGAAAGTCACCAGATCCCGCCAAAATTGTCAGGGTGGTGACAATTTCGCCTCAGCGGGAAAATTTGTGAGGCCCATCACAAGTTTTGGAGGTTCTGGCGCCTCATGCCTCGGCGGCTCTGGACGTGGAGGTCTCCCGCCACTTCACTGCATCCGGGACACGTCCTTCGCGCGGCTCCCCAGGTCGCAGAGAGCGAGGGGCGGAAGTGGAGGAGAGTTGCGTGACTTCGACGACACGACCAGACACGGACATGTTCACGGGCCTGATCCCGAGAAGGCCCCACCCGACGCTGCGAATCGACCTGTCGCCGCCACCCAACCTGATCGCGCGCCAGATCGTGGTGGCCTACCGGCCCCGCGCCCGTCACCTGTCTCGCCGTATCGCCAGACGTATCTGCGGTGAGGTGGCCGCGTTCAGCGACCCGCGACTGCACGACGTCATCGAGAAGGCGCTGGACGAGGCGGTCGCGCTCTTCGTCGACGCGATGGCCGGTGCGCCCGTGCGCGGTGCGACCGTCGCCCACATCTACCGACAACTGGGCAGTCTCGAGGGCAGGGCAGGCCACAACCTCGATGCGATGCGGGCCGCACACCACATCGCGACGCAGGAGTTCTGGCGGGAGATGACGAAGATCGCCGGTGAGCTGGAGCTGCCGATGGCGGCGGTGAGCCACCTCGCCGAGGCGCTCATGGACTACCAGCGCCAGCTGTTGGAGCACGCGACCCGCGGCTTCGCCGAGCCTTCGCCGCCGATCGACCCCCGGCTGCCGCTCTTCGCGGCGCTCGTCGGCGACGTACGGACCGGCGACCTGTGTGCCCTGGCCGGACGCGCCGGCTGGAAGGTCACCGATCGGGTGGCCGTGGCGGTCGTTCCGGGCGGGCCGGTCCCGGCGGAGCTCAGCATGCCCGCGCCGCGTCTGCTCATGGGGGCGAGCGAGGGGGCCATGGTCGTGATCGGGGCCTCAGGTGCGGTGCACGAGAGCGCCAGGGCGGTCGTCGCCGCGACAGGTCGCCCGGTCGCCGTCACCTGGGAGGTGCGGCTCGACGAGACCCGCCACGCCGTACGTTGGGGCCTGCGGGCCGTGGATCTGGTCGCCGAGCAGGTCCTCCACCCTTCCGCGGACGGCATCGTCTGGTGCGCCCACCACCAGTCGGAGCTGTGCCTGCACGCCGACCCGACGCTGCGCCGCTTCGCGGACGAGCAGCTGCTCGCGCCCCTCTTGGAGGAGACCCCGAAACGGCGCCTGGCGCTCGCCGAGACCATGCTGGTCTGGCTGCGGGCCCGGCCCAGCGCTCCCGTCGTCGCCGAGCAGCTGAGGGTCCATGAGCAGACCGTGCGCCACCGGCTCAAGCGCATCAAGGAGCTCTTCGGCGAACGCCTCAGCGACCCGGCGGAGACCGTCGGACTGCTGACCGCCCTGGAGTCGACGACCCCGCGCTGGCGGCGCGACCTCACCCGACGGTGAGGGTCCATTGGGTGACCGACCGGGCCGGGGTCCAGCCGGTGAAGGTGCCGATCGGGGCAGAGGTCTCGACGGAGATTCGGGTGAGCTCGCCGCCGTGCTCCTGGTAGGCAGCGGCCAGGAGCTGCTCGGTCTCGAGGGTGACGCCGTGGACGACGATCCGCCCGCCGGGGCGCAGCGCCGCGAGGCAGGTGTCGAGCACGCCGGGACGGGTCGCGCCGCCGCCGATGAAGATCGCGTCCGGGGCGGGGAGAGCGGCCAGGGCATCAGGGGCACGGCCCTCGACGACGCTCAGGTTGGGTACGCCGAGGCGGGCTGCGTTGCGGGCGATCCGGGCCGCCCGCTCGGGGCTGGCCTCGATCGCGGTCGTGGTGCACGTCGGGTGCGCCCGCATCCACTCGATCCCGACCGACCCGGCTCCGGCGCCGACGTCCCAGAGGTGCTGGCCCGGGGCCGGGGAGAGACGGGACAGCGCCGAGGCCCGTAGATCGCGCTTGGTCAGCTGGCCGTCGTGCTCGAAGGCGTCGTCGGGGAGGCCTGGGGTCCAGGAAACGGGGAACGACTGTGTTGGTCTCGACACGCCTCCGCCTTGCGGCTCCGGCGGCTCGACCAGCGGAAGGTGGCCTCCGTCGGTCGACACGCCTCCACCTTGCGGCTCCGGCGGCGCGACCGACGGGCGGCCCCCGTCGGTTGAGCCGGACCCGCGAGGAACGAGCGGGTCCGTGTCGAAACCAACACGGTCGGCGACGCACTCGATCGCCACGATGTTGAGCCGCGGCGACTCACCGGCCCAGGTAGCGGCGGTCGCGGTCTGCGTACTCTCCGTCTCCGCTCCCAGGTCACCCAGGACGGTCATCGTCGAGGCACCGAAACCGGCCGTGACCAGGAGGTTCGCGACCAACGCGGGAGTGGCCTCGTCCGAGGAGAGCGCCAGGATGCGGCGGCCGGGGGCGAGCTCGCGGGCGATCAGCGCGACGTCGCGGCCGACGAGGCTGACGGCCACGCACGACTCGGCCGGCCAGCCCATCCGGGCGCGGGCGAGGGCGACGGAGGAGACGGCCGGCTCGATGCGTACGTTCTCCGCGCCGAGCAGGTCGATCAGGGTCGTACCGATCCCGGAGACGAGCGGGTCGCCGGAGGCCAGAGCCACCACGTCGCCGGCTGCATCGATGGAGCCGAGCAGAGCCGGGAGCCCGTCGCGGAGCGGTGAGGGCCAGGGCTCGCGGCGCTGGCCGGGGACGTCCGGGACCAGGTCGAGATGACGCTTGCCGCCCAGGAGGACAGCGGCGTCCCGGATCAGCTGCTGGTGACGTACGGGGACCTCGTCCCAACCTCCGGCACCGATGCCCACCACGACGATCATGGGGCCAGACGCTACAGTGACCGCACAGTCACGAGGTGCCCCGACTGGGGAGAATCTGGGAAGCCGGTGAGAATCCGGCACAGGCCCGCTGCGGTGAGCCGAGCTCCATTCGTGGAGACTCGGTGAGTCCGAAGACCGGCCCCGTGACCAACCAATCAACGCGATAGGGAGCGGGAGCCTCTCATGCCGGTGCACTACCCATTTTCTGCCGTCCTCGGCTGCGAGGCCGATTCAGCCACAGGGCTCGACGACATGGGCCTCGCGCTCGTGCTCACCACGATCTCCCCGGAGATCGGCGGCGTCCTGGTCCGTGGCGAGAAGGGGACCGCGAAGTCGACGGCCGTACGCGGCCTGGCGGCCGTGCTGCCCTCGATCTCGGTCTATGCGGGGGATCGGTTCTCGATCGACCCGTCCGACCCTTCCGCCGAGTCGCCGGACGGCCCGTTCGGACCCGACGCCGTCGTGGAGAGCCGCCCGGTGCGGCTGATCGAGCTCCCGGTGGGAGCCACCGAGGACCGGGTCGTCGGCTCGCTCCACCTGGAGAGCGCCCTCTCGCGCGGTGCGGTCGAGTTCGAGCCGGGGCTGCTCGCCCGCGCACACCGTGGCCTGCTCTACGTCGACGAGGTCAACCTGCTCCACGACCACCTGGTCGACCTGCTGCTGGACGCGGCGGCGATGGGGCGCGTCTCGGTCGAGCGCGACGGCGTCTCGGTCTCGCACGCCGCGCGCTTCGTCCTGATCGGCACCATGAACCCCGAGGAGGGCGAGCTGCGCCCGCAGCTGCTGGACCGCTTCGGGCTCACCGTCGAGGTCGCCGCGCCGCGGGATCCGGCGCTCCGCGTCGAGGTCGTACGCCGCCGGATGTCCTTCGACCTCGACGCCGCTGCGTTCGCTGAGCGTTTCGGCGGAGCCGATCGCGCGCTGACCTCCCGGATCGCCGCCGCTCGTGAACTGGTCGGGAAGGTCCGGCTCACCGAGCCGGGGCTGCTCAAGATCGCCGAGGTCTGTGCGGCGTTCGAGGTCGACGGGCTGCGCGCCGACATCGTCACCGCTCGCACCGCGGTCGCGCACGCTGCCTGGGCCGGGCGCTCCGAGGTCACTCGGGCCGATATCCGCCGGGCAGCGTTGCTCGCGCTGCCGCACCGACGGCGGCGCAACCCCTTCGATGCGCCGGGGATCGACGAGGACCTGCTCGACCGGATCCTCGGGGACGAGGAGCTGCCGCCTGAGCCGCCGGAGGGCGGGCCTTCGGATGACTCGGGGGACTCGGGCGCTGAAGGCGACTCTGTTGGTCTCGACACGCCTCCGCCTAGCGGCTCCGGCGGCTCGACCGACGGGGGTGAGGACGGCTCGACCGACGAGGGTGATGCCGGCTCGACCGACGGGGATAGCTCGACCGACGGGGGAGAGCCCCCGCTGGTTGAGCCCGCGAGCGAAGCGAGCGGTGTCGAAACCAACACCGCCGACAACGCACCCGACCAGCCACAAGCTCCTTCCGGTGCCGCACCCGAGTCAGTCACCGGTGCCGCCGCGGCGTACCGCCCCCGCCTGCTGACCGTGACCGGCCTGGGCACCGGCCGCACCGGCGGCCGGAGCAAGGCGATCGGCAGCAGCGGCCGCCGGATCGGCGCGCGGGAGAGCAGCCGAGGCTCGCTGCACCTGGTCGAGACGCTCAAGGCAGCTGCTGGGAAGCAGGCCACCCGGGGACGTACGTCCGGACGGGTCGAGCTGCAGATCGAGGACCTGCGCACCGCGGTCCGCGAGGGTCGCGAGGCCAACCTGGTGCTCTTCTGCGTGGACGCGTCCGGGTCGATGGCCGCGCGCAAGCGGATGGCGCAGGTGAAGGCGGCGGTCCTCTCGCTGCTCCTCGACGCCTACCGGCGCCGCGACAAGGTCGGGATGATCACGTTCCGCGGCGAGGGCGCCGAGCTCGTGCTGCCGCCGACCGGGTCGGTCGACCTCGCCGCGGCCCGCCTCGACGAGATCCCCGCCGGAGGACGTACGCCGCTGGCCGAAGGCCTCCTCGAGGCCGCCCGGGTGCTCCAGCGCGAGCGTCTGCGTGACCGTGATCTACGGCCGCTGCTGGTGGTAGTGACCGACGGCCGCGCGAACTCCAAGACCCACGGGAAGGACGCGGTCCGGCGCTCGCAGCAGGCCGCCGCGTACGTCGCCGGTCTGGGGATCACCACCGTCGTCATCGACTCCGAGAGCGGACCGATGCGGCTCGGGCTGGCGCGCCAGCTGGCCGCGCACCTGGAGGCGGAGCACGTGCCCGTCGCCGAGGTGAGTGCCGAGGCGCTGACCTCGACCGTCCACGGCTTCACCGGATCCACCACCGGAAGGGGCGCTGCCTGATGCCGAAGGGGCAGCCGCTCAACGTACCCGACGACGGGCTCACCACCCGTCAGCGTCGCAACCGGCCGCTGGTGATGGTCCACACCGGGCCCGGCAAGGGGAAGTCGACTGCCGCCTTCGGGCTCGCGCTGCGCGGCTGGAACCAGGGCTGGCGGATCGGGGTCTTCCAGTTCGTGAAGTCGGCCAAGTGGCGCATCGGCGAGCAGACCGTGCTCGAGCGTCTCGGTGCGCTGCACGAGGAGACCGGCGAAGGTGGCCCGGTCGACTGGCACAAGATGGGCTCGGGGTGGTCCTGGTCGCGTAAGCAGGGCGACGCCGAGGATCACGCCGCGGACGCCGCCGAGGGCTGGGCCGAGATCAAGCGGTGCCTGGCCGCGGAGACGTACGACCTGCTCGTCCTCGACGAGTTCACCTATCCGATCAAGTGGGGCTGGGTGTCCGCCGATGAGGTGGCCACTGTGCTCGCCGAGCGGCCGGGGCGCCAGCACGTCGTCATCACCGGCCGCGACGCCGACCCGGCGCTGCTGGAGGTCGCCGACCTGGTCACCGAGATGACCAAGATCAAGCACCCGATGGACGCGGGTCAGAAGGGCCAGCGGGGCATCGAATGGTGAGCGAGCGCAAGCGAGCGACAACAAGCCTCAGGGCGCCACGTCCGTATTCTTCGCACTGCCCTACGGGCGTGGCGGCATGAGCCTGCCCCGGCTGGTGGTCGCTGCTCCTTCGACCGGCTCGGGCAAGACGACGATCGCCACCGGACTGATGGCGGCGCTGCGCTCGGCCGGGCACGTGGTCAGCGGTCACAAGGTCGGACCGGACTACATCGACCCGGGCTACCACGCGCTCGCCACCGGGCGCCCCGGCCGCAACCTCGACCCGCACCTGGTGGGGGAGTCGCGGGTCGTACCGCTGCTGCTCCACGGCGCCGCCGGCGCCGATGTGGCGGTCGTCGAGGGCGTCATGGGGCTCTACGACGGTCGCCTCGGCACCGACGGGTTCGCCTCCACCGCCCACGTTTCCTCGTTGACCTCGTCGCCGGTCGTCCTGGTGCTCGATGTCGCCCGGATGTCCCGCTCCGCTGCCGCGATCGCTGCCGGTATGGCCGGTTTCGACCCGTCCGTACGCATCGGGGGAGTCGTCCTCAACCGGTGCTCTCCGGGGCGCAACGCCGATGAGATCCGGCGCGCGCTGGACGGTCTCGGTCTGCCGGTCCTCGGCATGCTCCCGCCTGATCCGTCGCTGGCGACGCCCTCGCGTCATCTCGGGCTCGTCCCGGTCGATGAGCGCGACGAGTCGGTCGCGCTGATCGGGCGGCTGGGGGAGCAGGTCGCGGCTCATCTGGACCTGTCCGCGCTGCTGGAGGTTGCGCGGTCGGCTCCTGATCTGGACGGGGATCCTTGGGATCCGGTGGTGGCGTTGCGCGAAGGCGACCGTGTTGGTTTCGACACGGCGTCGCTCGTTCCTCACGACGCCGGCTCAACCAGCGATGCGCCCGTCGGTTGTGTTGGTTTCGACACGGCGTCGCTCGTTCCTCACGACGCCGGCTCAACCAACGATGCGGCCGCTGGTCGAGCCGCCGGAGCCGCTAGGCGGAGGCGTGTCGAGACCAACACAGTCGACGACGCGAACGCTCGCCCGGTGATAGCCGTAGCGGGCGGCAGGGCGTTCACCTTCCGCTACCCCGAGACCGAGGAGCTCCTGGCGGCCGCGGGGTGCGAGGTCGTCGCGTTCGACCCGATGACCGATCCGGCGCTCCCCGTCGGCACCCGGGGGATCTATCTCGGCGGCGGCTTCCCGGAGATGTACGCCGCCGAGCTCGCCGCCAACACGAGCCTGCTCGGCGATCTGCGGGCGGCCCTGGAAGCGGGGGTTCCGACGGTCGCCGAGTGCGCCGGCCTGCTCTACCTGGCTGAGTCCCTCGACGGCGTACCGATGGCCCGCGCCATCCCCGCCCACGCCGCCATGAGCGAGCGCCTCACCCTCCGCTACCCGGTGGCCACGGCCGCCTCCGACTCCCTCCTCACCCGGGCCGGCGAGCAGGTCACCGGCCACGAGTTCCACCGCACCACCACCTCGCCGTCCGCCGGAACCCAGGCTGCCTGGAGCGTCGATGGTGCCGAGACCGGCTTCAGCAGCGATACGGTGCACGCGTCGTACCTCCACGTGCACTGGGCCGGCTACCCGCACCTGGCCGGCCGGTTCGCCGAAGCCGCTCATGCGTTCGCCGGTCGAGCCGTCACCACCGTCGGTCGAGCCGCGAGCGCCAGCGAGCGTGTCGAGACCAACACGATCCCCTCGAGCGCGACAGGGGACTGTGTTGGTCTCGACACGCCTCCGCCTAGCGGCTCCGGCGGCTCAACCAGCGGTGCTCCCTCGCTGGTTGAGCCCGCGAGCGAA
>NZ_JACIXG010000075.1 GCF_014360585.1 Nocardioides sp.
CAGACCTGGTGGCAGCTGCTGGTCGCGGCCGCCTTCGGGGTCCTGTTCACCCAGACGGCGTTCCTCTCCCACGACGGCGCCCACCGGCAGATCTTCGCCTCGGGCCCGAAGAACGAATGGGCCTCCCGCATCCTCGGCAACCTGGTCGTCGGGCTGAGCTATGGCTGGTGGATGCGCAAGCACACTCGCCATCACGCCAACCCGAACAAGGTCGACGCGGACGAGGACATCCGCCCCTCGGTCCTGCTGTTCACCCCGGAGGATGTCGAGCGGCGTACAGGTTTCAACCGGTGGCTCACCGCCCGCCAGGGATGGCTGTTCTTCCCGCTGCTGACCCTCGAAGGCGTCAACCTCCACGTCGGCGCCGTCCGCACCGTGATCGGCGACCGAGACCTCAAGCACCGGCGTACGGAGGCAGCGTTCCTGGCGGTGCGGCTGATCGGCTGGCCGGTGCTGGTCTTCTCGGTCCTCGGCCTCGGTCTGGGCGCGGGGTTCCTGGGCGTGCAGCTGGCCGTCTTCGGCGTCTACATGGGCGCCAGCTTCGCACCCAACCACAAGGGCATGCCGCTGGTCCCGCGCGACACCAGGATCGACTTCCTCTCCCGCCAGGTCCTGACCTCCCGCAACATCCGCGGCGGGCGCTGGGTCGACTGGTTGATGGGTGGCCTCAACCTGCAGATCGAGCACCACCTCTTCCCCAGCATGCCGAGCAGCACCCTCCGCCGTGCCCAGCCCATCGTCCGCGCCTACTGTGCTGAGCAGGGAGTTCCCTACACCGAGGCCGGTCTCCTGGAGTCTTACGCCATCGTCGTCCGCCATCTCAACCGCGTGGGTCTCGGCGACCGCGACCCCTTCGCCTGCCCGTTCGTCGTGGTCAACCGGACGGGCTGACCGGGTGGGCCCTACGGGGCCGGTTCGGCGAGCACCGCTGCCCGGACCCGCCCGTGATCTGAGTAGTCCGCATCGGCCTCCACGGTGCCGGCGCCACCGAGCTCCGTCTCCCACTCCCGAGTGAGGGACTCGGTCTCGCCGTCCTTCCGGGCCCGCCGGTCGAACGAGACCCGGGTGACGTACCCGTCCTTCGACCAGACCAGCACCCCGTCGACCTCGGCCTCGAAGCGACGACCGTCGGGCAGCACGAGATCGACCCGGTCGCTGGCGTAGTCGCGGATCCCCGGGTACGCCTCGTTGTCCTCGGGCAGGCTGGAGAGCCGGACCGGCTCACGCTAGGCGGACGAGCCGAGCCGGCGACCCCCGGTAGAGGGGACGCCGGCGGCGGGAGGTCAGAACGGGGTCAGCGTCACCGCCATCTCGGATGCGTTGTCCTCGACGTAGGAGGCGAAACCACCGACGTCGTCGAAGGCGAACCCGTAGGCCTTCCCGTCGACCATGTTGTCGTGCATCGCCTTGCAGTACGCGTGGACCGGGTCACCCTGGTAGAACCCGGCAGGGTCGCTCGTGGGCTGGGCGGCGGAGGCGAGCAGCGTGGTCCGGTTGAAGCCTGCGCCGAGCACGGCGGCGACCGGACCGGTGACGCCGTCGTTGGGCGCCGCCAGCGCGCCGTCGCAGAAGAGAACGTCCCGGGTCGAGGGGCGGCTGAACGCCTTGACGCCGCCGTCGAAGACGAACTGGTCGCCACTGACCCTGCCCCGGAAGGTGGTGTTGTTGGCGTTGACGACCATGTCCTCGCCGGCGTACTTCGACCAGACCTGGTCGATGTAGGAGTCGAAGAACGTCGAGGAGAACTTCCCGGCGTCCAGGCCATGGCCCGGCGCGATGATGCGGCGGTCGTCGACGACGAGGGAGCCGAAGTCGGGAGAGGCCGAGAGGGCGGAGAAGATCTTCGCACGGCCGCCCTCGACCAGCGTGCCGGTGGTTGGGGACTCCTCGCCGGTCAGCGCGATCGAGAGCGGGACGCTGAACATGTCGACCATGGTGGTGTTGCAGTAGATCCGGCCGCTCTTGTAGGTGAACTCGACGCAGTCGTGCAGTACGCCGTAGCTGGGGTCGGACTCGACCCAGGCCGCCGGATAGGCGAGCGCGTTGCCCTCGTTGACCTTGAACTTCAGCTTCTCGCCGAGCGAGAAGTAGATCCGGCCGGACATGTCGGCGGGAATCTGGGAGATCGTGTCGCCGCTGCCCGAGAACGGGATCGAGTAGTCGGCATAGCCGTCGGCGCCGTTGTCGGCGAGGGCGACTGGAACGAGCGTGCCCTCCGGCGTGACCCGGGACTGCTCGCCCGTCGCCAGGTTGGTGCCGACGATGTAGAAGTGGATGGAGGCGTTGTCGTACGCGCCGGTTCGGTTGACGAAGCGGAGCTGGATGGTGGCCTGAGCTCCGATCCGTTGCGGGCGCATGGCTTGTGCGGCCTGCCAGCTCGTCCCGCCGAGAAGGGGAACGGCGAAGGCGGCAGAGGTGGCGGCGAGTACAGATCGTCTGGTCAGCATGGGACCTCCCGAGCGGGGACTGTAGGGACGGAATTACAGTAAGGGGCCTTTACAGTAAAAGTCCATACCCTTGTCGGGTGCCGTCGAGACGGCCTCGGTTCGATCACAAACACCGATCAAGTGACCAAAACGGCCGCCCGGGTGCAGCGGATGTTTCGTCAACCTCGCTAGCCTGAATCCTTGTGAAAGTTGTCGTGCTCACGGGAGCCGGGATCTCCGCCGAGAGCGGTCTCGCGACCTTCCGGGATGCCGATGGGCTCTGGCAGGGTCACCACCTCGACAAGGTGGCGACACCCGAGGCGTTCCATCGCGATCCCGGCACGGTCCATCGCTTCTACGACGACCGTCGTCGGGAGCTGCGCGCGGTGGCGCCCAACCCGGCCCACATCGCGCTGGCCAGGCTCGAGCAGGTCCTCGGCGACGACCTGCTGGTGGTCACTCAGAACGTCGATGACCTGCACGAACGCGCTGGGTCGCGCCGGATCGTGCACATGCACGGCGAGCTGCTCTCCGCCCTCTGCAACGCGTGTCAGGGCCGGTTCGCCTGGGACGACGACCTCGGCGACGTGCCCGCCTGCCCAGGGTGCGGCAACAGCACGCTGAGGCCCGACGTGGTGTGGTTCGGGGAGATGCCCTACGACCTCGACCTGATCGAGCGGGCCCTCATCCAGGCTGACCTCTTCGTCGCCATCGGCACCAGCGGCGCGGTCTATCCGGCCGCTGGTTTCGTACGCATGGCCGCGGTCGCCGGCGCCCGGACGCTCGAGCTCAACCTGGACCCGTCCGAGATCTCGCACCTCTTCGACGACGCCCGTCAGGGGCCGGCCAGCAAGCTGGTGCCCGAGTGGGTTGCCGACGTACAGGCGCCTTCGCATTGACCAGTCGGCAAATTCTGTCACGATAGGCCGCGTGCTTCGCCATGCCGTGCTCACGACCGCCCTCACCGTCGCGCTGACCAGCGCTCTTGCCGGCTGTGGCGAGGAGGAGGGCACCCTGTCCCAGGCGCGCGACTACGCGAATGAGCCCGGGAACCAGATCGCCGAGCACGCGCGGACCGCGATGCACGATCTCGACACCGTCCATGTCGAGGGTGACGTGCTCGACTCGGAGGGCACCAAGATCACCGTCGACCTCGACGTCTCCGCCGAGGACACCTGTGTCGGCAAGGTCAGCATCGGCGAGGGCGAGATCTCACTGCGCGCCATCGCCGGCTCGGCCTGGTATCAGGGCGACGAGGAGTTCTGGAAGTCGATCGCGCCGGCCAAGGGCGAGGGCGAGCGCATCGCCAAGCGGGTCGGCGACAAGTGGGTGAAGCTCGAGGGCGAGCTGGCCAGCCTGCGTGCCTTCTGCAGCATCGACAGCCTCACCGCCCAGATGGTCCCGGCCGAGGCTGAGGCGCAGACGGTCGGCCCGGCGATGGCCGCCGAGGGTCCCTCCGTGCGCCTCGACGTCACCCACGGCGACACCGAGAGCCGGACGTACGTCCTGGCCTCGGAGCCGCACCGGATCGTGAAGTGGACCCAGGGCAGCTCCGGAGAGCTCACCTTCTCCGACTTCGACGAGGAGTTCCAGGTCGAGGAGCCCGCTGCCGGCGAGGTCTTCGACCTCGCCGAGCTCGAGAAGTGACTCGCCAGGAATGAATCGGCGGCCGTGAGGCTTGCTGAAAAATGTGCCCACCTCGACCAGACCCACTCGCAGATCGATAGGACTTCGTAGCGAACGCGGGCCGATCCTGCTCGCGGTGATGGTGTCGCTGAGCCTGGTCGCGATCGACATGACGATCCTGGCGACCGCGGTGCCGAGTGTGGTGAAGGACCTGGGCGGGTTCGAGCAGTTCCCGTGGCTCTTCTCGATCTACGTGCTGGCCACCGCGGTGACCACGCCGCTGTTCGCCAAGGTCGCCGACCGGCTTGGCCGCAAGCCGGTCATGATCGCCGGGATCGTGGCCTTCCTGGTCGGGTCGCTGCTGTGCGGGCTGGCCTGGTCGCTGACCGCACTGATCGTCTTCCGGGCGATCCAGGGCATCGGCGCGGGCGCGATCCAGCCGATGGCGATGACGATCGTCTCCGACATCTACACGCTGGAGGAGCGAGCGGTCGCGACGTCGTACGTCGCCTCGGTCTGGGCCACCGCCGCGATCATCGGCCCGACCCTCGGCGGCCTCTTCGCCGACTACCTCGACTGGCGTCTGATCTTCCTGATCAACCTGCCGATCGGCGCGGCCGCGCTGTGGCTGCTGCGCCACTTCCACGAGGTCAGGCAGCCCGCGGCGACACAGCCGATCGACTGGGCCGGAGCCGGGCTGCTGACCGTCGGCGGGATCGCGCTGCTGCTCGGTCTGCTCGAGGGTGGGCACGCGTGGGCGTGGGCCTCGTGGCCGTCCTATCTGATCTTCGCGGTCGGCATCGCGGCCCTGGTCGCCTTCGGGTTCGTCGAGCGCCGTGCCGCCGACCCGGTGCTGCCGCCCTGGGTCCTCCGCCACCGTGTCCTCGCGCCGGCCAACGCCGCCAGCCTGATCGTCGGCGTGGTGATGCTCGGGCTGACGACGTACGTCCCGCTCTATGCCCAGAGCGTGCTCGGTCACTCGGCAGTGGTGGCCGGGTTCGCGCTCGCCGGGATGAGCATCGGCTGGCCGATCGCTGCCGCCACGGCCGGCCGGATCTACCTCTCGAAGGGGTTCCGGGCCGCGGTCGGGCTCGGTGCGCTGCTGGTCATCGCCGGCGGGCTGGTGCTGGTCACGGTCCGCGAGACTTCGTCGTTCTGGCACCTGGCGATCCCGTGCTTCGTCCTCGGGCTCGGCTTCGGCTGGTCGGTCAACCCGGGTGTCGTCGCCGCCGGGTCGGCGGTCGGCTGGGAGGTGCGCGGGGTGGCGACCGGCTCCAACATGTTCGCCCGCTCGGTGGGCTCGGCGCTGGGCGTCGCGCTCTTCGGTGCGGTCGCGAACGGGCTGGTCAGGCGTGAGTACGCCGGGGGAGAGGTGCCTCCGCTCGAGGCGCTGCCGGCCGATGTCCTCGCGCCGGCGCTGCACACCGTCTTCCTCGTCGGGCTGGTCGTCTCGCTCCCGCTGCTGATCGTGGCGTGGCGTACACCGGTCAGGCTCACTCCTCGAACAGTGGTTACCGCTGAGTAACCACTGCGTCGTAGACTCCGACGCATGATGAAGCGCGACGTCTACGAGGAAGACCACGAGGACTTCCGAGCCTCCGTCCAGCAGTGGCTGGAGCGTTCGGTCAAGCCCCACACCGACAAGCACATCGCCGACAAGGCGCTGCCCCGCGAGTTCTGGCTCGAAGCCGGTGAGAACGGCTTCCTCGGTCTCGCGATCCCGGAGGAGTACGGCGGCGCCGGCGCCGAGGACTTCCGCTTCAACGCGGTCCTCGCCGAGGAGCTCGCCAAGATCGGCGCGGCCTACCCGACCTGCGTCGGCATCCACTCCGACATCACCGCTCCCTACCTGGTCCGCCTCGGCACCGAGGAGCAGAAGCAGCGCTGGCTCCCGGGCGTGGCCTCCGGCGAGATCCTGCTCGCCATCGGCATGACCGAGCCGTCCGGCGGCTCGGATCTGGCCGCGCTGAAGACCACCGCGGTCCGCGACGGCGACGAGTGGGTCATCAACGGCTCGAAGACCTTCATCACCAACGGCTACTCCTGCGACCTGGTCATCACCGCGGTCCGCACCGACCCGGAGAAGGGCGCCAAGGGCATCACCCTCTTCGCGATCGAGGCCGACAAGGAGGGCTTCTCCCGCGGCCGCAAGCTCGACAAGGTCGGCATGGAGGAGTCCGACACCGCCGAGCTCTTCTTCGAGAACGTCCGCGTCACCGACGCCGAGGTCATCGGCGAGCTCAACCGCGGCTTCATCCACATGATGGAGGAGCTCCCGCAGGAGCGCGTCTCCTGCGCGGTCGCCAACGTCGCTCAGGCCAAGCAGATCCTGCTCGAGACCGTGCAGTACGCCAAGGACCGCAAGGCCTTCGGCCAGTCCATCGGCGCCTTCCAGCACAACAAGTTCCTGCTCGCCGAGCTGGTCACCCAGATCGAGGTCGCCGAGGCGTACGTCGACAAGTGCGTCGCCGCCCACGCCCGCGGTGAGCTCACCCCGGTCGAGGCGTCCAAGGCCAAGTGGTGGTCCTCGCAGGCGCAGTCCGAGGTCCTGGACCACTGCGTCCAGATCCACGGCGGCTACGGCTTCATGAACGAGTACCGCGTCGCTCGCGCCTGGCGCGACGCCCGCGTCACCAAGATCTGGGCCGGCTCCAATGAGATCATGAAGGAGCTCATCGGCCGCGACCTGGGCTTCTGAGTTCTGGACTCCTACGTCCCTGGCGGGCGTCCACCCTGGGGTGGGCGCCCGCCGGCGCTTTTCGGCCGCATGCACCCACGGCGCGCTGACCTAAACCGATCGACAGGTGAGCGGAGCCCGGCATGATGGCGCGCATGACCCAGCGCTCCTCTGTCGCCATCACCAACGCGTACGTCGTCCCGGTTGCCGCCGACCCGATCGAGAACGGCACGGTCCTGATCGAGGACGGGGTGATCACCTCGGTCGGCGCGCACATCGAAGTCCCCGACGGCATCGACACCATCGACGCCAAGGGCAAGTGGCTGCTCCCCGGCTTCGTCGAGGGGCACGGCCACATCGGGATCTCCGAGCAGGGCGAGGGCTGGGCCGGCGAGGACACCAACGAGATGACCGACCCCGATGGCGCGGCCCTGCGGGCGATCGACGCGGTCAACATCGAGGACGAGGGCTTTCGTGACGCCCTGGCCGGCGGGGTGACCACCGCGGTGATCAAGCCCGGGTCCGGCAACCCGATCGGCGGCCAGACTGTCGCGATCAAGACCTGGGGCGGACGGACCATCGACGAGCAGGTCGTCTCCGACTCGGTCTCGGTCAAGAGCGCCCTCGGCGAGAACCCCAAGCGCGTCTACGGCGACCAGAAGAAGACTCCCTCGACCCGTCTCGGCGTCGCCAGCATCATCAGGAAGGCCTTCGTCGAGGCCCAGAACTACGCCGCCAAGAGGGCGGCCGCCGAGGAGAAGGGCGAGCCCTTCGACCGCGATCTCGGCAAGGAGACCCTCGCCCGGGTCCTCGACGGCGAGCTCGCCTGGGACCAGCACACCCACCGCGCCGACGACATCGTCACCGCCATCCGGCTGAGCGAGGAGTTCGGCTACCGCCTGGTCGTCAACCACGGCACCGAGGGCCACCTGCTCGCCGACGTGCTCGCCGAGAAGGACATCCCGGTCATCTACGGGCCGATGTTCGTGTCCCGCTCGAAGGTGGAGGTGCGCCATCGCGCCAACCGCAACATCGCCGCGATGGCGGCTGCGGGTGTGCAGGTCGCGATCACCACCGACCACCCGGTCATCCCGATCAACTTCCTGGTCCACCAGGCCTCCTTCGCCGTACGCGACGGCCTCCCGCGCGACACGGCCCTGGCCGCCATCACCACGAACCCGGCGAGCTTCCTCGGTCTCGACGACCGTGTCGGCGCGATCGCACCCGGTCTCGACGGCGACGTCGTCCTCTGGTCCGGGGACCCGCTCGACACCGACCACCGCGCAGAGCGCGTCTTCATCACCGGGACGGAGGTCTACGCCTGGGACGGCGAGGCCGACGCCGGCCGCGGCGCTGGGAGCACGCGGGAGCGCGCGACGAGGTTCGGGATCTGATGGCGCTGGTGAGGGTGCCGCGCAGGCGCCCCGGACGCAACGAACCTCGGCCCGCACGCGTACCCAAGGTCATGACCAGCACCCACAACAGCAGCGACAAGAGCAAGCCCAAGACCCGCCTCGCGGCGTACGTCGTGCCCGTCGTGGCGCTGATGCTGGCCCCGACGCTGGCCCTGACGTTGGCCGGATGTGGCTCCGAGGCGACCGACCCAGGCGCTAACGTGTCTACCGTGTCCAGCTCATCCAACCCGGCGTCCGCCGAAGACCCGAACGTCGCAGCCGCGATCGCCGACCTCGCCGAGCGCCAGGGGATCGACACCGAGGAGATCACCGTCGTCTCCAACGAAGAG
The DNA here is from genome assembly GCF_014360585.1 of Nocardioides sp. GTDB lineage: Bacteria > Actinomycetota > Actinomycetes > Propionibacteriales > Nocardioidaceae > Nocardioides. The sequence goes on from NZ_JACIXG010000075.1 coordinate 8,474, forward strand.
GTGACCTGGCGCGATGGCAGCCTCGGCTGCCCGGAGCCCGGGAAGATGTACTCGATGGCCCTGGTCGACGGCGTCCGCGTCGTGCTCGAGGCAGCGGGGAAGACGTACGCGTATCACGGCGGCAAGAGCGGGACGGTCCGTTTCTGCGAGAACCCACAGGAGCCCGTCCCCAGCGAGGGGTCCAGTGACGCTCCCCAGTGAGGGGGCCCACGCGGGCCACGGCGACGCCGAGGAGCGGGCCGACGGCCTGAAGAACCGGCTCAACTGGCTGCGGGCGGGCGTCCTCGGAGCCAACGACGGCATCGTCTCCACCGCCGGTGTGGTCATGGGTGTCGCCGGCGCGACCACGGGCACGACCACGGTCCTGATCGCGGGCGTCGCCGCCCTGGTGGCGGGTGCGATCAGCATGGCGGCGGGAGAGTACGTCTCGGTGTCCACCCAGCGCGACACCGAGAAGTCGCTGATCGCCAAGGAGCGTCGCGAGCTGCGGGACATGCCGGAGGAGGAGCTGCGCGAGCTCGAGGGTTTCCTGCGCGAGCGAGGGCTGGAGCCTGAGACTGCCGCCGAGGTCGCCGTGCAGCTCACCGATCGCGACGCGCTGCGTGCCCATGCAGTCCTCGAGCTCGGTATCGATGTCGACGACCTCACCTCGCCGTGGTCCGCGGCCTGGGCGTCGATGCTTGCGTTCACCCTCGGCGCCCTGCTGCCCTTACTGTCGATCATGCTCCTCCCGGACGGCGTCCGCATCTGGGGGACCGTCCTCACCGTCACCGTCGCGCTCGCCATCACCGGCTGGACCAGCGCGCGCCTCGGCTACGCGCCACCCCTCCGGGCGGCGCTGCGCAACGTCGCCGGCGGGCTGCTGGCGATGCTGGTGACCTACGTCGTCGGCGACCTCCTCGGCACACAACTCGGGTGACCACGCGGGTCTCGGCGGGCACAATGGACATCGATGAATCGAATGTTCGTGGCGGTGATCCCGCCGGAGTCGGTGATCGAAGATCTCGACGAGTTCCTGTCCGTACGCCGCGACGCGGCCGCCTTCCGCTGGTCGGCGCCTGACCAGCTCCACCTGACGCTCGCCTTCGCCGCTCACGTCCCCGACCGGTCGCTCGACGAAGCGATCGAGCGGCTGGAGACGGCCTCGGGGCGGCGTACTCCCTTCGCGCTGACCGTCACGGGCGGCGGCGCCTTCCCCAACGTGACCGAGGGCAAGGTCCTCTACGCCGGGGTCGAGACCAACGCCTCCGAGGAGCTCGAGCGAGTGGCCGCGGGCGCTCGCAATGCGCTGGTCAAGGCCGGGGCCGAGGTCGACGGCGGACGGTTCCGACCCCACCTGACGGTCGCCCGGTCCGGCATTCCGGTCGAGCTCAGCAACTGGGTGCGGCTGCTCGATGCGTACCGGGGGCCGTCCTGGACCGTCTCGTCGTTCGTGCTGGTGCGCTCACGGCTCGGCGAGGGGCCGAGGAAGCGACCGGCCCACCAGGTGGTAGCTGAATTTCCCTTCGGCTGACAGCAAACCCCGGGTGGTAACCGACCAAACCCGAGGCCGCTACCGTGTGCGGCTGTTCTGAGCTGACCCAGAGGAGAACCGGACATGAGTCGACGAGTGGGGCGCAACGCCTACACCGGACTGTTCAACGACGTCGTGCTGCTCGCCGCCCGTGTGGTCGTCGGCGGTATCTTCGTCGCGCACGGCTGGCAGAAGTACGACCAGGGCTTCGCCGGCACCGAGCAGTTTCTCGGTGGGCTGGGGATCCCCCAGCCCACGATCGCCGCCCAGGTGGCGACGTACGTCGAGCTCGTCGGCGGCGCGCTGCTGATGCTCGGCCTGTTCGCGCCGGTCGTCGGGGTGCTGCTCGCGGCTCAGATGGCCGGAGCGATCTGGTACGCCCACCGCACCACCGAGGTCTTCGTCGACCAGGGCGGCTGGGAGCTCGCCGCCGCGCTCGGCGTCTCTGCCCTCGTGCTCGGCCTGGTCGCCCCCGGCCGCTTCACCCTCGACCAGCTTCTGACCTGGCCTTTCAAGGCGAGGGCTGCCAAGCGCAAGGCCCGGGAGGCCGAGGAGGCCGAGGCGGCTGAGGCTCAGCCGGTCGTCGAGGAGAAGGTAACCCTCAAGGCCTGAGCCCCCGCTGGTCGAGCCGCCGGAGCCGTTAGGCGAAGGCGTGTCGAGACCAACACGTTCCTATCGAGCGCCGAGGGGACTGTGTTGGTCTCGACACGCTCGGCCGGCGGCCTCGCGGCTCGACCAGCGGCGATTTCGCCGGCTCAGCCGGCGACGCCGTAGAGCCGGTCGCCGGCATCCCCGAGCCCGGGAACGATGTAGCCCTTCTCGTTGAGCTTCTCGTCGAGGGCCGCGGTGACGAGCCGGACCGGAGCGTCGACGCCGGCGAGGGCGTTCTCGAGGGCCACGATGCCCTCCGGGGCGGCCAAGAGGGTGACGGCGGTGATGTCGTCGGCGCCGCGCGAGACCAGGAAGTCGATCGCCGCGGCCAGGGTGCCGCCGGTGGCCAGCATCGGGTCGACCACGTAGCACTGCCGACCGGAGAGATCGGCGGGCAGCCGCTCTGCGTACGTCGTCGCAGCCAGCGTCTCCTCGTTGCGGACCATGCCGAGGAAGCCGACCTCGGCGGTCGGCAGCAGCCGGATCATCCCGTCGAGCATCCCGAGACCGGCCCGCAGGATCGGGACGATCAGCGGCTGCGGGTCGGTGAGGCGTACGCCTTGGGTCTGGGCCACCGGAGTGACGATGTCGACCGGTGCGACGCGCACTCCGCGGGTCGCCTCATAGGCGAGCAAAGTGACGAGCTCGTCCGCAAGCCGCCGGAAAGTCGAGGAATCGGTCTCTTTGTTACGCAGGGTGGTGAGCTTGTGGGCGACGAGCGGGTGGTCCACAACGAGGGTCTCCATGGGCTGAACCCTACGATTGGTTCCCCGTAAGGTCACCAATTCCCCCTAGACCTCGGGCTGTTTGGATGTCACTCTGGTCGTGTGTCTGATCAGCTGGAGCAGATCGAGGGTGTTGACTTCGCCGTCGCGATGTATCGCGAGGACGGAGCTTGGGTCGTGCGCGAGCTCGCGCGCGACCTCCTGACCGATGTCGAGACTCTCACGCACGCGCTCCACCGCTTTCCAGGCGATGGCGGCGCGATCGCGATGGCGGCGATCGATGAGGACTTCTTCGTGATCGTCCGGGTCGCCGGCGCCTCGACCAGGGTGCTGCTCTCCGACGTGACCGCGGCCGACGAGTGGGAGCTGGCAGCGTCCGCTCTCGACGTGCTCGGACTTCCGTTGCCGGAGGAGGTCGAGGAAGAGGAAGAGGCCGATCCTGCCGGTGACCTCGGCATCCTCGCCGACTTCGGGATGAGCGCGGTCGACATGGGCATGCTGCTGGACGACATGTTCGAGGACGACCTCTACCCGGACGAGACGCTCTCCGAGATCGCCCGGGCGATCGGTTGCGGCGAGGCCTTCGACGACGCCGTCGGCCTCATGCCCGCGTGATCCCAGCCGACCGGTGGCAGGCCCCGATGCGGGCCGCCCTGGACGAGGGCCGGGCTGCCCTGGCGACCGGTGACGTGCCGATCGGCGCGGTCGTAGTGGACCCGTCCGGAGCCGTGATCGGCACCGGGCGCAACGTACGCGAGGCTGAGGCCGACCCGACCGGACATGCCGAGGTGGTCGCGCTGCGCGAGGCGGCCAAGGCACAGGGTGAGTGGCGCCTGGAGGGCTGCACGCTCGTGGTGACCCTGGAGCCGTGCACGATGTGCGCGGGCGCCGCGGTCCTGGCGAGGGTGGAGCGGATCGTCTTCGGCGCCTTCGACGACAAGGCCGGTGCCGTGGGGTCGCTGTGGGACGTCGTACGCGACCGCCGGCTCAACCACCGACCCGAGGTCGTCGCCGGGCTGATGGCCGAGGAGCAGCGCGCGTTGCTGGAGGAATTCTTCGGCGCCCAACGAAGCGCCCCCGATTTCGGCGAAGACCACCCGAGGTTGTAACTTATTCGGCGGTGACGTGTCCGAGCGGCCGATGGTGCAACACTCGAAATGTTGTGTAGGGCGACCTACCGTGGGTTCAAATCCCACCGTCACCGCCATACGGAGAACCCCTGGGTGACCAGGGGTTCTCTGCTTTCCGGATCAGAGGTAGCGAGCGGCCACGGTGGCGGCGCGGGCGCCGTAGCCACCGCCGAACATCGCGGCGTGGACGAGCAGCGGGAAGAGCTGGTGGAGGCCCTGGCGGTCCTCCCAGCCCTCGGCGAGGGGGGTCGCGTCCTCGTAGGCGGCCATCATCCGCTCCAGATGAGGGAGGCCGAAGAGCGCGAGCATGGCGAGGTCGACCTCGCGATGACCTGCGTACGCGGCGGGGTCGATGAGCCAGGCGTCGCCGCTCCGGTCCCAGAGCACGTTGCCGTTCCAGAGATCACCGTGGAGAAGGGCTGGCGGCTCCTCCGGGATCAGCGACGTCAGCTTCCCGACGACCTGCTCGACCCGCTCGGCGCCGGCGGCGTCGATGGTGCCGCGGTCGCGGGCGGCCTTGAGGTAGGGGAGCAGGCGGCGTACGGCGTAGAACTCGGCCCAGGTGTCCGCCGGCTTGTTGGGCATCGGCAGTCGGCCGATGAACCCGTCCTTCTCGGCGCCGAACTCCGAGACCGGGGTGGAGTGCAGGCCCGCGAGCGCGCGGCCGAGCTCCTCGGCGGTCTCGGCGTTGGGGCGGCCGGGATCGATCCAGCGCAGCACCAGGCAGTCGGGCTCGGCCGCGAGCACCTCGGGGACCTTCACCGCGCCCGACTCCTCCAGCCAGCGAAGCCCGCGGGCCTCGGCGGCGACGAAGTCGTCACGAGCGGGGGAGAGGGCCTTCATCAACACCAGCGAGCCGTCACTGAGCCGGATCTTGGTGGCGGTAGCGGTGTCGCCGCCCGCAACTGGGGATGTGCTCACCACCGCGGCCCCGAGCAGCTGCTCTGCACGTCGGGCGACCGCGGGCTGGCGGGTCACGAACCGCGCCTCGACGTGGCTAGGGATGCGATGATCGCATCACTCGTACGCTCCACCATGGCCAGCACCTCCCGGAATCCCTCGGCACCACCGTAATAGGGATCGGGCACATCGCCGGGGCCTTCGGGATCGAAATCACGAAACATCCGCAGCCTGCTCTCTGGCGCCTGACCAGCCAGATCGGCCAGGTCAGCCAGATTGTCCGCGTCCATCGCAAGCACGAGGTCGTACGTCTCGGGGTCCCCGACCGGCCACTGCCGGGCCCGGTGACGCTCGGGGTCATAGCCCGCCTCGAGCAGCGTCGCGGCCGCGCGGCGGTCCATCTTCTCGTCGGCGTGCCAGCCGCCGGTGCCGGCCGAGACCAGCTCCACATCATCGAGCCCGGCGCCGTCGAGACGATCGCGCAGCACGGCTTCCGCCATCGGGGAGCGGCAGATGTTGCCCAGACACACGACAGCGATCTTCATGGGCCGAGTTTTACATTTCGGCCAAGGACCCGTCGCGGATGCCGACTCTCTGCTCCGTGGGATCGCTCACTCGTCGCCGTCAGGCCAGACGCGGTCGAGACCCCAGCCGACGATCGAGATGACGATGCCGCCGAGCACCGCGGCCCAGAACCCGTCGACGTGGAACCCGACCTCGGTCGGACCGAGGATCCACGCGGTCAGGCCGAGCATCGCCGCGTTGATGACCAGCAGAAGCAGGCCGAAGGTGAGCACGATGAACGGGAACGCCACGAACTTCAGGATGGGCTTCACCCACGCCGACACGATGCCGAGCACCAGCGCGACGAGCAGGAGCGGGACCAGCTTGTGCTTGATCTCGTCCATGCCGCCGCTGGGGCCGTCGAAGTAGATTCCGCCGACGAGCCACGTCGCCACGGCCAGAGCGATGGCGTTGGTGATGAGCCAGGTTACGATGCGCATGCGGAGAGTGTGTCAGTCCGCCCGCGGGACGTCGCGGTACGACACGAGGTGTGACGTCGCGGGACCGCTACCTCTCCAGGCGAAGTGCCTTGCAGATCGAGTGGGCGGCGTCGGACAGGTGTTTCTGGAGGAAGCGCTCGGCGTCGTGGATGTGGTCTGCGTCCAGGAGGCGGACCAGGGCCGCGTGGTCCTCGGCCTGGTCGTGGGAGTTGCGGCGGATGCGGTCGACCTGGGCGAGGGCGAGCTTGAGCTCGAGGACCAGCTGTTCCTGCATCGCGACCAGGCGCGGTGATCCGGTGAGGGCCACGAGCGAGAGATGGAAGGCGAGGTGGCGCTCGTTGAGCTCGCGGTAGGTCGAGCGCTCTGAGTGGACCGCCGAGATGTACGCGTCGAGGGACTCGTGCACGGCCCTGCGGTCCTCGACGGAGGCGTTCGCCCAGTTGCGGACCCCGGCCCCCTCGAGCACCCAGCGGGCGGCACAGACGTCGCGGACCGAGGCTGCCTCGGGGGTGGCGACGGCGACGCCCTTGTTGGGGGCACGGATGGCCAGTCCCTCGGCGACGAGGATGGTCAGCGCCTCGCGGACCGTGGAGCGGCCCACCCCCAGGGACTCGGCGAGTCCGTGCTCGCGCAGCGGGGTGCCGGACTCGAGCTCGCCCTCGAACACCGCCCGGCGGAGCTCGTCGGCGACTCGGTCGACCGTCGAGGCGGGTTCGTCCAGGGTGAGCGACTCGAACATGGGCCCCATTGTCCTACCTGCGCTGTCTTCCGGTGCTGACCGTTCGTGTACTAACCTATCGACCGGAGATTGTCTGACAATCAGTCAATCAGGCAATCGGACGATCTGACGATCAGAACTGAGAGGGGTTAGCGAGTGAGCACATCGCTGAGCTGGGGCCGTCACTACCTGATGACCGAGCCGACGCACTACCGCATCGACTACGCCATCAACCCGTTCATGGACACCGAGATCCAGCCGGATCCGGCCCGCGCTCGCGCGCAGTGGGACACCCTCCGGGCGACCATCGAGGAGCTCGGCGGGCGCGTCGACGTCATCTCACCGCGCGCGGACAGCCCCGACATGGTCTATGCAATGAACCTCGGCTTCGCGGCCACCCTGGCAGAAGGGCGCCGCCACGCGCTCCTCTCCCACATGCGCTTCCCCGAGCGCCGCAACGAGACGCTCACCGCGGTCGAATGGTTCGACGCGAACGGCTGGGGGACGGCGTACGTCGGCAAGGACGGGATCGGGCCGACCTTCGAGGCGGGGGACGTCTTCCCGTTCGCCGGCCACCTGGTTGCCGGCACCGGACCGCGCACCGATGAGATGGCGCTGAAGACCCTGGCGGCAGAGATGAATGTGCGGGTGCTGTGCGTACGAACGACCCACTCCGGGATGTACCACCTCGACCTCGCCTTCTGCCCGCTCGACGAGCGCCGGGCGATCATCTGCCCGGACGCGCTCGCTCCCGAGTCGGCGCAGGCGCTCCTCGACCTGATCCCGGAGCCGTTGGTCATCACCGAGGAGGAGGCGCTCAGCACGTTCGCCGCCAACTCGATCGTGATCGGCCGCACCGTCGTGATGCCGTCCTGCCCGGACCGCATCCGCACCGTCCTCGAGGGCTGGGGCTTCACGATCCGGATCGTCGAGATGAGCGAGCTCCACCTCGGCGGCGGGTCGGTCCGCTGCGTCACCAACCCGCTCGACATCGTGGTCGGCCGCGACCTGCCTGTGGTTTACGGGGGCGAGGTCATCCCGACCTAGAGTTGTGATCATGAACACCCCACAGCCTCGTCCCAGTGTCGCTGCGATGCCTGCGTACGTCGCGGGCAAGCCGCCGGCCGAGCGGCCCGGGCTGGTGACCTACAAGCTCTCCTCCAACGAGAACCCGTACCCGCCGCTCGACGGGGTCGTCGAGATCGCCGCCGCGGCGGCGGGACGGGTCAACCGTTATCCCGACGCCGGCAACACCGAGCTCTACGAGGCGCTCGCGACGAACTACCAGGTCCCGGCCGAGGAGCTCGCGCTCTCGACCGGCGCCGTGGCGCTGATCTTCCAGCTGGTCTCGGCCTACTGCGGGCCCGAGGACGAGGTCGTCTTCGCCTGGCGCAGCTTCGAGGCCTACCCGATCGCGGTCCTCGCCGCCGGCGCGACCGCCGTGAAGGTGCCCGTCGCCGACGACGGCCGCCACGACCTCGATGCGATGGCGGCGGCCATCACGGAGCGTACGAAGGTCGTCTTCGTCTGCAGCCCCAACAACCCCACCGGCACCGCGGTCACCCAGACCGAGCTCGATGCCTTCCTCGCGAAGGTCCCCGAGCACGTGCTGGTCGTGGTGGACGAGGCCTACGCCGAGTTCGTCCGCATGGACGACGCCGTCGACGGCATCGCCACCTACCGGTCCCGGCCGAACGTGGTCGTGCTGCGCACCTTCTCCAAGGCCTACGGGCTGGCCGGCTTCCGGGTCGGCTACGCCTTCGCGCCAGCGCCGATCGCCGCCACCCTGCGGGCGATGGCGCTGCCGTTCGGGGTCAACGTGGTCGCGCAGGCGGCCGGCGTCGCCTCGCTGGAGCGGAAGGCCGAGCTGCTGGACCGCGTCGACGACCTGGTGACCGAGCGCGTCCGCGTCGTCGAGGGCGTACGTGCCGCCGGCTGGGACGTCCCCGACGCCCAGGGCAACTTCGTCTGGTTCGCCTTCGGCTCGGCCGACCGCTGCGCCGAGTTCGCCGCGGCCGCCGACGAGATCGGTCTGATGGTCCGCCCCTACCCGCCGGAGGGCGTGCGCGTCTCCATCGGTGAGGCGGAGGCCAACACCCGCCTCATCGAGCTCGTGGGTTCGTTCCCTACGGGCTGAGAACGGGCGTTCGGCCACATAGCAGAGGTCCAGCAGCACCCCGCGCTGCTGGACCTCTGCTATGTGATCGCGATGTATGGGTTTGATGTATGGGTTTACGGCACCGGCAGCTTCCCGAGGATCGAGCTGAGGAGGTCGGTCAGGACGGGGCCGACGACCGGGAGGCTGTTGATGATGCCCAGCAGGCTGTCGGTGACGTTGGGCAGCTCAGGAGTGCCCGGGATCGGAACGTCGGGGACCGGTACGTCCGGCACGGGAACGTCCGGGACGGGAACATCCGGCACGGGAACGTCCGGGGCCGGTACGTCCGGAACAGGAACGTCCGCGGCCGGGGTGCCCGGGACCTCAGGGCTGTCCGGGGCCTCGGGGGCGTCCGGAACATCCGGGGCCGGGTTGTCCGGGACCTCAGGGCTGTCGGGTGCGTCGGGCGCCTCAGGTGCGTCCGGAACCTCGGGTGCGTCAGGTGCGTCCGGAACCTCGGGTGTGTCGGGTGCGTCAGGTGCGTCCGGGACCTCGGGGGTGTCCGGGGTGTCGGGAGCGTCCGGAACGTCCGGAACGTCCGGGCCCGGGTTGTCCGGAGCCGGGCAGTCGGTGGTCGGGACGCCCGGGGCCGGCGTTTCCGGGACTGGGCAGTCAGGACTTGGGGGTGGCACAGGGCTGGCCATGACTGGTGCGGCGACCGTGGCCATTGCGAGTCCGGTGACGACAGCGGCGATTCGAGCCCGAGAATTCACGAGATCTCCTTTGTTTGCTGTTGGGTCGTACCCAATGCATCCTGAGACGCCTATAACCTTAAAGTCAAGGACTTTCTCATACCTATTGGTTCTCTTGAGTGTGATGTCCTCGGTTTCTAAGGGACATTCTGGTATGCCGTCATCCGGGACTAAAGGCCAGATTTTGTTCGATTTCAAGCAATCCAATGTCGGCTGCAGGTAAAAAGGTATATAAGGCTCGATGATGACGACGCTGGACGGTGTGAATCGGTAGGTCGGGCGATCCGCCATGGAAATGCCACCTTGAAAGCCGTCCGATGAAACGCGATTACCAATCAGCGTATTCGGATCCAGTAACTCCCTGCATCGTGGTATTTCGCTTGGCTTCTGGGGAAGTTCCGCTCACCTGATGTCGGCCTGTTCTCGAGCGCACGGGCTCGCCCTCCGTTAAGGTTCCGGCTACCTCGCCACCACCCCTTGCCCGGGAGGCCTGCGGCTCGTCGGGCTGACGCGGGGTCGTCAATGCCGAAGCCACCCTCGACCTCGGCAATATCGGTCGATGTGGCCCCCGACCAGCAGGAGTGAAGTTACGGTGTTGCTCGTGGGACAGCCTCCGCAGCGGGCGAGCATCGTGACCCGCGGCCGCCGCTGGCGTCGCGGAGTACGCATCTCCGGACTGCTGGTGGCGGTCGTGGCTCTTGCCGCGCTCGCACTCTGGTGGATGGCGCGATCCTCGGGACCGGCCGAGGTCTCCCGTGAGTTCATGGAGACGACCTCGGTCGCCACTCTCTACGAGCTCGCTTCCGACGAGGGCGACGAACTCCTCGACGGTGGTGGTGCCCGCGCGATGATCGACGCCGCCGAGGGCGAACGGACCTATGCCGACCCCAACCCGCGCGCCGTGACCCGGACCATGGTCCTCGCTGAGCCCGAGGTGGAGGGCGAGACCGCCAGCGTCACTGTCTCCGTCTCGTACGCCGCCGAGGACGGCCCGGTCCCGGACGAGTCGATGATCGTCTTCCTCGTCCGGGAGGGCGGCGAATGGCGCGTCGAGAGTTGGGGAACGGCCTGAGGCTCGACTTTTCGTCGTCTCGCTGGTTCACGTTCCGACCCAGCGCCTAAGGTGAGGTGCATGGGGGAGAAGGCGACCTACATCCAGCCAGGCAACGAGTTCAACCGGGACATGAACTACATCCCGGACCGGATCACCCGTGAAGCGCGAAAGCCGGAGTTCGGGCCGAGCGATGTCCCGTTGTGGCCCGTCGAGCCGGGCCGCTACCGGCTGGTCGCGGCGGCTGCCTGCCCGTGGGCGAACCGGGCGATCATCGTCCGCAACCTGCTCGGGCTCCAGGACGTCATCTCCCTCGGTCTCGCCGGCCCGACCCACGACGCCAGGTCGTGGACCTTCGATCTCGACCCCGGCGGCGTCGATCCGGTGCTGGGGATCGAGCGGCTGCAGCAGGCCTACCTCGAGCGCTACCCCGACTACCCGCGCGGCATCACGGTGCCGGCGATCGTCGAGGAGGCATCCGGCAAGGTCGTGACCAACGACTTCCCGTGGATCACCCACGACTTCTTCCACGAGTGGACCGACTTCTTCGCCGACGACGTGCCCGACCTGTGGCCGCGCGCTCTTCGTGAGGAGATGGACGAGGTCAACCAGAGGGTCTTCACCGAGGTCAACAACGGGGTCTACCGGTGTGGCTTCGCCGGCTCCCAGGAGGCGTACGACGCGGCGTACGACCGCCTCTTCACGGCTCTCGACTGGCTGGAGGAGCGGCTGTCGCGGCAGCGCTACCTGGTCGGCGACCAGCTCACCGAGTCCGACATCCGGCTGTTCACGACGCTGGCCCGCTTCGATGCGGTCTACCACGGTCACTTCAAGTGCAACCGGCAGAAGCTCGCCGAGCTCCCGGCGCTGTGGGCCTACGCGCGCGACCTCTACCAGACCCCGGGGATCGGCGAGACGCTCGACTTCGACCAGATCAAGCAGCACTACTACATCGTCCACACCGATCTGAACCCCACGCAGATCGTCCCTGCCGGCCCGGATCTCTCCGGTTGGGACGAGCCGCACGGGCGTGAGTCGCTCGGCTGAAAGAGAATTTTCTTTCAGCCGGCTTGAAGGTCGCGCACGGATGAGCGCGCCGGCGCGACCGGTCGGTCACCCCACGTTGGGGATGAACACGTGGCCGGCGACGGGGTCCGTCGAGCCGTCATGGAATTCGGCGATGACAGTGGGGGCATCCTCGAGGCCGGCGTGCTCGATCAGCTTGATCGAGGGTCGTTCCGGTGCCACCACGCGCTCGAGGAACTCCCGCTCGTCGTCTCGATAGCGGTGCATGAAAGCACGCGACTGGCCCTCAGCCTTGTAGGCGTCGAGCTGGAGGGCTGCGAAGAAGAAGACCGGAGCCGGTCCCACGAGGCTGGCGTCCTCCTCGGGGAATCCCTCGGCCTGAGTTGACCCGACGAGGCAGTCGAAGGCGAGCTGGTCGCCGAAGTGCTCGTGAACCCGGCGGCGGAGGTCACCGTCGCCCGACAGGTCGACATAGACCGTCCGCTTGCCCGGGTCGATGGCTGTCAGATCGGCGTACTCATGGGCCTCTGCGTATTGGCCGAGACTGTCGACGAAGTCCATGTTGCGGGCGGAGGTGAGCGCGATCCTCTCGGCCGGAGAGTCGGCCAGGCAGTAGGCGATGCCGTACGCCGTCTTGCTCGAGGCGCTCGAGATCACGAACTGCTCGGCGCCGAAGAAGTCGCGCTCGCGCAGGTAGTCCGCTGCGGTGTAGGAGGTGATGAACAGGGCGCGGAAGATGGCGGTGAGGCTGTCCAGCCGCGGATCGGCGTCCTCTGGCTGGAGTTCGTAGAGGTTGTAGACCTGGGGCGTCCCGGTGCGGTGCTCGGCGCCGTCGATGAAGCTGCGGGAGGTGACCTTCGTGGGTCGCATCGTCAGGTGGGTCGCGAGGGGGAAGTAGCCGAAGACCCGCGTCCCCACGGGGACCTCGGACGACCTCGACTCGACGATCTCCGCGTGCCCCCACGCCGGCATGCAGCCGTGCCCGGGCAGGTCGGCAGGGAACAGGTTCCAGTACTTCAGGGCGTCGCCGTAGACCGCGTAGGTCATGTTGTTGGTCGTGAGCGCGAAGCGCTCGATCCGCGCCAGCACCTCACCCTCGTCGAGCGGTGGGGCCGAGATGTCCACCAGATCAGCCACGCCAAGGTCGCTCTTGAGCGACTCCACTCGGGTGATTCGAGTCATCGGTTCCTCATCTCCTGGACCTTGGGGGTCCATCGCGTCCGGCAAACTTACTAAGCGCTTGCTTAGTTGTCTACCGATGAGTGAACCTCTCAGTAGCCGGTGCGCTGCTGTCGCCTCGCGGCGCCGACCGCGTTGAAGTAGGCCGAGGACGGTCGCACCCAGAGCAGCACCAGGATCGCGATCACCAGCAGCGGGTCCACGACGGCGAGCACAGTGCTGCCGGTCGACATCGGCATGGTCGCGCCGCCGAGTGCGGCGTTGCCGGCGATGTTGCCGACGCTCGACAGGGCGGCGAGCAACCCGAGACCGCCGAAGACGGTGGCGGTGATGCGCGCCCAGTTGCGGCCCTTCCCGTTCATGACCGCCATCCAGATCCACAGCCCGAGGGTGATCAGCCCGAGGACGGCACCGCCGATCTGCAAGATCGGGATGAACACGTCCGCCATCTCCCGGGCGTCGATGACCGAGGGGTCGTACGTCGGCTGCTTCTCCATCTCCGTGACCATCAGCGCCTTCATCTCGGCGGTGTCCATGGTGAGGAGGAACAGCGACGAGACGACTGAGAGCAGGCCTCCGATCCACATGCCGATCACGGCGTACGTCACGGTCTTCGGCCGCTCGATGGGGGCCGCCGGGGGAGCGGCGGGCGCGGGGTAGGGCTGGCTGTAACCGTATGGGTCGGACATCGGCGCCTCCGTGGCGGTTCGTGGGGGAGGCGACTCTAGCGACGAGGCCTCGCTCCAACCATCGAATTCGCGTGTGACTGAGGAAGCAACCGCGGGCGGGTACCGTTTGACTATGTCGATGTGTGACAGATCACAAGTCTGCGTACGACATGGCCAGCGGTGGCGACCCCACCCCGTGTGAAGGAAGCGTGATGACTGAATTTCTGGATCCGAGTCCCAGCCACACCGACATGGTGCAGCTGCTGAACCCCGAGGGAGAACGGGTCACGCACCCGGACTTCGAGTTCTCACCCGACCGCCCCGAGGACGAGGCCGTACGCGGCTTCTACCGCGACATGGTGCTGACCCGCCGCCTCGACGTCGAGGCCACCGCGCTTCAACGCCACGGCGAGCTGGGCCTGTGGGCTCAGCTGCTGGGCCAGGAGGCGGCGCAGATCGGCGCGGCCCGCGCGCTCGCGCCTCAGGACTTCGTCTTCCCGACCTACCGCGAGCACGGCGTGGCCTGGTGTCGCGAGGTCGACCCGATGCAGCTGCTCGGGCTGTTCCGCGGCACCGACCAGGGTGGCTGGGACCCCGCCGAGCACAACTTCGGGCTCTACACGATCGTCATCGGAGCCCAGACGCTGCACGCGACCGGCTACGCGATGGGAGTGCAGATGGACGGTCTCGTCGGCACCGGCGACCCGACGCGGGACACGGCCGTCGTGGCCCACTTCGGCGACGGCGCCTCCTCGCAGGGCGACGTCAACGAGGCGATGGTCTTCGCCGCCACCTACAACGCACCGGTCGTCTTCTTCTGCCAGAACAACCAGTGGGCCATCTCCGAGCCGGTCGAGCAGATGGTCAAGGTGCCGCTCTACAAGCGTGCCCAAGGCTTCGGCTTCCCCGGGATCCGTGTGGACGGCAACGACGTGCTGGCGACGTACGAGGTGATGAAGGCGGCGCTCAAGCGGGCCCGTGAGGGCGGCGGGCCGACGATGGTCGAGGCCTACACCTATCGGATGGGCGCGCACACCACCACCGACGACCCGACCCGCTATCGGCTCTCCGACGAGGTCCAGGCCTGGAAGCTCAAGGACCCGATCGCCCGGGTGGAGGCCTACCTGCGCCGTGGCGGCGGCGCCTCGACCTCCTTCTTCACCAAGGTGGAGGCCGAGGCCGACGAGTTCGGCGAACGCCTGCGTGCCGGGATCCAGGCCTTGCCCGAGCCCGACCCGGTCAAGCTCTTCGACAACGTCTACACCGAGCTGCCCGAGGAGCTGCGCGAGCAGCGCGACGGCTACGCGGCGTACCTCGCCTCCTTCGAGCACGAGGGGGCTTCCCGATGACGAAGATGACCATGGCGAAGGCGCTCAACGCCGGGTTGCGGCGCTCGATGGAGGACGACGACAAGGTCGTGCTCATGGGTGAGGACATCGGCCGTCTCGGCGGTGTCTTCCGGATCACCGACGGGCTCCAGAAGGACTTCGGGGAGGCGCGGGTCATCGACACGCCGCTGGCCGAGTCGGGGATCGTCGGCACGGCGGTCGGTCTCGCGCTGAGGGGCTACCGGCCGGTCGTGGAGATCCAGTTCGACGGGTTCGTCTACCCGGCCTACGACCAGATCGTCTCCCAGGTCGCCAAGTTCCACTACCGCTCCGGCGGCCGGGTCGCGATGCCGATGGTCATCCGGATCCCGTTCGGAGGCGGCATCGGGGCGGTCGAGCATCACAGCGAGTCGCCGGAGGCGCAGTTCGCGCACACGCCCGGCCTCAAGGTCATGGCCTGCTCGAACCCGGTCGACGCCTACTGGATGATCCAGCAGGCGATCGCCCATCCCGACCCGGTCATCTTCCTGGAGCCGAAGCGGCTCTACCACTCGACGAAGGCCGACGTCGACGTCGACGCCACGCCGGAGGCGCTGTTCGAGTCGCGGGTCGTGCGGTCCGGGTCCGACGTGACGGTGCTCGCCTACGGTCCCACCGTGAAGACGGCCCTGACCGCCGCCGAGGCGGCCGCGGGGGAGGGCAAGTCGCTCGAGGTGATCGACCTGCGCACCCTCTCACCGCTGGACATGGCGCCGGTGCTCGAGTCGGTGCGGCGTACGGGCCGTGCGGTCGTCGTCCACGAGGCCCACGTCAACCTCGGCCTCGGCGCCGAGCTCGCGGCCCGGATCACCGAGACCTGCTTCCACTCCCTGGAGGCGCCGGTGCTGCGCGTGGGCGGGTTCGACACGCCCTACCCGCCGGCGCGGGCCGAAGAGCACTACCTTCCGGACCTCGACAGGGTCCTCGACGCCGTGGACAGGAGCCTGGCATGGTGAACGAGTTCAAGCTGCCCGACGTCGGCGAGGGCCTCACCGAGGCCGAGATCGTCGAGTGGCACGTCGCCGTCGGCGACGTCATCAAGGTCAACGACCCGGTCTGCGACATCGAGACCGCCAAGTCCGTGGTCGAGTTGCCGAGCCCGTATGCCGGTGTCGTCCAAGAGCTACTGGTCGAGGTCGGCGCGGAGGTCCAAGTAGGCACCCCCATCATTCGCATCGGAGACTCTGTTGGTCTCGACACGCCTCCGCCTAGCGGCTCCGGCGGCTCGACCGACGGGGAACTCCCGTCGAGCGACTCCGACGGATCGATCAGCGAACCGCCGGTCGGCACCCCGTCGGTCGAGCCCGCGAGCGAAGCGAGCGGTGTCGAGACCAACACAGTCGATGACGAGCCCGAGAAGCCGCTGACCCTGGTCGGCTACGGCTCGAAGGAAGACGCCGTCGTACGCCGAAACCGCACGGCCTCCGCGCCGGCCGCCTCTGCGGGCACAGGTGTGCTGGCCAAGCCGACCGCTCGGAAGGCCGCCCGGGACCGCGGGATAGATCTATCCAGCGTCACGCCCAGTCGGGCAGACGGCGTGATCACGACCGCGGACGTCGACTCTGTTGGTTTCGACACGGGCTCCTTCGTGCCTCAGGAGCCCGGCTCAACCAGCGGGAAGGGGGAGCGGCGCGAGCCGATCAAGGGTCTGCGCAAGCAGATGGGCCAGGCGATGGTCGACTCCGCGTTCACGCTGCCGCACGTGACGATCTGGACGACGATCGACGTGACCCGCACGTCCGATCTGGTCGGCGAGCTCAAGACCGACCGTGACTTCGCGGAGATCCGCGTCAGCCCCCTGCTGATCGTGGCCAAGGCGGCGCTGCTGGCGATGCGGCGTACGCCGATCATCAACTCCTGGTGGGACGAGGCCGCCCAGGAGATCGTGTTCAAGGAGTACGTCAACCTCGGCATCGCCGCAGCCACCCCCAGGGGGCTGCAGGTGCCGAACGTGAAGGGCGCCGACCGGATGTCCCTGGTCGAGCTCGGCGCCGCGATCAACGAGCTGACCGCGACCGCACGCACCGGGAAGACCCCGCCGGCCGACCAGACCGGCGGCACCTTCACGATCACCAACATCGGCCCGTTCGGCATCGACGGGGGCGCCCCGATCATCAACCCGGGCGAGTCCGCCATCCTCTCGGTCGGCGCCTTCAAGCGCCAGCCGTGGATCGTCGGTGCAGGGGACGACGAGCGCATCGAGCCCCGCGACGTCTGCACCCTCGCGCTCAGCTTCGACCACCGCCACATCGACGGCGAAGCAGGCTCCCGCTACCTGGCCGACGTGGCGAAGATCGTCGGAGACCCGAGCACGGCCCTGTTGTTCTGACGCTGAGGCGGACGCGACATGGGAGTGCTGGAGTCACCCAGTGACTCCAGCA
>NZ_JACIXG010000076.1 GCF_014360585.1 Nocardioides sp.
CGCCCGAAGTCGGTCCCTCGCTGCCGTGTCCGGCCACATACAGGGCTACGTCTCGCCTCGCGTCACATCGCGATCCCGACGTACTTGGTCTCGAGGTACTCCTCGATCCCGGCACGTCCGCCCTCCCGCCCCAGACCCGAGGCCTTCACGCCGCCGAAGGGCGCGGCGGGGTTGGAGACGACGCCCTGGTTGAGCCCGACCATCCCGGACTCGAGCGCCTCGGCGACCCGCAGCCCACGGCGCAGGTCGTTGGTGAAGACGTAGTTCACCAGGCCGTACTCGGTGTCGTTGACGGCCGCGACCACCTCGTCCTCGGTGTCGAAAGGCGTCAGCGGTGCGACCGGGCCGAAGATCTCCTCGCTGGCCATTCGCGCGGTGACGGGTACGCCGGTGAGCACGGTCGGCGGGTAGAAGTAGCCCGGCCCGTCGGGAGCCGTGCCGCCGGTCAGCACCCGCGCGCCGCCGGCCACCGCGTCGTCCACGAGGCTCTGCACCTTCTCCCGGGCCTTCTCGTCGATGAGGGGACCGACGCGTACGCCCTCCTCGACCCCGCGACCGACGGGCAGCTCCGACATCGCCTTGGCGAGCCGCTTCCCGAACTCGTCGATGACCGAGCGTTGCACGAAGATCCGGTTGGCGGCAGTGCACGCCTCGCCCGTGTTGCGCATCTTCGCCGCCATCGCACCTGCGACCGCCTCGTCGACGTCAGCGTCCTCGAAGACGACGAAGCCGGCGTTGCCGCCGAGCTCCATCGACGTACGCAGCACCTGCTCGGCGCTCTGGGCGAGCAGCGTCCGACCGACGCCGGTGGAGCCGGTGAAGGAGAGCTTGCGGATCACTCCGGAGGTCAGCAGCGGCTCGGTGATCTCGCCCGGCCGGGTGGTCGGCAGGATGTTGACGACCCCATCGGGCACGCCGGCCTCGCGCAGGACCTCGGCCAGCGCCAGCATCGAGAGCGGCGTCTGCTGGGCGGGCTTGGTGATGCTCGTGCAACCGGCCGCGATCGCCGGTCCGAGCTTGCGGGTCCCCATCGCCATCGGGAAGTTCCACGGCGTGATCAGCAGCGCGGGACCGACCGGCTGCTTCGTGATCAGGAATCGGGAACCACCGGCGGGGGCGGTCTGGTAGCCGCCGTCGATCCGCACCGCCTCCTCGGCGAAGTGGCGGAAGAACTCGGCGGCGTACGCGATCTCGCCCTTCGACTCGGCCAGCGGCTTGCCCATCTCCAGCGTCATCAGCAGCGCGAGGTCCTCGATCCGCTCGTGCAGGAGGTCGAAGGCGGACATGAGCATGTCCGCCCGGGCTCGCGGCGCGGTCGCGGCGAACTCCTTCTGGGCGGCTGCCGCGGCCTCGAGCGCACGCCGGCCGTCCTCGGGGGTCGCGTCGGCGACGGCGCACAGCACCTCTCCCGTCGAGGGATCAGAGACGTCGAAGGTGCCACCGTCGCTCGCATCCGCCCACTGACCAGCGACCAAGAGCCCCTTCGGCACCTCGGCCACAACCCTTGCCTCGTTCGAGTTTCCGCTCATCGCGCATCAGCCTCCAAGGTCAGGCGTTCGACTGTCCTTGCTGACAGTCGTCGAACGCCGCCTACAGTAGTAGCCGCTCGGAATGTCGACATTCAACAGGAGCGCGGACCACGAGATGAGCGACGACCTCGAGCGACTCCTCCGATGGGAGGCTGCCGGCGCGACCTGGGAGCTGATCTGGCCCCGCGCCGGCGAGGTGACGATCGTGCTGTGCACCTGCGACAGCGGCGAGGAGGTCGACCGCTACACCTCGGCGGCCGCCGACCTCCTCCGCTACGTGAGGGATCCGGGCCGGGCCGAGCGGTGACAACAAGTTGCCCACGGCCCCGGGTCCTCTCGATGATGGGCCGATGACCCTGACCGAGGTGTGGCCGCTGTTCGGCCTGTGATCGCTTGACATGTTAGGGGTGGCGTGGGCCGGCGCCCGCCCCACTGTGACGCGGCGGCGGACCTACCTGCTCAGCAGCCCGGCGATCGCACCGAGCCCGGCGAGGCCGGTGTCGCGGACCGCGACCACGGGCCCGTTGTCGACCTGACCGAGCGCGCCGACCATCCGCGAGGCCATCACCAGGCGCTGGGTCGTCGGACGCCGGGTGCGGTCGTAGGCGACCACCGCGCTCTCGATCCGGGCGTGACCGGCGACCTGCGCGGCCAGCACGGCCGCGTCCTCGATCGCGGCACAGGCACCTTGGCCGAGATTGGGAGTCGTCGCGTGCGCCGCATCCCCCAGGAGCACGACTCGACCGTGGTCGAACCGCTTCAGCGGCAGCCGCAGGTCGCAGATGTCGCCGCGGAGAACGGCGCTCGGCGGCGTCGCCGCCAACAGCTGCGGGATCGGATCGTGCCAGTCGCCGATCAGCGCGGTGACCTCGGCGTGATGGTCTCCGCCGCTCTCCCCCGCCGGCCGGTTGGCGGTCGCGAACCAGTAGGTCCGGCCGTCCACCAGCGGGACATAGCCGGCTCGCACCCCGGTGCCCCAGGTCTCACCACCCGTGCTCGAGGCTGCGCCCGGCACCGGCTCCGCGGTGACACCGCGGTAGGCGGTGTAGCCGGCATAACGTACGTCTTCGCGCCCGTGCAGCTCGTTCCTGAGCGTGCTGCGGATCCCGTCGGCGGCGACCACCAGGTCGGCCGGGCCGTGGGGGCCGGCCTCGTCGAGATCGGCCAAGCCCGTGACGGTCACCCCGGTGCGTACCTCGACCCCGTCGCGCTCTGCCAGCGCACCCACCAGTGCCTCGTGCAGCTTGGCCCGGTGCACCATGACCGGGGTGCGCTCGGCGGCGTCGGGGCCGACCTTCGCCAGCCAGCGCCCGTCGGGCCGCCGCAACCCGGCCTGGATCGCCGGCCGGGTCCCTTCCACGAGGCGATCCGCGACCCCGAGCTCGCTGAGGATCCGCCAGGCCCGTGGCCAGATCGAGAGGCCGGCACCGACCTCGCCCAGCTCCGGCGCGCGTTCCAGCACGGTCACCTGCCACCCGACCCGCGACAGCGCGAGCGCCGCCGTGAGCCCGCCGATCCCCGCACCGACCACCAGGGCACTCCGGCTGCTCGTCGATCCATCCACGACGCGCAATCTAGCCGACGTCGCCGATCTCGGCCCGGGCCAACGAGCTCGTACGTCTCTACCGCACTCTGGGCGTCCAGCCTGGGCCCGGGATGCCGCCCTGGGGCAGGGTGAAGGTGTATCCCTCGGCAAGCTTCTCCGGGAGCACCGTCTCGACCGCGTCGACGGTGTTCTCGCGGTTGCCACCACCGTCGTGGGCAAGAGCCACCGCGCCGGGCTGGATCGCGGCGCGGAGGTTGCTCGTCAGCGTCTCCTCGGACAGGTCGTTGCCGTCCCAGTCGAAGATGACGTTGCCCAGCCCGAGCGGCTGCATGCCGAGGGATGCGGCGACCTCTCCGGTGTCGCCCCAGCTGCCGTTGGGAGCCCGGAAGTAGGGCACCTTCTGAGCCGGGTTTCCCAGCACCTCTCGGATCGTCGCGAGGTTGGCCTTGAGATCCCGCTCGACCTGGGCGTGCGACCAGCTGCCCATGTCGGCGTAGGACGTGGAGTGGTTGCACAGCGTGTGGCCCGCGGCGACGATGCGTCTGAGGATCTCGGCGCCGCCGGGGGCGGTGATGTTCTGGCCGATGACACAGAACACCGCGGTGACCTGGTGAGCCGCCAGGATCTCCAGCAAGCGATCCGTCTCGCCGGGGTTCGGGCCGTCGTCGAAGGTGAGGGCGGCAACGTTGCCCGTGCCCCTGGCGACGGCGAGCGGCGTCGACGTCGGACGGACCGCGCCTCCCGGCACGAACCCGGGATCCTGGCTGAGCCGCCAGTCGCTGCTGTTGCCCGCGCTCTTCTCCGCCGATGTGACCTCCTCTCCCCTCGCGGCGGCAGAGGCAGCCGGGGCGGCGGCCATGCCCAATGTCCCGATCGCGACCACCAGAGCAGTCACCGTCCAGCTCTTCGTGCTCCACACAGTCATGGCAGACTCCTTCGAAATCGTTATCGAACACGATCGAGGTGTAGCTGATCCGTGTCAAGGGTCGCGTCGTTCCCGCAAGTCTGAGTACTCGCACTCATGCGCCTCGCAGCCCGATCAGCGAGGCTGGAGGCATGAAGCTCCTAGTACGCCTCGCCGTGATCCTCGGCGGCAGCCTCCTCTTCTCCCTCGTGACGAACAACCTCTTCCCCAGCGAGGACGCCAACATCGGCGCCGGCCTGATCTTCTTCGGGATGCTGCTCACCGTCTCCGGGCTCTGGGGCCTGTGGGACGGCTACCACGCGACGAGCCTCCCGCCGGTGTTCGTGCGCTGGGCGGTGATCGCGGTGGTGGTCGGTCTCAGCGGCCCGTTCCGGATCTGGTTCGCGGAGGGCCGTGACCTCGACGTCCTGTGGAGCGACCTGTTGAACCTGACTCCGTTCATCGCCGGGCTCGTCCTGGCCCCAGCGGCGGTGGGGATCGGCATCGGTCGCGCTCTCAGCGGCCGCGACAGGAGCCGCCCGCGGAGCGCACATCAGCAGCCGTCCCACTAGTGGTGTGTCCCGGAAGTTCCTGGATGCTTGGCGTCGTCAGGGTGCGTGCATCGCAAGGCCGGCGTCGCGAAGTCATACCGGGCGTCTTCCGAGCGGCGCCAACGCCGCGAGGCGCGTGCCATGGCGGCGCGAAGCGCCTAGGAACTTCCGGGACGCGCCACTAGGGTCTCCCGAAAGCAGCCGACCCAGGAGGACCCAGATGACGACCTTCCGTGAGGCGATCGAGGCCAAGGACATGGACGCCGTGGAGGCGATGCTCGCCGAGGACGTCGTGTTCACCAGCCCGGTCGCGTTCAAGCCCTACCCCGGCCGGGCGATCACCGCCGCGATCCTGCGCGCCGTCGTGAAGGTGTTCGAGGACTTCACCTACGTCCGCGAGATCCACGACGGCGCACACCACGCCTACGAGTTCACCGCCAAGGTCGACGGCCTCGAGCTCAACGGCTGCGACTTCCTCACCTACGACGAGGACGGGCGGATCGTCGACTTCAAGGTGATGGTCCGCCCGCTGCGTGCGGCCGAAGCTCTCGCCGCCCGGATGGGCGCGCAGTTCGAGGAGATCAAGGCTGACGCCTCAGCAGGCTGAGGGTCAGCCGACGAACCCCTCCTTGCGCAGGTAGTCCCAGGCGACCTCTGCTGGGTCACGACCCTCGACGTCAACCTCCGCGTTGAGCCCGGAGATAACCTCGTTGGTCAGCGCTGCCGACAGCGGCTCGAACAGCTCCGCGATCTCGGGGTGCTTCTCGAGCACCTCGCCGCGTACGACCATCGAGGCGTTGTACTTCGGGAAGAAGCTGCGGTCGTCCTCGAGGGCCGTCAGGTCCAGCGCCTCGATCCGGCCGTCGGTGGTGAACACCTCGCCGAAGGTGCACCGCCCCCTGGCGGTCGCGTCGTAGATCGCGCCGGTCTGCAACGTACGCAGGTTGCTCCTGGGGATCCCCTCGGGGCTGCCCAGCGGCAGGCCGTAGGTCTCGAGCATGCCCTTGAGCCCGTCAGGGCGGTTGGTGAACTCCGCCTCGACACAGAACGTGCGCTCGGCCGGGGGCACCTTGCTCATCTCCGAGAGTTTCGTGATGCCGTACTTCTTCGCGCTCTCCGCGCTGATCGCCATCGTGTAGGTGTCGTTCATCGGTGTCGGCGGCAGCCAGACCAGGTTGTTCTCACGGAGGTCGGCGTCGCGGGTGGCGATGTACTGCTTGCGCTCGTCCGGGATCGGATCGGCGTTGTTGAGGTAGGTCAGCCAGGCGGTGCCGGTGTATTCCCAGCTGAGCTCCACCTGTCCGGCCAGCTGCGCCTCGCGGGCGGCAGCGCTGCCAGGGATGTTGGTGAGATCCTTGACCTCGGCACCGGCCGACTTGAGCAGGATCACTGCCATCTTGCCGAGCAGGATCTGCTCGGTGAAGTTCTTCGAGCCGACAGAGAAGCTGGCGTCGTCGAGCTCGATCCCCTCGACGGGGCCGGCCAGCGTGCCGGACTTCGTGAGACCGCCCGCGGTGCCGAGTCCGATGCTGCACCCGGACAGCCCGATCGAGACGGCTGCGGCGGTGATCGCCAGGGTGAGTCGCTTGAGTCTCATCAGATCCCCTTCGGTCGGAGGACGGTCTCGAGCACGCGACCCACCCACTCGATCAGAAGCGCCAGCAGTGCGATCAGCAGGGCCGCGGAGACCATGACCGGGAACCGGAAGAGGTTGATCCCCGAGGTCAGCGCGCCGCCGAGGCCACCGGCGCCGATGAAGGTCACCAGCGCCGCGGTGCCGACGACGAGCACCAGCGCGGTGCGGATGCCGGCCATGATCACCGGCAGCGCGAGCGGAAGCTCGACGCGCAGCAGAACCTGGGGTGCGGACATCCCGATGCCCCGGCCCGCCTCCACCAAGGTCGGGTCCACGCCCTGCAGCCCGGTGATGGTGTTGCGCAGCACCGGCAGCAGCCCGTAGATCACCAGCCCGAGCACGCCGGTCCAGAAGCCGAAGCCCAGCCAGATCGCCAGCAGCACGATCAGCCCGATCGCGGGCGCCGCCTGCCCGGCGTTGGCGAAGGCGACGACGGCCGGAGCGATCGCCCTGGCCCGGCCGCGGGTCAGCAGGATGCCCAGCGGGACCGCGATGACGACCACGATCGCCGAGGCGACCAGGGTGATCGCGATGTGGTCGCGAAGCTGCTCCCAGATCGCACCCCAGGCCAGCGTGGACTCCTCGATCGAGTCCAGGTCGGCCGTCTGGCGCCAGATCACGTAGCCGATGAAGAGGATGGCGACCATGATCGGCAGCACCATCAGCATCGCGGCGCTCTCCCCGCCGGCAGGTCGCAGCCGGGAGCGGCGTACGGACTTCTCGGGGGTGGCGACGGTCGGGTCCAACGTGGTCATGACCCGACCTGCCCGGTATCGGCCGTCGCTTCGTCGGCCGTCACTTCCTCGGCAGCCACTTCGCGGGCAACCGCTCTCTCGACCGTACGCATGTGGTCGGTGACGCTCTCGAAGAAGACCACGCCGAGGTACTGGTCGCGGCTGTCGCAGACGATCCCGCCACCGCAGCTCGAGGCGAGCATGACGTCGAGCGCGTCGTTGAGGGTGGAGCGCTGATCGAGGGTCACCAGCTTCTCCCGGTCGCCGTCCAGGATGGTGCCGTGACGGGCGAGCTCGCGCTGGAACCGCCAGGCGACCGGGCGCCGCCGCGAGTCGAGGACCACCACACTGTCGTCACCCGCTGCCTTGGCGCGGGCGATCGCGTCGGCGCTGGAGTCGCCGACCGTGGCCGTGGTCGTCTGCTGCAGGTCGACGTCGCTCACGCGCGAGAGGGTGAGCTGCTTGAGCGCCGACCCGGAGCCGACGAAGTCGTCGACGAAGTCGTTGGCGGGGGCGGCGAGGATCCTCTCGGGAGTGTCGTACTGGGCGATGTGCCCACCCTCCTGGAGGATCAGCACCCGGTCACCGAGCTTGATCGCCTCGTCGATGTCGTGGGTGACCATGACGATCGTCTTGTGCAGCTCGCGCTGGATGCCGAGCAGCTCGTCCTGGAGCCGCTGCCTGGTGATCGGGTCGACCGCGCCGAACGGCTCGTCCATGAGGATCACGGGCGGATCGGCGGCGAGCCCGCGGGCCACGCCGACCCGCTGCTGCTGGCCGCCGGAGAGCTCACGCGGGTAGCGATCGCGATAGCGGTCGGGCTCGAGGCCGACCAGGTCGAGCAGCTCGTCGACGCGCTCGGCGATCCGCGACTTGCTCCAGCCCAGCAACCTGGGCACGATCGCGATGTTGGTCGCGACCGTCATGTGCGGGAAGAGCGAGCCGCCCTGGATGACGTAGCCGATGTGGCGGCGCAGCTCGTCGGAGCTGCGGCCGGAGATGTCCTCGCCACCGAGCTTGATGGTGCCGGAGGTGGGCTTGATCAGCCGGTTGATCATCTTCAGCGAGGTCGTCTTGCCGCATCCCGACGGCCCGACGAACATGACCATCTCGCCGGCCGGCACGGTCAGGCTCAACGAGTCGACGGCGGCAGCCTTCTGGCCTGGATACCGCTTCGTCACCCCGTCGAGCTCGATCTCGATGCCGCTGACCTCGCTGGCCGGGTGGTTGGGTGTGGTGGTCATCAGACTCGGATTCCCTTCGGAATTGTCACGCGCCCGACGAGCACGAGCAGCAGGTCGAGGATCAGCGCCAGCAGGACGACGCCAAGCGTCCCGACCAGCGCGTAGTTGAGGGCGTTCTTGCCACCGATCTGGGCAAGGCCGGTGAAGATGTAGCTCCCCAGTCCGGGGCCGAGGACGTACGCCGCGATCGCTGCGATGCCCATCGACATCTGCAGCGAGACCCGGATGCCGGCGAGGATCACCGGCCAGGCGAGCGGGAGGCGTACGCGGGCTATGACCGCGGCCTCCCCCATGCCCATGCCGCGGGCCGATTCGAGCAGCACCGGCTCGACCCCTTGGAGGCCGACCACCGCGTTGCGCAGGATCGGCAGCACGGCGTAGAAGCAGACGCAGATGAAGGCTGTGGTGCTGCCGATGCCCGTGGCCGGCATCAGCAGCCCGACCAGGGCGAAGCCGGGGATGGTCAGACCGATGGCGCTGAGCATGTTGGTGACACCGCCCAGGCGCGGGACCTTGGTGACCAGCATCGCAATAAGAATCGCGATGAAGGTGGCCGCGACGACGGCGAGCACCACCAGATAGACGTGTTGAAAACCGTCGTAAAGGATCTGTCTATGTCGTTCCGCGATGAAGTCCCACACGTCCTCGAAACACCTCCACGACCATTTCGTCTCACGTTCGAAAATCCGCTACCACCCAACCACATCTTTACCCCCATTCGGCCGACAGGTCGTTGGAGAGCGAACATACCTGCAGGTCAGAGGGCGTGAAGCGGGCGGCTTGATCGGTCGTGAAGTGCGGAGAGTCGTGCTCCAACGCACGACCTGCGGGAGGTCGCGGCGGTGTTCGCCGGAGCCGTGGATCCGGTCAGCGGTGGAGCTCCTCGTCGAGGGGTCGAAGGCTACGTCAGCATGTCGTGACCACGTCGAAGCGGCCGCCCGCCGACTCCTGGAGGGTCGTCACGGTGGCGTCGCCCTGCCCCAGGTAGTCCTCCGAGACGTTCGCGTAGAACGGGTTGTAGGGGTTGGTGCCGTAGGAGTGGGCGCGCCCGGCGGCCTCGTGCTGGGCGTTGGTCGCCGAGCCGCAGTAGGGGCCCGGCTCGGTCGGCGGGTCGGTGGGCTCCTCCGTCGGCGGATCGGTGGGCTCGGTGCCCCGCTCGACCCGGCGGTTGTTGTCGAAGAAGAAGTCCGTGACGTACGCCGGGTAGTCGATCGAGTTCGTCGTGATGTACGAGCCACCGGGGCCGCCGCCGGCCGGCCAGTTGTGTCCCATCCCGGTGTTCTGGATCAGGGACACGCGCGGGCCGCTGCCGTCCGACCACAGCGTGCCGGAGCCGGCGGTGTTGTTACCGGCCAGGCCGGAAAGCGAGAAGGACGACTGCGACCCGGCACCGTAGATCCCGGCCATGACCTGCGCGTTCAGAGTGTTGTAGCCGGGCGCGACGGTGGTGTCGTTGGAGCCGTAGATCACCGAGGTGAGCTGGCTGCCGAACCCCGATGAGGCGGAGCCGGCGAACGTACGGCAGGTGTTGGTGACCTGTGACTGGGTCACCGCCACGTACCCGATCTGCCCCGAGGTCGTCCCGACCGAAGGGCCGGCGTTGATCCCGATCCCGGCGAACACGTCGGGTGCCAGGCAGCCCATCACCATCGTCTCGCCACCGCCCGAGGAAAGCCCCGACAGATAGACCTGGTCGGGGTCGATGTCCAGGGCCGGATCGGCGAGCAGGTCGTTGACCAGCTGGAGGAGGTTGTCGTCGTGCCGCGCCGGCGAGGTCCGGGAGTGGTTGCTGTCGTAGTAGTCCCAGCACCCGAGGAGTACGCCGCCGTTCGGTGCCGCGGGGATCGCCACGACCATCCCACGCGCGTCCGCGGTCGCGGCCCAGTTGCCGCCGTCGCGCAGTGCGGCCGAGGTCTGGACGCAGCCGTGCAGATTGACCATGAGCGCGCGCCCCGTGCCGAGTGTCGGAGCGGTGCTGGGGACGTACAGCTGGGTCGTCATCCCGCCTGCCGTCCTCGCCGACCACGTGCCCGCCGCCGTGGAGCTCTCGGCCGGTACGACCGCGACGGCCGCTCCCCCGGCCAGCACCAGGCCGAGTCCCGCGAGCGCGGCACCGATTCGCTGCTGACGGAACCTGGACGAGATCCGAAACCCGAGACCCATGACCGATCCTCCTGAGCGAGACCAGCCCGCCGCCTCCCGGCAGGCAGACCGACCGTAGATGTGACGCCCGCCACAGGTCTATGTCGGCCCGGACCACAATCCGATGCCGGGATGTATCGATCCGGCGCCGGTCACCGGTAGAGCTCCTCGTCGATGCTCGCCAGCCGCGACGGGTGGACCCGCTCCCCCAGCCCGTAGAACTGCTGAAAGCTCATCACCAGCGGCCGCCAGCGATCAGGATCGATCCGGTGGGCGCGGCCATCGAGACGTAGCTCCGGTGCGACCCGCACCGCAGTCACCGAGACCTCGACGGCCAGCAGCTTCGGCTCTCCGAGCTCGTGGAACGCCGCCACCGTCCCCTCGATGTGCACCGGGCACTCCGCCACCGATGTCGGCAGCACCGTGTCGGAGCCGTACGCCGTCAGCCCGGCATGTGCGTACTTGTCGGACACGTGCACATACCCGCGCTCGGCCTTCGCCGCCGACATCGCCGCGTTGCCCGTGGTCAGCGCGAGCCGATCGACCTCGGTAACGAGGTCGACGCTGGGAAGGTTCATGACGATCTCCGGCCGATCCCGCACGTTGAGCGCCGTCCGCGACGAAGCGCCGACCCCGAGAACCGCCGTACGTCCCAGCCAGAAGACCGACGACATCGGCATCAGGTTGGTGGTGCCATCCTCGTTGAGGGTGGGGAGCAACACCACGGGTGTGCCGAAGTAGAGGATGGCCGGATCGATGTCGACATGCGTACTCATGCCTCGAAACTAGGACGCTCCGCCGCCGACTTCCGGCAGAAATCAGACGCCGCGTTCACGAGGCGGCCGGCGCCTGCTGCGAGCAGGGCCTACGCTGTGACCGGCCTGCAGACCTGTGTCAGGAGGACATGTGCAACGCGGCGAAGTCTGGTGGGTGGAGTTCGACGAGCGGCGGCTGGTCGTGCTGCTGTCGGAAGCCGACCCGTCCGCGATCCAGGTGATGCAGGTCGTCCCTCCGGCGGGTGTCGACATCACCGGCCTGGGCGTCGAAGTGGCAGTAGGCGCCACGGAAGGACTGCCCTTTGAAGGCGTCCTTCGGATCGCGATCCCGCGCCCCGGCCTCACCCCGTGCACATGGCTGACCACCCTGTCCCGGGACGACCTGATCGAGCGAGCAGGCACGCTGTCTCCCGCCAAACTCGGCGAGCTCGAAGACGCCCTCCGTCTCGGTGGGACTGATTTCTGCTCAGGATCGTCGGGTGAACCGGACGGTGCCGTCGGGTAGCCGTTCATGGACGTAGGCAGGGTTGTGTGCCAGTCGGTGATGGTGGGGACAGAGGAGGACCCCGTCCTTCAGGTCCGTTCTCCCGCCGGCGGCCCAGGCTTTGAAATGGTGGGCATCGCACCATTCCGGTGGCATGTCACAGCCCTCGGCTTGGCAGCACTTCTGCTGCAACCGCAGCGCTTTGCGCTGGACCGGCACGAAGACCCTGCTGGCCCGGCCCATGTCCAGCACCTCACTGTCACCACCCAACACCCACGGGATGATCGTGGCGTTGCACGCCATCCGTCGGGCCTCAGCGGCGGTGATCGTGGTCCCGTTGGTCTCATCGAACCCCAACGTGGCGGTACCGAGCTCCTTGCGGAGCTCCTCGAGCGAGATCACCACGTTGACCACGGTCGCGTCGCCACCGTGGCGGGGCAGCGCATTCGGGTCGATGGTCTCGACCAGCCGCGCGAACCCCTGGCCCATGAGCCGCTCCCACGGCGGCAGGGGCGAGCCCTTCTCCACGAGCTGCTGCTTACGCGGTTGGGCCCAGGCCTCGACCTGCTTCTTGAACCGCATCCCGATCGATGTCGGGAGAACCCCGTCGAACCCGACGGTTCCATCGTGGTTGTCCCACACACGTAGCGCCGTCTTCTGCTGGGCACGTTCCTCCTCAGCGAGAAGGGCTTTGGCTTCGGCTTCCTCGAACCGGGCGGGGTCGACCTCGACCAGGATCCGTCTACCGATGATCCGCAGTTCCTTGGTAGTCATCTGGGTGGCGTAGTCGACCAGCAGCTTCTCGGCCAGGACCAGATCCTCGCTCGTGGCCACCGGGTCAGCGTCGACCTTGTCGAGCGCCTTGGTGATCACCCGGGCCTTCGCCTCTGAGACGACACCGGCAGCGAGGCCGGCGGCCACCAGTTCATACCGGGTGACTGCGGTGGCCAGCTTGATCTGGGCTCGCGCGGTGCCTTTGTCGACCAGGAGCTCGGCGCGCATCCACGCCGAGGCGTCCTTGTCGCCAGTCTCTTCCGCGATGTCACCCGAGGCGGCGAGCACTCGCAGCGTCAACGCGGCCTGCTGGGCCTGGAGCTTCTCCACCTTCGCGAGGTAGTCCTTCTTCTGGCTGGTGCGCCAGTAGATCGGGTCCATCGCGAGCAGTTCTTCAAGGGAGGTCTCGATGGCAGCAAGAGCCGACGAGACGAGGTCTCCAGGACTGGTGCCCCAGTGGTCGATGCTCATGGCTGTCACCTCCCTTCAAAGGCGCGTCGTAGTGCCTCCGATTCTACCTCTTCCACACCTCCTTGGACACCTATCTGCGCAGGTCAAACCTACTTTTCGCGGTGAGTGAACGGCGGCGAGCCTGTGGACGACAAGTGGCCCGAAGGGCCACCCCTTCCACCCCACGCGCGTCACCGTTCCGAAGCAAGATTCCGCTGCGCCACACCCGGGCCGCCGCCCCGATAGCCAGCCAAATCTTTCTCGAGGGAGCCCGGTGTCAAGGACCGCGTAGCGGCCGGCGTAGCCGGCGGCCGAAGGCCGTCCTTTACTCCGGGTTTCCTCGAGAAGACCCTCGAAGCCGGGTCGGCGGCCCCGATCAGCCCTCGAGCGGAACCTTCCGGCAGGGAGGTCTCGACAAGCTCGACCACCGGGGCTGGTCGTTCCCGGCAAGGAACCGTGTTGGTCTCGACACGCCTCCGCCTAGCGGCTCCGGCGGCTCGACCAGCGGGCGGCGGCTCGACCAGCGGGCGGCGGCTCGACCAGCGGGGCGAGGAATCTCGACAAGCTCGACCACCGCGCAAAGCCAGCGTCAGGACACCCCACAACCAACCGCGCCCGCGATCTCAGCCACCATTGTCCGAAGATCGTCATCAGACACCGGCCGCTCCAGGACCCCCGAGGCGCCGATGGTCACGACCATGCCACCGTTCTCGACATCCGGCCCTAGGTCACATGCCCAGAACGCACGTGCCGCAGGACCACCACCATCGACGTACGCCTGCCCACCAGCGAGCGCGAACGAATCCTCGACCGCGCTGATCCGCCGATGCTCGTCCTCCCAGTCGTGATGCTCGACCGATGCCGCAGCGACAACGCTGCCGACGTCGCCGTCGACGCTGTCGGTGACGACGGAACATGCCCAGCTCTCCCGATCATCGAGAGTCAGTCGCTCGGGGTCGCCGTCTCGGAAGAGACTCGTCCCGAGCACCGATGCGACGCGCCCGGTGCTCATGCCACAGGCGGTCGGATCCACGTACGTCTCGAACGGCGCATCCAGCGGGTCGGCTTCGCAGCCGGCGGCGTACTCGGTCGCTGCTCTGAACACCTTCTCGAACGTCTTCGCCGACCCATCAACCTCGGCGGATGTCCACACGGAGATGGCTCGTAGACCCGGCCAGTATCGGGAGCACACCCAGGTGCCGTCGAAGCTCCCGTCGACACGTCCATATCCGCCAAAGCCGCCGTTGAAGCTGACCCGGTGCGGGCTCGACTCCACGTTCCGGAGCCGCTTCGGCCAGCTCGTCTCGTCGTCGGTGAGCACCATGAACTCGATCTCCCCGTCCTCCGCCCTGGCCCCACCGACCAACGCCGAGCAGCGTCGCCCGAACCCGTAGCGCTCCACGAACCGGTCCGTGCCTAACAGATCCTCGACGAGGGCCGACGGGACGCCGCACACGGCGGCCTTCTCATAGTGCGGCGTCAGCCCGCTGCGCCACTTCCAGACGCCGCCGCCAATCGCGAGCAGCACGATCACGACACCGACGACGACAGCGCGAGTCCTCACGACTTTCCCTTCGCTCCCGAGACGAGGGCCATTGCCCCTCAGCGTTCAGTCTCATACCAGACACGCATCCGCGCGATGATCGCATCGACTGAACCGTCCTGGACCGCACGCCCGAAGACACCATCATTGAACCGCTCCCCGCGAACATAGACGGTTGCCAGCCGAGCCGCATCGGCGACCGGCGCACCAGCAAGGCGAGCGGGGTCGCGGAGGAGCGGGTTGCCGGGCATCCACTTCATCCAGTCGGTGTTGGCACCCGGGAGCGAACGGTAGAGCTGACGAACCCGGTCGCTGTAGACGGGATACGGCATCTGGATCGCGCCGCTCTCGGTCTTCTGCCCGCCGCCCCAGGCGAAGTCACGGTCCTCGGCGGTCAACGCATCAGCGGCCGAGAAGGCCTCGAGCCAGGTCGCATCCGGCACGCTCCGCAGCTCGGCCTCGACCTGAGCATCGGAAGGATCGAGCGCCTCTCGGGCGCAGTCGAAGGCGTCGTACGCCTTCTGGTCGAAGAGCACCACGCGCACCTCGTCGACAGAGGTCGCAGTCCGGGCGAGCGTCCACAGCGAGACGTACGCGGCCTCATCGAGCGGGTAGCGGTAGACGCCGGTCGAGATCGCCGGGAACGCCACCGTGCGCGCCCCGAGATCGTCGGCCACCCGAAGCGACTCCCGGAAGCACGAGGCCAGCGGGTCGAGGTTGTCCTGGCCGTCGGCGTAGACCGGGCCGACCGTGTGGATCACCCACTGCGCGGGAAGGTTGCCGGCGGTCGTCGCGACCGCCTGTCCGACCGGCAGACCGCCACCGAAGTGTCCGGCCCGCAGTCGCCGGCACTCCTCGAGGATCGCCGGACCACCCTTCCGGTGGATCGCCCCGTCGACCCCTCCCCCGCCCAGCAACGAGGAGTTGGCCGCGTTCACGACGGCGTCGACCTGCTGCTCGGTGATGTCCCCGCGTACGACCGTGATCCTCACACGCTCAATCTACGACCATGTCGGGACCCGAGAAGCGTCGAGCTGACCACCCGGTAGCCGAACGCGGCGGCCACACCTGCGACCAACGAGGCGAGGACGCCGAGCCAGCCCAGCCCGGCGGCCTCGAGTCCGGGGTAGATCTGCCAGTGGACGAGATAGATCCACAGCGACGACGCGGCGAGCACGCCGACCAGCCGGGACACGGGCCACGGCAGCAGGACCGACCACGGGACCAGCAAGAGGAGGATGCCGGCGGCGACCGTGGCCTCGCGGAGAGGATCACCGAAGAAGCCGTACGTCCCGGCGACGATCATCACCGCGACCAGGATGCGCTGCCACGGTCGCTGTGCCTCGGCCGCCGCCCAGCCGAGCGCGACGCACCACAGGACGCAGCCGATCGTGTAGCGCTCGGTTGCACCCGCCTCGAGACCGACCCACAGATACCGCACCGCGAGGGTCACGCAGACCGCGGCCACGGCTGCGCCGAACCGGTGCCGCCGCTGCCACCGGTCGAGCAGAGGGACAGCGAGCAGGAGCGCGAGCCCGGCGAAGGACCAGGTGACGACCTCCAGGAACCACAGCTGCCAGTCACGGGTCCACTCATTGCTCCCGAACGCCTGGTTGAGTCCCAGCGCGGTCGGCCAGTGATAGCGGTCGCTGACCAGAGCCACGCCGCCGACCCACAACGCCGCCGGGAGCGCGACCGCGGCGGCGCCCCGGAGCAGACGCCGCACCCGCAGCGTCCGGGTCGGCGCGGTGAGCCCGAAGCGGGCGAGGTTGAACCCGACCACCGCCAGCAGGATGTGCGCCCCGCCGAGGAGGGTCCAGACCTCCGCATGACTGCCGACGATGGCCACGATGGTCACCGCACGCAGCAGGACCGGGATCTCGACCGGCCGCAGCCATCGTCGTGGGCTCCCCGCGCTCGCGGCGAGCTCGGCGATGCTTCGATGCTGCCAACCGGCGGGCAGGGTGCCGAGCCGTTCGCCGAGCTGGGTGGCGATCGCGACGAAGGAGAGCGAGTCGCCGCCGAGCGAGACGAAGCTGTCCGCCACGGTCGCGTCGGGACGCCCGAGTACCACAGCAAAGACCGTACGCAGCGCCTCGGCGTCCGCACCTTCGACCAGCTCCTCAGGCCCGGCCCCTGATGGCCCCGCTGCGTCCGCGGCGCTCGCCCAGCTGTTGAGGGTGGCGTAGTCGACCTTCCCGTTCGGCGTCCGCGGCATCTCCTCGATCCGGTGAACCTGGACCGCCGCTCGCGACAGCGCCACGATGCCGTCCACCCGCGCCGGCAGCCGCTCGACGGCCTCGGGATCCTCGGTGAACAGGTGCAGTCGGGAGCCGGGGGCGACGGCGCGTACGGACGTTGGCGCGAGCTCGGACTCGATCCGGTCGAGGTCGACGCGCAGCCCGAGGATCTTGCCGAACCGGCTGCGCCGGCCGGTGATCTCCCAGAGCCCGTCGTCGGCCTGGCGGGCGAGGTCGCCGGTGCGGAGCTCGGTGAGCTCGGGGCCACGGGCGAGGTCGTCGACGCTCTCGGCGTACCCCATCATCACGTTCGGCCCGGTGTAGACCAGCTCGCCGACGCCTTCCGCCGGCCCCTCCCCCGTGCCGTCCACCGGGTCGAGGCGGAAGTTTCCGCCGGGGATCGGGATGCCGATCGCCTCGGGCCGGCTCGCGGCCAGGTCGGGTGGCAGGTAGGCCATCCGGGCGGTGGCCTCGGTCTGGCCGTACATCACGACCAGGTCCCATCCACGAGATGCCCCCAGCGCGGCATAGCGACGGACCGTCTCGGGCGGCATCTTGCCGCCCGCCTGGGTGATGTAGCGCAGCGACGGCAGCGAGCGATCGGCGAACCCCGAGGTGTCGAGCAGCTCGAAGGTGTACGGGACCCCGGCGAACGAGGTGGCGCCGTTGCGCGCCGCGACGTCCCAGAAGCAGTCGTCGGCGACCGAGAGGTCGGTGAGGATCACCGCGGCGCCTGCGCTGAGATGGGAGTTGAGCACCGAGAGGCCGTAGCAGTAGTGCAGCGGCAGCGAGCTCATCGCCCGGTCGGCGGAGGTGAGCCCGAGGTAGGCCGCGATGCTCGCCGCGTTGGCGGCGAGGTTGTCGCGGGAGAGCCGGACCAGCTTCGGCGACCCGGTCGAGCCGGACGTCGACAGCAACAGCGCGAGGTCGGGATGGAGCTCGGCCCGGCCGTCGAACGCGGCGGCGTAACGGGTGCGGAGCTCGTCGGTGTCGCCTCCCGGCGGCGTCAGCAGGACCGGCCGCCGAGCGGCGAGCGCAGCCAGGTAGCCGATCACCGAGTCGAGATCGTTGCCCGCCTCGAGCAGCACGACCCCATGAGAGGGACCGTACGCGGCCACCCGGTCCATCACCGCCTGCTCCAGCTCGGCGTAGGTCAGCGTCGCCTCGGCGGTGATGACGGCCGGATCCCCTGGCCGCCCGTTCAGAAGCAGGTGGGCGCCAGTGGCGATCGTCGAGCTCACGCCGCCACATCCGTGACAGAGCGGAAAGAATACGGACGCGGCGGCGTGACGATCTGATCGTTCGCTCGCTTACGCTCGCTCATCGACATTCACCGGCATAGCCGACCAAGGGCCCGACGACCTCGAGCGAGACCGTGGTCCCGATGTCGGGAATCCCGGTGCCCGGGACCCGGGCGGTCACCCGTACGTCGTCGCTCAGCCGCACTCGGATCGTGGCGTCGTGCCCGAAGAAGGAGACCTCCTCGACGACACCCTTGATTCCGGAGGCGGCGTCGGCCGAGACCTGCACCTGCTCCGCGCGGACGACCAGCGTCACCGGACCGGCCGGCTGCGGCGTCGCGAGCGCGACCTGCCCGAGCGCCGAGTCGGCCCTTCCGTCGCCGTCGACCTCACCGGGCAGCAGCGTCGCCGAGCCGAGGAAGGCGGCGACCTCGGGGTGCTCCGGGGTCAGGTAGACGTCCACCGACGACCCGACCTGCAGGAATCGACCGGCGGCCATCACGGCCACCTGGTCGGCCAGCGAGAGCGCCTCGCCCTGGTCGTGGGTGACGAGCAGCGCTGCCGCGCCGGCCGTACGCAGCGCCCGCACGACCGCGCGCCCCGACTCCTCCCGCAGGCCCGCGTCGAGGGACGAGAAGGGCTCGTCGAGGAGCACCAGGCGTGGCCGGGGCGCGAGCGCGCGGGCCACGGCGACCCGCTGCTGCTGGCCACCGGAGAGCTCATGAGGCTGGCGGCCGGCCAGCTCGGCGGGCAGCTCCAGCAGCCTGAGCAGCTCGGCGACCCGAGCCTGCCGCTCGGCACGGGCGACGTTCCGGCCGAGTCCGAAGGCGATGTTGCTGCCGACGTCGAGGTGCGGGAAGAGCGCGCCCTCCTGCGGGACGTACCCGATCCCGCGCCGGCGCGGCGCCAGCCCGGCGACCGAGCGCCCGCCGATCCAGATCTCGCCCGCGCTCGGGGCGATGAAGCCCGCCACGCACCGCAGCAGCGTCGTCTTGCCGCAGCCCGACGCCCCGAGCACGGCGGTCACGCCGCCCTCGACGGTCAGATCGAGCCCGTCGAGGACCTGGCGAGAACCGTGTCCGGCCCGCAGCCCGCTGACCTGCAGAGCCGCCGTCATCGACCCACCCCTCTCGACGCGCGACCAAGCAGGATCGTCGCCGGCATCGCGAGGAGCACCAGCGCCAGCGCGTACGGCGCCGCGGCTCCGTAGGCGACCGAGGATGCCGCGCTCCAGAACTCGGTCGCCAGCGTCGTGGTCCCGATCGGGGCCAGCAGGAGCGTCGCGGTCAGCTCCGTGGAGACCGCGAGCGCGACCATCGCGGTCGCGGTCGCCAGCCCGGGCAGCAGCAGCGGAAGGGTGACCCGGCGAATCGCCCCGGCCCGGCTCAGCCCGAGCGTGAGTGCGACCTCCTCCAACCGTGGCGGCACCAGCTCCAGCACCCCGCGCACCGCCACGAGCGCGCGCGGCAGGAACAGGATGACGTACGCCACCACGAGCAGCGGCAGCGTCTGGTAGAGCGCGGGCACCCAGCCGATGGCGACGGTCACCAGGGCGAGCGCGACGACCACCCCGGGCAGCGCGCTGGTGACGTACGCGACCCGCTCGACGCCCAGCGACCAGCTGTTGCGGCGGCGTACGGCCTGCCAGACGACCGGGAGGGCCGCGGCCGTCGCGACGACTCCCGCGACCGCGGCCAGCGTGACGCTGGTGCCGGCGGCCGGCAGCAACCGGCTCAGATCGAGCTCGGCGGAGGCGCCTCGGACCAGCCAGCGCACCAGGCTGGCGGCCGGCAGACCGACGGCCAGCGCCACGAACGCACCGAATGCGACGACCACAGGCATGGTCCCCCTGCCCAGCCGCAGCCGGGAGACCGGGCGGACGGTGCCGCTCCCGATACGGGCACGCCGCGCCGGGCCACGGATCAGCATCTCCAGGGCGAGCAGCCCGAGACAGGTGACCAGCAGCACCCCGGCCAGCAGCGTGGCGGCGGGACCGTTGAAGGCAGTTCCGTACTGCTGCAGGATCGCGGTCGTGAGGGTCGGGTAGTTGAGCAACTGCAGGGCGCCGTACTCAGCCAGCAGATGCAGCCCGACCAGCAGCGCACCGCCGAGCACCGCCGGCGCGATGGTGGGCAGGACCACGCGGAGGAACACCTCCCGCGGCCGCCTGCCGAGGGCCGCCGCGACCTCCTCGAGCGCCGGGTCGAGGCGTCGCAGCGCTGCCACCGCGGGCAGGTAGACCAGCGGATAGTAGGACAGCGAGACGACCAGCACGGCGCCGAGATACGACTGGACCGCGTGGGTCGTGGCCACCCACGCATAGCCGTTGACGAACGCCGGGATGGCCAGGGGCGCACACATCGCCCCGTGCCACCAACCGGCCAGCGGCAGGGACGTCCGCTCGACCACCCAGGCGCCGCCGAGCCCGAACACCACCGAGAGCGCGACCCCACCCACCAGCAGCCTGCCGGTGTTCCACAGCAGCTCACCGATACGCGGGCGGACCAGGAACTCGTAGGCCTCGGCCGGCCCCAGCGAGGCGGTCGACCAGATGACGTACGCCACCGGCAGCAGGCAGGCCGCAGCGATGGTGCCGGCCAGAGCCGGCATCAGCCACCTGCCGTAGGCGGCGGCAGGAAGCGTGCCGAGATGCACGCTGCTCAGAGGAAGCCGACTTCCGTCATCATGTCGACCACCGCGGCGCTGTCCAGGTCGGAGATCGCGACCTCGGGCGGGTCGAGCTCGGAGAACTTCTTGACCGGCGGGTCGAGCTGGACCTCGGGGTTCAGCGGGTATTCCAGCGCGTAGCTGTCGGCCAGACCCTGCTGCCCGGCCTTGCCGGTGAGGTAGCCGATGAACTTCTCGGCGTCGGACTTGTGCTTGGCCGAGGCCAGCACGCCCGCCCCGGAGACGCTCACGAAGGCGCCGGGGTCCTGGTTGCCGAAGAAGTGGAGCTCGGAGCTGTCGCTGACATCACCGGACTCGGCCTGGTCGCGGTACCAGTAATAGTGGTAGATGACGCCGACCGGCACCTCGCCCGCGTTGACCGACTCCAGCACGACGTTGTTGCCGTCGTAGACGGTGCCGTTGGCCTTGATCCCCTCCAGCCACGCCTTGGTGGCCTCCTCGCCCTCGGTCGCCAGGACTCCGGCGACGATCGCCTGGAAGTCGGCGCCGGTCGGAGAGAAGGAGATCTTGCCCTTCCACTCCGGCTTGGCCAGGTCGAGCAGCGAGGCGGGCAGCTCGGCCTCGGTGATCTGGTCGGTGTTGTAGACCAGCACGGTGGAGCGGGCCACGAAACCGGTCCAGGCGTTGCTCGTCGGCCGGTACTGCTCCGGGATCGGCGCGATCACGTCGTCGGGCAGCGTGGCCAGCAGACCCTCACGCTCGACCGCGGCCATCGCCGGGGAGTTCTCGGTGAGGAAGACGTCGGCCGGGGACTTCTTCCCCTCCGCGACCAGCTGGGCGGCGAGCTCGAGGTCCTTGCCGTTGCGCAGCTCCACGTCGATCCCGGTCTCCTCCTCGAATGCCGGCACCAGCTCCTCCATGAGCTGCTCGTGCTGGGCGTTGTAGACGACGAGCGCGTCGCCGGAGGAACAGGAGGTGAGCGTTGCCCCGAGGAGGGCAACCGAGACCGAGACCACAACAGCTGAGATAGGCTTCACGGCCGTCCTTTCAATTGGTAAGCCTCACCTTAGAAAGGTTTACCTAAGAACGCGAACGCGAGTGTGTCAGGCCCTCGGCCGACACTCGGTCGCGTACCAGCGATCATCGATTCTGCTGATGCATTGCGCCAAAAGGATTCGTTTGCCAGAGGAACAGTGCTGTCACGACCATGGTGGGGCGCCTCACACCTTTGGAGAACGAACATGCCAGACCAGCCAGTCGTCGAGAAGCACACCATCGGCTACGTCCCGCCCGAGGACCGCCATGGCAAGGTGCGCGACCTGTTCACCCTGTGGTTCGGGACAAACATCGCCCCTTTGCCCGTCGTCACCGGTGCCGCCGGGGTCACCGTCTTCGGCCTCGACCTCGTCTGGTGCATCGTGGCCATCGTCGTCGGCCACCTCGTGGGC
The DNA here is from genome assembly GCF_014360585.1 of Nocardioides sp. GTDB lineage: Bacteria > Actinomycetota > Actinomycetes > Propionibacteriales > Nocardioidaceae > Nocardioides. Next base: position 21,871 of record NZ_JACIXG010000076.1, read on the forward strand.
GGCGTCTTCATGGCGCTGCACTCGGCCCAGGGGCCGCAGATGGGCATTCCGCAGATGATCCAGAGCCGCGGCCAGTTCGGCTCGTACGGGGCGCTGATCGTCGTCGTGATCGCGGCCGTGATGTACCTGGCGTTCTTCGCCTCCAACATCGTTCTCGCCGGCCAGTCCCTGCACGGCATCGCCGAGCCGATCCCGGTCGGGGCGGGCATCGTCATCGGCGCGCTCGGATCCGGTCTGATCGCGGTGATCGGCTACAAGGTGATCCACTCGCTCAACAAGGTCGCCACCTGGGTCCTCGGCATCGCCATCGTCCTCGGCACCGTCGCCATCTTCGTCTCCGGCCTGCCTGCGGGCTTCTGGACGCAGGGCGAGTACAGCACCGCCGGCTTCCTCGCGACGGTGTCGCTCGGTGCGCTGTGGCAGATCGCCTTCGCTCCGTACGTCTCGGACTACTCGCGCTACCTGCCTGCCGGCGTCGGGGTGAAGGCGACCTTCACCGCCACCTACCTCGGCTGCACCCTCGGCTCGATCCTGCCGTTCGTCTTCGGCGCGATCGTGGCGCTGGCGATGAAGCCGGGCGTAGAGGTCATGACCGGGGTCCGTGACACCACCGGTGCGTTCGGGACCCCGCTGCTCGTCCTGTTCCTGCTGTCGGTGATCAGCCACAACGCACTCAACCTCTACGGCACCGTGCTCTCGATCATCACCTGCGTGCAGACGTTCGTCGTCAGCTGGATCCCAACCGCCCGCAGCCGCGTGGTGCTCTCGCTGGTCGTGATGGCCGCCTCGACGTACTTCGCCATCGGTGTCTCGGGCAACTTCATCTCGTACTTCGTCGACATCGTGCTCGCGCTGCTCGTGGTGCTGGTCCCGTGGACCGCGATCAACCTGATCGACTTCTACCTGATCCACCGCGGCAACTACGACCTCGACTCGATCTTCGCGGCCGACGGTGGCATCTACGGCCGGTTCAACAGCCAGGCGATCCTCGCCTACGTGATCGGCATCCTCGTCCAGATCCCGTTCATGGCGACGCCGCTCTACACCGGACCGGTGGCGGAGAAGCTCGACGGCGCCGACCTGAGCTGGATCATCGGCCTGGTCGCCACCGCGCCGATCTACTACCTGCTCGCGCGCGGCCGCAAGCTCGCGCCGAGCGAGCTGGCGCTCGCCTCGCACGCCTGAGGCACCCAGCACTCCCACGGCGGGGAGGTCGCGTCAGCGGCCTTCCCGCCGTCGTGCTGCCCGGCCCGAGGAACGGACGAACGCCTGCGCGCGGGCGGTGAGGCGTACGCCCTTCATCGAGGCCAGCACGACCTCGAGGGGCTCGATCGGGTCGGTGATCTCGAGGGTGACGATCTGGGCACCGTCGTAGGTCGTGTCGCTGGCCGGACGCTGGTTGAGGACCGACCATCCCTGGCCGTTGGCGACCATCGCCCGAACGGTCTCGAAGCCGGCGCTGCGGTGGCGGATCTGCGGGCGGAAGCCGGCCGACTCGACCAGCCGCTCGAAGTACTGGCCGCTGTGCGGCAGGTCGAGGAGCACCATCGGATCCTCCTCGAGCTCGGCGAGAGCGACCTTCTTGCGGCGGGCCAACCGGTGGCCCTTGCCGACGAGGACGTACGGCGCGGCGAGCCCGACCTGGACGTGGTCGATGTCGTCGTCGAGGTCGTAGCCGTACATGAGCGCCAGCTCGCAGCGGCCAGAGCGCAGCGCCTGCTTGAGGGCTGCGTGCTCGTCCTCGACGACGGAGACGTGGATGCCGGGATGGTCCTGCTCACAGGCGGCCAGCAGCCGCGGGAGCTCGAAGGGGCCCAGGGTGGTGAAGCAGCCGATGGTGAGGTCGCCGACGAGCGCCTGACCGGCCAAACGCGCGACCTCCACCAGCTCGTTGGTGTGCACCAGATAGCTGCGCAGCTCGCGGTAGAACTCCTCGCCGGCCGACGTCAGCGTCAGACCGCGGGCGTGGTGGCGCAGCAGGAGCTGGACGCCCAGCTCCTTCTCCAGCTGCGCCACGGCCGTCGAGACCGCCGACTGCGAGACCACGAGCTGCCGTGACGCGGCGGTCATGCTGCCCAGCTCCGCGGCTGCGGCGAAGTAGCGCAGCTGGGTCAGGGTGAAGGACGGCTCGGCCATGCGAGCCATCTTGCCCGAACCTCGAGACTGCGCGATCTCCTACTCCCGTGTCGCCACGTTGGTGCCGGGCACGTCGAGGTTCGCCAGCGTCTCGGGCCGCAGCAGAGCGTCGAGCACGACCGGGTCGAGGACGCCGGTGGCAAGTGCCAGATCCCGGATCGCTCCCTCGCCGCCGAGCGCGGCCTTGGCGATCTCCGCGGACCTCGCGTAGCCGAGCAGCGGGGTCAGTGCGGTCGCGAGGCCGGCGTTGGTGGCGGCCGCGGCAGCGAGCGCGGCGGCGTCGACGGTGATCCCGTCCACGCACAGCTCGCGCAGCGAGTCGAAGGCCGACGCGGTCCAGCCGAAGCCCTGGAGGAGGCCGTGGCCCATGACCGGCTCGAACGCGTTGAGCTGGAGCTGGCCGGCCTCGGCTGCCATGGTGACGGTCAGGTCGTTGCCGATCACCCAGAAGGCGACCTGGTTGACCATCTCCGGGATGACCGGGTTGACCTTGCCGGGCATGATGCTCGACCCGGCCTGGCGAGCGGGCAGCTGCAGCTCGCCGAGACCGGCCTGCGGGCCGGAGCTGAGCAGCCGGAGGTCGTTGCAGATCTTGGAGGCCTTGACGACGATCCGCTTCAGCACGCTGGAGACCTGCACGAAGGCGCCGGTGTCGCTGGTCGCCTCCACGAGGTCACCGGCGCCGACGACCGGCAGGCCGGTGAGCTCGGCGAGGTGCTGGACGGCGAGACGCCGGTAGTCGGGGTGGGCGGTGATCCCGGTGCCGATCGCGGTGGCCCCGAGGTTGATCTCACACAGCAGCATGCGCGAGTCGGCCAGCCGTGCCAGCTCCTCGCGCAGAGTGGTGGCGAAGGCGCCGAGCTCTTGGCCGACCGTCATCGGGACGGCGTCCTGGAGCTGCGTACGACCGATCTTGGGGACGGCACGGAACTCGCTCGCCTTCCGGGCGAACGAGGCGGCGAGAGCTTCGGTCGCCTCGGCCAGGCGGTCGATCGCCCCGACCAGCGCGAGGCGCACGGCGGTCGGGTAGACGTCGTTGGTCGACTGGCAGCGGTTCACGTGGTCGAGGGGGTGGAGCTCGGCGTAGCTGCCGAACGGCAGGCCCAGGATCTCCAGGGCACGGTTGGCGACGACCTCGTTGGCGTTCATGTTGGTCGAGGTCCCGGCACCGCCCTGGATCACGTCGACGACGAACTGGTCGTCGAGGGCACCGTCGCGGACCTCCTGCGCGGCGGCGGCGATCGCCTCGTACCGGCGGTCGTCGAGCAGGCCGACATCGTGGTTGGCGCGGGCCGCGGCGAGCTTGACCGCGCCGAGCGCGGCGACGAGCGATCGGTGGGCCCCGACCGTGGTGCCGCTGATGGGGAAGTTTCGCAGCGCGCGGGCGGTGTGCACGCCCCAGTACGCGGTCGCGGGGACCTCGAACGCGCCGAGTGAGTCGTGTTCGGTGCGGGTGGACGGGGCGCCGACGGCGGTCATCGTGCCGTCGCCTCCTCGGCGACGTCGAGCACGGT
>NZ_JACIXG010000077.1 GCF_014360585.1 Nocardioides sp.
CGCAGGTCGTCGTAACGGTAAGGGCCGGTCCCCGTTCGGGGACCGGCCCTGCTGCGTACTGAACGCTGCGTGCTGAGCGGACCTGTCAGCCGGCCATGCTCGGCATGTCGGTGACCTGGTCGGCGGGCGGCGCCTCGATGGAGACGTCCTCGCCGAGCTCGGAGAGCACCATCTCGACGGTGCCCATGTCACCCATGACGACCTCGGCCTTGCGGAGCAGGCCGTCACCGTCGACCCAGATGTCCTGTTCCATCGTCTTGGGCATGCCCTTGTTGCTGTCCGCGCCGAGGCTCTTGGTGAGACCCGCGGAGTCGACGGTGAAGCTGTAGTGCTCGGTGTCGGTGCCGTCGAGCTTCTCCTCGCCCTCGAACTCGGCGGACTTGATCGACTCCTCCATGCCGTCGAAGAAGGCGAGCGGGTTGCTCATCGACTCCAGGCTGGTGCCGCCCATCTTCTCGAGCTGGTCGGCGCTCGCGGTCATCCACGAGTCGCCCATCATGCCCTTGATGTAGATCTTGTCGTCGACGACGATGGTCTCGAGATCCATGTCCATCGAGCCACCGCTCATCTTCATCGTGGAGTGGTGGGCCGACGGCTCCATCTGGAGGTCGCCCTCGCCGGTCATCGAGACGGCCTGACCCGAGACCTTCGCGTCCATCTTCGTGGTGAAGTGGGCGGTGTCGATGTCGGTCGCCTTCTTCATGACCTCGGTCATCTCCTCGGCGGAGACCGATTCCCCCTCGCTGGCGCCGCCGGCGCCATCACCACCGCCACAGGCGACCAGGCCTGAGAGCGATAGGGCCAGCACGCCCGCTGCAGCAGCGCGGCGCCGGAGGCCACGTGGCCCGAGAGTACGGTTGTGCGTCATTGAGCTTCCCTTCGTGTGTGCCGCTGCCTGCGGCGTACCGCTCCAACCTACCCTCGCGAGGCGCTCAACCCACCCGGCGAAACACGTGTCGGTAGGTCTCGAGCGTCACCGTCGCGGTGCCTGCCACCAGATCGTGCAGCCCGCGCCGGTCGCCGCGAAAGACCATCGGCGGAATCACGAGGACGACCAGGATCTGGCGTGCGATGCTCCGCAGCGGATCCGGCGGGCGTACGTCCGGGGCGCCCGGCGAGACCCGCACCGTACGCAGCCGGGTGACGAGCTTGCCGAACGAGCCGCCGCCGAGCGCGGTGAAGGCCGCGGTCTGGACGATGAAGACCACCAGGATCCACAGGTTGTCGATCGGCCGCGGGTCGACACCGGCGAGCAGCGACCCGAAGGGCAGCGCACGTACGCCGAGGAAGACCGACGCCACGAGCGACGATGCGAGCCAGTCGATGAAGAGCGCAAGGACGCGCCTACCCCAGCTCGCGGTCGGGTAAGGCAGAGTGGGCGTCACAGGGGTGGCGGAACCGGTCACATCGGCCAATCGTAGGCGGCGACGTCTTGAGGGGTGAGATCGGGATGGTTGCCGATCAAATCACACAACCTGTTACACGCCCGAAACATTTGCGACACTCCTGTGCAACCGTCCCTTCGTAATTTGCGTGGCACGGTCGAGTCCACGAGGGCCCGGCCTCGATCGCGAGAGACCTATCTGGCTCTGCCCGCACGGGTGAGCCAAGGAGGATTGATGTTCAGCACTGACGACGAACTCTTGAAGTTCATCTCTGACGAGGGAGTCGAGTTCGTCGACATCCGCTTCGTCGACCTGCCCGGCGTTCAGCAGCACTTCACGGTGCCGGTGTCGTCGTTCACCCTGGAGCCCCAGGCCTTCGACGGCTCGTCGATCCGCGGCTTCCAGACGATCAACGAGTCCGACATGGCGCTGTACCCGGACGTGACGACTGCGTACATCGACCCGTTCCGCACCGCGAAGACCCTCGCGCTGATGTACTTCGTGCACGACCCGATCACGGGCGAGGCCTACTCGCGCGACCCGCGCAACATCGCGCGCAAGGCGCTGGCGTACCTGGCCTCGACCGGCATCGGCGACACCGCCTTCTTCGCCCCCGAGGCCGAGTTCTTCATCTTCGACAAGGTCGCCTACAGCACCTCCGAGGGCGAGTCGTTCTACAAGATCGACTCCGTCGAGGCCTGGTGGAACTCGGGCGCCGACAAGAACCCCGACGGCTCGAACAACCTCGGCTACAAGACGCGCTACAAGGGCGGCTACTTCCCGGTCTCCCCCACCGACCACTTCGCCGACCTGCGCGACGTGATGGTCAAGAACCTCGAGAACGCGGGCCTGCTCGTCGAGCGCGCCCACCACGAGGTCGGCACCGCCGGCCAGGCCGAGATCAACTACCGGTTCGACACGCTGCTCAAGGCTGCCGACGATGTCATGAAGTTCAAGTACATCGTCAAGAACACCGCCTGGGAGGCCGGCAAGACCGTCACCTTCATGCCGAAGCCCGTCTTCGGCGACAACGGCTCGGGCATGCACGTGCACCAGTCGATCTGGGAGGGCGGCGAGCCGCTGTTCTACGACGAGACCGGCTACGGCGGCCTCTCCGACATGGCCCGCTGGTACATCGGCGGCATCCTGAAGCACGCCCCGTCGGTCCTGGCGTTCACCAACCCGACGGTGAACTCCTACCACCGCCTGGTGCCGGGCTTCGAGGCGCCGATCTCGCTGGTCTACTCCTCGCGCAACCGCTCCGCCGCGGTCCGCATCCCGATCACGGGCACCAACCCGAAGGCCAAGCGCGTCGAGACCCGGTTCCCGGACCCGTCCTCGAACCCGTACCTCGCCTTCTCCGCCCTGCTGCTCGCCGGCATCGACGGTATCCAGAACAAGATCGAGCCGCCGGCTCCGATCGACAAGGACATCTACGAGCTTCCGCCCGACGAGATGGCCGAGATCAACCAGGTCCCGACCTCCCTCGGGGCCGTCCTGTCGGCGCTGGAGAACGACCACGACTTCCTCACCGTGGGCGACGTCTTCACCCCCGACCTGATCGAGACCTGGATCGACTACAAGACCAACGACGAGATCCTCCCGATCCAGCTCCGCCCGCACCCGCACGAGTTCGAGCTCTACTACGACATCTAGGCATAGAGCGCTGACTGACGTGAGCCCCTCCCCCGTTTTCATCGGGAGAGGGGCTCAGTCGCGTTGTTCGTCGAGCTTCTCCTCGCCCGGCGAGCCGGTGCAACACATGTTCTCGTTCGCGCGTCATGAAGACAGACATCGCCCGGACTCGGAGGGTTCACATGAAGCAGCTCATCGTCTTCATTCTCATAGGCGCGCTCGCACCCGTGTTGGGGCCGGTCCTCAGCGCCCAGGCGGTGCCGCCCGACCTCGTCTGCGACGGCAGCTACCACCACCGGACGTTCCGCAACGTAGTCATCCCGAACGACGCCCGCTGCGCGATCACCAATTCCCGGATCACCGGCAATGTCCGCACCACCGGTGCACCGAGGGTGGTCAGCATCACCGACACGAGCCTCGGCCGGAACGTCCACGTCCGCAACGTCGTCGAACGCGTCACCATCGGGGCTGCCGGGTGCCGCGTGGACCCGGTCGCCGGACGAAACCTCATGGTCCGCAACTCCCGCAACGTGGCGATCTGCGAGATGTCGATCGCCAACAATCTCGTGGTACGCGACAATCGGGGGACCTTGATGGTTCGGGACAACAAGGCGTGCAACAACCTCCGCGTCGTCGGCAATCACGTGCGTTCCCTGCGTGTGCTCAGGAACTCCTACGCCGGCAACTTCTCGGTGGCTCGCAACAGCTGGGTGGACCGCAGGATCGTGAGGGACAACGTGGAGCTGCGCCAGAACCCTGCCGCGTGCCGTCGGAAGTGATTCCCCGCCACCGGCACGAGGTCGAGCTCTATTACGACATCTAGAACCGGGGTCCCGATGACCTGCTGACACATGGGTTGATCGGGCTCTGAACAGCGAGAACGCCCTCGAACGACTTCGGTCGCTCGAGGGCGTTCTCGGTCGTGCCGTCTCCTCAGGGACTGTCGGGACGGACGGCCGGCATCTCGCCGGTCTCCGGGTCGAAGCCGTCGGCCCACGTCCCGGAGTCGAAGTCGTAGTCGACCGGCTGACCCTCCTCGTCGGTGCGCTGGTACCAGTCGGTGTACCGCTCGTCGGTGGAGTCGACCTCCGCACCGGCACCCTCCTCCGGACAGCTCGCCTCCACCACCTGGATGGCGAAGTTGTCGCCGTACCGCTCCACGCCCTGGAGCACGGCGTTGCGCATCGCGGCCTCCGCATAGCGGTGCCGCAGGGTGTACGGGTCGGTGGCGAGGTCGCGGATCCAGGCCACGATGATCAGCAGCATCACCAGGGCGAACGGCACCGCGGTGACGATCACCAGCTGCTGCAGGCCGGCCAGGGCGGTCGCGTCGCCGAGGAGCAGCATCACCACAGCGATGCCGGACATCACCAGCCCCCAGAAGACGACCACCCAGCGGCCCGGCTCCAGGTGGCCCCGGGTCGACAGCATCCCCATCACGACCGAGGCGGAGTCAGCAGAGGTGATGAAGAAGATCGCCAGCACCAGGATGATCAGGAATGGAAGCCACTCGAGGTAGGGCAGGTTGTCGATCATCCTGAAGAAGACCTGCGGCGGAGTCAGGTCGTCGGCGAGCGAACCGTCCTGGGACATCTTCATCGACGTACCGCCCATCACGCCGAAGGCGACGAAGAGCAGCGTGGAAGGGATGAGGATCGTGCCGAGAAGGAACTGCCGGATGGTACGTCCCCGCGAGATGCGGGCGATGAAGATGCCGACGAACGGCGACCAGGAGATCCACCACGCCCAGTAGTACACGGTCCAGGTTGCCTGGAACTCCTGGGTCTCCTCGCCCCAGGACAGCGAGCGGCCCATCATGTCGAAGAGTGAGCCCAGATACTCCAGCTGCGCCGACGGCAGGAAGTTCAGCAGGAACAGGGTCGGCCCCAGGGCCAGGATCAGCCCGACGACGCCGACGGTCAGCACGATGTTGATGCTCGAGAGGTAGCGGATGCCGCGGGCGACACCGGAGACGGCCGAGATCACGAAGCCCACGGTGAGCAGCAGCAGGATGCCGACCACCATGACCTTCGTCACCTGGCCGACCCCGGTGACGATGCTGACGCCGGTCCCGATCTGCATCGCCGCGATTCCGAGGGCCGCGGCGGTGCCGAAGAGGGTGGCGACGATGGCGAGGATGTCGATCAGCTTGCCGGCGAAGCCCTCGGTGAGCCGCTCGCCGAAGAGACTGCGGAAGATCGAGGACATCAGCAGGCTCCGGCCGCGGCGGTAGGCGGCGTACGCGATGGCACCACCGACGAGCGCGTACATCGCCCAGGCATGGAACCCCCAGTGGAAGTACGTCTGCGCCATCGCCCGGTGCATCGCCGCGACCGACCCCGCCTCGTTGGTGAGCGGCGGTGGGTCGTTGAAGTAGGCAAGCGGCTCGGAGGGGCCCCAGAAGATGACACCGATCCCGATGCCTGCGGCGAAGAGCATCGCCACCCAGGCGAAGGTGCTGAACTCCACATCTTCGCCGTCCTTGCCGAGCGGAATCCTGCCGTAGGGCGAGAAGGCCAGCACCAGCATCGAGACCAGCACCACGACAGCGACCGAGTTGAAGAGCCAGCCGACGTTCCGAGTGGCCCAGCCGAAGGCGGTCTGGGCGACCGAGGCGACACTGTCCGGCGCCACGACGCCCCAGATCACGAAGCCGACCGTGAGCCCTCCTGCGACCGCGAATACGAGCTTGTCGACGCCATAGCGCCGCCGTTGCTCGTCGATGGAGATGCCCGGGATCAGGGCTGGATGTCGGTCGTGCGGATACTTCGGGTGCATCGGATCGATCTTCCCCAACGACTCTTTGACTCTGCGACGGGTGCGTCTTCCGTCGTCCGCGTGACGCGACTGGTCAGAAGTTTGCTTCTCGTTCACAGCTCGACCCCTCAGGTTTAGCGGCCCCGCGGTTGCCATCCCGTAGATCTGGATATTTACGATGCCGGCGCTTCGGTTTGAACAGGATCTCAGCGATTCCGCTCAGGTGAACCCTCCGATCAACTATCGCAGCCATAGGCGCCGGCAATAGGGACCCGCTCCATCTCCATCACGCTCGGACCCCCGTCGCGTCGACGCACTATGCTCCACGCATGGACAGGCGCCACCTCGAATATTTCGTGACTGTCGCCGAGTTGGGGAGCTTCACCCGGGCGGCGCAAGCACTGTCCATCGCCCAGCCATCGCTGTCAAATGCCATCGGCTGGCTCGAGCGAGATCTCGACATCCGGCTCTTCGATCGACACGGCCGGGGCGTACGACTCACTCCAGCCGGCGAGGCGCTGCTGGAGCCGGCCAGACGGTCCCTGCGATCGTTCGAGGTGGCGCGTGGCGCAGTGCGCGCCGTGTCGCAAGCCGGGTTCGGACGCCTGTCCATCATCACGAACACGTTGTGGGCCGTCGAACCACTGGCACGGTTGGTCGGCGAGTTTCGCGCTCTACATCCCCGAGTCCAGGTCACCGTGGCCGACCCGATCTGGCACGGTGACGTGCTGGAGACGGTGCGAATGGGCGGCGCGGAGCTCGGCCTCGTCGACGGGACCCCTCCTGGCGGAACTCTCGAAAGCCGCTGGTTGGCCGACCTCGAGATGATGGCCGTGTGCCCGCCGGATCCCACATCGGCGCCGACGGTCGGCCGCGCCGACAAGGAATCAATCACGATCGGCGATCTCTCGGAGCGGGGCTTGGTGTGTACGCCCGACGGCACTGTGCTCCGGGGCATCGTCGCCGAACCACTCCTGACCGCGGGGCTCTCGACGGATGTAGCCGTCGAGACGGCCCACCTCGCCGCGGTGGCGCCCCTCGTCCTGGCCGGAGCAGGCGCCGCCGTGCTCCCGCGGGCGATGGCCGACGATGCCGCCGTCAAGGGTGCGCGAGTACGACCGCTCGACCCGCCACTGCGCCGGTCGGTACACGTGATCTGGCGCAAGCGCAGAGCCAGCGACCTGGCCTTGGGCTTCGTCGACTTCTGCGTCGAAGCCTGCTCCGCCGGGTCCTAGCCCCTAAGGCATAGCAAGCGGCTATCGCTGACCTAGCCCACTCGCCGTTGCTGCCGCGAGCGTCCTGGCCCGAAACTCGATGAGTCGAGCGGACCGGCACAACTCGGCCCACCCAGCCTTCGAGGAGATTCCCAACGTGACCTTCTTCCACGCCGACCGGCATGTACTGCCCGAGCCCGACCAGGCACAGGTCGTCGCCACCGCCCTCGGTATCGAGGATCAGACCGCCGCGTTCGAGCCCGTGCGTCCGACCACGCCTCCGTCTGGGGCGCCGAACGTCGTGATCGTCGTCATGGACGACCTGGGCTATGGAACGTCCAGCGCGTTCGGTGGCCCGTGCGCGATGCCGACGGCGGAGACGCTGGCTGAGGGTGGCCTGCGCTATTCCCGCTTCCACGTGACCGCTCTGTGCTCGCCGACGCGCCAGGCCCTGCTGACCGGTCGGAACCACCATTCCGTCGGGATGGGCGGCACCACCGAGATGGCCACGGCGGCACCCGGCTACAACGGGTTCCGGCCACAGTCTGCGGCGACGATCGCCCAGATCCTGCAGGGCAACGGCTACAGCACCGCGGCCTTCGGCAAGTGGCACCAGACACCGCCACGCGAGATCAGCGCGGTGGGCCCGTTCGACCGGTGGCCGACCGGCGAGGGGTTCGACACCTTCTACGGGTTCATGGGTGCGGAGATGAACCACTGGTACCCGCTGCTGTACGAAGGCACGACGCCGGTCGAGCCGGACCGGCGGCCAGAGGACGGGTATCACCTCTCGGAGGATCTCGCCGACCGGGCGATCGACTGGGTGCGGACGCAGCGCACGCTGACCCCGGACCGGCCGTTCTTCACCTACCTCGCTCTCGGCGCCTCGCACGCACCGCTGCACGTGGCGCCGGAGTGGCAGGAGAGGTATCGGGGTCGGTTCGACCACGGCTGGGACGAGCAGCGCGAGCGCACGCTGGCCGAGCAGAAGCGGCTCGGCGTGGCGCCGGCCGACGCTGAGCTGGCTCGCTGGGCCGACGGCGTACCCCACTGGGACGAGCTCTCCGACACGCAGCGTGAGCTTTCGGCGCGGTTCATGGAGACCTTCGCCGGGTTCACCGAGCACGCCGACCAGCAGGTCGGGCGGTTCGTCGCCGCGCTCGAGGAGCTCGGCGAGCTGGACAACACGCTGTTCGTCTACCTGCTCGGCGACAACGGCGCGTCGGGCGAAGGGGGCATCGAGGGCACCACGGTCGAGCACCGGCTCGGCCACGGCCTCGTGGACGACCCCGAGGAGATGATCGCGGACCTGGACCGCATCGGCGGCCCGGAGACCTACCCGATCGCGCCCGTCGGGTGGGCGCTGGCGCTCAACACCCCGTTCCAGTGGACCAAGCAGGTCGCCTCCCACTTCGGCGGGACCCGAGACGGCCTGGTCGTGCACTGGCCCGCCGGGATCGCCGAACACGGAGGCGTACGAGACCAGTTCCACCACGTCATCGACATCCTCCCCACGATCCTCGACTGCGCCGGCGTTCCCCAGCCGACCTCGGTCGCCGGTGTCGCCCAGCAGCCGATCGAAGGCACGAGCATGCGCTACACCTTCGACGCCGCCGAAGCCCAGGACCGACGCCGTACGCAGTACTTCGAGATGTGCGGCAACCGCGGCATCTACCACGAGGGCTGGATGGCGGTGACCCGCCACGGGATCCCGTGGGAGATGGTCCCGAAGGAAGGACGGCGGTTCAGCGACGACGTCTGGGAGCTCTACCACGTCGACACGGACTTCTCGCAGGCTCATGACCTGGCGGCAGAGCACCCGCAGCTGCTGCGCGAGCTGCAGGATCTGTTCCTCATCGAGGCCGCGAAGCACCAGGTGTTCCCGCTCGATCCCCGGGTGACCGAGCGGGAGAACCCCACACTGGCTGGACGCGTCGACCTGCTCGGCGACCGCCGGTCGGTGACCTACCGCGGCGGCATGCGACGGTTTACCGAGGAGACCACGCCCAACGTCAAGAATCGCTCCCACAGCGTCACCGCCGACGTCGAGGTGCCCGCGACCGGCGCCGCCGGAGTGGTCATCGCCCAGGGCGGCCGGTTCGGAGGCTGGTCCCTGTACTGCGTCGAGGGCAGGGTCCGCTACGACTACAGCTACTTCGACCTGACCCACTTCACTGTCGGCGCCGAGGAGCCGCTGTCCCCCGGACGCCACGAGCTCCGGATGGAGTTCCACTACGACGGCGGCGGACACGGCCTCGGCGGCGAGGTGATCCTGATGGTCGACGGCGTCCAGGTCGCCCAGGGTCGGGTGGATCGGACGATCCCCTACTACTTCTCCTTCGACGAGACGCTGGACATCGGGGTCGACCTGGGCACCCCGGTCAGCGACGAGTACGCCGCGATCGACAACGCCTTCACCGGCACCGTGCACACCGTGCGGATCGACCTCGATGGCCCAGCCGCGCCCGACGATGCCGACGCCGAGGCGCAGCGCCGCCAACGCGTCTTCATCTCCCAGTGAGGGCCGGAGGTCGACCATGAGCTCTCCGTGCTGCGCCCCGACCGACAAGGGCGGGACCAACAGCCGCCGCAACGTCCGCAGTCTCCTGCTCGGAGGTGACATCGAACCGGACCCCCGGTTCACCCTGGCCAACGAACGCACCTTCCTGGCCTGGATCCGCACCGCGCTCGCGGTCGTCGCGGCAGCGGTGGCGACCGACACCCTGATGGCCGAGCAGTGGCCGTCCAGCGTCAGGCAACCCGTGGTCGTACTCCTGCTGCTGGCCGGGACCGCTGTCAGCGCCGGGGCCGCGGTGCGCTGGTGGGCAGTGGAGCGCGCTCTGCGGAGGGACCGTCCACTCCCGCTGTCGCCGCTGGTACCCATGCTCGCGCTCGTCGTGCTGGCGGGAGCCGGCAGTGTCCTGGTGCTCACGCTGTGAGGCACACGGACGCAACCCCACTGCGAGACCCTGGTCTCCAGCCAGAGCGCACCAGCCTGGCCTGGTCACGAACCGTCCTCGGCTACCTGGTCGTCGCCACCATCTGCTTGAAGGCAGCACCACAGCTCGGCACGGTAGGCATCGTCTCTGCCGCCGCCTACCTCACGATCGCGGTCGCGATCGCGTGCTCGACCACCACGCGATATCACCGCGACGTACGAAGTATGCACATCCAACAGTCACGACCACCGCTCCGCGCCGTGGTCGCTCTGAGTGCCGCGACCACGGCGCTCTCGGCGCACCTGCTCTGGCTCCTCATCGACTAGCCACGATTCGGTGAGTGCGGCCCACCCGCGTCCGCGTCATCTGGTCAACAACCGGGCAACAGCGGCTGCCCGGAGCGCGAACGTCGCATAGCCTCGCCCGGTGCCAACCTTCGCGACCCTGGCCCGCGCATCTCGGGCACACCGCGCCATCCTCGTCCTCATTCTTCCCCTCGTCGCCGCTGTCGCGCTGGTGGCGGCCGCCGTGGTGGTGGTCAGCCCCGGCAACGCCGCCACCGCCACGACGATCAAGCGGTGGGAGACCCGGCTGGCCGGCCTCGGCTGCAACGTCGGCCGCGTCGACGGGCGCCTGGACGATCACGCCCGAACAGCCGTCGTACGCTTCCAGACCCGCCACCGCCTGAACCCGAGCGGTCGCTTCACGACCACCACGCGGAATCGGCTGATGTCGTCGACGGCGAAGCGGTGTGACAAACGGCCGGTGCCGGCGAGCACCGGGACCGGACGCCGCATCGTGATCAGCCAGCGACAGGACTGGGTCTGGCTGGTGCGTGCCGACGGGTCCATCCGCGCGCAGGGCGGGATGATCGACGCGGAGTGGCTGGACAAGCAGTGGTACACCACCGGCTCCTACTGCGGCCGACCGGCGCGCGGCAACCCACGTACGAACTACAGCGGCACGCAGTGGCTCTACCACTTCGTCCGGTTCGCACCCTGCGGCGTGGCCTTCCACCGGGTGCCGGTGAGCATGCGGACGGGTCGTCAGATCCACCCGAACTGGTATCTCGGCACCGACGAGAAGACATCCGACGGCTGCATTCGCCTCAGCGCCAAGATGGCGGCCGAGGTCTGGGACTTCACGAAGGTCAAGACCCGCGTACGCGTGGTGTGAACCCAGTCTCGACCCCGAGGCGGCGAAGACGCCGGAGACGGTGACCACGCGTTGGGCGACTGCTTGCAGCGAGACGAGTCAGGCGCAGGGGTCGAGGCCAGGACGACCGGGGCGCTCGATGCCGCGCTCGACGAGGACAGTCTCGAGGACGGACGGCTTCGCAGGCATGACGCCGTCGACGCAGGCGTCGATCATCCGTGAGTACGTCGCGGCGTCGTCGGGGGCCGACCCGCTGAACCACCCGTGCACGGCATAACCATCGGCATGTGCCCGCTCCACGAACGCACGGGTGGCGTCCGGAATGCCTTGGAACTCGTGGATCACGACGAGCTCATCATCAGCGGTGGAATGGACATCCAACTCGAGCATGTCGGAGCCGATCGAGGCGGCCCGCTTGAAGGAGTACTTCGTGTTCGTCGGCGCCTTGTCCTCACCACCCGAGTGCGCCATGTTCATGACCCGGTGGTCCAACCATGGATTCGGATCTGCCCTGTGAACCTGCCCGCCGCGGCCGGAGGGCCACCTCGCCTGGGTCCGTTGGGGACGCCGGTCGCGGCGCGCTGTTGATGGCTCTGCAACGCCAGTCGCACTGACGAGCCCAGCCTCGGACTCCACGCACCCGAGCCGGTCACGGGTCCGCGGTGCCGGCTTGCGACCGAGCACGGGCATACGGCGAACCCGGCCGACGACTCGCCGCCCCGAGCGAGGGCGCGGTGTCGACGAGCCGCCGAGCCGCCTCCACCTGGCGGTCCACGGGTCGCCTTGCCCTCAGCGCGCGAGGCAGCGCCGGGACCGCGCGGAGGACACCGCGCAGCCCGGGATCGCCTTGGCGCATGGCACGTAACATCTGGCGTGCCACCACGGGCCAGGGCCGGCGCATCACGGCTGTGAGCAGCCGGTTGCGTTCCCCGCGCGCAAGCCGCTCGGCGCGGTCGCGGCCGGGAGAGGGTCGGTGCCGGGCCACGACGTCGTCCACATACGCGAGCCCCAAGCCCTGCGACGCAAGATCGAGTGCGAGCCGTTCCTCCTCGCCTCCGAAGAAGACGACCTCGTCGAACCCGCCGGCAGCGAGAAAGGCATCGCGACGGACGATGGCACCGCAGGCCAGGAATCCAAGGACGGACGGACCAGGCAGGTCCGGCTCGGTCCCGAGCGGCGAGGCCTCCATAGCGGCGCAGAGCGGGTCGGGACGTTCGTCCTTCCCGACGAGGACCCGGGCGGCGAGAACCGCGAGGCGGGGATACGAGTCGAGGGTCAATGCGGCCGACGAGAGGGCACCCGGGCTCCACCACGAGTCGTCGTCGGCGAACGCGACGTACGGTGTGGTCGCTCGCTCGACTCCCATGTTGCGCGCTACCGCTCCGAAATTGCTGCCGAGCTCGATCACGTCGATGTCCGGGAACGACGCGCGGACGTGCGCGGGCGTCCCGTCCTCGGACCCGTTGTCCAAGAGGATTACCGGGCAGCGGTGACGCGGCAGCGACTCCCGGAGGTCGGGCCAACGGTTGCGAGTGATCACCACGACGGTGACGTCGGGCGTCTCGGGCAGCCCCGCCGTCATGGAGACATCCGGCCGCACGTCCGCGGCGCCCGGCTGCAGTGAGTCACCTGATCGGGGTGCTTCGACCGTGTGGCTTCCATACCGACCCGGTACCCCCTCCGGTGCACCGCATTCCGCCCGATCAGACTGTCGGGTTGCTTGCCGGCCCCGTTCAGCCGGTGACCATGATCTGAGCTGCGGTCTCCTTGACCTTCGCGTTGGCCCAGCGCATCGGACGCAGGGTCTGCGGGTGGCACTCCTGAGCCACGAGGAGCAGCTCGGAGTCCTTCATCGCCTGCGCCGTCTGGGCGAGCACCTCCCAGTCCAGGGAGACCCCGGCGGCGGTGCGGTGGATGTGCCGCAGGTCGGCCAGGAGCAGCAGAGCCGGTTCGTGGAAGCGGCCGGCAAGCTCGGAGCCCTTCTGCTTCACTCGGGCGACCACGGTCGCCTCATCCTCCGGAGCAGGATCGAGCTCGAGCCCATAGACCTGTGCGACCTCCGCCAGGCGGCGGACGTGTTCTTGGGACCACCTGGCGACGTCGCGGGCGACGTAGAAGATCTCGTGGTCGCTCTTCTGCAGGTCCGAGAGGTTCAGGAGGGCGCCCGCCAGGTTGTTCTCGGAGCGGTGCAGCTCCTCGATCGCGGCGCCGACCTTGTTGCCGCGAAGGCTGCGCAGGGTCTGGAGGACCTTCATCGGATGTCTCCTGTCCGGTCGATACGCTCGCTCGTGAGCGCCGTCACGTCACCCCTGGTCGGCGAAACCGTCGAAGAAACGGGCCGGGAGCCCGTGGTGGTCGGCGCCGGCGCCGGTGTGCCACCGGCTGGGGCGATCTTGTTGGCGTTCGCGGCAGCGGTCTTGAAGATGGGCTGCTTGGAGGCTGGGTCCCAGTCGGTCAGGGTCAGCTCGTTCGCGGCTCGCCCTCGATCATCGGGCTCATGCCCGGCGTCGGTGTCCCAGTAGCCGTAGTGGAAGGGCAGGAACAGCACGCCGGGTCGGATGCCACTGATCCGCAAGCGTGCCGTGACCGCGCCTCGTGGAGTGGTGACCTGGAGGAGGTCACCATCCTGCCATCCTCGGTCGCTCGCATCAGCGGCCGACGCCTCGACCCAAACCTCCGGCGCGGCCGCCTGCAGCTGTGGTGCGCGGTCGGTCTTGGTACGGGTGTGGAAGTGGTAGAGCGTGCGCCCGGTGATCAGCTGGAACGGGTGGTCCTCGGAGGGAGGCTCGTGGGGCGGCAGGTACTCCGCTGCCTTGATCACCGCCTTGCCGTGCGGATTGAGCGCCTTGTACTCCGTCGGCTCGACCGGCGCTCCGGTGACGAGGTCACGTCCGTAGCTCTCGCAGTAGTCGGGGCGGGACCAGAACTCCCCGTCGACGTAGATCCGCTCGGTCCCGTCCGGGTGCTCGTCGTTGCAGGGCCGCTGGATGCCGCTGCCGCCGCGCAGCTTGTCATAGGTGATCCCGGTGTAGTCACACGGCCGTCGTGTTCGAGCAGCTCGCGCAGCAGGGCGTTCATGAGCATCACGTTGGTGCCGGGACGGGGCGCGAGGTGCACCGTGGCGTGGGCGGCCACTGGCGTCTGCCGGGGGTCGACGCACACGATTGCCGGTGGGTTCGGCCCAGCGAGCCGATCCAAGATTCGGGCCCAGAGCACCGTCTGGGTCTCGGCCATGTTGTGGCCGTAGAGGCAGATCACGTCGGCGTGATCGATGTCGGTGTACGAACCGGGTTGGCCGTCGGAGGCGAAGGACTCCTTCAACGCTGCCGCGGCGGTCGCGGTGCACAGCCGGGTGTTGCCGTCGACGTAGTTCGTGCCGATCCCGCCGTGGGCGATGAGCCCGAGGGTGTAGTACTCCTCGAGGAAAAGCTGTCCGCTGGTGGGTCAGCGGCGGCCCTGCGCCGTCAGAGGCTGGCGATCAGTGCCCGGCATGCCTCTTCGCATCGGCGGCACGCCTCGGCGCAGAGCCGGCAGTGCTCGTGCACCTGTGCGTGCTGGGCGCACTCGTCACCGCAGGCCTTGCACACGGTCGCGCACGCTTCGAGCAAGGCTCTGGTGACGTCGGCGTCGTAGCCGGTGCGTCGTGACAGTGCGTTGCCGGTGGCGACGCAGATGTCCGCACAGTCGAGGTTGGTGCGGATGCATGTGGTCAGGTCGGCGACCATGTCCTCGCTCAGGCAGGCATCGGCGCACGCCGTGCAGACCTGCGCGCACTCGAAGCAGGCGGCGATGCACTCGGCCAGCTTGTCCGTGTCGATTCCGCCCAGGTCCTTGGGAAAGGCCTCGAGCATCTGTGTGTGGGCCACAGCTCAGTCCTCCGTCCGCGACGCAGGGACACCAGGGAAGCGTCTCGATGCCACGCCGCTTGGTGGGCCTGTACCCAAGCAGCCGAGAAACTTACGCTTGCGAAGGAACGAATATGGGCACGTCCTCGTGCGTCATTGCCCACACCAGCCGAAACCGCGGCGGCGTCTCGGGGGATGTGCCAGTATTTCGAGCATGGCGATCGACCCAGGCGGCAAGGACTTGAAGCGACTCCTCAGCGAGGACCAAGGCGGGCCGGTGGTCATGCTGAACCTGCTGAGGTTCGATGATGGCGGCCGCGAGCTGTACGACCAGTACGCCGAGGCCCTGTCGACGACGTTCCTACCCCGGTACGGCGGCGAGGTGATCTACGCCGGCGATGGCTCCACCGCCCTCGTGGCCGAGGCGGGCCAGGAATGGGATGCGGTCCTGTTGGTCCGCTATCCCTCACGCTCCGCATTCAGCCGCATGGTCGCGGATCCGGAGTACCAGCAGGTGACCGGTCTGCGGACAAAGGCGCTCACCGAGGCGGTCCTCCAGGTCACCACCCCCTGGGAGTAGCCAGCCACGTTTCCGGGCACAGAGCCACAATCGACACCCCCAGTCGTCCGTCCGTCTCGACGAAAGGGATAGAGCATGTGGTTCGACACCTGGCACGACCTCCTCAGGATCGTCGTCGTCGGCGCAAGCGGTTACGCCACCCTGGTCCTGCTGCTCCGACTTTCAGGCAAACGCACACTGGCGAAGCTGAACGCCTTCGACTTCGTCGTCACCGTGGCTCTCGGATCGACGCTGGCGACCATCCTTCTCGACAGCCGCACCGCCTGGGCCGACGGCGTCGTCGCGCTGGCCACTCTGGTGGTGCTGCAGCTGGTGGTCGCAGCCCTGACTGCCTGGACCCGTTCCGGCCGCCGGCTGCTGACGGCCGGTCCGTCCGTCCTCCTCAGGGACGGGGTGGCCGACACCGCGGCGATGCGCCGACAACGGGTCGGCATGGACGAGCTGCGGCAGGCTGTGCGAGGGACGGGCACCGGCGACCTCTCCCAGGTGGCCGTCGTCGTGCTCGAGACGGACGGGACGATGAGTGTGATCCCACGCTCGCAGGCAGGTGATCTCTCGTCGCTCGGCGGCCTCGACGGCCACGCGTCGTGAGCCCGCACGGCGACTGTTCAACAGGCAGGCGACGAGCGGCGGGCCCGGTGCCGGCGGACCGCAGCCCGGTTGGCGCAGCGGACCGAGCAGTAGCGCTGCCGCCCGTTGCGAGTGACGTCCACGACCACCGCGGTGCACGGGTCTCCCTCCATCTGTCCCGCGGCACAGCGGCCCAGACGATGAATGCCCCGAGTGGTCAGGTGCAGCGCCGTACCGACGCTGATCACCGCTCTCAGCACGTCGGGAATCGAGTCGTTGGCCTCGTCGCGGTAGTGGATGTGCCATCCCTCCCGCCCGTGGTCGGTCAGCCGCGGATACGCCGTCGCCTGCGCCATCAGGTCGTTGAGCAACCGCGCCCGCTCCCCCGGCTCCCCCGCATCGACGATTCGAAGCCACTCGTCGATCACCCCGCGGGTTCGCCGATGGTCGTCTGGAGCCTCAGCGAAGTCCATCGTCATGCCGAACTCTCTGGTCCGAGCCTCGATGCCGGCCCGGTCCTCGGGCCAGTCGTCGGCGAGCGAGGCAGCCATGAGCACGGCGTACTCGCCGTAAGGGTTGAGATGCATAAGACCATTACACCAGGGTGGTGACCATGACGGACACCGCAACAGAGCAGTCCCCGCACGCGGACGCCGCCCACGAGCACGGCTGGCTCACCGAGTCCAGCCATCAGACCTCGGAGGGCCTGGTCCTCTACGTACGCTGCGCCCGCTGCGGCGTACGTCGCGTGGACCTCCAACCCCACCCGCTCCTGCCACCGCAGTCGCTGAGCCGCGTCCGAGGCTGACAGTGCAGCCGGTTCATTCGGGCCTGGCGGTCCTTAGAAGTCGCGGGACTTCATCTCGACGCCTCTGACCCGCAGCCATTCGTCGTACGGCACGGGGTCGGCGTCGTCCTCCGCCTGAGCGACGATGCTCTCGGTGAACCAGGTGCGCAGCGAGATCATCTCTGGTGTGGAGCGCAGGGTGAGCAGCTGGTGGGTCTCGCTGAGCGCGTCGGCCAGGCTGTCCGCGGCCGACAGCTCACGGACCACCACAGCCATCTCCCGCGGAAGGGTCATCTCGATGTCGACGTACTCGAGCCCCGCAGCGGCCGCGTCCAGGGCGGTACGCCGACCCAGGTGGCGCGCGAAGGCCGGTCGGGCCAGCAACCGCTCGATGAGCTGACCGAGCGCCCGCGGCGGGGTCGGGCCCTCGTCGGAGTCGATGAGCTGGAGCTCACGGACCAGGTCGTCGAGGCGCTGGTCGATCTGGAGCCCGAGCTGGACCGGGCAGCGGGGCAGCCGCACGGTGACCCAGTCCGCGGGGACGGCGGACGACTCCGGCACCACCTGCTCGCCGTACTCCACCGTGGGAGGCCGTACGTCGTGCTCGACGCCGTCGCCGACGAGGTCGGCCCAGATGCGCCGCCGGTCGGCGCGCTCCTCGATCCCCCAGGACTTCGCCAGCACCGACACGATGGCCAGCCCGCGCCCGGTGGTGCCCTGGCTCTCGACAGGCGGCGGGGCGACAGCTTGGACCGGGACCATGGCGCCGTCGTCCTCGACGCTGAGCCGCACGGCCGGCTCGAGATCGTGCAGACGGACCTGCATGTAGGGGCTGCCGCTGTGCAGGGCCGCGTTCGCCGCCATCTCGGTGATGCACAGAGCCGCGTCGTCGACCAGGTGCGCGCGACCCCAATCCAGAAGCCCGTCCGTGACAAACCTGCGTGCTCCGGGCACGCTGGCCGCCTCAGCGGTGAGGCGCACCCGAAGATCAGGTCGGCCCCGGTCGGAGACGGAGATCATGGGGCCAGTGTGCCCCCGTTCGCGCCTGCCGTCACTGGTTGAGCGGTCACGCAGTGGGATAGGGCGAGGCAGCCAGCAGGCCCGCGAGGTGGGTTACGTTGCGGGCCAGGGTCTTGGTCGTCCCCGCGGTGGCCTCGGGCGTCGGCTCCTTGTCCTTGTAGTCCACACCTTGCATCGCCTCGCCGACCCAGTAGGTCGCCGCGCCCGCGGGGATGGTGAAGCCCACGTCGTTGAGCGCCTGGCAGAGCTCGGCGGTGACGTGGTGGGCGCCGTCCTCGTTGCCGACGACGCCGATCCCGGCGACCTTGTCGTAGGTCAGCATTCGGCCGTCGTCGTCGGTCTCGCCGAGCTCGGCGTCGAGCCGCTCGAGCACCATCTTGCAGACCGCGGACGGCTGGCCCAGCCAGATCGGGGTGACCAGCACCAGAATGTCAGCGGCCAGCATCCGCTCGCGCAGCTGCGGCCACTCGTCCCCGTCGCCCTCGTCGGTCGTCACCCCGAACCGGACGTCGTGGTCGACGACCCGGATCATCTCGCCGCTCACCCCGTGGTCTTGGAGCGCCGAGAGCACCTGGGACCCGAGCAGCTCGGAGCTGGACTCGTCGGGCGAACGCTTGAGGGTGCAGTTCAGGATCAGACAGCTCAGTGACGTCATGCCAACCGGTAACCCGCAACCCTCGCCCTCATGCCTTGATCGCGGCACCCCCGGCCCGTCTGCCGGGGTGCTCCTTCTCCTGGACGTCACGGATGCAGTGGGGGAAGCTCGCTGCCGGCCTTCGCCGGGATGCCGGAGAGGACCGCCTCGAGCGCCTCCATGGCGGAATGGCGCGGTCGCCAGTCGAGCTCCCGCTCGGCGCGGGCGGTCGACATCAGGGGCAGCTGCATGACCGCGTCCAGCAGGCTGCCCGGAACCGGCGCGAGACGTGCGTGCCAGGCCTTCTCCAGGCCCTGACGCATGAGGTTCGAGGGCACCTCGACCGTCCGAGCGCCCATCAGCTCGCCGATCTCGTCGCGGGTGATCACGCCCTCACCGGCGAGGTTGAAGGCGCCCGTCACGTCGGTGGTCGCGGCGGTGGCCAGCCCCCTGCCGACATCGCCGGCGTGCACTGCCTGGAACCTCAGGCCCGCGGGCACCGGCACCACCGGGATCCGCCGCCGGTCCAGGAGCGCGGGCCTGGCCAGGGCGCCGCCGAAGATGCGCCGTTGCTCGCTGGCCGCCGAGCGCTGGAAGACGAAAGCCGGCCGGACCCGGGCCAGGCGGACCTCGGGATGGTCGCAGGCGAAGGCGTCAAGAGCCCGTTCGACGTACGCCTTCTCCCGGCAGTACGCCGCCGACGACGCCCCGTCGGTCTCCCAGGTCTCGTCGAGGTGATCGTCGTGATCCACCGGCGAGTAGGCAGCCACCGACGAGACGCACACGAGCGCCGGGACGCCTGCTCTGGCCACGGCGTCGAGGACCTTGCGCGTGCCGACCGCATTGGTGGCCCAGGTCTCCTCGGGCCGGTGCGTGGGTTGGAACTTCCAGGCGAGGTGGACGACCGCGTCGGCCCCTTCCAGCACCGGCTCCAGGTTGCCCGTCGACACGTCGGCCTCGCGCCATTCGACAGAGGCATGGGGGTTGGTCCGTGGGCCGCTCGGCGCCCGTCGGGCGACAGCGAGGACCGAGGCGGCGCCGTCGGCGGTCAAGGCCCGGATCGTGGCGCTGCCGAGGTTTCCCGACGCACCTATGACAACCACCTTCATGCGTGTCCACGCCCTTCCTGCAGCCGGCCCGATCTGTCCTGTGTGCTCCACCGGTACCCACCTCGCGTCCGTTGAGCACGGTTCGATGGCCGGGCTCGATCGCCGGTCTCGAATCGCCGTATCCGGGTACCGCAGTGGTCATCCGATCCGAAGGAGGCAGATCCATGAAGGCGGTCACCTGGCAAGGGCGTCGCGACATCCGAGTGGAGGAGGTCCCGGACCCGCACATCATCGATGACGACGACATCATCGTCGAGGTCACCTCATCGGGACTGTGTGGTTCCGACCTGCACCTCTACGAAGTGCTCACCGGCTTCATGACGCCGGGCGACATCGTCGGACACGAACCGATGGGGGTCGTGGCAGAGACCGGACCCGGGGTTCACGCGTTGAGCGTCGGCGACCGGGTGGTGGTGCCGTTCAACATCAGCTGCGGAACGTGCTGGATGTGCCGGCGCAACCTGCACTCGCAGTGCGAGACGACGCAGAACCGCGACCAGGGCACCGGCGCGAGCCTCTTCGGCTACAGCTCGCTCTACGGCCAGGTCCCCGGCGGGCAGGCGCAGTACCTCCGCGTCCCCTTCGGCAACCAGCTGCCGGTCAAGGTGCCGCACGGCCCGTCCGATGACCGGTTCCTGTTCCTCTCCGATGTCCTGCCGACCGCCTGGCAGGCGCTCCGGTACGCCGACCCGGACCCGGAGAGCACCGTGCTGGTGCTCGGCGCCGGCCCGATCGGTGACATGGTGGCCCGCTTCGCCATCGCCGAGGGCCACCGTGTCCTCAGCGTGGATCGCGAGCCCGAGCGTCTCGCCCGGGTGGGGCAGCGTGGGGCCGAGACGATCGCTCTCGGCTCCGGCGACGTCGCCGAGCAGGTGCGCGAGCTGACCGATGGTCGCGGAGCCGACGCCGTGGTCGACGCCGTGGGGATGGAGGCCCACGGCTCGCCGATCGCAGAGATGGCCACGACCATCCTGTCGCGGATGCCTGGCGCCGTCAGCCGTCCGGTGATGCAGAACGCCGGTGTCGACCGGATGGCCGCGCTGCACACCGCCTTCGAGGCCGTACGCCGCGGAGGCACCGTCTCGGTCGCCGGCGTCTACGGCGGCGCGATGGACCCGTTCCCGATGATGCAGCTGTTCGACAAGCAGGTCACGATCCGCATGGGCCAGGCCAACGTACGCGCCTGGACGGACGATCTGATGCCGTTCCTCGAGGGCGACGACGACCCGCTGGGCGTGGACTCCTTCGCCACCCACCACCTTCCCCTCACCGAGGCTCCGTGGGCCTACAAGTCCTTCCAGACCAAGGCCGACGGGATGGTGAAGGTCGTCTTCAAGCCCTGATCCTGGCGTTCCGCCTGCTCAGGCGAGGGCGAGGAAGAGCTTCTCCATCTTCTTGACGTCCACTCCGTCGAGACCCTCGTCGGACTCGGTGAGACACTGCTGCAGGCCGGTGGCGACGATCGCGTAGCCAGCGCGGGAGAGGGCCTTGTTCACGGCGGCCAGCTGGGTGAGGACGGACTCGCAGTCCGATCCCTCTTCCATCATGCGGATCACGCTGGCGAGGTGGCCGTTGGCGCGCTTCATGCGGGTGATGATCGCCTTGATCTCGGCGGGTTCGAGGTCCATCAGTTGTTCTCCAATGCGGCCAGAGCCGCGGTCAGCCGCTGCCGTGCGTCGGTCGCGACGGCGCGAAGGGTGTCGCCGGCGTCGCCGGCGATGGACATCATGGTGTCGGGGTCGAAGGCCTCGACAACGGTGGTGGTGTCGTCGACGGCCCGGACGACGACGTTGCAGGGCAGCAGTGCGGCGATCGAGGGATCTGCCTGCAGCGCCTGGTGAGCCAGCTGCGGACGGCAGGCCCCCAGGATGACCTGGGGTGCGACGTCGACATCGAGCTTCGCCTTCAGCGTGGCCTTCAGGTCGATCTCGGTGAGGATGCCGAATCCGGCAGCTGCGAGCTCGGCGCGCACCGCCTCGACGGTCTCGCCATAGGGGCGGCGCACGGTGGCTTCGAGCGTGTACTGCGTCATGGGTATGTCCCTCCTGGATACCGATCACTAGGCCTGCGGCGGGTCTGCACTGACAACCATACAACCCCCTAGGGGGATGTGTTAACGTCGAGATCACAACCCCCCGGGGGGTTACATCGACACGTCAGCAAAGGAGTCCCTCTCATGCGTGAGACCACCATCGACCAGCTAGCCGCGGCGCTCGATCAGGGCGCGGCTGTCATCGACGTCCGCGAGCCCGCCGAGTTCCGCGAGGGCCACGTGCCCGGGGCGATCAACATCCCGATGGATCAGCTGTTCGCCCGACTGGGCGAAGTCGATCGGGATCGTTCGGTCCACATGGTGTGCGCCTCGGGCAATCGCAGCGGTGCGATGACCGAAGTCCTGACCGCCAACGGCTTCGACGCGATCAACGTCGCGGGCGGCACCAATGCCTGGATCCGTTCCGGGCGACCGATCGCGAAATGAGGCGAACATGACCGACTACACCGCCATCGAGTCCACCGCGCCGGCCACGGCGACCGAGGAGGCACAGCAGCAGCCGGCCGGCGGGCTGATCGTCCGCACCCTCGAGACCCCATCGCTCGGGGACCGCACCTACGTGGTCCACGACGGCGAGGTCGCCTTCGTGGTCGACCCTCAGCGCGACATCGACCGGGTGCTGGAAGTGCTCGAGGCCGACGGCGTCCGACTGACCCACGTCTTCGAGACCCACATCCACAACGACTACGTCACCGGAGGCCTGGCGCTCGCGCAGGCGACCGGCGCGGCGTACCTGGTCAACGGCGCGGACGAGGTGGCTTTCGACCGCACTCCGATCACCGACGACGAGGTCGTCGAGGTCGGCGACCAGATGCGTGTCCGCGCGATCGCCACTCCCGGCCACACCTTCACACACCTGTCCTACGAGCTCTCGGTCCAAGGGCCTGACCGCGAGGAGCCGTACGCCGCGTTCACCGGCGGCTCGCTGCTCTACGGCGCCACCGGCCGACCCGACCTGCTCGGCAAGGAGCACACCGACGCCCTGGTGCGCCACCAGCACGCGTCGGCACACAAGCTCGCCGAGCAACTGCCTGACGAGGCGGAGGTCTACCCCACCCACGGGTTCGGGTCCTTCTGCTCGGCCACGCAGTCCGAAGCCACCGCTTCGACGATCGGCGACGAGAAGCGCACGAACCCGGTGCTGACCCAGGACGAGGAGACCTACGTCCGCGAGCTGCTGAGCGGCCTCGCCGCCTGGCCGGCGTACTACGCGCACATGGGACCCGCCAACGCGGCCGGCCCATCCGCACCCGACCTCTCCCCGGTGCAGGAGGCCGACGCGACCGAGCTACGGCGCAGAATCGAGGCGGGCGAGTGGGTGGTGGACCTGCGCAACCGCAAGGCCTTCGCCGCCGGCCACTCCCCCGGCACCTTCAACTTCGGGCTGGACGGTGGCTTCTCGACCTACCTGGGCTGGCTGATCGAGTGGGGCACGCCCGTGACCCTGCTCGGCGAGACTCCTGAGGACGTGGCCACCGCCCAGCGCGAACTGGTCCGAATCGGCATCGACCGGCCCGCAGCCCAGGCCACCGGCGGACCGCAGGACTGGACCGACGGCGAGCTCGGCAGCTTCCCCACCGCCACCTTCGCCGACCTGGCGCAGGTGCGCCACCACCGCGACGTCGTCGTGCTCGACGTCCGTCGCTCGGACGAGTACGAGGCCGAAGCGATCGAAGGAGCGGTCAACATCCCGATCCACGAGCTGCCCCGCCGGGTCGGCGACGTGCCGGCCGGTGAGGTGTGGGTGCACTGCGCCGGCGGTTACCGCGCCTCGGTCGCCGCCTCGTTCATCGCCGCCGCCGGCCGCACTCCGGTCGCGATCGACGACTCCTTCGAGAACGCCGAGAAGGTGGGTCTGCACCTCGTGGGCCGACAGGGCGACGGCGCCTGAGATGACCCTGCTCCTCGCCGTCGCCGCCGGCGCGCTCATCGGCCTGTCCCTGGGCGCACTCGGTGGCGGCGGTTCGATCCTGGCGGTGCCGGTGCTGGTGTATCTGCTCGGCCAGTCCGCTCCCCAGGCGACCACCGGATCGCTTGTGGTCGTAGGCGTCACCTCGCTCATCGGCGCGTTCGCTGCCCACCGGGCGGGCAACGTACTGCTCGGCCGTGGCCTGGTCTTCGGCCTGATCGCGATCGGCGGAGCAGTGGTGGGAGCAGCGGCGTCCGACCGGGTACCCGAGAACGTCCTGTTGGCCGCGTTCGCCGCCCTGATGCTGCTGATCGGCGGAATGCTGGCCTGGCGCCAGCTACGTCATGGGCGAGGAGGCGACCACCGGCACACCGCGCGGCCCGCCTTGGACGACCCGATCATCACGTTCAGCCCGAAGTTCGCCTGCCAGTGCCCCCGGGCGCTCAAGGTGCTGGTGACGGCGACGGTCGTCGGGGCATTGACCGGCTTCTTGGGCGTGGGCGGCGGCTTCCTCGTCGTACCCGCCCTCCTGATCGCCCTCGCGCTTCCCATGGAGTACGCCGCCGGCACGTCCCTGGTGGTCATCACCATCACCAGCGCCGCGGCACTGGCCGTACGGGCCGGTTCCGGCGCCCAGCCGGACTGGATCCCCGTCGCCGTCCTCACCGCGACGTCGGCGGCAGCTGCCGTCGCAGGGGCACGCCTCGCCGACCGTGTCGACACCGACTGGTTACGGACCGTCTTCACCGTCCTGGTCCTCGGCGTCGCCGTCTATACCGCCGCCCAGGCAGTGCCCGCGCTCCTATGACCTGCGCGCGCCTCCGACCTTTCAGCTGTTCGCCGTCCACGCAGGACTGCCCCGCGGGGTAGGGCGACTCGGCCAACAGCCCGGCGAGGTGGGCGAGGGTTAAGGGCCAGGGTCTTGGTCGTCCCGGCGGTCGTCTCCAGCGTCGGGTTCTTGTCCTTGTAGTCGACGCCCAGCATCGCCTCACCTACACAGTAGGTCGAGCCGTTGGCGGGGATGGTGAAGCCGACGTCGCCGAGAGCTCGGAGATGACGTGGTGAGCGCCGTCCTCGTTGCCGACGACGACCCGCTGGGCGTGGACTCCTTCGCCACCCACCACCTCCCCCTCACCGAGGCTCCGTCGTCCTACAAGTCCTTCCAGACCAAGTCCGACGGGATGGTGAAGGTCGTCTTCAAGCCCTGAGCCTGGCGTTCCGTCTGCTGCCATTGACCATGTCGTTGAAACGGTCCACGGCCCAGATCGTTCTGAGGCCGGCGCGACTCATCATCATCGGTCGCGGGAACGTCGGCTTGTCCTGCCACAGCGTCCGCAGATCCTCGTGCAGCTCCCCGTCGACGATGGCGTCCGCGATGAGCGCCCCCACGTACGGCGCCTGGGCCAGGCCGTGCCCGTTGCAGGCGATCGAGTAGTAGATGTCGTCACCGATCTTGCCTGCGATGGGGAGCCAGGACGAGGTGATCGCGATCCATCCACCCCAGGCGCAGGCGATCGCCACGTCGGCCAACGACGGAAAGCGAGTGGCGAACGCGCCCGCCAGCTCCTCGACGAGCCCGGCGTCCGGGACCTTCGCCGGGAGCGGATAGCTCGTGCCCCTCTCGAGGCGGCGGACGCCGAACACGATGGTGTTGCGCGGCGTGAGGCGGTAGTTCTCCATAATCGCGTGCTGGGTGACCAGACCCATGCGGCTGGTCCAGCCCAGCGCAGCCAGCCGCTCAGGATCGATCGGCTCGGTCTCCACCTCGATCACGTAGATCGGCACAGAGAGGTGCTTCGGAGTGATGTCCCACTCGCCCGCGAAGGCGTTCG
>NZ_JACIXG010000078.1 GCF_014360585.1 Nocardioides sp.
GGCGACATCGGGCAGATGGGGCTCAGCTACGGCGGCCACGCAACCCTGCTCGCCGCGGTGAACCAGCCGCCGAGCCTTCGCGCGATCATCCCGATCAACGGGCTGAGCGACTGGTACGAGAACACGATCTACCGCGGCGGGATCCCCAACGCCCAGATCCGCAACTGGCAGGCGGGCACGGCCCCGGGCACCCTCGTGACCTATCCGCAGCACCCGACGTACGACGACTTCTGGCGCGGTCGCAGCGTCAAGTCGCGTTGGGACCGGCTCGCCGTGCCCACCTTGGAGATCAACGGCTGGTACGACAGGTACCGCGACGGGATGGTCGGCAACTTCCTCGCCCAACCCGACAACGTCTGGCTCGTGTCCGGACCCTGGCAGCACGGCTACCCCGAGGGTCAGCACGCCGACATCGGCCGCGGCGGCTATCTGGCTTGGTGGGACCGTTGGTTGCGGCAGGACCAGAGCGCGCCGCTGCCGAGGGCCAAGGTCACCTCCTACGAGATCCCTGAAACGGGAGCGGGGCCGGGAGCCGGTGAAGGGTGGAAGCAGTACGCCCAGTGGCCGCCCGCGGGGACCGACGAGGTCGACCTGGCACTCAGTGCGGAGGGTGGTCTGCGCCCCGGTGGCGGCCGCCCCTCGATGCGGGAGTTCTCGGTCAACACCGAGACCACGGCCCCGGAGGCCCACGAAAGGCTCCTCTTCCGCAGCCGACCCGTGGCACAGGACGTGGTCGTGGCAGGCAGCATCGAGGCGACGATCCGGGCCTCGTTCACCGCCACCGAGGGCCACCTCGCGGTCGTCGTCTACGACGAGCGGCCCGATGGCACCCGGACCCGAGTCACCGAGGGCTGGCTCAAGGCCAGCCACCGCCGATCGCACGCCGAGCCGCTGCCGGTGCGACCGGGCCAGACGTACGACCTCGGGGTGCACGTCTGGCCCACGCACTACCGCCTGGCCGCCGGGCACCGGCTGGCCGTCCGCCTCTCCAGCGACGACCATCCCGAGATCGACTCGGTGGCCCCGCCCGGAGACGTCTCCGTCGAGGTCGGCGCCCGTGGATCACACCTGACCGTTCCGGTCCTCGAGGGCGTGCTCCGCTGAGCACTCAGGATCGAGTGGCGTTGCGGACGACCTCGCCCTTCGCGGCCGCGAGCTCGGCCAGGGACTTCTCGTACGCCACCAGCTTCTGCTGAAGCTCCGGGTCGGAGACGCCGAGGATGCGGGCAGCGAGGATGCCGGCGTTCTTGGCGTTGCCGATGGCGACGGTGGCGACCGGGATACCGCCGGGCATCTGGACGATCGACATCAGCGAGTCCATGCCGTCGAGGTACTTGAGCGGCACCGGGACACCGATCACGGGCAACGGGGTGACGGAGGCGAGCATGCCCGGGAGCGCGGCGGCACCGCCCGCGCCGGCGATGATCACCGAGAGACCGCGACCGGCGGCCTCTCGGCCGTAGTCGAGCATCTCCTGCGGCATCCGGTGCGCCGACTTCACGTCGGCCTCCCACTCGATGCCGAACTCGTCGAGAAGCTCGGCTGCCGCCTTCATCGTCGGCCAGTCGGAGTCGGACCCCATCACGATTCCCACGCGTGCACTCATAGGGACAGGCTATGTGGCGTCCCACGTCGCGGTCGTCATCGGTCCGACCTTCGCCCGTCATCTCGATGTCGGTGCTGCCCGCTAGGGTCATCCGACGCCCGCCCGCAGTCCCCCGCGAACCCCACAAAGGCAGATGGATCCAGCTACGAGCACCGATGTCGTCGTCAGCGCGCCACCGACCCGGACCACCGTCGAGCGGTTCACCGGTCTGAGCAAGGCGGAGCGCAAGGCGCTCCCGTCCCGGCTGCGGCAGGTCTCGTCCTGGTCCAGGCAGGCGGCGTCGGCGACCGGGGCGCGGGCCGAGATCGAGCGGGAGGCGGCCGCAGCGGTCGACCACTACCGGGCGAGCGCGGCCGAGCTGAAGCGGGCGGCGCAGGTGGCCTGGCGCAGCATCGCGCTCGACCGGAGCGACGGCCCGCGGCTGGCCGCGATCGCGCGACGTCACGCGCTCGGCCCCGTCGGCGAGGCCACCCAGGAGCTCGTCGCCGCGCTGGCCGATGTCGCCGGCGACGTCGCGCTGGCGAAGAGGGCCTACGGCGCGCGGCGCCTGCTGCTGCGCTCGAGCCGCCGAGGGGAAGCGGAGCTGGCCGGCAGGCGTGTTCTCGATCTTCACCGATGGGCGAGCGAGGCGGAGGCGACCCGGCTGCTCGGTGAGCTGGCCAGAATTCCCGACCGGCGCCGAGTCCGGATCCGCGAGGCCCTGCTGCCGAGCGTCGGCCTCCTGCCTGCCCTCGAGAGCCTCGGCTCGGACGCGGTCCTCTCCCACCGCAAGGGCATCCTGGTCCTGCGCAACGAGGGCGAGGCGCTCAACGAGGCCAGGCGCTCCGAGGAGCCCGCTCGCCGGGCCGCGACCGAGGCCGGCAACGCCGTCAGGAGCGCTGATACCGACACCGCGGTCAGGTCGCTGCCGGTGGAAGAGCTAGCCGATCTCGTACGCATCGAGCCTCTCCTCGAGGCCGGGATCCGCACCGTCCACGAGGTGATCCGCCCGACCTCTGACCTGCGCGAGCTGCCCGGCGTGGGGCCTGCCACTGCGATGCGCATGCAGGAGGCGGCGCAGGCCCTGTGGCAGCGCACCTATGACGAGATGCCGCTCGCCATCGACAACGAGGTCCGCACCCCGGCCGCCACCAGGCTGCTGGCGCGGCTGGCGGAATGGGAGGCTGGGCGGCGTACGAAGGATGCGGGGGCGGAGCTGGCGCTGGTCCAGTCGCTGCGGCCGCTGACCCAGTCCCTGACTCAGCCGTCCAGGGGCGGCGCGAAGTTCTACCTGATCCTAGCCGGCGCAGCCAGTCTCGACGACTTCCAGGGCGCGCTGCGCGCGATCGCGCATCGGGCCGAGATGGCGCGCCGGGTGCGTCCGGGGAACCGGCCCGCCGACCCCTGGGAGGACTTCCAGAAGCGACCGGCCGACTACTACGCGATGCTCTCCGAGCTCGGCTTCCTCACCGAGGACGAGGACAAGATCCACGGCGACCTGTCGGCCGAGATCGTTGAGGCGGTGCGCGCACAGGAGCTGCGCACCAACAACCTGACCGCCTCGCTGCGCGGCTATCAGCACTTCGGCGTCCGCTTCGCGCTCGTGCAGATGAAGGTGATCATCGGCGACGAGATGGGCCTCGGCAAGACCCTCCAGTCGCTGGCGGTGCTCGCCCACCTTCACGACATGGGCGCGTCGCACACGTTGGTGGTCTGCCCGGCCGCCGTGGTCACCAACTGGGTGCGCGAGACCGACTCGAAGACGACCCTGATCCCCCACCGGCTCCACGGCAACCGGCGGCTGAAGGCCGCCAAGGTCTGGGTCGAGCAGGGTGGCGTCGCGGTCACCACTTACGAGACCCTCAACGCGATCCAGCCGCTACTCGACCAGGTCGAGGTCGCCTGCGTCGTGGTCGACGAGGCGCACATGATCAAGTCGCCCCGGACCCAGCGCACCGAGCGCGTACGTCGGGTGCTGGACTCCTCCGAGCGCGCCATCCTGCTCACCGGGACCCCGATGGAGAACCGCATCGAGGAGTTCCGCAACCTCGTCTCCTATCTCCGCCCCGACCTGCTGCTCTCCGCGGACGAGTTCAACCCGCACCGGTTCCGCAAGCAGGTCGCGCCCGTCTACCT
This sequence comes from Nocardioides sp., assembly GCF_014360585.1. Taxonomy (GTDB): domain Bacteria; phylum Actinomycetota; class Actinomycetes; order Propionibacteriales; family Nocardioidaceae; genus Nocardioides. The sequence goes on from NZ_JACIXG010000078.1 coordinate 3,722, forward strand.
GCGCCGCAACCAGGAGGACGTGCTCACCGAACTGCCCGGCCTCGTCGAGGTCGAGGACTGGCTGCCTCTGTCTGCGGCCGACGAACGGGCGTACGCCGCGTGCGTCCGCGACGGCAACTTCATGGCGATGCGCCAGGCCGCGATGCTCCAGGGCATCTCGTCGGCGAAGGTCGAACGACTGGTCGAGATCGTCGGCGAGGCCGAGGAGAACGGCCGCCGCGTGATCGTGTTCTCCCACTTCAGGAAGGTCCTCGACGACCTGGTCACGCTGCTCCCGGGCGACGTCTTCGGCCCGCTCACCGGGTCGGTGCCCGCCGAGGAGCGCCAGCAGATGGTCGACGCGTTCTCCGCGGCCGGCCACGGCGCGGTCCTGGTCAGCCAGATCCTCGCCGGCGGCGTCGGCCTCAACATCCAGTCGGCCAGCGTCGTCGTCATCTGCGAGCCCCAGCTCAAGCCGACCATCGAGTGGCAGGCGATCGCCCGCGCCCGCCGGATGGGCCAGCTCCAGTCGGTCCAGGTCCACCGCCTGCTCTCCGAGGTCGGCGTCGACCAGCGCATCCACGACATCCTCGCCGCCAAGGCCGAGCTCTTCGACGACTTCGCCCGGGTCAGCGCCACCGCGGCCAGCAGCCCCGAGGCGTACGAGACCTCCCACCCCGACGACGCGGTCACCGCCCTCGCGGCCGAGGCCTCCGACGCCGAGATCGCCCGCGACGTCGTCGCCACCGAGCGCCACCGCCTAGGCATCTGACGCCGGCCGAGGCTTCAGGCACGTCGGCCGAGGCGTCGCTCCCGCTGGCCGAGTTGGCACAGGTGTGACCTCTCGACCGACCGGAGTGACGTCTCGGCCGTCGCGGGCGACTTCTCGGCAGCTAGTCGGAGTCGTTGCCGAGATCGCCCTGGAACCAGTCGGCCGCGTGGCGGGCGCGCTCGAGGCAGTCCTCGAGGTCGTCGCCGTAGACGTTGACGTGGCCGACCTTGCGCCCCGGGCGCATTTCCTTGCCGTAGAGGTGGACGCGGAGGTGGGGGTCGCGGGCCATGGCGTGCGGGAAGCCGTCGTAGAGGCGGCCGACGTTCTCCTTGGTCGAGCCGAGGATGTTGACCATCACCGACCACTTCGCCCGGGGCGCGGGCGAGCCCAGCGGAAGGTCCATCACCGCGCGCAGATGGTTCTCGAACTGCGAGGTGACGGCACCGTCCTGGGTCCAGTGGCCGGTGTTGTGGGGACGCATGGCGAGCTCGTTGACCAGCAGCCGGCCGTCGACGGTCTCGAACATCTCGACCGCCAGGATGCCGACGACGCCGAGCTCGCCCGCGATGCGCAGCGCGATCCGCTCACCCTCGACAGCGAGCTCGGGCGAGAGGTCGGGCGCCGGAGCGATGACCTCCTTGCAGACGCCGTTCTCCTGGTAGGTGTGCACGACCGGGTACGCAGCGGCCTGGCCGCTCGGCGAACGGGCGACGATCGCGGAGAGCTCCCGGCGGAAGTCGACCAGCTCCTCGGCCAGGACCTGGACACCCGCCTCCTCCGCGACGCGGAGCGGCTCGGCGACGTCGTCGACGCCGCGTACGACCCAAACACCCTTGCCGTCGTAGCCGCCGCGAGTGGTCTTGAGCACGCACGGGAACCCGAACGACTCGATCTCGGCGACGGAGGAGACGATGGCGTTACGCGGGCACGGGATGCCGAGCTCGGTCAGTCGGGCGCGCATGACGCCCTTGTCCTGGGCGTGCACGAGCGCGTCGGGCCCCGGCCGGACCTCGACGCCGGCGGCCGAGAGCGCGTGCAGATGCTCGGTCGGGACGTGCTCGTGGTCGAAGGTGACCACCTCGCAGCCCTCGGTGATCTTCTTCAACGTGTCGAGGTCGCGGTAGTCGCCGACCATCTGGTCGGGGATGACCTGAGCTGCCGACACACCCTCGCCCTCGGCGAGGAGCCGGAGCGGGAGGCCGAGCGCGATTGCGGGCTGAGCCATCATGCGGGCCAACTGGCCGCCGCCGATGATCGCAAGTGTCGGTGCGAGGGTCACGACGACAGGGTAATAAGCCTGACCTGCCGGGGCCGATTTCGCGGATCCCCCTCACGCAATCCGCGAAACCCGACTCCCGGCAGGTGAACGAAGGTCAGGCCTTCTCGAAGCGCAGGCCCTTGCCGCGCAGCGTGGTGATCAGATGGGGCTTCCGAGGGTCGTCGCCCAGCTTCCGACGCACCCATCCCAGGTGGACGTCGATGGTCTTCGACGAGGTGTAGAAGGTCGCGTTCCACACGTCCCTCATCAACTCGTCGCGGGAGACGACGTTGCCAGCCCTCTTGATCAGGGCATGAACCAGGTCGAACTCCTTGCGAGAGAGCGTCAGCTCCTCATCGTTCCGCCATGCTCGCCGCGTCTCGGGGTCGAGCTTGATCTCCTGTACCTCGATCATGAGATCGACATTAGGGAGGTAAAGAGCCCTTGGCAAAGGATTGCACGATATTGCCAGTGACATTTTCATGCCACAGTGCAACGAATTGGGCATGACAAACGTGCACCCCCGAATGGCGCTCTCCACCATGCCCATGAAGGCACCGTCAGGTAAAGCAGTGAAGACATGCCGTTGGTCTACTGTTAACTAGAACGGAATGTGAACAGATCCGCGAAACCGCAGGTCAGAAGCGTCCTGGACGGTAACGATTCAGACACGACGGACGGCAACGGGCTCCACGATCCCGAAGCCCCGAACCGGTCGGGCGGCCAGTCGCCGGGTCTCGAACTCGTCCTCGGGCATGGACGCGGAGGTCGCCTCGTCGACGATGATCCGATTGCGGCGGGCGACAGCAGTCAGCCGCGCTGCCATGTTCACCGGCGGCCCGAAGACGTCACCCAGACGCGAGACGACGTTGCCGGAGGCCAGCCCGACACGTACGTCCGGCATCCGCGGGTCGCGGCCGATCACGTTGATGATCCCCTCGGCGGTGCCGTAGGCCTGCAGCGGGTCGTCGTTGACGAAGAGCACCGAGTCGCCCAGCGACTTGATGATCCGTCCGCCCCAGGTCGCGACCACGTCGGCGCACCGCGATTCGAAGAGCTCGACCAGGTCGCCGATCTTCTCCTCGGTCAGCGTGTTCGACAGCGCGGTGAACGAGACGATGTCGGCGAACCCGACGGTCTGCCAGACCGTGCCGAGCTGCTCCTCGGGTCCGGCGATCGACGCCTCGGCCCGGGCGAGCGCGGCGCGCATGTGCCGCCGCCAGGCGAAGATCATCATCTCCTCGAAAGCGCTCTCGAACTGCTCCGAGACCGAGACGGTCGCCTTCAGCATTTCGGCAGGCGTACGGTCGTCCTCGTCCTGCGTCTCGACGTGGTGCAGCAGCGCGGAGACCTCGTAGTCGGAGAGTCGCGCCATCGACTGTCCGATACCGCGGGTCAGGTTGACGACCAGGTCGAAGCTCACCAGCCCGTTGCCGGCGATCTCGTTGGCCTTGGCGAGGGCGTTCACGTCGGCCTCGTCGAAGAACGCCTCGTCGTCCCCGATCTCCGGGAACCCCAGAGCGCGCCACAGACGTTTCGCCTGTTCCAGGCTCACGCCTGCCTTCTCGGCGACCTCCGCCGAGGTCAGGTTGACGGGCTGCTTCGATTTCGCCACGAACCGATCATGCCATCCGGCTCGTCACGAACGCCGGTCACGAGCCCGGTCGAGCGTCCCGGTCACGACTGCGGACGGAGCCGGGCGTGGATCACGTCGCCCGCGCCGACCACCCGCGGCCCGTCGCCGGTCGCGATGACCAGCCGGCCGAAGTCGTCGATCGCGGTGGCCGTGCCCTCCCACACCTCGCCGCCCGGCAGCTCGGCCCGCACCTGCTCGCCGACGGTCACCGACAGCTCGCGGTAGCGACTGGCGAGCTCTTCGGGCTCCGACCCCCAGATCTCGTACGCAGCCCCCAGCTCCGCCAGCAACGCGGCCAGCACCTCGGTGCGATCGACGGGTCCGCCGCTCTCCAGCTCCAACGAGGTGGCGTTCTCGATCGGCAGCTCCTCGCGGGTCTGCGAGGTGTTGAGCCCGAACCCGATCACGGCCGCCGCCCCCTCGCTCGGCCTCGCTCCGGTCGTCTCTATCCGCTCGATCAGGATCCCGCACACCTTGCGACCCTCGATGAGCACGTCGTTGGGCCACTTCAGCCCCGCTGCGTACCCCATCTTCCGCAACCCGGAGGCGACGGCGACACCGGTCATCAGCGGCAGCCACGGCCACCGCTCCACCGGGATCGACGGGGAGGGCCGCAGCAGTGCGGAGACGGCCAGCGCCGAGCGCGCCGGGGTCGTCCAGCCCCTGTCGAGCCGCCCCCGGCCCGCGGTCTGGTGCTCGGTGGTGATCACCAGACCCGGCGCCTCGCCCGAACGCGCCCTCGAAGCCAGCACGGCGTTCGTCGAGGGCGTCTCGTCGAGGATCTCGACCCGCCAGCCGCCCGGTAGCGCACGGAGCCGGGCGTGGTCAAGTGACGGGCGTCGCATCGCAGATGGTGGCACGGGCATTAGATTGGCCTCCGCACCGCCCGAAGTCCAAAGGAGCAACGTGAGCGAGCGTCAGCGAGCAACCCATCAGATCATCACGCGGCCGCGTCCGTATATTGGCGCTTGCGCTACGGAGGTGGCCGCGTGAGCGCCGAAGCAACCCCTCAGCCCGAGATCGACCTGCACACCACCGCCGGGAAGCTGGCCGAGCTGGAGCGTCGTCTCGACGAGGCCGTCCACGCCGGCTCCGCCAAGGCTGTCGAGAAGCAGCACGCGAAGGGACGCCAGACCGCCCGCGAGCGCATCGAGATGCTGCTCGACGAGGGCTCCTTCCAGGAGGTCGACGAGCTGGCCCGTCACCGCTCCACTGCGTTCGGGCTGGAGAAGAACCGCCCCTTCGGCGACGGCGTGGTGACCGGCTACGGCACCATCGACGGCCGCCAGGTCTGCGTCTTCTCCCAGGACTTCACCGTCTTCGGCGGGTCGCTGGGTGAGGTCTACGGCGAGAAGATCACCAAGATCATGGACCTCGCCATCAAGACCGGCTCCCCGCTGATCGGCATCAACGAAGGTGCTGGCGCGCGCATCCAGGAGGGCGTCGTGAGCCTGGGGCTCTACGGCGAGATCTTCAAGCGCAACGTCCACGCGAGCGGCGTGATCCCGCAGATCAGCCTCATCATGGGCAACTGCGCCGGCGGCCACGTCTACTCCCCGGCCGTCACCGACTTCACGATCATGGTCGACAAGACCTCCGGCATGTTCATCACCGGCCCCGACGTCATCAAGACGGTCACCGGCGAGGACATCACCATGGAGGAGCTCGGCGGCGCGCTCGCCCACAACTCCAAGTCGGGTGTGGCCCACTACATGGGCTCCGACGAGGAGGACGCGATCGAGTACGTCAAGGCGCTGCTCTCCCACCTCCCCTCCAACAACATGGAGGAGCCTCCGGCCTACGACGAGGCCGCTGACCTGGAGATCTCCGACCTAGACCGCGAGCTCGACACCTTCATCCCCGACGGCGGCAACCAGCCCTACGACATGCACGAGGTCATCTCGCACATCGTCGACGACGAGGAGTTCCTCGAGGTCCAGGCCCTGTGGGCACCCAACATCATCATCGGCTACGCCCGCATCGAGGGCCGTCCGGTCGGCATCGTGGCCAACCAGCCGATGCAGTTCGCCGGCTGCCTCGACATCGATGCCTCCGAGAAGGCCGCCCGCTTCGTACGCACCTGCGACGCCTTCAACGTCCCCGTCATCACCTTCGTCGACGTACCCGGCTTCCTGCCCGGCACCGACCAGGAGCACAACGGCATCATCCGCCGCGGCGCGAAGCTGATCTACGCCTACGCCGAGGCGACCGTCCCGCTGGTCACGATCATCACCCGCAAGGCCTACGGCGGCGCGTACGACGTGATGGGCTCCAAGCACCTCGGCGCCGACATCAACCTCGCCTGGCCGACCGCTCAGATCGCGGTCATGGGCGCCCAGGGCGCGGCCAACATCGTCCACCGCCGCACCCTGGCCGAGATCGAGGCCGCCGGTGGCGACGTCGAGGCCAAGCGCGCCGAGCTCATCGACGAGTACGAGACCACGCTGGCCAACCCCTACATCGCCGCCGAGCGCGGCTATGTCGACGCGGTCATCCCGCCCCACGAGACCCGCGCCGAGGTCACCCGCGCGCTCCGTCTCCTGCGTACCAAGCGCGAGACCCTCCCCGCGAAGAAGCACGGCAACATCCCGCTCTGAGTTGGCCCCGAAGCGAAGCGAGGGGCCGACGAAGAGCGGATAAAGCCGAGTCGGCGCAAACGGACCGCAGCGAAGCGAAGCGAGCGAGGACCGGATTGCGCCGACTCGGCGGTATCCCAACCCAAGCACGACGCAACCCGAATCAAGAACGAAAGGTGGTCACGGAATGACCGACACCAAAGAGCAGAAGCCCCTGCTCAAGGTCATCGACCAGAACGCCACCCCCGAGGACGTGGCCGCGATCGTGGCCGTCTTCTCGGCCCTGGGCTCGGCGGGCGAGCCCCCGAAGAAGAAGCCGCGCTCCCTCTGGGCCACCCCGCAGCTGCGTACCCCTCTCCACCCCAGCCCCAACGCCTGGCGCGCCAGCGGTCTGCCTCGCTGAGGAGGGCCGCGATGTAGTACGGAGCTCCTGACAAGATGGCTCCGTGATCACGCTTTCTCGGCGATATCTCCTGGTCACCCTGGCATGGCTGGTGACCCGGGGATGGCTGGTGATCCTCTACGGCTTCCCGGCCGCGGCGGAGGGCTGGTTCGACTGGTGGGGCGCCGAGTGGGGCGTGGTGGGCGACGTCAACTACTACCGCGAGAGCCTCGACGCGCTGGCCGCTGACGGGACAGCGCAGACGCTGGTCGAGTATCCGGTGCCGGCGCTGCTGCTGCTCTGGGTCCCGTACGCGGCGATCGGCCTGTTCGGCCTGGGTGGCGATGCCTACATCGTGGCGGTGCTGGCGATGGCGGCGCTGACCGATCTGCTCTTCATGATGCTGCTCCTCCTCAACCGCCGCGGGGAACGCCCGCGGTTCGGGGTCTCCGGCGCGGAGGCGCTGTGGCTGGCCGCGATCCCGGCGCTGGGGGCGACGGCGTACGCCCGCTTCGACCTCTTTCCCGGGATCATGGTCGGTCTGGCGGTGCTCTATGCGGTCAGGAGGCCAGGGGTGGCAGCGGCGTTCGCGGCGTTCGCGACCGGCGCGAAGTACTGGCCGATCCTGGTCATCCCGGCCCTGGCGGCCGTCCGCACCACCCGCCGACGGGTCATCCTGACCGTCGCCGGCACCGGACTCGCGCTCGCCGGGGTGAGTCTGATCCTCGGCGGCTGGGACCGGCTCTGGACGCCGCTGAACTATCAGGGCGAGCGGGGGCTTCAGATCGAGTCGGTCTTCGCGACTCCGGCGATGGTCGCCTGGGGACACGACGGCCCGGCGAGCGGCCATGCCATCGACTACACCGAGTGGAAGGCCTACGACATCAGCGGGCCGATGGTCGAGCCGCTGCTCCTCGCCGCGACGGTCGCCTCCGTGGTCGCCGGGGCGCTCGTCATCGTCTGGTGGGTCCTCGCCTGGTGTCATCTCCACAACGGCGAGCGGAGCGAAGAGACGATCGTGTGGCTGGTGCTCGCGACGGTGGCCGCATTCCTGGTGACCAACAAGGTGCTCAGCCCGCAGTACATGCTCTGGCTGCTCCCCGCCGCCTCCGCCGGGCTGGTCCTGCTCCGCGGCAGCGCCCGCGTGCGGCTCGGGGTCTGGTCGGTGGTGCTGGTCGCGGTGACGCTGCTGACCCACGAGATCTTCCCGCGGATGTACGGCTACATGCTCACCTTCGACGACATCGGCTCACCGTGGATCACCGAGGTCCTGGCCTGGCGCAACGGCCTCCTCGTACTCCTCTTCCTCTACGCCGCCTGGCGCACTACTCGGTTGCTGGCCGCCCTTCCCGAGCGAGGGCGGCCAGCAACCGAGGGTCAGGAGAGGCAGACCTTGGCCACGTCGTCCTGAACCGAGTAGATCGTGACCGGCGCCTCGGCGAACACCGGACGACAGGCAGCCGCGGTGAGCTCGTGCACGGTGATCCCGTCGTAGAACCCGTGGTCGGCGCAGTTCTCGTAGTTCACGTAGACGTCCTTCGGAGCGTCCCCGTCGCGGGAGATCCGCAGGATGACGTACGCCGTGACCGGCTGCCCCGGCGCACAGTTCTGCGGCGTGTTGGGACCGGAGCGGCGTGGCGCGCTCCGGATCGCCTCCACGAGGCCGGCCGCGGCGGTGTCGGTGATCTCTCGCGAACCGGTCAGCGATGCCGATGACGGCTCGTACCGGCAGATCGCGATCGAATCCGGGGCATCGCCCTCCAGCGGCGAGGTCGACGGTTCGGTCTTCGGGCGGACCGGGTCACCCTCTGCCAGCGGCGAGGCGGTCTCGCAGCCGTAGGGGTCCTTCGGTGTCGTCCGCAGCGAGCCCTTGACCTGGTTGTTGATCTCGTCGTCACCGGGACCGGTGAGGATCGTCGCGTACGCGTCCTCGATCTGGACCCGGGTCAGCAGCCAACCCTCGTGCTCCCACGAACCGGTCTGGAGACCGGCCCCCTTGCCTGGCTTCTCGATCAGGACGTAGGGCTGCCACAGCGCGAACGGCACCTTGCCGAACTGGGGCGGAAAGTCGCGGTCGCTGGTCTCGTCGCAGGCGATCTTCGGCACCGGCTGGTTGGTGATGTTCGCGACGTAGGGCGTCCGCGGAACGGTGTCCCACCGGTCACCCGGCTCCGCGATGCACTCCGGCAGCGCCGGCGCCGTCGCGTCGGCCCACTCCTCCGGCACCTGGAAGGCGATGTTGTAGCGGACCGCCCAGCGGTTGCCCTCAGCGGGTGCGGGCAGGTCGGTGCGACCGGGCTCGCGGTAGGTGCCTTCGGGGACTGCCCCTTCCTGATCGGCGAGCGCCTTGGGTGCGCCGCCGGAGTCCTCGGCACCGGAGGCGTCGCTCGCCGCCGTGCTCTCGCCGCCGCTGCCATCGGTCTGCAGGTTGGCCACCACGCCACCCAGACCGACGACGGCCAGCACCGCGGCGGCCGCGGCCAGGATCCATGGGGCTCGGCGGCGTACGGGTCCCTTCGGCTCGTCCTGCTCGATCTGCTCGTTCTGTTCCGTCTCGTCGGACACGTCGCGCGTTGCGGTCGTGTCAGAACCCCCGGGGATCGCGAGCTCCCGCGGCTCGAAGCCGTCGGCCGCGCGGGCCAGGGCGGCCCGGAAGGCCCGCTCCTCGCGCTCGAAGTCACTCATTGTCAACCCCCTCGTTCATTCCCTGCTTGTTCGATCCCTGCTCGTCCAGACCCTGCTCTTCCAGACGCCGTCTCAGCTTGGCCAGCGCCCGGTGCACATGCGACCGGGCAGTCGCCTCGGCGCAGTCGAGCACCGTCGCTATCTGCGCGAACGACAGGTCCTCGTAGAACCGGAGCACCACCGCCGCTCGCTGGTTGGACGGCAGCGTCTGCACCAGTGCCCACGCCTCGTCCGCGTCGCGCTCCTCGGGGCCGGGCTCGTGGCTGGTGGCCATGGGCTCGACGTCCTCGACCAGCACGAGCCGGCGCCGCTTGCGCCAGCCGCTGATCGACCCGTTGACGATGCTCCTCTTCACGTACGCCTCCGCCGTCCCGGACGCCGCCAGCGACTCCCACCGCGGCAGCGCACGGGCGAGGGCGTCCTGCACCAGGTCAGGGGCGTCGGAGTTGTTGCCGGTCACCAGGTAGGCGAACCGCTGCAGCGCGGGCCCCCTCGAGGCCACCCAGGCCCCGAAGTCTGGCTCTCTCTCCTGCTCATCGGCATCCACGGACACCTCCTCTGGCACGTTCACACACCTCCTACGCGAAGTCTGACGTGTTCGTTGCGTGTGGCCCGGAATTGAGTTGCCCCGACACGTCGCGGTCCTAGGGTTGGCCGGGTGACCCGTGACGTAGACGCCCGCACCGACCGCTATGTCGAGGAGCTCTGCGCCCTCGACCCGCTGACCGCGACGTACGTCGGTGTCGCCGGCCACGACGCCGAGCTCCCCGACCTGTCCCCCGACGGGATGCAGGCGTTGGATGATCTCAACCGGACGGCCTATGCCGACGTGGCTGCGATCGAGCCGGTCGACGAGCGTGAGCAGGTCGCCAAGGAAGCGTTCCTGGAGCGGACCGGCCTCGACATCGAGTTCGCCGACGCTCGGCTGGACCGGAAGTTCGTCTCGGTCATCTCCAGCGGCATCCACAACCTGCGTGAGGTCTTCGACCTGATGCCGACCGACACCGAGGACGACTGGGCCGCGATCGGTGCGCGGCTGGCGGGGATGCCGGAGGCGGTCGCGGGATACACAGCGACGTTGCGCGAGGAGGCGTCGGCAGGCCGGGTCTCCGCGACGGCTCAGTACGCGAAGGTCACCGACCAGATCCTGGGCTGGACCGGGCAGAAGGGAGCCGGAGCCTTCTTCACCGGTCTGGTCTCCCGGGCCCCGGACGGCACTCCCGCGTCCCTGCGCGCGGAGCTCGAGGCCTCGGCTGCGAAGGCCAACGAGGCGTTCGCCGAGTTCGGTCGCTTCATGGCCGACGAGCTCGTTCCCGTCGGGCTGCCGAAGGAGGCCGTCGGACGCGAGCACTACCAGCTCGCCTCGCGCCGCTACCTGGGCGCCGAGATCGATCTCGAGGAGACGTACGCCTGGGGCTGGCAGGAGCTCGAACGGCTCTCCGCCGACATGGACGCCACCGCCGACCGGATCCTGCCGGGTGCGAGCCTCGCCGAGGCCGCGGCCCATCTCGACAAGGACCCCGAGCGCCAGCTGACCTCGACCGACGCGCTCAAGGAGTGGATGCAGACCACCGCCGACCGGGCGATCGCGGAGCTGGCCGAGGTGCACTTCGACATCCCCGAGCCGGTCCGGCGGATCGAGTGCATGATCGCGCCCACCTCCGACGGCGGGATCTACTACACCGGACCCTCCGAAGACTTCTCCCGTCCCGGCCGGATGTGGTGGTCGGTGCCCGAGTCGGTCACCTCCTTCGGCACCTGGCGCGAGCTGACCACCGTCTACCACGAGGGCGTACCGGGTCATCACCTCCAGGTCGCCCAGACCGCCTACCGCGCCGAGCTGCTCAACCGCTGGCAAAGGCTGATGTGCTGGGTCTCGGGCCACGGCGAGGGCTGGGCCCTCTACGCCGAGCGGCTCATGGACGATCTCGGCTACCTCGACGACCCCGGCGACCGCCTCGGCATGCTCGACGGCCAGTCCTTCCGGGCCGCCCGGGTGATCATCGACATCGGTATGCACCTGGAGCTGACGATCCCGAAGGACAACCCCTTCGGCTTCCACCCGGGCGAGGTCTGGACCCCCGACCTCGGCCGCGAGTTCATCGGACAGCACTGCCTGATGGAGGACGCCTTCCTCGACTTCGAGGTCGCCCGCTACCTCGGCTGGCCGGGCCAGGCGCCGTCCTACAAGGTCGGTGAGCGGATCTGGCTCCAGGCCCGCGACGACGCCCGGGCTCGTGCGGGTGATGCGTTCGACCTCAAAGCCTTCCACCGCGCCGCCCTCGACCTGGGCTCGCTCGGCCTCGATCCGTTCCGGGCGGCGCTCGGGAGGTTGTAGGGGGCTGGTCAGGGGCTTTTGGTCGTACGTCCCGGGTTCACACTTGGGACTGCTGCAGGGGTAGGTGACATCTGATCTGTGGTGCCGAGAGGTGCTGCTGGAAGGATGTGTGCTGTGCCCAAGCCGTACCCCAAGGAGTTCCGTGACGATGTTGTTCGTGTCGCGAGGAACCGTGAGCCTGGTCAGCAGTTGAAGCAGATCGCTGCTGACTTCGGGATCAGCGAGTCGTGTCTGACCAACTGGCTGCGGCAGGCCGATGTCGAGGACGGGGCCAAGCCGGGGACCACGTCGGCTGAGAACGCTGAGTTGCGTGAAGCGAAGCGCCGGATTCGGTTGCTGGAGCAGGAGAATGAGGTGCTGCGTCGGGCCGCGGCCTATCTCTCGCAGGCGAGCCTGCCGGGAAAATGATGTACCCGCTCGTTCGTGAGCTCGCTGCTGACGGGATCCCCGTCGCGGTGACGTGTCGGGTCCTCAAGATCGCTCGCCAGCCCTACTACCGGTGGCTGCGCCAGGCTGTGACGCCCGCCGTGCTGGAAGAGGCCTACCGAGCCAACGCGCTCTTCGATGCGCACCGTGACGACCCCGAGTTCGGTTACCGGCTCCTGGTCGACGAAGCCGGTGCCGCCGGGCTGCAGATGGCGGAGCGGACCGCGTGGCGGATCTGCTCGGTCAACGGCTGGTGGAGCGTGTTCGCCAAGCCCAAGCGTGCGAAGTCGAAGAAGGCCGGCCCACCGGTCCACGACGACTTGGTCGCGTTCGTCGATGAGCACGGTGTGACCCGGCACCGGTTCGATGCGGACGCCCCGAATGAGTTGTGGTTGACCGACATCACCGAGCATCCCACCGCCGAGGGCAAGCTCTACCTGTGCGCGGTCAAGGACGTCTATGCGAACCGGATCGTGGGCTACTCCATCAGCGACCGGATGAAGTCCAAACTCGCGGTCAACGCACTCGAGAATGCGGTCCGGATGCGCCAGGCAGCGGGTGAGGACGTGGCCGGTTGCATCGTTCATTCCGACCGAGGCAGCCAGTTCCGCAGCCGCAAATTCGTCCGCGCGATCAACCGCCACGGGCTGGTCGGATCGATGGGTCGCGTCGGCGCGTGTGGCGACAACGCCGCCATGGAATCGTTCTTCAGCCTGCTCCAGAAGAACGTCCTGGACCGCAAGGCGTGGCAGACCCGCGAGGACCTCCGCATCGCGATCGTGACCTGGATCGAGAAGACCTACCACCGCCGACGACGACAGGCGACCCTGGGACGTTTAACGCCCATCGAGTACGAGACAATCAAGACCACGCCAGCCACTCAGGCTGCGTGACCCAACCTGTCACCCGAACCTGCAGCAGTCCCATGCTCACCATCCATCACCGACCCTTCCATCCCGACGACCGCAGTGAGGCCGGACATTGGGAAGGTGACTTGATCATCGGACGGAGCCAGGCATCCGCCATCGGTACCCTCGTCGAACGGCAGTCGCGGATGGTACGGCTACTCCACCTTCCTCAGCGTGACGGCGACGCTCTCCGCCAAGCGCTTTCGGTGCGGATGGGTGACCTGCCGACCGGGCTCCTGCGGTCGATCACCTGGGACCAAGGGACCGAGATGGCACGCCACCACCTCATCGCCCAGGACCTGGGCGCGCCGGTGTACTTCTGTGACTCCCACTCGCCGTGGCAGCGCGGCTCGAACGAGAACATGAACGGGCTGCTGCGCGACTACTTCCCCAAGGGCACAGATCTGAGCGTCCACTCTGCGGAGCACCTTCTGACCGTCGAGGACGAACTCAACAACCGCCCCCGAATGGTCCTGGACGACCGCTCGCCAACCGAGCTATTCGAGGCCCTGTTAGCCTCAGAAAGTCCGTCAGTGTTGCGACGTTGACTAGTGTCAAGGGACATCGGGACTTCCCTCTGGGCGGACGGGTTTGATCCCTGCTGGCGGACAGTTCATCTCCCTGTCCGCGGACGGCTGATCTCCCTGTAGGTGGTCAGGTCAAGGGGATCACCCCTCGTCCGGTGGTGGCCTCGCTCAGCCGTAGTGAGGTGCCCTCGGTGGTGATGACGTGGGCGTGGTGCAGGAGCCGGTCGACCGCGGCGGTGGCCAGGGTCTTGGGCATGATGGTGTCGAACCCGGCGGGGTGGATGTTGCTGGTGATGGCCAGGCTGCGGCGCTCGTAGGCGGCGTCGACGAGCCGGTAGAACGCCTCGGCGGCTGCTTGCCCGCTGGGCAGCATGCCGATGTCGTCGACCACGATGAGCTCGGCGCGGGTGATCTTGGCGATGGTCTTGCTGATGGACCCGTCGGCCGCGGCACGGCCCACGGCGGCGGTGAGGGATTCCAGGGTGAACCAGGACACCCGCATCCCGGCGTCGATCACGGCGTTGGCGATGGCTTCGACGAAGTGTGTCTTCCCGGTCCCGGACGGGCCGGTGATCGCGAGGTTTTCCGCGCGGCCGATCCATTCCAGGGTGGCCAGTGCGGACTGGGTGGGGGCGGGGATGGACGAGTCGGCCTCGCGCCAGGACGCGAATGTCTTCCCCGCGGGCAGCCCGGCCTGTTTGCGGCGGTTGACGCGCATGGTCTCGTCCCGGCCGCGGACTTCCTCGGCCAGCAGCACCCGCAGCACCTCGGCGGGGTCCCAGCGTTGGGCTTTCGCGGTCGCGATGACCTCGGGCGCGGCAGCACGCAGGTAGGGCAGCCGCATGCGTTTGAGCAGGTCAGTGACCTCATCGGGCAGCGGTGGCGGCGTCGGTCCGCTGGTCGTGACGGTCCTTGCAACGCTCATCAGATCGTCTCCTTGCTCGTCGGCTGGCTGCTCGTCGGCTGGCTGCTCGTCGGCTGGCTGCTCGTCGGCTGGCTGCTCGTCGGCGGGATCGCCGTGTGAATCGTGGTGTGGATGGTGGTGAAGCCAGCCCAGGCGTTGGTGCCGGGCTGCGCCGAGTAGTCCTCATCAGCGACGACCAGGTCGCTGTGATCGGGGTCGACGGCGTAGTAGTCGACGATCGCGGCCAGGTCGGCCTCGGCGAACCGTCCCGCTGCCGCGGCCACACCCAGGGCGTGATCGACCCTCGATGGGCCGAGGAGTGCGGCCAGCTCGACCGCGTCGGCCATCTTCGCCCGGATCCGCACGGTGCCGACGGCCGATGCCTCGACCAGCCAGGTGTGCGCCCCGTCGCCGATGCCGAGGAACGCGGCCTCGGCGGCGGACCGCGCCCGTGGTTGCGGCGTCTTCGGCGACCCATCGGGGTCTTGAGGATGGCCCGGGTAGTGGGCCAGGTCGATCCGGGGCGACCCCGGCGTCGACGTGGCGTGCCGAGCGACCTCGACCAGCCCACGTCGCCCGACCGCCCACGCTGGGGCGACCGGCAACGCGTCCAAGTCGGCCACGATGACGAGCTCGTTGCCCGCGACCCGGACCCACACCTCGGCATCGACCAGCCCCGGCGGGGTCGAGTAGCGCACCGAGTTGTGCCGGATCGTCTGATCGGTAGCCACCTTCCGGGTCAGCCCCAGCGCCATCGTGTGTGGCGCCGATGGCAGCGTGTGCAACCGCGCCAGCTCATCGAGCAGAGCATCGACAGGGACCCGGTTGGTCTCGCGATGGCGACGGCCGTTGACCTTGCCCATGAACTCCACGCACGCCACCTCGAGCTCGGCAAACGAGTCATAGGCCGGCAGCAAGTTCGCGTCGGTGGGCACCAGATCGGCCTTGCTGATCCGCACCGTCGCTTCCGAACCACCCTTGGACTCGGGGTCATACGGGACGCAGGTGTGGACCTGGGTGCCGTAGTGACGGCCGACCTCCACGATCTGCGGGTGCCGCACCGCCACCCCGGCGACATGCTCGACCGACACCGTCTTGGCATTGTCGGTCAGCACGAAGGAGGGCACCCCGCCGATCGTGCGCAGCGTCTGGTCCAAACAGGCCACCAGCCCGGGCAGCTTCAGGTCCCACACCGGGATCACCACCCGGAATCGCGACCACGCCAGCCACGCACAAAACAGCCACGTGACCTGCAAAGACCCATCCGGCCCGGGCACCTTGGGGCCCTGGCCCCAGTCGAACTGCAGCCACCGGCCCGGCTCGGTGATCCACGGCCGATACGTGCGCCGCTGCCCAGCCCGCCACGCCCGCTTCGCCTCAGCGACCGCCCGCCGAGTGGTCCGCTCATCACCGGCGAACCCCAGCGCCACGAGCCGCTCGTGGACCACATCGGCGCGGATCTGCCCCGCGATGCCTCGACCAGCTCCTCGATCTTCGGCACGAACGGATCCGTGATCCGCTCCCGCCGCGACGGCCCGGTCACCGGCAACCCCGCCTCACGTGCGGCGACATAGCGACGCACCGTCTTCGGATCGACCCCCGCGAGCTGCGCCGCCGAATGCGCGCTGCCCGTGGTGTCGAACGCCTCCAAAATCTCCATGATCTCCCTGTCAGACTTCTTCACGCGGCCCCTCCCGGTCGGTCCTGCTCGCTGGTGGTCGAAGACCTCGAGCAGAACCCCGGAGGGGCCGTTCCGACGGGACCGACACGAGAACGCATCGCCCCCACGACATCCGCTAGCGACAGGGAGATCAGCTGTCCGTCAGCAGGGAAGTCCGTGTCCGCCTACAGGGATTTTCGCGTGTCCGCTGACAACTAGCCTCGATGATTCACGGCGTGAGCGTGTGATCGGCGTGTAGAAACACCGAAGTGCCTCCTGAACAGGAGAAACTTGTACTTGCGAAGGAACAAGATCTCCGGTTCGGAAGGCACTTGGTAGGTGAAGCATAGAAGATGGTCGACCGGTCTGGTGGTGACCGGCGATGGCTCGGGCGTGGCAGCCCACGCGGGCAGTGCCGCGGTACGCCTGCTGGCCGACAAGGTCGGCCTGACCGACGAGCTGTCCAAAGCGCTGACGCGGTGCTCGAAGACGCCACGGCATGACCGTGGTGGCGTGTTGCGTGATGTCGCGGTGATGATCGCTGATGGTGGCGAGGCGATCGCGGACATCGACGTGCTGCGTCACCAAGACGACGTCCTCGGTCGGGTCGCATCGCCAGCGACGGTGTGGCGGATGCTCGATGAGCTGAGCCCGGGCCGGATGAAGAAGATCGCGACCGCTCGTGCTCGGACCCGACGCCGAGTCTGGGCCGGTCTGCCGGACGGTCTGCCTCGGTCGCGGGTCGCTGGCAAGCAGCTCGATGCGGGTGTGGTGGTCCTCGATGTCGACGCGACGATCGTGGTCGCTCACAGTGAGAAGGAGCAGGCAGCGCCCACGTTCAAGAAGACCTTCGGTTACCACCCGCTCGGGGTGTGGTGCGACAACAGCGGCGAGTTCCTTGCCGCGATGTTGCGCACCGGGAGGGCAGGGTCGAACACCGCAGCCGACCATGTCGCCGTGTTGAGCGAGGCGATCGCGCAGGTCCCCGGGACCCATCGCAAGCATCTGCTGATCCGCTGTGACGGGGCCGGTGCCTCCCACGAGCTGGTGGCCTGGCTCCAAGACCAGAACCAGGTCCGTGGCCGCCGGGTGGAGTACAGCGTCGGGTTCGCGATCACCGACCACATCCGCACCGCGATCAACCTGGTCCCGAAGAAGACTTGGGTCCCGGCCATCGACGCCGACGGCGAGGTTCGTGCCGGTGGCGACGTCGTCGAGATCACCGGCCTGCTCGACCCGGAACTCCTCGCGAAGTGGCCGAGCGGGATGCGGGTCATCGTGCGCCGCGAACGACCTCACCCGGGCGCCCAACTGTCGCTGTTCGAGGAAGCCGACGGCTGGCGCTACCAGGCCTTCGTCACCAACACCAAGCGCGGCCAACTGGCGTTCCTCGAAGCCCGACACCGTGCCCACGCCCGGGTCGAGGATCGGATCCGGCACGCAAAAGACTCCGGACTCGGCCGGTTCCCGTCGCGGGAGTTCGCGATCAACACCGCCTGGCTCCTGGCCGTCCAGATCGCTGCCGATCTGATCGCCTGGCTGCGCTTGATCGGCCTGGACCAGACCGCACTGGCATCCGCAGAACCGAAGACGCTGCGTTACCGACTGCTGCACGTGCCCGCCCGCCTGACTCGTTCAGCCCGACAACGACGGCTGCGGATCCCCGCGTCGTGGCCCTGGGCCGACGATGTCGTCAAGGTCTTCGCCCGCATCGCCGCGATCCCTCAACCAACCTGACCCAGACCGTTCCATCCACGACCCCGAGGAACCCGGAGAACCGCAGCCCGGCAGCGCCAGCCGACGCTCCTGCATGCCCCGGACCCGATTCGCCATCGTCACCGGCAATCACGCCACCAGACTCAACGCGAGCTCACCTCGATGAAAGACCGAGGCTAGAAAACACCTGCCCGAACGTGGTCAGTTTGAAGCCCAGCGACCGGCGCATCTGCAGGTAGACCCTCGTCGAGCTCCCGGGCCCAGATCTGGCCGATCGAAAGGTCCGCGTAGGCGGGGCTGTTGATCAACGTCAACACCGCCGCCCGCTCGGCGGCCGACAAGGCCTGGCCGTTGTCCGGAACCACCCGCGCAGGCGGTGGACCGTGCACCGGTCCCCGGGCGTGGCGGTAGTGGGTGGCCCGGGACCGGCCCACCAACACACACGCCTTGGTGGTCGGCACCGCCGCGGCACGCAGCTCGACGAAAGCGGTGCTCATCGCTTCCTCGACGACGTGCTCGTGTCCGTGCTCTCGGAGACGGCCTCCAAGAGCCCTTGCAGTTTTCCCATGATCTCCACCACCGCCTGCGACTTGGCCAACTCGCGCGCCAGTCGCTGGTTCTCGGCCCGCAGCCGGGCGGGATCATCCTTTCCGCCCGTCGACCGATGCGCCCGCCGCGGTGCCGAGGTCCCACGAGCCAGTGCCTCCCGAGCCGCAGCCCACCGACGGACCTGAGACTGGTACAGACCCTCACGCCGCAACACCGCGGACTTCTCGCCGTGCGGGGCCGCCTCGTACTCCGCGACCACCCGGGCCCGGTACTCAGCGGTGAACGTGCGACGGAACGGACGCGCCGACGGATCGATTGCTGTTCCTGCCTGGTCGACCACGCGATCATCGGCGCCGGGAAGGCCTGGAATGCTGCTGCTCACGAGACTGTCTCCTGTCATGCACTCACGGGTATACCCGGGGCTCCGGGATGTCTCAGTGAAGCCTGACAGGGAGGGGGCGCTACGCGGAAGGTTGATCGCTGGCCCGGTCGGAGGAGAGAGTGCCCCAGCAGTTCAGCGGTGCTTCATGTGCTTCTTCCTCTGGAGGCACTCGGGCGCGCCCTAGCGTCGATCGTGCCGCCGGTCTGCGAGCCAATGCTCGCTCCCTACGCCGGGGGCGAGGGGACGCTCGGCGAGTTCGACCGGGCGCACCTCAAGCAAGTGTCGTCGTGATCTCCGGCGTGGCGTCCTCGCGTGTTTCAGATCGGAGGAGAAGGTAACGTGTCCCTATGGTCTTCGTCAAGCCGCAGCGGGTGTTGATCGGTCGTCGTAGAGGGTGCCGTGTTTGAGCATGGCGTGGAGTACGTCGATGCGGCGGCGGGCCAGGCACACGAGTGCGGCGTTGTGCTTCTTGCCCTGTGCTCGTTTGCGGTCGTAGTAGGCCCGGCTGGCGGGGTGGCGCAGGGCGGCGAACGCGGCCAGGAAGAAGGCGCGTTTGAGTTGCTTGTTGCCGGCCCGGCTGGGGTGTTCGCCGCGGATGCTGGTGCCGGATCGGCGGGTGACGGGGGCGAGTCCGGCGTAGGCGGCCAGGTGGCCGCTGGTCGGGAACGAGGTGCCGTCACCGACTTCGAGGAGGATGCGGGCTCCGGTCCTGACGCCGATGCCGGGCATCGACGTCAGGACCTTGGCAAGAGGGTGCGCATCAAGCATCTCCTCGATCTGCGCCGCCGCGGCCGCGCGTTGGGCCAGCAGCCCGGCCAGTTGAGTGGCCAGCTGTGGCAGGACCATCTCAGCGGCACGGGTGCCGGGCACGGTCACGCTCTGCTCAGCCAGCGCTTGCTGCACGGCATCGACGAGCGCCTCATACGTACGCGGTGCGCGGGTCTTCGTCGCAGCGATCAGCTGGCGGCGGGTCGCGGCGGCCAGGCCTGTCGGGCCCCCAAACCTCATCAGCAGCTCGAGGACCGCCGGCCGTTGGATCTTCGGGCCAAGGACTCGCTCCAACCCGGGGTTGACCTGGGTCAACAGGCCGCGGATGCGGTTGCTGATCCTGGTGACCTCACCAGCGAGGTCGTCGTCGTAGCCGACGATGACCTCCAGATCGGCCAGGGCTTCGTCGCCGGTGTCGACCCGGCGCAGCGCGTGCGGCATCGATCGGGCTGCCTCGGCGATGATGTAGGCGTCGCGGGCGTCGGTCTTGGCGTTGCCCGGGTGCAGGTCCGCGATCCTGCGCATGGCCAGCCCGGGCAGGTAGGCCACGTCGATGCCCAGGGCCCGGGCAACCGCGACCGCGAGCGCACCGATCGATGCGGGCTGGTCCACGACCACCAGCACGCGGCCGTGTTCGGTCAGGGCCTGGAGCAGGTCACGGATCTTGTCCTCGGCCTGCGGCAGCGGCTTGTCGTGGACCCGGCTACCGGCCGGGTCCAGCCCGGTGGCGTGGTGCTCCTCCTTGCCGACATCGAGGCCAAGGAACACGGCGTAGTCGGGTCGATCCATCGTCTACTTCCCCTTCGCGTGCGGCGACTGGTCGCAAGTCTGGCGAAGGATGCCGGCACCCACGTTACGAAGAGACCTACCGTCCTCGACGAGCACGTCGACGTGCCGGTGGCCCTGTCCCTATCAGCGGTCGTCCCACGCCCGCCGGTCCCGGTGACAACACCCCCCGGATCATGCCTACGACAGGGGCAGTCAGTCATGCCGGAACCGGCGACCAGAACCCCTTGTCTCTGGGGTCACGAAGAAGGTAACGGGGCAGCAACACCACCCGTCCGGTCACGATGCCAGCATCCGCGGTGACACCCTCGTGTCGAGGCCTGAGGGGCGGCCGATCTCACGCATCTGCGCCTGAGCGGTCAACCTGGTCGGCGCACTGGGCGTATGTCGACGAGGCAGCCAGTAATAGAGGTCGACCCATCGGCGACTCGCGCGGTTCAAGAGGCTCCGTCGCTACGTCACCGAGCACCTGTTGAGCGACGGCGAGTTCATCTCAGGCGCCGTCTTGGTCAATTGCCGGAAGGGGACCCGACAGCATCGCCAGCACTTGGCGGGCTAGGTCCTCGGGCGTGGTAGATCCCAGTGGGTCATACCACCGGAAGAGGCTGGTGAGCATGGTCAGGGTTAGGTTTGCCAGGACCGTGACATCCGCTTTCGGCTGGAGTTTCTCGGTCTTGCGGTAATCATCGAGGAGCTCGGCGAAATCGTGGGTAACGGTGTGGGACCAGGATTGGAAGGACTGGAGTGTGACCTCCGAGAGTTCCGGTTGTTCACCCCAGACGGTGGCGTAGAAGACACGTTTGCTGGTCGCTGACTCGATATGGAGGTTTACGACCGCCCGAACCTTCTCGCGGGGCGAGAGGGTGCTGGTGAGCAGGTCCTGCAGCGTCTCGCCGAGCTCCTCCGTGACGTGCGCCACCATCTGGTCCAGGAGCCACGCCTTGCTCTCGATGTACTTGTAGATTGTCGGACGGGAGATCCCGGCCTCGAGGCAGATGTCGTCGATGGTCGAGCTTCGGTAGCCCTTGGTCTGGAATACGCGAGCGGCGTCTTCAATGATGTCAGCCTTGGTCGTCGCACGTTGCCTGGCC
>NZ_JACIXG010000079.1 GCF_014360585.1 Nocardioides sp.
CAAATGGCACCCAACCCGGCCACCCTGGTCTTTAATCTCCCAACCCAAGCCGGCAATTGGCCCCACCCGCCCTTCGGCCCCCGGTCAGGCACTCAAGTCGCTCAGTCGACCGCAACACAGAAATCTCAATGAGCCCGACCCCGGGCGACACAGGCTTCTCAGGGTTGACCGTGACGCATGGGGCGGTCTCGACAAGCTCAACCACCGGTGGACAACGGTCGCGACAGGGCCCAAGACCTATCCTTGAGATCCGAGTCAGGCCACGGCGTACGTCTGGAAAACCCGGACAGGGACAGGTATCCCGACGCAATCCCCCGGACAGGGCAGGAATTCCGCAAGACAAGCAAATGGCACCCAGCCCGGACACCCTGGTCTTTATTCTCCCAACCCGGTCAGGCACTTGGCCCCACCCGCCCTACGGCCCCCGGACAGGCACCCAAGTCGCTCAGTCGACCGCAACACAGAAATCTCAATGAGCCCGACCCCGGGCGACACAGGCCTCTCAGGGTGACCGTGACGCGTGGGGTGGTCTCGACAAGCTCGACCACCGGTGGCGACGGGGCCTCTCGGTTGGCCCTGAGGCGGGCGTGGTCTCGACAAACTCGACCACCGGGGTGACGAGGTCTCTCAGGGGTGGCCGTGACACATGGCGAGGTCGCGACAAGCTCGACCACCGGGGGCGACGGGCTCGGCCTCCGAGATCCGAGGTGTCAGGGGGTGTCTTCGCCGGACCAGACGACGTTCTCGCGGATGAGGCGGGCGGGGACGCCGGCGACGGCGGTGCTTGGCTCGACCTTCTGGTTGCGGACCATGCTGCGCATGCCGACGACGGCGCCGTCGCCGATCTCGGCGTGGCCGGTGACGATGGCGTCGCGGCCGAGCCAGACGTGCTCGCCGAAGCGGATGTGGGCGCCGTAGGGGTTGATCCGTTGCCCCGTCGAGGCGTCCTCGAGCCGGTGCATGTCGTCGGTGGCGACATAGACGTTGGCGGCCCAGAGCTGATCGGGAGCGGCGAAGATCGAGCCGCCGTTGCGGGCGTCGATCTGCGCGCGCGAGGTGGCGACGAGGCCGCCGGAGAGGACCACCGAGGAGCCGCCGCCACAGTAGATCTCGCCCCAGACCAAGCTCGTGTCCGGGCCGATGAAGATGGTTGGCGAGTCGCCACCGACCAGGAGCGCCTGCATCGAGGTGATGTCGGTGGCCACCACGATCAGCGCGTCGGAGAACGGGTAGAACCCGAGCAGGTCGATCAGCCGCACGTCGAGCGGGTACCCGTCGCGCAGGTAGAGCGCGTTGCCGCTCTCGTGCCACCACTCCGGCAGCGGCCCGGTGATCTCGCTCAGCTCGAGCCCGACGAGCACCTCCGGCGCGAGTCCCGCGGCGATGAGCCGCTCCCGATGCGCGTCGGTGAGCCGCTCTCCCCTGGTCCATGACATGCCGGGAACCATAACCCGCACAGCTCGGCCGCCAGGAAAACAGTTCGCGATGGCGCCCCGGAATGCTGATAATCGACCAGGTGCGCAGACTCCCTCTCGACCATCCCGGGGTCGCGGACCATCGGTCCCCCGGCAGCTTCCTGTGGTGGATGGCGAGGGGGCAGTGGCAGACACTGCTCGGCGGGATGTTCTTCGGGGTCATCTGGATGAGCGCCCAGGCGGTGATGCCGCTGGTGATCGGGCGGGCGATCGACGAGGGCGTGGCGACCAAGGACGTACCCACGCTCGCCGTCTACGCGGCCATTCTTCTCGGCGTCGGTCTCGTGCAAGCGGCCGCGGGGATCGTGCGCCACCGCTTCGCGGTGACCAACTGGCTGACCGCCGCCTACCGGGTCGTGCAGCTGGTGACCCGGCAGTCCGTACGCCTGGGATCATCGCTACCCCGCAAGGTCTCGACCGGCGAGGTCGCCGCGATCGGCACCTCCGACCTGTCCCACATCGGTCAGGTCATGGACGTCTCGGCCAGGTTCGCCGGTGCGGTGGTCTCCTTCTTCGTCGTCGCCGTCGTCCTGCTGCAGACCTCGGTCACGCTGGGCCTGGTGGTGCTGATCGGCGTACCTCTGGTCGTGCTTCTCGTCGGCCCGCTGCTCTCACCGCTGCAGAAGGTCTCGGCCGACCAGCGACACCTGATGGGCGACCTGTCCAACACCGCGTCCGACATCGTCGGCGGCCTGCGGGTGCTGCGCGGGATCGGCGGCGAGGAGGTCTTCAGCGCGCGTTACCGGCGGAAGTCGCAGGAAGTCCGCCACGCCGGGGTCCGCGTCGCCCGGCTGCAGTCGGTGCTCGACGCGATGCAGATCCTGCTGCCGGGAATGTTCGTGGTCGCCGTGGTGTGGCTCGGCGCGCGGATGGCGGTCGCGGGCGAGATCACCGCGGGGCAGCTGGTCGCGTTCTACGGCTACGCCGCGTTCCTGATGCTTCCGCTGCGGACGGTAGTGGAGTACGCCAACAAGCTCATCCGCGCCCGGGTCTCGGCCAAGCGGATCATCAAGGTCCTCGCGCTGGACCCCGACAACGCCTCGCTCGACGCACCGCTGCCGATGCCACCGGCGGGGTCTGAGCTCCGCGACGCCGTCACGGGACTGCGCATCGAGACGGGGCGGTTGACCGCGCTGGTCTCCGAGCAGCCCGACGACACCGCCCGCCTCGCCGACAAGCTCGGCCGGATGACGCCCGACGACCCGACAGACCGGTCGGTCACCCTCGGCGGCGTCCCGCTCCTCGATCTCCCCCTGGAAGACGTACGCCGCAGGATCATCGTCTCCGACACCGGCTCCCAGCTCTTCTCGGGCGCGTTGGGCGAGGTCCTCGACGTCACCGGCAAGGCGGGCCGCGAAGCGGCCGAGGCCGCCGTGCACACGGCGTCGGCCGAGGACATCCTGGAGGCCCTCCCCGACGGCTACGGCGCCCAGGTGACCGAACGCGGCCGCAGCCTCTCCGGCGGACAGCGCCAACGCCTGACGCTGGCCCGGGTGGTCACCGTCGACCCCGAGATCCTGATCCTCGTCGAACCGACCTCCGCGGTCGACGCGCACACCGAGGCCCGGATCGCCTCCCGGCTGCGGGCGCACCGCGCCGGGCGTACGACCGTGGTCACCACCACCAGCCCGCTGCTTCTCGACACCGCCGACGTGGTCGTCTTCCTCGAGGAGGGGGAGGTCGCCGCCACCGGCACGCACCACGAGCTGCTGGAAAGCTGTCCCGGCTACCGCCGCGTGGTCGTGCGAGAGGTTCAGGACGTACAGGAGGTCACCTCATGACGACCGCGCTCCCGGTGGCGACGGACAAGGACGTCCGCGCCTACGTCGGCACCCTGGCCCGTCGCCACCCGCGGATGCTCTGGGGTGCGCTGAGCCTGCACCTGCTCGCCGCCGGCGCCGCGCTGGCGCCGCCGCGGCTGATCGGCGACCTGGTCGAGTCCGTCGAGAAGGGCACGACGACCGGACACGTCGACCTCCTGCTGGCCCTGCTGGCCGGGTTCCTCGTGGTCCAGGTGCTGCTCACCCGCTATGCCCGGTTCCTCTCCCAGGTCCTCGGCGAGCAGGTGCTGGCCGAGCTGCGCGAGGAGTTCGTCGAGAACGCCCTGGCGCTCCCCCTTGGCACCGTCGAGGACGCCGGCTCGGGCGACCTGCTGACCCGCACCGGCCGTGACGTCGACCAGCTCAACTGGTCGATCCGCTACGCGCTGCCGGAGTGGACGATCGCCTGCCTGACCGCGGTCGCGACACTCATCGCCGCGCTCACCGTCGGCTGGTGGGTCGCGTTGCCGTGCCTGCTCGGTGTGCCGGCGCTCGTGATCGGCCTGCGCTGGTATCTGCGCCGCGCCAAGGGCGGCTACCTGCGCGAGTCGGCCACCTACTCCCAGATCAACTCGACGCTCACCGAGACGGCCGAAGGCTCGCGCACCGTCGAGGCGCTCGGCCTCCAGAACGGTCGGATCGAGGCCGCTGACGCCGACATCGCGACCTCGTTCCGTGCCGAGCGCTACACGCTGTTCCTGCGTACGGTCTTCTTCCCGGCGATGGAGATCTCCTACCTCGTCCCCACCGTCGCCACGCTGATGTTCGGCGGCTGGCTCTACACCCAGGGGGTCTGCTCGCTCGGCGACGTGACCGCGGCGACGCTGTACGTCCAGATGCTGATCGACCCCGTCAACCGGATCGTCTCGATCCTCGACGAGCTGCAGATGGGCAACACGTCCCTGGCTCGCCTCCTCGGTGTCGCGCACGTCCCCGACGACCGCGTGGCCACCGGCGCCGAGCCCGCTGACGAGAAGATCGCGGCCTCCGACGTGAGGTTCTCCTACGTCGATGGCCGCGATGTCCTCCACGGCATCTCGATGGACGTCGGTGTCGGCGAGCGGGTGGCAATGGTCGGCCCCTCCGGCGCCGGCAAGTCGACGCTCGGGCGGCTGCTCGCGGGCATCCATCCGCCGCGTTCGGGAGCCGTGACGGTCGGAGATGTGCCGCTGGTCGACCTTCCGCTCGACGATCTGCGCGGCCACGTCGCGCTGGTCACCCAGGAGCACCACGTCTTCGCAGGCAGCGTGCGCGACAACCTCGTCCTGGCGCGCCCCGGGGCCGCCGACACCGAGGTGCTCGACGCCCTGGCGGCGGTGGACGCCCGCGAGTGGGTCGCGGCGCTCCCCGAGGGGCTGGACACCGAGGTCGGCTCCGGCGGCCGCGCCCTGACCGCACCTCAGGCCCAGCAGATCGCACTCGCCAGGCTCGTCCTCGCCGACCCGCACACCCTGGTGCTCGACGAGGCGACCTCGCTGATCGACCCGCGCGCCGCCCGGCACCTCGAGCGGTCGCTGGCCGCGGTGCTGGAGGGACGTACGGTCATCGCGATCGCCCACCGGCTCTTCTCCGCCCACGACGCCGACCGCGTCGCCGTGGTCGAGGGTGGCCGGATCACCGAGTTCGGCCCCCACGACGACCTCGTCGCCGCTCGCGGTTCCTACGCCAAGCTCTGGGACTCCTGGCGCACCTGAGGCGATCCAGCTCAGCTGGGATACATCCCGCTGCTCACGTTGAGCCAGGTGCCGGTGATCGCGCCGGCGCCGTCGGAGGCGAGGAACGTCGCGGTGTCGGCGACCTCCTTCAGCCGCGGCGACCGCTTGGTCATCCGCATGTCGTCGAGGTTGGCCCGGATCCCGTCGAGGGCCTCCTCCGGGAGCGGGGTCCCGATGACCCGCTCCAACTTCTCCGCGGTGAAGGTCTCGGTGATCCCGGCAGTCCAGATCCCGACCACGCGTACGCCGGAGGGTCCGACCTCCGCGGCCAGGTCGCGCACCAGCGCGTCGAGCGCACCGTCTGCGGCGCTCGTCCCACCCATGCCGGGCGCGGAGCCGCGCGCGGAGCCGGAGTCGAGGGCGAGCACCACCCCGCGGCCCTGCGCCACCATCTGCCGAGCGGCCGCGCGGGCGGTGTGGAAGGAGCCGGTGATGCCGCGTACGACGGGCTGGGTGTAGTCGGCGGTCGAGATCTCCAGCAGCGTCTGCCCCTGGATGTCGCCGCGGTCTGCGACGTTGAAGGCGATGTCGAGCGAGCCGGTCTCGGCGACGACCCGCTCCACGAAGGCGACCACGGCCTCCTCGTCGAGGACGTCGACGACCCCGTGGCCGGCGGCGCCGACCTCCTCGGCCATGGCGGCGAGCGCGGACTCGGTGCGGCCGGCGAGATAGACCTTGGCGCCGGCCTCGGCGAAGGCCTTGGCTGTCGTCGAGCCGATGCTGCCCGCGCCGCCCCAGACGACGGCGGTGCGGTCCTGAAGCTGTGCGTTCATGGTGTCTCCTGAGCTGTCCTCACACACCTGGTGTGCGTGATCTGCCCATAGGACGTACGCAGGCACAGCGACTCATCGGGGAGCCGCAAAATTTTTTCAGGAATCTCCTCAGGACAGCGCCTGCGGGAGCCCGAAGGCGGGGAAGAGATGCGGCTCGAAGGTGGTGATCTGGGCGACCCGGCCGTCGACGACCCGGAGCACGTCGAGCACCTGCGGCCGGTAGATCGTCGTGCCCGGGCGGCGTACGTAGCCCGCGACCGCTGGCATCCGGTTGGCGGCGGCCGGGATGAAGCACCACTCGCCGAGGTAGGTCGGAGAGGACGGGTCGAGGTTGGGCAGGACGAAGTCCAGCAGTGCCTGGCGGGTCGAGAACCAGAACGGGTTCGGCGGCATCGTCAGCACGGCATCGCTGGTCAGCAGGTCGGCGATGCCCTCACGCCAGTTGCTCTCCCCTGCCGCGATGTAGGCGTCGATGACCTTGCGCTCCTCCTCGGTCGGCCCCTCGGTCCGCCAGGTCGAGCGGTCCTCGGGCAGGTGCCGGCGCAGCGCCGGCTTGGCCCGCTGCAGCAGCGAGTTCACGGTGGCGACGGTGACGTCGAGGGCGGCCGCGGTGTCCGCGGCCGACCAGCCGAGCACCTCCCGGAAGACGAACACCGCCCGCTGCTGCGGGGTCAGGTGCTGGATCGCGGTCAGGAAGACCAGCTCGATCGTCTCCCTCGCAACCGCCTCGTCCTCCGGCCGCTCCGGCTCCAGCAGGGCGTCCGGGAACGGCTGCAGCCACTCCAGCAGCTCCGGGGTCTCACCGTTGCCGTGGTCGAATCCCGGCAGCGCTGCGTACGTCCTCGGGCGCCGCTCGTTGCGACGCAGGAAGTCGAGACAGGTGTTCGTCGCGATCCGGTAGAGCCACGCCCGGACGGCCTCGGGGTCGGTCAGCTGGTCGCGGCGCTCCCACGCCTTGACCATCGTCTCCTGCACCAGGTCCTCGGCCTCGTCGAAGCTCGCCACCATCCGGTAGCAGTGCACCCTCAGCTCGCGCCGGTGCTTCTCGGCAGCGTCCACGAACGGGTCGACCATCACGCTCATGAGAGGTGAGCGTAGGGCCTAGGGCTCTCAGGGCCCGTCAAGCACACCGGAGACGAAATCGACAACCGATCTCAAACGGGTGCAACACAACTCGTCCACGTGACGTATCGCTTATGTGGGGCGGTCCTCCCAGGGCCCCGGCCTGAGTCTGCCGGCCGGGGCCCTGGTTCAGCTCAGACGAGAGCGCGGAGCTTGGGCAGGATCTCCTCGCCGTAGAGCTTGAGGAACTTCGCCTGGTCCGGGCCCGGGGCATGGAAGACCAGGTGGGTGAAGCCCATGTCGAGGTATTCCTTGATCCGGGCGACGTGCTCGTCGGGATCGGTCGACACGATGAACCGCTTGGCGGTCGCCGAGGTCGGCAGCGCGTCAGCGAGACGCTGCATCTCCACCGGGTCCTCGACCGAGTGCTTCTGCTCCGGCGTCAGCCCGAGGGCACCCCAGAAGCGGGTGGCCTCCATGGCCTGCTCCAGGTCGTGGTCGAAGGAGACCTTGACCTCGATCATCATGTCGACGTCCTCCGGCTTGCGCTCGGAGAGCTCGATGCCGGTCCGCACGGCCGGGAGCAGCGTGTCGGTGTAGAGCTCGGCGCCCTTGCCGGAGGTGGTGATGTAGCCGTCACCGGCACGGCCTGCGTACTTCGTCGCCGCCGGACCGCTGCCGGCGAGATAGATCGGGACCGGCGTGGCCGGCTTGTCGTAGATGGTCGCCCGGTCGAGCTGGTAGTAGTCGCCCTCGAAGGTGACCCGGTCCTCGGACCAGAGCTTCTTGATGACGCGCACGGCCTCACGGAACCGCGCGAAGCGCACCTTGCCCTCGGGCCACTCCACACCCAGCGGCGCCTCGTTCATCGCCTCACCGGTGCCCATCCCGAGCACGACGCGGTCGGGGAAGAGCGAGCCGAGGGTCGCGAAGGACTGCGCCACGATCGCGGGGTGGTAGCGGAACGTCGGGGTGAGCACGGACGTCCCCATGGTGATCCGCTCCGTGCGCGCGCCCAGCGCACCGAGCCACGTCATCGCGAACGGCGCGTGCCCACCGTCGTGTCGCCAGGGCTGGAGATGGTCGGAGATGAAGACCGAGTCGAAACCCTGCTCCTCCGCCATCACGCCGTAGTTCAGCAGCTCCGTGGGTGCGAACTGCTCGTTGGAAGCCTTGTATCCGAACCTGATCTCCGTCACACGATCACGGTAGCCTCATCGGCATGAAGCTTGCGATGCCCCTGACCTACTTCGGCAACCCGCGGGATACCGCAGACCAGGTCGTCGACCTGGAGAAGGCGGGCCTCGACCAGCTGTGGGTCGCCGAGCCGTACGGCTTCGACGCGGTCTCGCTGTTGGGCTACCTGGCCGCGAAGACCGAGACCGTCGAGCTCGGGGCGGGCATCCTCAACATCTACAGCCGTACGCCGGGAGCACTGCTCCAGACCGCAGCCGGTCTCGACAACGTCTCCGGCGGGCGGGCCATCCTCGGCCTCGGCGCGAGCGGTCCCCAGGTCATCGAGGGCTTCCACGGGGTGGCGTACGACAAGCCGTTGACGCGCACCCGCGAGATCATCGCGCTGCTGCGCGCCGGGCTGCGCGGGGAGCGACTGCAGAGCGACGGGCTCTACAAGCTCCCGCTCCCCGCCGACCAGGGCACCGGCCTCGGCAAGCCGCTCAAGCTGCTCAACAAGCCCGAGCGCGCCGACACTCCGCTCTGGGTGGCCGCGCTGGGCGACAAGAACGTCGCGATGACCGCCGAGGTGGCCGACGGCTGGCTGCCGTTCCAGTTCCTGCCCGACAAGGCCCGCGACGTCTGGGGCGACGCCATCGACAAGGGTCTGGCCAAGCGCTCCTCCGACCTGAAGCCCCTGGAGATCTCCGCCGGCGGACTGCTCGCGATCACCGACGACCCCGACGAGATCAAGCGTCACCGCGACTCGATGCGCGGCCTGATCGCGCTGTACGTCGGCGGCATGGGCGCGCGCGGCAAGAACTTCTACAACGACATGGCCGTCAAGTACGGCTTCGAGGCCGAGGCCAAGAAGATCCAGGACCTCTATCTCGACGGGCACAAGCGCGACGCCGAGGCCGAGGTGCCCGAGGCGTGGCTCGAGGCCGGCAACCTGGTCGGTCCGGAGTCGTTCGTCAAGGAGCGGATCGCGGCGTTCAAGGAGGCCGGCGTGACCAGCCTGCAGGTGACCCCGGCCTTCGGCACGGACGCCCCGGCCGCGATCAGCCAGGTCAAGGAATGGCTGGCCTGACCGCCTGGACGTAGTCGTTGCCGCGGCGGCTGAGAAGCGTTCCTCGATTGGTACCGAAGTCTCGGCTGCGAATTCAGCGAAGTGTCTTTACGATGTGCGTACGACTCGGGTCGCTCGGCCCGGTCGCTTCACTTCACTGACATGCAGGACGTGCGACATGGGGCCAGACGACCAGGACAAGACGAGACCCGGTACGCCGCGGCCTACGCCACCTCCGGCGCCTGAGCCGGCGAACCCGGTCGACCCGGACGCGACCCGGATCCCCGGCTCGAGCCCCACCCCGCCTCCGCCGCCGCCCACGACACCTGCCGCGACTCCGCCCCCGCCGCCGCCACCGTCGTCTCCGCCGCCTTCCGGACCGCCGACCCAGCCGCCGCCGTCCCGTCCGCCAAGGCAGGCTCCGGCGGCACCACCCCCGCCGCCCCCGACGATGGCGATGCCCGTGGCACCGGCCGGTGGCTACGGCCCGCCGCCGGGACAGCCGCCGACCGCGTACGCCTCGGGTTATGGGCTGCCGCCGCACCACCAGCCGAAGAAGAGCAACAAGGGGCTGCTGATCGGGCTGGGCGCCGCCGGCGCGGTGGTGCTCGTCGCGCTGCTCGGGACCGGCGCGTGGGCGTTCTTCACCGGACGCCTCGGGTTCGGGCCGCTGAGCGCCGAGGACGAGAGGGCGGTGGTCGCGATCTCCGCGGACGCCCCGAAGCCGGCCTGGGCGTCGGCGGGCGACGCCGAGTGCGCCGCCGAGCAGCTGGTCAAGGACGAGCGCAGCGACGCCCTGAGCAAGGCCGGGCTGATCAAGGTCACCGGTGAGACCGTGACCTACACCGGCGCGTGGCGCGGGCCGCAGGCGACGGCGTACTCCGAGGGTCTGCTCTCCTGCTCGGGCGACTGGAGCAAGACGATCGGCAAGGAGTGGGCCCTGGCCGACACCGACTGCCTCGGCGACGTCGACGAAGCGGCGATGGCCGGCCTGATCGCCACTCAGACCATGGAGATCGAGGACGCCGGCGTCACCAAGCAGGCCGACAAGGCCGTCTCGGCGCTGGACGAGTGCTACGTGAGCGATGAGCTCACCGCACCGACCGCGACCGCGACTTCCGCCGTGCTCGGCGTCGAGTTCTCGGTCAAGGCGCCGGCCGTCGAGGGCAGCGAGGTGGTCCTGCGGGCGAAGTCCGCCGACTCCTCGGAGTGGAAGCCGGTGACCGGCGGAAAGGTCAACATCCCCGTACGTGAAGGCGGCCAGGAGGGTTGCGCCACCTTCGAGGCCTCGATCAGCTATCCGTGGGGCACCACCAAGACCAGCGAGGACGAGGCCTGCGGCAAGGCGAAGGACCGCCGGCTGTGGTGGACCAAGGACAAGTCCTGCGCCCAGCCGAGGTACGCCCCGTGCAACTCCTGGACGCTCCGCTACGAGGGCTATGAGCTCCTGTCCAGCGTCACGATCAAGCTGAAGCTCAACGGCGGCAACTGCCGCTCGGCCTCCGGATCGTGCTCCGACAAGGCCTTCGTCACCAAGCCGAGCGGCACCTGGACCAACTGGACCGCGCCCAAGGGCTGGAAGGACCGTTTCACCGCCGAGGTCGACGGGCTCACCGCCAGGTTGCCTAACTAGCACCCCAGGAATTGGTCAGCACAATCGGTCTCGGCCGTGGCGTTGCCGCACGACGTTCGTTGACGGGGCGCTAGGGTTTCGGCAGAGGTCGAATCGGGTAAAGAAAATCAGGGCGAGGTTCTAACGATGGTTGCGTTCCCCCAGGAAGGCGAGCAGTTCGGTCGCTACGTGATCGAACGGGTCCTGGGTCAAGGTGGCATGGGTGTCGTCTACCAGGCGAAGGACCCGGCGCTGCGCCGGAAGGTGGCACTCAAGCTGGTGCTGCCCTCGCTCACCGTCGACAAGGACTTCATCACCCGCTTCGAGCGGGAAGCCAACATCCTGGCCAAGCTGCGCTCGCGCAACATCGTGCAGATCATCGAGTACGGCGAGGTCGAGGGCACTGTCTACCTCGTCACCGAGTACGTCCCCGACGGCGACCTGCACGGCTGGCTGAAGACCAAGGGGCCGCTGGAGACCGTCCACGCGCTGCGCCTGGTCGGCGACGTCAGCGACGCGCTCTTCGACGCCCACCGTGTCGGCGTCGTCCACCGCGATGTGAAGCCCTCCAACGTGCTCCTGTGGGAGCGCCAGGAGGGCGAGCTCGTCCCTTACCTGACAGACTTCGGCATCGCGACCGAGGGCGACTCCAACGTGACCCGGGCCGGGTCCGTGGTGGGCTCGCTGCCCTACATGTCGCCCGAGCGTCACATGGGCGAGCAGGCGACCGCCTCCGGCGACATCTACGCCGCCGGCTGTCTGCTGTGGGCCTGCTTGACCGGCAAGGCCCCCTACACCGGCAGCGACTTCGAGCTGATGAGCGCCCACATCAACAACCCGGTGCCGCGGCTGCCCGCCTCGACGCCGGGCGCCGACCTGCTCAACCCGATCATCCAGCGGGCGCTGGCGAAGAAGCCGGAGAACCGCTACCGCACCGCCGCCGAGCTCGCCAAGGCGCTCGACAAGGCCGCCGACCGGCTCGAGGAGTCGGGTCTCGGCGGTGCTGTCGTCGGCGGTGCCGCCGCAGCAGCCGCGGCCGACCTCGGCTCCCGCCCCGGGGTCACCTGGGACACCACCGCGGACGGCACCTCCGGGGCCGGCAACAAGGCTCCCGAGGCCGAGGCACAGCCGACGATCGTCAAGCGTCCGGGCGAGGGCACCCCGACCCCCGCTCCGCTCGCCAACGAGACCGACTCCACGGTCGTGCACAGCGGCAAGGGGCTACCCAAGGCCGCTGCCGCGACGAATGCCGGCACCGCCGGAGGCGGCCAGCCCGAGTGGCTGCCGTCGCACCACTCCAGCGCCGGCCAGGGCGGCGACGACGGCGACAAGAAGAAGCGCTACGCCATCATCGGCGGCGGCGTCGCCGCGGTCCTGCTCCTCGGGGCCGGCATCTTCACCCAGGGCTTCGGCATCTTCGGTCTCCACGGCGACGACGCCAGGGCTGCCGAGGCGATCGCCAGCGGCGTGCCCAAGCCGGGGTGGGCGACCGAGGACCAGATGTCCTGCGCATCCGAATCCCTGGTCGAGAAGGTTCCCGCCGCCGAGCTGCGCTCCCACGGCGTCGTGGACGCGGGCGACGACTGGACCTACACCGGCGAATGGCCTGCGGACGACGCGATGAACTTCGCCCAGGGCCTGCTCGGCTGCACCGAGTCCTGGTCGACCGAGATCGGCGACAACTGGAAGGTCGGCGACACCCGCTGCATGGAGAAGGAGGTCGACAAGACCTCCATGGCCGGCCTGATCGCGGTCACCGCCCTCCTCAAGGACGGCGACCCCGGTGCCGCCGGCCCGGCCAAGGACAAGGCCGTCGAGGCCCTCGACGGGTGCTACGTCAAGGCCGACGCGCTCGGCGCCAAGGTGACTCCCAAGCCCGCCTACATGCAGGTCGACTTCGACGTTCAGGAGCCCACCGCTCCCGGCGGGGAGTCGGTGATCGAGATCGCCAAGAAGGGCAGCAGCAGCTACGAGGAGCTCAAGGGCTCCACCTACGAGCTCGCGGTCACCGAGGGCGGTGTCGAGGGCTGCATCGCGGTCAAGACCAACGTCGCCTTCGCCTGGGGCACAGAGAAGGCCACCGACGCCGACGTCTGCGGCAAGGCCGAGCCGAAGAAGCTCGAGTGGGTCAAGCTGGACAAGTGCACTGACCCGACTTATACGAAGCAGAAGGTCGAGTGCAACACCTGGCGGCTCACCTTCGAGGGGTTCCAGCCCGGCAAGCAGTTCAACGTGAAGCTCACCCGCAACGGCGGCAAGTGCTCGGACGCGAAGAACGCCGAGTGCGTCTGGCCGGGCACCGCTGACGGTCAGGGCAAGGGCGCCGTCGTCGACTGGTCGGGTCCCAAGGTCTGGAACGACAAGTTCGTCGCCACGGCCCCCGGCGCGAGCGCCCAGATCGACAACTAGTTCGACAACTGGGTGGCGCCTACTAGGCTGCTCGTGATGAGCGAGCAGCCGACACCCCAGCAGATCCGCCGGGCACTGGCCCGGGCCGAACGCGGCGCAGCCTTGGACGTGGCGGAGGCATCGGCTCTCCTGGCGGCCCGGGGCGACGACCTCGACCGGTTGACGACCGCCGCGGCCAAGGTACGCGACGCCGGGCTGGTCGCCGCGGGCCGACCGGAGACGGTGACGTACTCCCCGAAGGTCTTCATCCCGGTCACCAAGCTGTGCCGGGACCGGTGCCACTACTGCACGTTCGTGGAGACGCCGGGGCAGGCAGAGCGAGAGGGCCGCGAGCCCTACCTGAGCCCCGACGAGATCCTCGAGATCGCTGCCGAGGGCGCGAAGCTGGGTTGCCTGGAGGCGCTGTTCACCCTCGGCGACCGGCCCGAGGACCGGTGGCCGGAGGCTCAGGAGTGGCTGGAGAGCCGCGGCTACCAGTCGACCCTCGACTACGTACGCGCGATGGCGGTCCGCGTGCTCGAGGAGACCGGGCTGCTCCCCCACCTCAACCCCGGCGTGATGTCGTGGGAGGAGATGAACCGGCTCAAGCCGGTCTCCCCGTCGATGGGGATGATGCTCGAGACCACCAGCCGCAGGCTGTTCGAGACGAAGGGCGAGGCCCACTTCGGCTCGCCCGACAAGGACCCAGCGGTGCGGTTGCGGGTGCTCGAGGACGCCGGTCGCCTCTCGATCCCCTTCACCTCCGGGCTCCTGGTCGGCATCGGCGAGACGCTCACCGAGCGCGCGGAGACGATCTTCGCGCTGCGTAAGGTCCACAAGGCGTACGGCGGGCTGCAGGAGGTCATCGTCCAGAACTTCCGGGCGAAGCCGTCGACGGCGATGCGCCATGTCGACGACCTGGGGCTCGACGAGTATCTGGCCGCGATCGCCGTCTCCCGGATCGTCCTCGGCCCGAAGGCCCGGGTCCAGGCGCCGCCCAACCTCGTCGATCTCGACGAGTGCCGGGCGCTGCTCGGCGCGGGGATCGACGACTGGGGCGGGGTCTCGCCGCTGACCCCCGACCACGTCAATCCCGAACGGCCCTGGCCCTCGCTGGACGCGCTGCGCCAGGTGAGCGCCGAGGCCGGCTTCACGCTGCGGCCGCGACTGACCGTCCACCCGGAGTACGTCACCGGCACCCTGCGCGACGGTCAGTCCTGGATCGACCCGCGCGTCCTGTCCCACGTCGAGGCGCTCGCCGACGAGGACGGGCTGGCCATCGACGGCGTCCGGCCCGAGGGCCGCCCGTGGCAGGAGCCGGACGGCGGTTTCTCCGCCTCCGGACGCGTCGATCTGCACGCCTCGGTCGACACCACCGGACGCACCAACGACCGCCGCGACGACTTCGAGACGGTCTACGGCGACTGGGACGCGGTCCGGGAGGCAGCCAAGACCACCAGCCAACCGTTGGTTGAGCCCGGCGAGCGCCAGCGAGCCGGTGTCGAAGCCAACACAGTCGACTCGAGCGCCGATGGGGACCGTGTTGGTCTCGACACGCCTCCGCCTAGCGGCTCCGGCGGCTCGACCAGCGAGGGTCTGGCGGCGCTCAAAGCAGCTGAGAAGGACCCCGGCAACCTCTCCGACGAGCACGCACTGACTCTGATGACCGCCGAGGGCGACCTGCTCCGACAGGTCACCGCGCTCGCCGACGACCTGCGCAGAGAGGTCAACGGCGACACCGTGACGTACGTCGTCAACCGCAACATCAACTTCACCAACGTCTGCTACGTCGGCTGCCGGTTCTGCGCCTTCGCCCAGCGGAGGACGGACGCGGATGCGTACTCCCTCGATCTGGACCAGGTCGCCGACCGCGCCGAGGAGGCGTGGAACCTGGGTGCCACCGAGGTGTGCATGCAGGGCGGCATCGATCCCGAGCTCCCCAGCACCGCCTACTTCGACCTCGTCCAGGCGGTGAGGCAGCGGGTGCCGGAGATGCACGTGCACGCGTTCAGCCCGATGGAGATCGTCAACGGCACTTCCCGCACCGGCCTGTCGATCGAGGATTTCCTGATCAAGGTCCGCGAGTCCGGGCTCGGCAGCATCCCCGGCACGGCGGCGGAGATCCTCGACGACGAGGTCCGCTGGGTGCTGACCAAGGGCAAGCTCCCCGCGAAGACGTGGATCGAGATCATCTCCACCGCCCATCGCGTCGGCGTCCCGACGACGTCGACGATGATGTACGGCCACGTGGACAACCCACGCCACTGGGTCGGTCACCTCCGCGTCCTCGCCGGCATCCAGGACAAGGCCCGTGAGCACGGAAACGCGGAGCTCACCGAGTTCGTGCCGCTCCCGTTCGTGCACACCAGTGCGCCGATCTACCTCGCCGGGGCAGCCCGCCCAGGCCCCACCATGCGCGACAACCTCGCCGTCCATGCGCTCGCCCGGATCATGCTCCACGGCCGCATCGACAACATCCAGACGAGCTGGGTCAAGCTCGGCGTCGACGGCACCAGGGCGATGCTCCAGGCCGGAGCCAACGACCTCGGCGGCACCCTGATGGAGGAGACCATCTCGCGGATGGCCGGCTCCGAGCACGGATCGGCGAAGACCGTCGCCGAGCTCGAGGAGATCGGCGCAGGCATCGGCCGTCCTGTCGCAGAGCGGACGACCCTCTACGGGACGCGATGAACCTGCGACGGGTGGAGCGACGACTCGTTGCGCCGTTCTACCTGAAGACGATGGGTTCGAACGTGACCTGGCTGGACAAGAGGACGTACAGAAAGCTGGTTCGCGTCGGACGGAAGGCGACGTCCACGCAAGTGAGGGCGCTGCTGAGGGGCGGCTCGCTGACCATCGATGCGTGGCACGAGGCTGCAGCTGAGCCTTCGGATCGGGCCGCCCTGCTGGCCCATGTCACCGGCGTTGCTCCAGATCATCTGCATTGGCGGCCAGTTGTGATGGGCGCCTGACTCAGCCTCGCCTGCGACCCCGATGAGATCACCGACGACGTCCTCTTCTCGCTTGCCCGATGCGACGGCGACCTGACAGCCGCTCCCCTGTGCACGGCAGCTGACCTGATCGCGGGGGATGCGGCAGTTGAGACGCTCAGGACGAACCGCCTTCGAACGGACGAGTACGAGGAAGACGCAGTGATGTTCCTCGACGCAGCGCTGGAACACCTCGGAGAGGTTCCGGTGAACCCGCCCGCCGCGGGGATGCGGGATCACTTCCAACAGCTCGTCGACTTCGGCGTACGCCTTCGACACGACCTCGCGCGATAGACCCAGTCAGCGTCCGAGCCGAACGATCGAGACCGCCAGATCGACGAGAGACCGGGCGCGGCGTACGAGCGCCTCAGCCTTCGTATGACCGATGAGCGCGACCCCGTACTCGACCTCTGCTTTCGCCGACACCAACTCCCGTAGCGAACGTTCCGCGGAGGCCCCGTCCGGCCGCTTGGCGAGGACGCGACCGAGCTCTTTGACGGCAACGGCATGGTCCTTGCTCTTGCCGGTCGTCCCGACGAGTGAGGTGACGATGGCGTCCTTCGCGCTGGTCCCGGCATGGATCGAGTCGCCGGCCGCCGGGGTGTAGCGCTCCAACTCAAGGTTGTCCTCTGCCGACTCCATGTACTCCTCGGCCTTTCTCAGATAGGCCTTGGCGTGATTCGACTGCTCCGCGCTCACCATTACGCGACTCCACGGCGACGACGCGGCATCTGCCCCATGAGCGCAACGCCGTCGCGAGCGATCTCGGCGTTCACCGGCTCGCCGGGATCGGCGAACTCCTCGGGGGTGAGGACCAGGACGTCACAGTCGTTGCCGAGTCGCGACCGTACGGCGCTCTGGAGGTCGACGCGGCCGTCCCATCCCTCCGGCGCAATGACAGCCAGGTCGACATCGCTGTCCGCCGTGGCCTCGCCTCGCGCGATGGATCCGAACAGCACGACCGCGTCGACCTGATCGCCCACACTCGCGGCGACGACCTCGGTCAATGAGGCAAGTGGATCAACCAGTGCGCGGAGCGGCGGGACGGCGACGTGGTCGCCATTGACGCTGTAGATGTTCGCCGGACCGACAGGACGGGACTCGACGACGCCGATCTGCTCCCAAGCCTTGAGAGCCTCCTGCACCGACCAGAGACTGAAGTCGCTGCGTACCAAAGCGTGGATCTGACGTCCGGTCAGCGGATCACCTGAGCGCAGCAGGGCGGCGAGGACCGCCCCCCGCGCTCCGGGAAGCACGCCTCCGAAAGGCTGCCCGATCATCATAGGAACACCCTACCGGTCATATGACTGGAATTCCAGTCATATGACCGGGATGCCTGTCATTGCCATCGTCCCAACGAGGGAGGGCAGGGGGTATCAAGAAGACGACCCTCTACGATCCTCGCTGACCCTTCTCGAGGAAGAGTGAGATGTCCGACCCCACCGGAAACAGCGCTCAGCAACGCCCGAAACCGACCGAGCTCGCCAACGCGGCGGCCGAGGACGCCCGACGGCGGCGACTCGGACTGCCACCGTTGCCACGGCGGCGGCGAGACCGGGGCCGGGCCGTACGTCTGGCGCTGCGCTGGTTCACGGTCATCGGCACGCTCATGGCGGTCGCCTTCCTCGGCACGACGACGTGGGCCTATCTCACCGGCGTCATCGGCCCGCTGCGCGGCGACGACAAGGAGGTGGCGCGCGTCCTCAGCCTCGCCGGCGACACTCCCTCCTGGGCCGACCCCGAGCAGATCCGCTGCGCCGCGCAGGCCGTCGTCGATGACGAGCGCAGCACCGGGCTGGCCGAGGCAGGGGTGATCACCAAGACCGGCAGCGGCTTCAGCTACACCGGCGAGTGGCCCTCGGCGCTCGGCTCGCAGTGGTACGCCGAGCTCCTCGACTGCGCCGACGGCGGCTCCAACAGTGACTCAGCCGGCTGGAGCGGGCAGGTCGCCAAGGCCTGGACGCTCGACGACCCGCGCTGCCTGCGGAAGGTCGGCCGCCCCGCGATCGCCGGAGTCCTGGCAGTCACCAACCTGCGCCTCGCCGACGAGGACCTGGCCGCCAAGAACGTCGCCGCGATCACCGCGCTGGACAGCTGCTACGCCCGCACACCCGGGGCGCCGAGCGGCGCCGCGGCCGCAGGCTACCGCCAGGTCACCCTGAAGATCACCGCGCCGACCGTCGCCGCCGGCATCGCTTCACTCGACGACGGCACCGCGCAGCCGACCTCCGGCGAGGACCCGGAGCTCATCTACACCCTGCCGGTCGCCAAGGGCGGCGCCGAGGCCTGCGTGCAGGCGACCACCAAGGTGACGTACGCCTGGGGCACGGTCCGCACGGGCGAGCCCGCCGACCTCTGTGGCAAGGCGGCCGCGGCCCGGATGGAGTGGCGCAAGATCGCGCGCTCATGCCCGAAGGACAAGCCGAAGTGCACCTACATGGCGGCGCACGTCGAGGGCCTGTCCGACAACCAGAAGCTGACGGTGACCTACCGTCCGACGGGCGACTTCAAGTGCGCCGCCAAGAAGCCGACCTGCTCGCTCGAGATCAAGGCCGACGGCAACGGCAAGGCCCGCACGCCCGGCCTCCTGGTCACGGGAAAGAAGGGGAAGATCGTCGCGAGCGCGGGCAGCCTGAAGGCGGCTTACCCCGGCTCGTAGGCTTGTGGTCGTGCCTTCCGACCTGACCTTCGGCGCGACCCGCGGCCCCAGCCCCGACCCGGCGCTGCGCCCGCCGGCCCTGCCCCGCAAGCGCCGCCGGACGCTCGTCGACCTCCCCGGTGGGACGTACGCAGCCGGTGACTCCTTCGGCGAGGGCTACCAGGCCGACGGCGAAGGCCCCGTGCACCTGGTCGACCTGCCCGGCTTCCGGCTCGACGCGACCGCGGTGACCAACGAGGAGTTCGCCCGGTTCGTCAAGGCGACCGGCCATGTCACCACCGCCGAGCGGGAGGGCTTCTCGGCCGTCTTCCATCTCGCCTTCGAGGGCGACCCACGCGACGTGCTGGGCCGCTCCCCGGAAGCGCCCTGGTGGCTCGGCGTCCGCGCCGCCACCTGGCGGGCGCCTGAGGGCCCGGGCTCCAACGTCGGCCGCCGGGGCAACCACCCCGTCGTGCACGTCTCCCACGACGACGCCCTGGCCTACTGCGAGTGGGCCGGGACCCGGCTGCCGACCGAGGCCGAGTGGGAGTACGCCGCCCGCGGCGGCCTCGCCGGATCGAGGTTCCCGTGGGGTGACGAGCTGGAGCAGGACGGCACCCACCACGCCAACGTCTGGCAGGGAGCCTTCCCGGACACCAACACCGCCGACGACGGGTTCGTCACGACCGCTCCGGTGCGGACGTACGATCCCAACGGCTTCGGGCTGTTCCAGATGATCGGCAACGTCTGGGAGTGGTGCGCGGACTGGTTCTCGCCGACCTACTACGCCGACCTCGTCGACTCCGGCGCCACCGCCGACCCGCGCGGCCCGGCCGAGGGCCTGACCCGGGTGATGCGCGGCGGTTCCTACCTCTGCCACGACTCCTACTGTCACCGTTACCGGCTCTCCGCGCGCTCCAGCAGTCCGCCCGACTCGACCGCGGGCAACCTGGGCTTCCGGTGCGCCGCTGATCAGCCGGCCGGGTAGAACTCCTTCGGGCAGGTGTCTCCGGCACACTTCGCGTACTTCTTGTCGAGGGCGCGCAGCTCGGCCAGGTCGTCGGCGTACTCGGGGAGCAGCGCGAGCGAGCGGACCTGGTAGGGGTCCTCGGCCATGTTGTAGAGCTCCTCGCTGCCGTTGGGGTAGCGGGCGTAGGTCCAGTCACCGAAGCGGATCCCGGAGTAGAGCTGTTTGTGACCGTCGCTGACGCGCCAGGCCGAGAGCGGGATCACCCGGTCCTGTGCCGGGGCGTTGAGCCAGGGCATGATGTTGACCCCGTCCTGGGTACGTCCGGGCTCGGCGCCGGCGACGGCCATGATCGTCGTGGCGAGGTCAGGATTGCCGACACCGGTCGACAGGGACCGCCCGGCCGGGATCCCCGGCCCACGCAGGACCACCGGGATCCGCAGCGTCTCCTGGTAGTGCCTCAGCTTGCCCTCGATGTTGTGGCCACCGGTGGTGTAGCCGTTGTCCGAGGAGAAGATGACGATGGTGTTGTCCATCTGCCCGGTCGCCTGCAGGCGGTGTACGTGGCTGGCCACCGCTCGGTCCACGGCCTGGATCGACTCGACGCGCTGCTGGTGGGCGATCCGCAGCTCGGCGCGCTTCTGGGCGTCGAAGCTCCTGCGGGATGGCGAGTTCGGTGGCACGTCGGTGGGCGTACGGAACATGTTGGGGGTGTCGGGCAGCTCGAGGCCGTCGAAGGAGTGCTTGTCCTCGGCGGCCGGCATGGGGGTGCCGGTGTTCTCCGGGTCGTCCTTCTCCCCCGGCCCACCGTGGTGCGGGGCGACGTAGTTGACCCACATGTACCACGGCTTGTCGGCGCGCTCGGGCGCCGAGATCATCTCGTTGGCCTGGTCGCGCATGACGTAGGTCGTGTAGCGGTGATAGGCCTTGAGCTTGCCGTTGTGGTTGATCCGCGGATGCAGGAAGTTGTAGGTCGACATGTCGGTCGTCGCACGCCAGTCGGTCCACCCCGGCGGCACGTCCTTGGCCGTCCCGCGCAGGCCGTAGCCGTTGAGGTACTTCCCGGTGAAGAGGGTGTCGTACCCCGCCTCCTGCATCGCCTCGGGCAGCGTGCCGGTATGGTCCATCGACGCGTAGCCGCCGCGCTCGCCGTTGACGGTCACGGTCTCGTGGTTGTGGGAGTACTGCCCGGTCAGCAGCGACGCGCGGGCCGGCACACAGATCGGCGTGGGTGCGATCGCCGCGGTCAACGTCGTGCCCTGGTCGGCCAGGAGGCTGCGTACGTGGGGCATGTACTCCAGATCCTCATAGGCCAGGTCGTCCGCCGTGACCATGAGGACGTTGGGCTTGGTCGAGGAAGCCGCCCACTCCGGCGTCGCGGTTGGCGTCGGGGGCACCACGCCCTCGGCAGGAGCGTTGACGACACGCGCGAAAGCGCCGCC
The DNA here is from genome assembly GCF_014360585.1 of Nocardioides sp. Lineage (GTDB taxonomy): Bacteria > Actinomycetota > Actinomycetes > Propionibacteriales > Nocardioidaceae > Nocardioides. Next base: position 21,125 of record NZ_JACIXG010000079.1, read on the forward strand.
GGCCAAAGTCCCCAAAGACCCCAACGGGCCGCTCGAATCAGGCATCACGCCGAGCGCGATCGAAGAGCCGGCAAGTACGGCAACAGCCGCCACAGCCAATCGGGCGCGAGGCGCCATCTGTGTCTGCTCCCTCGGTCGATCCCCGCGTCGTGTGTCTTCGTCCGGTTCCACTCCATACCGGACCGGGTTAACGTTACCGAAGGGGACATCGATGACCCCAATGCAGGCCGATGAGGAGACTCAAGTGAGCGAATCGCGCGAGAACTACGGCGACTACAGCGTCGACGACGAGGATCAGATCACCGGCGAGGACGCGCTCTCCGGAGACGTCCTCGAAGGTGAGGTGCGCGATGAGCTCGACCACGGCATCGTCACCGCCGACCGCTACTCCACCGACTACGGCAACACGCCGTGGGAGGAGGAGCATCGGGAGTGCATCGACCAGCGCCGCCACCAGGAGGTGCCGGAGCCCGATCCCTACGCGGTCGAGTACGACGACGCCGAGGAGAGCGACGACCCCGACGGCCGCGAGGTCGGCGACAAGCGAGCGGGCCGCCTGATCGACCCCGACCGCGGGACCGGTGAGGACACCGAGTCCGAGGTCTACGGGATCGACGCCGGCATCGACGGAGCGGGCGCCACCGCGGAGGAAGCCGCCATGCACATCATCGACGACAGCGACGAAGACGGCGATCCGAGGGCCGACTAGCTCGGAAGAGGCTCTTCCTTCCGCTTGCCGCCCGCCTTGATCGAGCGAACACCCCAGGTCACGGCGGCGACCAGACCCACGATCAACAGGGCGATCGAGAGTGCGGCGAGGCCGAGCCGGACTTCTCGGGGGAAGACGCTGTTCCCCGCGACCAGGTCGTAGGTGATGTGCGCCAGGATGAACGGCCAGACGGCTCGCACCTTGCGGTACACCAGCCACAGACCCAGCACCCAGACCACGCAGAGCACGATCGCCTGCGGCCCGTAGTAGAGGTGGATCGACAGCCGCATCGCGATCAGCACCAGCAGCTGCGCCCCGACGTGCCACTTCAGACGAGTCATCACCGCGATCGGGATGGCCAGCAGGAGGATTTCTTCGGTGATGCCGGCATTCACCGCGGACAGCGCCGAGAAGACGTCAGCATCAGAGGTGTCGCTGGGCGTCACCGACACCTCGCGTTGCGGAAAGAAGCGGTCGACCGCGTGCCAGGCCTGGAATCCCACCCACATGGCAAGGTACGCCAGCCCCAAGGCCCCCAGCGCACCGAACGCCGGGGAAGCAGGCCACCGCCACCCCTGTTCCGCGAGCGGGATCCGCAAGCCTGCTCGCGCGATCACCGTGACCAGTACGACGACGACCGCTCCGACTGCTGCGTTCCGGCCGATCGAGGACACCGAGTACGACTTGTCCTCGGCCCATGCGGGGTCGAGGAGGATCTGGATGGCAGCCCAGGTCCCTAGACCGAACACCGCGACGAAGCCGAGGACGACCAAGGCCACGGCGCTGACTTTCCAGCGCAGCGACGGGGATGCGTTCTTCACCGAGAGCTCCACTCTGCCCACCCTAGATGCCCGTCGCCTTCGTTTGGCTCAACTCGAGCCTCAGGTCGAGCCACCTGCATGGGTCAGGCGGTGAGGTCCTCGACCTCCAGCACGATCTCGACCTCGAACCCCTCTGAGCTCTCCAGGTAGAGCGCGGTGTGCTCGTCGCCACCGGCGTGCGGGTAGCGGTCGGCGTACAGCTCGTGCCAGCCGTGCTCGGTCGACGCCGCGCGGATCCGGTCGAGCTGGTCGCGGCTCTCGATCATGAACGCGATGTGGTTGACGCCAGGGCGGAGCCGGTCCTGGGCGCCGTGCTGGTCCGTGGAGTGCTCCATGAAGACGTACGTCCCGTCCGGCGCCTCCCAGAAGTGGCCCTTCTCGCCGGCCTCCCAGCCGAGCTCGCCGAAGAGCCAGCCCCACTCGCCCGAGGCAGTCTCGAAGTCGTCGACCCAGAGGTCCCAGTGATGGATCGCCCGCATCTTCGTCTCCTCGGTTCAGTCGATCATCCGACGATCGCGACGTTCTTGACCTCGATGTCGTGTGCTTCTTCACCGTAGTTGTGCACGGCGGTCGCCATCGTCTCCAACACGGCGGCGGCGCGTCCAGAGGCATCGATCATCCTGCGCGCGGCCCGGTCCGCGGCCTGCTTCGACCCGGTCTCGGCAGACCAGCCCGACGTGGTCTGATCGACCTCGTCCATCAGGTCGGTGAAGAAGGTTCGCAGATCCTTGGCAGCCTGCTTCAGGGTCGTCTCGAGGTCCTCGATGCTGGCTTCCTTGACGATCAGGCTGTTATCACTCATCAGAGGGTCCCCAGTCGCTGCTCGAGGTTCGCGGCCTGACCGTGGGCTTCCTGGACGATGTCGTTCTGAGTCGCGGCGTGCTGGACGTCGACGTCACGGAGCGCGGCGGCGTACTCCTGCATCAGGGTCGCCAGCCCACCGACCTTCTCGTACCAGGTCTGCAACGACTCCACGAGTCCGCCGGCGGCGCTGCCCATCATCCCCGGGACCGCGCCCTCGATGTTGCCGGAGAGAGTGGTCAGCAGCTTCTCGAGATCGGCGATGCTGTCCTCGACATGCTTGGCCGCTGCGGTCTGCTGGCCCACTGTCAGTTGAATGTTCACAGGTTCCCCCGGTTCTTTCGATGTGCCGGCGAGCGTGAGGCTACATTGTCCTCCGGCGTACGCGGTTCGGTACAGACTCGAAAGGCCCTGGTCGATGCCCTCCTACGACTTCGAAGTGGATCTGGAGTCCCTGGCCAAGGCCGCTCAGGGTCTGGCCGAGACAGCGCAGCTGTTCAAGGACAAGGACGTCGAGGACCTCGTGCCCTCTGAGGACGCCTGCGGCTCCGAGGAGGTCTGGGGCGCGGTCGAGGAGTTCAAGGACCGCTGGGAGCGCGGTATGAACAACCTCTGCGAGGACGTCGGCGAGATGTCCGGCCGCATCGGGAAGATCGCGATGAACTACATCGAGCTCAACGAGACGGGCACTGCCGAGATGGCCAAGGCCAAGTCCGCCGCCACCGACCTCACCATCACCGGCGACGGGAAGTAGCCGGTGCCCGACTTCACCATCAAGGGCAACCCCGGCGAGATCCGCTCGCGAGGTCAGACCTGCGCCGACAAGGGACGGTTCTTCGACCAGACCGGCGACGCCCTGACCAAGATCGACACCGAGGGCTGGATCGGCCGCGCTGCCGACAACTTCCGCGACGCCCACGACCGCGAGCCCAACCGCTGGTACGAGGCCGGCACCGGCTTCCGTGCTGCTGGCAACGCGCTGATCGACTACGCCTCCGCCTTGGAGACGGCCCAGCAGAACGCGGCCACCGCCAAGTCGGAGTATGAGCGTGGCGAGGGCGTCACCACCCAGGCCAAGGCCGACTACGCCGACTACTCGGCCCGTTTCGACCAGGCTCGCTCGGACGCTCTGGCCGGCGGGATGACCTACCCCTACACGAAGGACTCCAACACCGACCCCGGCGC